>NZ_BOOG01000069.1 GCF_016863115.1 Sphaerimonospora thailandensis
GCGTATCCCTGGCAGGCGCCGCCGCCGGCGCCGGTGACGGTCAGGGCGAAGGTCGTCGTCCGGGTGGCGTCGGTGCCCCTGCCGGTGATGGTGACCTGGTAGGTGCCGGCGGGGGTGGCGGCTGTGGTGCCGATCGTCATGGTGGCGGAACCGCCGGCGGTGACCGAGGCGGGGGTGAACGTGGCGGTGGCTCCGCCGGGCAGGCCGCTGGCCGACAGCGCGACCGTCTGGGCGCTGCCCCTGGTCACCGTGGTCGACACGGTCGTGGTCAGCGAGCTGCCGGGGTCGGTCGAGCCCGTGGCAGGCGACACCGCCATCGAGAAGTCGTCGGTCTGCCGGCCGGAACCGGCCACCGTCCACACCGCGTAGGCGATGGCGTCGGCGTTGCGGTTCAGTGCGGTGTCATTGATGTTCGACATCGTGTCGCAGGAGCTGTGGTAGCACCGGTCGTACGCCTGGCCGGCCGTGCCGCCCCACATCTGCGCCTCGGCGCTGGTCTTGCGGCCCTCGGCGCCGGTGAAGGTGCCGCCGGCGGCGATGCCGTACCGGATGAACGGTCCGTAGTCGCTGCGGCCGTCGAAGTCCGTGCCGCGGGTGGGCACGTTGATCGAGGCGAAGTAGTCCTGGAGCACCCGCTCCAGGTAGTCGGAGCCCGCCGGGCCGGGGCCGGAACCGGTGCGGTCGGAGTCGTCGCCGTCGTAGATGAAGTAGCCCGGGTTGGGTGAGCCGATCATGTCGAAGTTGTAGTACGCCTTGATCTTCGACCGCTCGGTGCTGGGCAGGTTGGTCACGTAGTAGTTCGACCCGCGCAGGCCGAGCTCCTCGGCGCCCCACCAGCCGAACCGCAGATGCTTGCCCGGAGTGAAGCCGCTGCGGGCCACCTCCAACGCCACCTCGAGGATGCCGGCCGATCCGGAGCCGTTGTCGTTGATGCCGGGGCCTGCCGTCACGCTGTCCAGGTGCGCGCCGAGCATGAGCACGTCATTGGGGTCGCCGCCGGGCCAGTCGGCGATCACGTTGTATCCCGTGGCGCCGTTGTAGCTGAACGACTGCACCGTGGTGGTGAAGCCGGCCGCGTCGAGCTTCGCCTTGACGTAGTCGACCGACGCCCTGAATCCGGAGCGGCCGTGGGCGCGGTTGCCGCCGTTGGCGTTCGCGATCGACTGGAGTTGCTGCAGATGCCCCTTGACGTTGTCGAGCGAAATGTCCGGTACGGCATTCGCCGCGACCGCCTGTGACGTGGCGGGCAGTGCGCTCGCCGAGGCCGGAAGCCCGACCGTCATCGAGGCGGCCAGGGGCAGGGCCAGCGCCGCGGCGACACCGACCGGAGCGAACCTGCCGAGTCTGCCGAGTCTTCGGGGGGAACCTCTCATGTTCATCCTCGCTTGTTCGGACGATGCGGGGGGACCGCCGTGACCGTCGGGGGGCCGGCGGGACATCGACGCGAGACCTGCGCGAGCGCGGCCGGTGCGGCCGGGTGCGGTGGCGCGACGGCGGCGCGGTCGGCAGGAAGCGCATGGGTGGTACGGGTGGACGTTCGCAATCCGGACCCGTGCCGGTCAATGACTTCGGCGGACGTTCAAACTCTGTCGAATCCGGACAATCCGTGATCACCGTAGCGCATTGATATAACTACAGAGGGTGATATTTCGGTCGTCCGTACCCGGCCCTTGGCAAGGAAATCGACAAGACCCGGCCCCGGGTGAGCTCCTCACGCAGGTCCACACCCATCCCGGCTCGACCGGACTCGGCGACCAGTTCTCCCAGGTCCGCGAGGGTCGGCTGGAGCAGTTCGCCGACCGGGGCGCGCAGCACGCATCGCAAACCGGGCGTCTCCGTGCTGGGACAGTGCTGGGACAGTGCTGGGACAGTGCTGGGACTCGTCACCATCATCGCGGCGTCACGCGACGAGTCCTGACGTGTCCGACGGCGGCCCGTCCTTTCAATCCGGTCTTGACTTGTTCAGTCATGACAAATCATGATCAATTGGTGCGTCTTCCCCGGGTGAAGCTCGAGCACCGGCCCCACCGATACGACGACGGGACCATCCGCATCGGAGGCGAGGTCTACGGGATCGCGGCCGAGATCGAGGATCCGTACGGCTGGGTGTGGACGGCTCTGTCACTGATGGACGGCACCCGATCTCCCGGGCAGATCGCCGAGAGGCTGAGCGACGCCCACCCGAAGGTGCCCGACGCCGCCTCGATCGTCGAGCAACTGGTCGCGTCGGGGTACGTGGAGGACGTGGCCGCGATGCCGCCGGGCGAGCTGGAGGAGCGGGAGCTCGACCGCTACAGCAGGAACCACGCGTTCTTCCGCGCCGTCGACCTCGCGCCCCGGGGCCACGGCTGGGAGGCGCAGCTCCGGCTGAAAACGGCGCGGGTCGTGGTGCTGGGGCTGGGCGGCACGGGCAGCCACGCGGCGTGGGCGCTGGCGGCCGCCGGCGTCGGCGCCATCCACTGCGTGGACCCGGATCTGGTCGAGCTCTCCAACCTCAACCGGCAGATCCTCTACTGCGAGGACGACGTGGGACGTCCCAAGGCGGACGCGGCCGTCGCCCGGCTCCGGACCGTCAACTCCGACATCACCGTCACCGGTGAGCGGCTGCGGATCTCCAGCCGCGAAGACCTCGGCGATCTGATCACGGGCTGTGACGCGCTCGCGCTGTGCGCCGACCGGCCGGATGGGCACCGCATCAGGGTCTGGGCGAACCGGGCATGCGCCGCGGCCGGCATTCCATGGGCGGGCGGAGGGTACAACGGTCCTCTGGTCACGGTGGGCATGTTCGCCCCGGGTGTGGGCACGTGCTACGAGTGCCTGAGCGCGGGGGAGGAGGCCAGACGCCGTCCCAGGACCCCGGTGGACCTCGGCGGGCCGGGGGCGATCGCGACGTCGGCCGGTCTTTCCGGCCAGCTCGTCGCGCATGCGGTGCTCGGATTGCTCACCGGGGTTCCCCTGCCGCCGGTCGGCACCATCCAGGGAGTCAACCTGGTCGCCCCCGACCATCATGTGTGGGTCCGGCACCCGCCCCGCCCCGACTGTCCGATCTGCGGGAGCCGCACCGAACTCGATCTCCCATGACTATTCGCTATAGATCTTGACTGGTGCGGTAAACCAGCCAAGCATGGAGGTGTTCTCGCGAGAACATCCTTGTCCCTCCCCTGCACGGAAGGAACCGGATGAGTCAGCACGAGCGCAGGGTCGAGCAGGTGGAAACGGCGACCCCGCCCGCGAAGATGAAGATCATAATTCGTCGGCTCGACAAGATCGAGACGACGACGGACAGCAACAGCACCGGCAACTGACTCGACTGCGAGGAGCGGCGGCGTGCGGGCGCGACCCGCTCGGCAGGCCCGCACGCCGCAGGCGAGGGGCGGTACGCGCAGGCGGAACACGTATCCATGCCGCGCTCTCCGGTGTCCTGCTTTCCGGTGTCTCGCACTCCGGTGCACCGCGAGCCGAAGCCGGGACCCGCGCCTCGGGACCAGAGGAACTAATGCGTGGAGGGAGCAATGGAGTTTTCTCTGAACGTCTTCGAAAGGGTGCGGGATGCCGAGGGGCGGATCCTGCCGGTCGACGCCTATCAGGCCGAGTTCGCCGACGACTTGGAGCGCGCCACCGCCACGGTGTGGAAACTCGAGCGAGCCCAGGATTTCTACGAGCCGGATGTGGCGAGCTGGCGCGCGATGATGGCCGGGCAATGGGAGGACTCGCTCGCCCTGCTCCAGGAGATGGGGCCGACTCTGACCGAGTTCTACCGCATCCGGCCTGATTTCTGCCGGGTCCGGATCGTGGAGCGGCCGCTCACGCCGTACCTGCAGTGGGAGATGCACGCCCTGGCGGTCCGCGCGGCCGCGGGCGAACGTCCCCGGGTGCTCGCCGCGGCGGCCGTACGGGAGTTCGAGCACATCGCACCGCTGCCGGAACTCGTCGTGTTCGGCCCGTCGCTCCTGTATGAGGTGCTCTACGACGACAGCGGCGGCCACGTCGGCGGCCGGCGGGTCACCGATCCCGACGTGATCGTTCCCTGCCTCGACGCGATGCGGGAACTGTACGACCGGGGAGAGGACCTGTTGCCCTACTTCGACCGGGAGGTCGTCCCGCTGCCGCCGCCGTCGGTCTCCCGTCGAATGCGAGAGCTTCTGCCCGACCACTCCCACCACACCGGGACCTTCCGCCCCTGAGCGCAGGGGGGGACAGTGGGCACATCTGGAGGCCGATGTGAGCCATGACCCCGGGCGGGCGTCGGCCGGGACCCCGGTGTCCGTTGGAACGACCGTGCGCCTGCGCGAGCTGGGCTTCCGGCAGGACGGACAGGAGTGGATCGTCGGCCGGGTGGACGGAGACGAGTTCGTCGCCGTGCCGTACGAGGGCATGCGGGCCATCCGGCTGCTCCTGGAGGGGGCCACGGTCGAGGAGGCCGAACGGCGACTGCACGCCGAGACCGGCGCCGAGTTCGACATCCACGACTTCGTGCGGACACTCGGCGAGCTCGGCATGGTGGACACCGCCGGAGGGCGACCCGTGCCCGGCGGTCCGGCGCGGGTCCCGTCCTTCTCCCGGCTGCGCGCCCGGCATGTGCGGTGGACGCTGAACCCGCTGCTCCACCTGGCCGTCGGCCTCGTGATCGCGGCCGGGATCGTGGCCGGGATCGCGGTGGCCGCGCTGCGGCCGGAGAACGTGCCGGGCTGGCGCGATCTGCTGTGGAGCGAGCACGGCACGCTCGTCCTCGTCTCGCAGGTCGCCGTCGGCTGGACGCTGATCTTCCTGCACGAGTTGGCCCACCTGACGACCGCCAGGGCCGTCGGCGTGCCGGGCAGGATCCGGCTCGGCACCCGGCTGCAGTTTCTGGCCGTCCAGACCGAGGTGTCCGGTGTGTGGCTGGCGGAGCGGCGGATCCGCCTGACGGTCTATCTCGCCGGCATGGCGACGGACGCGGCGGCCTGCTCGGCGGCGCTCATCCTGACCGCCGTCGTGGGGCCTCACCCGGCGCTGTCGCTCATCGTGCTGACCTCGCTCACCATGCTCGCCACCCAGTTCCTGGTGTTCATGCGGACCGATGTCTACTTCCTGCTCCAGGACCTGATGGGTTGCCGCAACATGTACGGCGACGCCTCCGCGTACTTCCGGCACCTGGCGCTGCGGATGCTCGGCCGTCCCTCCCGCGACCCGCTCGCCGGGCTGCCGAGCCGGGAGCGCCGCAATCTTCGGGTCTACACCGTGCTGCTGGTGGTGGGTACGGCGATCTGCCTGGGGGTGGCCTTCACGGTGACGTTGCCGGTGACGCTGGCCCTGCTCTCCCGGGCGGTGGCCGGACTTCTCTCCCCCTCTGACCCGCTCGCCGTGCTGGACGCCGTCGCCGTGGTCCTGGCCGTCGTCGTGATCCAGGTGCTCTGGGCGCGGGCATGGTGGCGCAGGCACGGTCCCCGCGTACGGCGCGTGTTGAGCCGCCGACCGATGCCGGCGACCGATGCCGCCGAATCACGGTGACGTCCTGAGGCGTTGACCGGAGTCGTTTGGGCCCATACAGTCGTCTCCGGACCAGCACCTTTCCCGCCGAACACCTGGAGACTCACGGCGATGACCGGCCCCGCGGATCTGCTTTTCGTCAACGGCGACGTCCTGACCGTCGACGCGGAATTCTCCGTCGCGCAGGCGGTGGCCGTACGCGAGGGGCGCATCCTCGCGGTCGGGGAGACCGCCGAGATCGAGGCGCTGGCCGGGCCGCACACGCGGGTCATCGATCTCGCGGGCCGCACCCTCCTGCCCGGCATCAACGACTCGCACCTGCACGCGGCCGCGTGGGGCCTGACCCGGCCGCCGTTCGCGCTCGCCGTGGGCCACCCCGCGGTGCGCTCGATCGCGGACATCGCCGAGTCGGTACGGCAGGCCGCCGCCACCACCCCCGCCGGTGAATGGATCACCGGCCTCGGCTGGGACCTCGGCTACCTGGCCGAATGCCTCGACGACTCCGGCCGCCGCCCGCACCGCCGCGACCTGGACGCCGTCTCACCAGATCACCCGGTCGGTCTGACCGACTTCTCCGGACACATGCTCTGGGTCAACTCCAAGGCGCTGGAGATCGCCGGCATCACCCGCGACACCTCACCTCCTCCCGGCGGCGTCATCGACGTCGACGCGGCCGGAGAGCCCACCGGCCTGCTCCGGGAGGGTGCGATGTCCCTGGTGCAGCGGCATCTCCCGCCCGCGACCGTGGAACTGCGCAAGCAGGCCATCCGGTCGGCGGTGGCGGCGCTGCACGCCGAGGGCATCACCAGCTACACCGAGCCGGGCCTCGGCCCCGGCGGCGTCGAGATTCTCGGCGGCGGGCTCAGCACCGAGTCCCTGGAGGCGTACGTCGAGCTGGCCCGGGCCGGAGAACTGGACGCCCGGGTCCGCGTGCTGCTGCTGCCCGCCCCCATGGGCGGCTCGGCGGCCGACGTGACCGCAGGACTGCGCGACCTCGCCGCCATCCCGTCCGAGGTCGACCCGGAGCTGCTCGCGGTGATCGGCGTCAAAATCTTCGCGGACGGTGTGCCGCCCAACGAGACCGCCTGGATGCACGAGGCGTACGGCGCGGCCGGCGGCCACGGTTCCCTGTGCGTGCACGGCGCCGACGCGGCGCTGCAGCAGGCCGAGCTGACCGAGATGGTCCGCATCGCGCACGCCGCCGGCTACCAGGTCGGCGTGCACGCCACCGGAGACCGGACGATCGACGCGGTCACCGACGCCTTCATCACCGCGAACAGGGCGCACCCCCGGCCGGACGCCCGGCATTACCTGATCCACGCGGACTTCACCTCCGAGGAGACCCTCGCCAAGCTGGCCGAGCACGGGTATTCGGTGAACATGCAACCGGCCATCAAGTGGACCATCGCCGACCTGATGGACGAGGTCGTCGGCAAGGAACGCTCGGACTACCAGTGGCCGGTCCGCTCCGCAGCCGAGGCCGGGCTCGCGGTCTGCGCCAGCTCCGACGCCCCCATCACCGAGCCCAACTGGCGGCAGGGCGTCGCCGCGATGCTGCTGCGCGAGTCACGGGCCACCGGCCGGCCCAGCGGCCCCGAGCAGTGCGTCGACCTGGCCACCGCCATCCGCGCCTACACGATCAACGCCGCCCGCCAGGACTTCGCGGAGTCCTGGAAGGGCAGCATCGAGGTGGGGAAGGTCGCCGACCTGTGCGTCCTCGGTGGTGACCTGCGCGCGATCGACCCCCATGACATCCCCACCCTGCCGATCGACCTCACCGTACTCGGCGGCGAGATCGTCTTCGACCGCCAGACCGCGGTCCGGAACGTCGCAGGTGGCGGGACCTGAAACGTGGCAGTCACCCGCCGGACTGGGCCTTGAGGATGATGACGGCGATGATCGCGATGACGGCCAGGGCCGCGAGCACGGCAGCGGTGATCTTTATGGCGCTGTACGGTCGCTGCCCGATCACCTCGCCGGTGTGCGCGTTCACCATCACCTGCAACGTCTTGCCGCCGTGCAGGTAGGTGAGGAACCACACCGGGAGCAGCACCAGCTTGAAGGTGAGATCGAAATACCGGGTGTCGACCCAGCTGACCCGCTGCTCGTCCCCGCCGATGTCATGGCGGCAGTCGTCCTCGATGACCTCGGCCATCTTCTGCTTGGCCAGCTCGAGACCGCTCTCCGGCTCGATGTCGTAACGCACGGTCTGGAAACCCGCCAGATACTCCTCCTGGTACGGGATCACCCGTTCCAGCGGCCATGGGGTGAGCTTGTCCAGCTGCCTGGCGGCCACCCGGCTGGTCCCGGCGACGAGCACGTCGTCGAAGAACCGCGAGACCGTTCCGGAGGCGTGCCGCCAGCGGGTCTTGCGCACCTGGCGGGTCTCGGTCCGGGTCTGGCCGTTCTCGGTGACCGTGTAGGTCTCGGTCTCCCAGTAGTAGTCGCCCCGCTGGCCCGTGTAGTCGGAGACCGTGTCGGCGTCGTAGGTCCAGTACGGCAGGTAGCTCCCCTTGAAGGTCTCCGCCTCGGTCACCTTCTTCAGGCTTGAGGGGGCGAACCATCGGGAGGACGTCCACCTGCGCAGCGCGTCACGGGCGCCGTTCCGGTCGATGCCGAACGGCACCATCGCCTCGGGCACGATCCGCTCGGTGGCGCCCGCCTCGGCGACCAGCGGCGTGCCGCAGAACTGGCACTTCTCGGACAGTGTGTCGCTCTCGGTGCGTGCGTGGCAGCCCGGACAGACGAACACGTGCAGCGTGCCGGCCAGCCGGCGCGGCTTGATCGGCAACTGGGCCAGCTCGGCGTAGTCGTGCTCCCGCACCTCCCGCCCGGCGTGGGCGATCGGCTGCTCGTGCCGACAGTACGGACAGCGCATCATCCGCGTGCCGGGGGCGTACTCAAGGGTGGCGCCGCACGCCTGGCAGGGATAGGAGCGGGCGGGCGCCGCGCCGGCGATGTTCGGATCGGACACGGTCGATACTCCGGAGGTGCACAGGGGGAATTGGGGGAGATTGCGGGGGAACCCGGGGAACTGCCGGGGGAAGAGATGCGCGGCGCTCGTCACGCCGGGGTGGCGTTTCCTACGCCTGCGGGGGCAGCGGCGGCGGGACGCTGGCCAGCGCCTGGGTCAGTTCGGGGACCTGGTCGGCCGGGAGCCAGGCGGACATGCCCGCCCGCCAGACCAGGCTCGCGCGGGTCAGCACGCCCGTGCCCACGAGACCCGGCAGCGCCGAGGGCTCGTACGGCCCATGCTGCGTGCCGTTGACGGCGACGTACCACTGCGTCTGCTGCTGCGCCGGGAGCGGCGGCGGCCCGCCGACCGGGGCGGCAGGGGAGGCCGGGGCGGCGTGCGCCGGTCGGGGCTGCGGGGCGAGTCCGTCCGCCAACTGCCGGCCGACCAACTGCTGGCCGATGGCCATTCCCATGCCCAGGCCGATTCCCTCGCCCGCGCCGCCGGGGTTGCGGGCGGCGTCGCCGATCGCGTTCGCGGTCTGGAACCGGGTGTACTGGTCGAGATCGCCGGCGATCGCCATCCGGGCACGCGTGTCGATCGCCGCCTCGACCTCCGGCGGCAGGGAGATGTTCTCGATGATGAACGTGGGCACCGAGACGCCGACCGGGGCCAGTTCGTGGGTGAGGACGCCCGCCAGCCGGGTGCCCAGCGCGTCCTGATGGGTCGCCAGGTCGAGCACGGGGATGTTCGCCGTGGCCAGCGCGTTCGCCAGCCGGCCCACGATCATCTGCCGCAGGTACTCCCGCACCTCCTCGGTCCGGAACCGCGGGTCGGTCCCCGCCAGCTCGCGCAGCAGCCCGGCGGGATCGACGATCTGCACGGCGAACCCGCCGAACGCCCGCAGCCGCACCATGCCGAACTCCGGGTCCCGGAGGGTGATCGGGTGCTGGGTGCCCCATTTCAGGTCGGTGAACTGGCGGGTGTTGACGAAATAGACCTCGGCCTTGAACGGCGAGTGGAAGCCGTACTTCCAGCCCTTCAACGTCGAAAGGATCGGCAGATTCTGCGTCTCGAGGACGTACGTCCCCGGGACGAAGACATCGGCTATGCGGCCCTCGTTGACGAAGACGGCCGTCTGAGATTCCCGGACCACCAGCCGGGCGCCCATCTTGATTTCGTTCTCATATCGCGGGAAGCGCCAGACGATGGTGTCCCTGCTGTCGTCCGTCCACTCGACGATGTCGATGAACTCACCGCGGATGCGGTCCATCAAGCCCACGTTTTCCCGCCGTCCTGCCGTCGCCGGGCGTCCCGCCTCCGGCGTTTCGCGCCGAGCGTTCCCGCAGCCCGGCATGGCCGACGATAACAAGCCCGGCAAACCGCCACCAGCCCTGCCCTTGTGCATGGGCGCGGGTCGGTGGCTTGTAAGTGTGCTGCAACCGTGGCGGCTTATCTTCACCGCGCACACCCTCTCTCCGTTGAAGGAGCTCCCATGCAGTCCCGAGTCAAGCGTCTGGCCATCCCGGCCGGCGGCTTAGCCGCCGTCGGCCTCGTCGGCGGGATACTCGCCGCCACCCCCGCCCAGGCCCGTGGCGACGTCGCCTCCGACCCGCTGGCCGCCAGCGGGATCGCCGCCAAGAACGTCATCGCCTACTGGCTGAACGAGAAGGCGGCCAACCTCATCAACGCCACGCCGTACGAGACGCTGGTCGTCGCCAAGCACGTGTCCAAGGGCGGGCCGTCCGCCGACAGCAGGCCCGGCACCGTGCCGGCCATCGGCGACGAGAAGAAGTCCGGCGGCACGTCGAAGAACGTCAACCTGCCCAGGACCACGGGCAAGGTGTTCTTCCGCGGCGCCGACGGCAGGCCGCACTGGTGCTCGGCCACCTCGGTCCAGTCGAAGTACCGCAACCTGGTCGCCACGGCCGGCCACTGCGTGTACGACACCGAGAGCAACAAGGCGACCCTGTCTCGCTGGGTGTTCATCCCCGGCTACTACCAGGGCAAGGCGCCGTGGGGCATCTACGTCGGCAAGCAGGCCTTCACCCACTACGACTTCGACGTCTACGAGGACGGCGACCGCGACTACGCGTTCGTCACCGTCTACAACGGCCTCAAGGCCGGCTCCGGGAACTGGCTGAACAAGGCCGAATGGGACTGGAAGCAGGTCAACAGGGCGACGTACAACAAGTACGCCCCGTACATCCGCAAGATCAAGCACGGGAAGTACTACATCGTCAAGTTCACCGACGCCGGCCGTCTGGGCGACAACGTCGGCGGCCAGGGCCTGGCCTACAACCAGAAGCTCGGCAAGAAGGTCTTCGTGTTCGGCTACCCGAGCGGGTCGCACCCGGACGGCAACTACGCCTACTCCGGCCAGACGGTCAAGTGGTGCTACGGCAAGACCTTCGGCGCCAAGGCGCCCAAGGTGAAGGCCGAGGAGCTCGTCGGGATCAAGTGCACCTTCACCGGTGAGGGCTCCTCGGGCTCGGCGTGGCTCCTCAACTACAAGAGCGCCCGCCGGCTCGGCTACCTCAACGGTGTGACCAGCGGCGTCTCCGACACCGACGGCAACGACCGGATCGACACCAGCGTCTCGCCGTACTTCGACGGCGAGACCTACGGCGTCTACAAGTCGGCGGCGAACCACTGGTCCGGCAGCATCGCCTGACCCGGCGGCGGCTCGCCGTGCTCCGCCCGGAACCGCACCCGCGGCCTGAGCCTGCCGGCCCGGCCGCGGGTCTTCGGCCGACCGGGGCAGCCCCGACCTCACCCATCTCAAGGCCGAACCATGGGCCTCTGCCACCAAATCGGTGCAGATCTCACTCACGCACCTGATCGCCCGCCGTGGCACATCGTAAGGTTCCGGCCTGGTCACCCATTAATGTGGCGCATCATGAGCACATCGACGCGGGCATCTGGAACGGTCACAGTTGTTTCGTGAGAATGGTGCTGACCGCTGTGAACCAAGCGTCGGCATGAGGGCAGGATTTTCTGATGGCCTCGATGCCGACCTCGGCTATGACGAGTGGTCCGTCAGAGGTCTTGCGGTAACGCGGGTAGAGGCGCAGGAGCCGTTTGGAGGGGGAGGTTTCGGCCCCGTCGTTGACGAGTTCGGCACCCAGAGCTTCAGTCACGATCGCTTGGGCGGCGTAGGCCAACACGGCATCGCCGGTGAGCTCGCCGAGGGCTTCGTGGCCGAGGAGTACCCATGCCTCGATCTCGTGGAGGACAAGGTGGGGAAGAAAGCGAGGATCGTCGATGGCTTCGGCCATTGCACGTTCGACATAAGCCACCCGATCATACGGCGAGCTGGACGGACGGGTCGCCATTCCCGGGACATCGGCAGGAAGCCCGTAGTAGTCCAGCAGCGTTGTCAGCACAGTGATGGAGGAGTCGCGTAGGAGAAGACGGATCTCTGAAGCGAGCTTTCCCCAGTTGGACAGTCCTCCCTTGAAGTATGTGCCGCCTGCGGGACGCTTAGTGGTGAAGATAGATCTTGTAACGAAGACGTCGGTGCTCTCGAAGTAGGGCTCGATGATCTCCCTGACGACCGTTTCCTCGGTCTGGCCCTCACACAAGTTGTGTAGTCGGCGCATTCCGATCACCGGGACTCGGCCTGTGGTCTGCCGCCGAGCAGGTTCTTCTCCCACAGTTCGCCCAGCGAGTAGTCCGCCAGCCAGTCCCGTAGCTGCTCCGCATCCGGACGGTCGAAGACCGATTCTCCGTCGGCACGTTCGACGATGATGAGATCGTCGAGTTCGAACTGGTTCATCAGCGTCACCGACTGGGTGGCGATGAGAACCTGGCTGTCCCGGCTGGCGGCACGCAGCATGTCGGCCAGCTGCACGATGGCATACGGATGCAGGCCGAGTTCCGGCTCGTCCAGCACGACGAGGTTGGGCAGGTCGGGAAGGCTCAGCAAGGTGGTCAAGCAGATGAACCGCAGAGTCCCGTCCGACAGCGCGTCGGCGGGGAAGACCACGTCGGAGCCTTCCTGCCGCCAGCGCAGCCGCAACCGGCCACTCTCCTCGACGAGCACAAAGTCCCGGAAGAACGGGGCGACCTGCTGGATGGTGCGCACGATCCGCCGGTAGGAGGAGATGTCGGTCTGCTGCAGACGGAGCAGGACGGCGGCCAGGTTCCCGGCATCTGGGTGGAGCGCGATGTTGTCGGAGGTATATCCCGTCTGCTTGACGGGGGCGTTCGAGCTGGTGTCATGGAAGTGGAAGACCCGGCAACCGCGCAGCATGTCCACCACGTGTCCGGCGACGGATGACCAGCTGCGTTGGCCGATTTCATCCAGCAGGCGGGTCTCCCGGTGTCCCCGCCCCAGCGAGGCGTCGAACGATCTGGCATGGCCTTCGCCGTGGAACCGGATGACCTCCTCGCCGAAGATCAGCTCGTCCCTGGCGGCGGGGATGAGCGTCGCCTCGTACTCGTTCGGCGTGAAGTCCAGCCGCAAGGCTATCCGTGCGTCACCTTTGGAGCCGTTGTGGAGCAGAGCGGAGGCGCCGCCGGCCTGGCCCACGAAAAGGTTGAGTTCTCCGTCGACGATACGGCCGAGCATGGCGAGGGCGGAGATGAAGTTGCTCTTGCCCGCACCGTTGGCGCCGACCAGAACGTTGAGATCACGCAACTCGACGCAGGCCGAGCGAATCGAGGTGTATCCCTCGACTGTGATCGACTGCAGTCTGCGGCGTGCCATGAGGCCAGCTTAGATTGATCCATACCCCTGGGATCACGGGAACCGTTGAGGACCTGCGGTTCGGCGACACCCATCCTGAGATGAGGACATCAGACGCCGAGGCCTCCGGCAGCGCGTATGCGGTGCGGTCGTGGCCTTCCGTGATCTCGGCGGGAAAATGGGTCGCGACCTCGGCTGATCATCCATAGCCTGACCACATGCACTGTATGTACTTCATTCGTCTGCGCAGCAGCCGGGCTCTGGCTCGCTAGCTTCGCAGGACGCGAGCCCAGGGCCCATCGAGATTCCATCCATCTCGAGGACCCGAAGGGGCTTTTGCTGTGGCGCAGAACTTCGCGCACGGAAACTATTCGCACACTCAGAAGAAGGTCAGGAACAACGACGGGGGTCGCACGCCCAGAGATCGGGCGCGGCGTGAGCTTTCGCAGAACTTCCTGGTGGACCGGCACGCCGTAGAGACGCTGGTCAAAGCGGCACGACCGAGTGGTCTCGTGCTCGAGCCGGGCGCCGGTGAGGGAATGCTCACGATGGCGCTGGTCCAGGCGGGCGCCGAGGTCGTGGGCTATGAGATCGACCCTCTTCTGGTGGCCAAACTCAGGGCCACGACGGCCAAGACGGCCGAGACCAAACTGAAGATCGTCAAGGGTGACTTCACCAGGATGCGACCGCCGAGCACACCGTTCGCGGTGGTGGGCAACATCCCGTACTCGATCACCTCGCAGATCGTGGACTGGTGCCTGGGGGCGCCGTGGCTGACGTCCGCCACACTGGTCACCCAGTTGGAGTACGCCCGCAAGCGCAGCGGCGACTTCGGCAGGTGGAGCCTGGTGACGGTGAAGAGCTGGCCGTGGTTCCACTGGGAGTTGCTCGGCAGGATCGGCAGGGAGAGCTTCAGGCCCATCCCTTCCGTCGACTCGGCGATCCTGCGGATCGAGCGCCGTCCCGAGCCACTGGTCGCCGATGGCGGCGCCTGGCAGGACCTGGTCCAGCTGGGGTTCTCCGGCGTCGGCGGCTCGCTGTACGCCTCGCTCAGTCGGCGGTACGACGGCGTGGACGCGGCATTCGACCGGGCGGGCGTCGCTCGTGACGAGGTGGTGGCGTTCGTCCATCCCGACCAATGGGTGGCGCTCTTCGCCTCCCTGCATCGCTGAGACGGCCGGCGACGCGCTCACCGGCTGACCGCTGCCCAAGGCGGTGGTCGGCCGGTGAACGTCGGACCCTCGCTGATGGGCGCCATCCCGAAGTCGGAACGCCCCGCCGGAGGCTTCAAACGGCCAGTCGTTTGAACAGGTGCACGTCTTCGTGGCCGCCGGGAATGCCGAGCATCCGGCCGGTTTCAACGTAACCGTGCCGCTGGTAGAAGCCGGGGGCCTGAAAGGTGAAGGACGAGACGGCGATTCGGTCACAACCTCGTCGTACGGCTTCCGCCTCGGCGGCTTGGAGGATCTTGCTGCCCCATCCGTGCCCGCGGCTGTCCTCGCGGATCCAGAGCAGCGAAATGCCGCAGAGTCCGCCCCAGGTCCAGGCGGTCAATCCGCCGACCAGCTCACCGTCCTCGTCGGTGACCTTGACGGAGAAAGAGTCGCCGTGGGCCGTACCGGTGGCGGCTTCGTTGAACGCGGTCAGCGCCTCGTCAAGTTTCTCGCTCAACTCGGGGTCGCGGTCACCGACGGTCAGGATCGCGGCGGAGTCTGCTGTCACGCTGGTGGAGTATTTCACCGGCGTCGCGTTCAGGCGATCGGTTTTCGTGTGGCCTCAGCTGCCGCGGCTTCACCTGCCGTTCTGAGGGGGTGTGCTTCGAAGCCTCTCGACCAGCGGCCACGCTGGACTGTCCGTCTGATCGAACGTGTCGGCATCGATGACCTGGTCTTTTTCGATGACGGTCATGTTCGACGCCCCGCCACCACCGGTCGGCTCGATGACTGATCTGTCTTTCTCCAGGTCGTCGCCGTCAACCGGATGGGCTCCGGCTACGAGAGTCAAAGCAATGCCGGAAACGGCCACCGGCCAGTAGCGCCATGCCCGTCCGGTCCTGAACCGCTGCGGGTTTCCCTTGATCACTCGTCTCCTCCGGTACGTAGTGCGTCAGGCCGCCTCGGTGGGCTTGAGGGTGAAGGCGTGGATGCCCTGGTTGGTCCCGACCATCGACACCTCGAAATTTCCCTGGACCCGATAGAACCCGTTGGTATACAGCAGGCCCACCGGCGCCGGCTGCTCTCCCAGGATGGTGACCTGGACGCCCACGCATTTCGCGGAGGTCGGCTGCTCACCCGGGTTCAGCTTTTCGCGGCATCGCGGCCAGAAGGTGAACAGCGCCTTGTCGTTCTCACCGAACGAGTCGAAGTCCTCGCCGTCGCCGGCGTAAGGGGTGATCTCCGCATCGAGCGGAGCGAAGATGAGGACCTTCTTGCCCACGTTGGCCGCCAGGAAATCCATCAGCCGCTCTCCCGCCTGCCCGTTGTCGATGGTCTCCTGATAGGACGGCCGGGACGGAGCGGCCACGGGCGAAGGCGAGGGCCGCGGTGGATCGCTCTTCTCGCCGAGTTGCCGGACGAGCAGTGCTCCGGTGACGAGTACGGCCACGGCCGCCACGCTCGCGCCGATGGCCAGCGCCCGTCTCCTCCCGGGGCGTACCGGCTCGGTGTCGGGTCCGGCGATGCCGGGTCCGGCTGCGGTGCCGTACCCGGGTGCCGGGACGGGCCGGACGGCGGCCGGGTCCATCGCGAAGTCGGCGGGCCGGCCCGCCAGGGCACGCATCAGGGTGCCGGCGTCGGGGCGGACCTCCGCCCGTGGTGCGAGCGCCGCGGTCAGGAGCGGGCGGAGCTCGCCGGGGACGCCGTCCAGATCCGCCGCACCCCGGTAGGCGCGGAGCGCGACCGCCTGCATGCCACCGGTGCCGAAGGCCGGCCTTCCGGTCGCCGCGTACGCGACCGTCGCCCCCCAGGCGAAGACGTCGGCGGGCGGGCCGGCCACCGCCCCCTCCAGCACCTCGGGTGGGACGTAGCCGACCGTGCCGATCGCTCCGCCGTCGTGGGTGAGCCGGGTCGCGTCCTGTTCCTGGGCGATCCCGAAGTCGATGACCACCGGTTCACCGCCGACCACCATGACGTTGGACGGCTTGAGGTCGCGATGGACGTGACCGGCGCCGTGGATCGCCACCAGGGCCTCGGCGATGCCGTACGCCATCCGCAGCAGGGCGTCCCCGCCGAGCGGGCCCTCCGCCTCGACGTGGTCGCGGAGCGTACGGCCCTGCACGTAGCGGGTGACGATGTACGGCGGGTCGGCCTCCAGATCGGCGTCGACCAGTTCGGCGACCCGGGCACTGCGGATCTTCCGCATCACCTCGACCTCGCGCCTGAGCCGTTCCCGCATGCCGCTCTCATGGGCGATGCCGGGATGGAGCTGCTTGACCGCGACGGTCCGCCCCTCGGGATCGAGGGCGAGGAAGACCCGGCCCATGCCGCCGGTCGCGAGATGCGACTGGGGACGGTACTCGCCGATGTTCTCCGGCAGTTCCTCACGACGCACTTTCCGCGCTCCCATTCCGCGTTCCCGGCCTGGTCATAGTGGCCTGAAGATCAGAACCGGCGCAATCCCACAGGGTCCCGGAGGGCTTACTGGGAGGAGGCCGGGCGCCAGGGCAGGATCACCGGTTCCGCGGGAAGGTCTCCGGCGAGCAGCCGGGGCAGAAGCGCGCCGATGCCGACGGGGAAGACGAGGTCGGAGGTGGTCTGAAGCTCGTGGACGGTCCACCAGCGGTGTGCGGCGATCGCCTCGCGTTCGTGGGCCTCCTGAGTGGAAGGGGCCGGCGTGAGACGGTCGACACGGGTGAAGAAGAACGAATCGACAGCGTCCAGGGTGAGCTCGCCGAATTGGGCAGGACCGGAGGAGACGGCCACCACCGGACCCAGCCGCTGCGGAGCCAGGATGTGACCGGTCTCCTCGAACAGTTCGCGCACCGCCGCCTGGGAAAGGGTCTCTCCGTCGTCGACACCACCACCGGGCGTGGCCCAGACGTGGGAGGCGGACAGATCGTCGGAGGCGCGGAAACGGAACAGCAGAAGCCGGTCGTCGCGGTCGACCAGCAGAACGCGGGCGCTGGCCCGTACAGCGGGGACGGTCATTCCGCCGATCATAGGCGGCGGCGAAGGGGAGGGAGCCTGCCTCATGAAGAAAGTGCTACTCGTCGTCGCGGCGAACGTACTCGTTTTCACGTCCTGCGACAGCGCCCAAGCCGCCCCGGCCGATACATATCCCGACTTCGGGGAGCTCGCGGCCCACCAGGACGAAGGGAAGGACTACCGTCGCGTACAGCGCTTTCCACGTGGGGCGCGAGTGGCGCACATCGCCATCCACGGCGGAGCGATCGAGCCGCCCACCACACAGTTGGCCGACGCGGCCGCGGCGAGCAGGTACGCCTTCTACTCCTTCGAGGGACTCAAGCCGTCCGGCAACAAGGAGCTCCACATCACCGCCACCCACTTCGACGAGCCCAGGGCCGTCAAGCTGGTAGGAACGGTCGACTACACCGTCTCCTGGCACGCCACCACAGGCGCCGAGGCGACGACGTACGTCGGCGGACGCGACAGGAGACTTGTCCGTACGGTCAGTGCCGAACTGCGTGCGGCGGGGTTCACCGTCGCGACCTCGGTGCCCGCCGAGGTCGCAGGGGTGAGCCCGCGCAACATCGTGAACAAGAACCGCAGAGGCATGGGAGTCCAACTGGAGATCAGCCGCGGTCAGCGAGAGCGGTTCTTCGCCGGGGGGAAGCTGGGCCGCGCCTGGATCGAGAACCCGGCCAATCGCACCGAGGCCTTCCACCGCTACGTCGCCACGGTCAACCGCGCGCTGCCCTGATCCGATGCCGGGACCCTCGGTGGCGGTAACCGCAGCACGTGTAACCGCGACACCGAGACCCCCGCCTACGCCGGCGCTAGCAGAGGACGGCCAGCACCGTCCCCGCGCCGCTCGACTGCATCGACCATCTGCCGCGCCGGTTTGTCGGTGGGGCGATCTATTGTCCCGGCCATGACTTCAGCAACGCAGACGTACACGTACGCCGCGCCCGCACCGAGCAGGACTGAGGGGATTCCGCGAGCCGTGATGAGTCCCGCGGAATCCGGCGGTCGTACTGTCGAACCAGTTACCGAGGAGGACCTCTGATGCGCAGCGTGACCTACTCGATGGCCGTGTCACTGGACGGCTACGTCATCGGGCCGGACGGCTCCTTCGACTGGACGGCACCCGACGAGGAGGTCTTTAACCTCGCCACCGACGAGGTACGCAGGGTCGGCGTCCATCTGCTGGGACGACGGCTGTACGAGACCATGCTGTACTGGGAGACCACCGACCAGAACCCGTCGCTCGACTACTCAACGCTCGAATTCGCCGCGATCTGGAAGGCGCTCCCGAAGGTGGTGTTCTCCACCACGCTGTCGGCGGTGCAGGGCAATGCCCGTCTGGCGTCCGGCGGCCTGGCGGAGGAGGTCGAGCGGTTGCGAGCCGAGCCGGGGGAGGGCGACATCGCGATCGGCGGCGCGACTCTCGCCGCCGAGGCCGCCGCGTTGGGTCTGATCGACGAGCACCGGGCCAGGGTCTACCCGGTGCTGCTTGGCGGTGGCATGCCATTCTTTCCCCAGCGCGAGCGCCGGGTGGATCTCGAACTCGTCGAGACCCGCACCTTCAGCTCAAGAGTCATCTACCTCCGCTACCGCGTGGCGCGCCAGGCCGTGTCTCCCACCGTCGAGAATTTCGGACCGTGAGGTGCTCAGGTGGCGTGACGTTTCGGCAGCCGCCTCGGATCCGAGGGGGCGCTCTGGCATCTCGGCATCACATCCCGGAGTACGCGGATGAAAATCCCCTGGTCTATGCCGATAGGTCCCGTGACGTGCTGTCTTGTGTCGTTCTTTCTGGCACCGTCCCTGCCGTTCTGTCGGGTGCTGTCTTCGTGCGCTGTGCCGTACCGCGGCAGGGCCGCTACTCCCTCGGCCACACGAGCATCTTCCGGCGACCGGACGTCCCAGCGTGCCAGGTGATGGGAGGAGCCAGTCCGTCGTACCGACAGGGGCGCGCACCAGAGACAACGGCGAGGGAGATCTCGATGCCAATCACGGTGGATGGGCGGGCGGCTCTGAGCGCCCTGCATACAATGCCCTCATGAGCGCCCAACCCGTTCACATGGAAGAGCCCGAGGACCCCAAGGCGATCCTGCGGGGACTACCGGAACGGGAGCGCGGCGAGTTCCTCCGCCAGTACCAGGCCGCGGTTGAGGCCGCCCGCGATGACGTCGCCCAGTACCCGGCGCTGCGGCTGCTGCTTCGCCGCTGGCACCTTGTGGTCGTGGCCGCGAACCAGCCCGGCTACTACGAGGCGATCAGGGCCGCCAAAGCCGGCGTGGGACGGTACACACAGCTTGAGGATGCCCTGGCCGACGAGCGTGCTCGTCGCGCATCGTGACGTGGAGACCTGACCTGTCCGAGCGGGCGCTGTCCCAGCTCGGCGGGTTCCCCGAGGAAGCCTTGGACGCCCTGGCCAAGGGCATGGCCGTGGTGTGTGACGATCCGTACGATCCGCTGACCACCATGAGCACCGACGACCCGATGGTTCGGCGGGCGGACTTCGGGCAGGGGCGGGGCTTTGTCACCTATGTGCCGGTTGACTCGGCCTACGTGGTGCGTGTGGTGGACATCATCTGGGTCGGTTGACCTCGCAGGTCCTGGAGGATCGATGACAGAGCAATCCAATGCCGACGACGCGGCACTCTGTCAGCGGGCGGCGCTGCCGCATGGAGAACGAATCGGTCTCGTGAGATCTTCGACGTCATCCCGGACGGCGCATATATATCCCTCGGCACAGGCGTTGGAGCCGGTCTTCGTATGAGAAGGGAGATCATCTACTGGGGCCCGGACTGTGCGAATGGAGTTGTGGTTGTGGTGAAGCAAGCCGATGCGGCGAGACTGCACGAGGTAGGCCAAGGGATCTTCGCCTGGGTACAGCAGGACGGCACCTGGTGGCTGAACAACGCCGGAGCCGTGGTGGGCGATGACGGCGTCCTGATCGTCGACACGTGCGCGACCGAGCAGCGTACCCGCCGCTTCCTCGAAGCGGTCGCCGAGGTGACCGGCGGAGCTCCCGTGCGGACGGCGGTGAACACCCACCAGCATGGGGATCACTCCTACGGCAACTGTCTGCTGCCGGACCAGACAATGATTTTCGGACACGAGGCGATGCGGAACGCGCTGCTGGCCGATGACGTCATCGACGGATGTCCGCCGTTCTGGACGTCAGTACCCAACTGGGGAAACGTGACGCGCCGTCCCCCGTCCGCGGTGTTCCGATCCGAGCTGACGCTCTATCTGGGCAGGCGCCGGGTCGAGCTTCGGCACCCCGGCCATGCTGCGCACACCGCCGGGGACGTCGTGGCGTGGCTTCCCGACGAGCGCGTGCTGTTCGCCGGCGATCTGCTTTTCAATGGGCTCACGCCGATGGTGCTGATGGGGTCGCTGGAAGGGGCGTTGCGTTCGCTGGACTGGCTGGCGGGCTTCGAACCCGAGTACATCGTGCCGGGACACGGGCCGCTCGCGGGCGCGAGCGAGCTGCCGGAGATCCTCGCCGCCCACGAGCGTTACTACCGCTTCGTGCTCGAAACCGCTCGAAAGGGGCGTGAGAACGGGCTCACGCCGCTGGCCGTCGCGCGGGACACCGACCTGGGGGAGTTCGCTGACTGGGCGGATGCCGAGCGCCTGGTGCTCAACATCCACCGTGCCTACGCCGACGCGTCAGGCGGCGAGGCGGACCTCATCGCTGCCTTCAGCGATGCCGTGACCTGGAACGGCGGCCCGCTGCCGACATCGGTATGAGCGCGCCCTGAGGGATTCGAACCCCCGACCGTCGGATTAGAAGTGGAGCGGTAGTTGTGGGGATTTCCTGGCTCTGACCTCAGGGGATGAGCCTTGCCCGCTGCGGGTAAGCGAAGATCATTCCGCGCATGATCCGGATCTTGGTGTCCGCCCCTGTTCTCGCTTCCTCGGCGGGTTGTGTCGGTAGGCTCTGTCATGATCGCTGCATGATCACTCCCCCTGGCGACTACGCCTGGTTCACCAACTCCGGCTTCGCGGAGGCTTTCAGCTTCATCCTCGTGCGCGGGCTCACACCTGAGCAGCTCGTAGCCCGGATGGGTGGCCGAGCAGAAGACTTCTCCTGGATGACGTTCGATGAGTCAATCAACGCTGGCGGCTACTACGACTACAAGACCGAGTTCGTCGCGGTCACGACCGTCGGCGACTGGGCGTTCGTCGCGCAGTACAACAGTTGGCTCGGCGCCGACGACGAGTTCATCGTGCCGTTGTCGGCCGGCACCCGCCTGGTCTCCCTCTACCGCCTCGACATCAAGGGCCTGGAGGAGTTCCGCTGGGTGGAAGACGGGGAGATCCGGTTCGCTTTCTGGGCTCAGGAGGGCTTCTCCGAGGTTCCCGACGAACTCGTGGAGACTATGGAGCAGCTCGATCGCGACTGCGGGGAGCACAAGTGGGAGCTCTACCGGGGGCCAGGGCTTGTCCTGATCGAGCACCTCACCGGGATCAAGCTCACCCCCCAGATCCTGGAGGGGTCCGCTTACCTATCCGGAGTCATCTCCAAGCCGCCGACCACCGCGTAAGCGTTCCAATTGGGACTGTATCCAGGGCTCGTCCGGATGCCGCTCGCAGGGGCGCTGTCTGCGGTCGCGGTGCGATCTCCGGTTCGGCAACACGCCCGGGTACGAGACGCGTCGCATGCCGAGAAAGGGTGCAGCAGGATCAGGCTTCAATATGCCCCCCTGTGCCCCTGCCTAGTTGCTCGGTGCCACAGGGTGAGGAACGAACCCTGTGGCGTCGATCGCCCCCGACCAACACGGAGGCCAGCCCAGACGGGGCGATCGTAGGGCTGTGTCTGTGCGGCGGTGTGGCGCTGGGGTTGGCGAGTTCGCTTGGTACGGCGGGTGTGGTGGTCGGCCTTGATTCATATGAGCGCAATTCGGCAGGCAGTACAACGACTGTCTGTCCTATCCCGCGGCATGCTTGACAGGTCAGCCCCAACACACCACCGGATTCGCCTATTGCTGCCATGAACGTAGCTGTGGTTTCCGCCCACCGCCCGGGACGTTGTGTCAGAACAGGGTGGGGCCATTCGGACTAGGGCCCGGGTAAGTGTCGTTCGCCTCGTCGAAGAGTTCGCCGTCGTCTTGCCACTCCATCCCCTGCCGATATTGCGGCAGTCCGAGCATTTCGTTGAGAACTCTGATGAGGAGGTGACGGCGTTCTTCCAGGAACTGAGGAAAGTTTTCGAGCTTACGTAGTTCGGGATCCAAGGGAATCCACTGCTCTTCGAGGCGCTCCTCGGGAACGGCGGGCATATAGATCTCCGGAGACTTGGCGCTGATTATCTTATTGGTCTCAGCGGAGATGAAGGCTAGGTTCGCGATGCTGTTCCAGAGTTCCTTGGGGTAGGTTCCCTGCACCTTTGTCTGGGGGAAAACGTGATGGTATTCGATAGCCGAAGATGAATTCAGAGGCTGGTCGATGATCTTTATGTTCGTCTTCCAGTCTTTGACTCCTGTGCGGAGGGCAGCGATATAGAGCAGATTGAAGAACGCGTTGCTTGCATACTTCTGCTCCAGATCCTTGGGGTGTATCGGAGTGCCGACCGAGCGAGGACCAGATGCCCTACGGATGAGTTCGTCGAACAGCTCCGCACCGCCCCGAGTGTCGATAAGTCGGGCCTCCGCGTCGAGTTTGGTCTCGACCTGTAGGGAGTAGTGACTGAAGGCCATCGACGTGTAGACCCATCTGCGCAGCATCTCCGGTTCGCCAGGAGCGAGCTCGTTTTGTCTGCGAAACAGCAGATAAGCGGGCGCGACAACCACGTTCGGCGACGTGAGAATCCTTGAGCGGGGGATGCCGCATTCGCCGCGCAAGAAGTCAACAGCCCACATGAGTGCTGTCTCGGTGTTCGCCCAGGCTGCCTTGAGTGCGTCCCCGTCCATTTCTCTGCGAAGCAACTGAATGTGTTTCGCTCCGGTGCCCGCCAGGAGGCTCATTAGCCTGAGAACCGCCTCCCGGTCGAGAGGAAACTGGATGCCTTGCAGCTTCTGGTGGAACGCTTCTAGGGTATCCAGCCCCTCTGACCACCGTGCGGCGATCGCGCTGTAGACCAGATCGCCCTTGGAGAGCCTGCGACCGCCCTTGTTAACTCTGGCGAAGATGTCGGCGACTTCCTCATAGTCATTTGACTCATGGGTGATCACATGAATGATGTTCTCCCGGACGCCCTTGAGTCGGATCAGCCTGTTGTAGTACTCCTGGAAGAACGGATGGGTTGGAGCGATGCCGGCTTCTTCCAGTATCAAGAACATTTCGACATCATCTTGGAGAACCTTGGTCACGGGAATGAGGAGCGGGTTCTTCTTCTGTACCGCGTTGGGATTGATGAACTCCTCGTGCTCAAGGTCGAAACGCACGTCAATGGTTTTGCCGTCGGCCTTCGAGGAAGGCCGGTAGACCCATGCCAGAGAGGTCAGCCGCTGTTGACCGTCCAATAAATAGAGCGGGGTGTGTTTCGAGTTCTCGGTCTGAACCACGCCGGCCTTTCTGAACGGCGGTTCCTGGGAGGTCTTCCACAACAGCAGTGCACCGACGGGGTATCCCCGATACAGGGAGTCCAGAAGGTCGCGCACGTCGCTTCGGGACCACACGTAGTCTCGCTGGATCGAGGGGATTACGATCCGACCCGATAGAAGCTCCTTGACCTGGTCGATGATCTTCTCGTTGCTCAGGCCCATGTAATCCCCAACCTCCAGTGTCTCGTTTCAGGCAAGCTTATTCCCAACGATGTGACAACCCAGGGCTAAATGTCATATGTCCGTTTCTTCTGGGCAACGTGTTTCTGCGGCCTTAGGCGACGGCGATCCAGCAGACCAGGCGGACGTCGTCTTCGGTGATCGGTGGCAGGGGAACGGGGGCGGGCTGGCGGACTAGGCCGAGTCGGTCGGCGAGGTCTGCGACGTGGTCCACTCGTTGTCTGGGCGTACCGGACTCGGTCAGGCCTTGGCGTACGGCGCGCAGGATCCGGGGGCTGTAGGGCGCCTGGAGGCGGTCGACGAGTTCATCTTGCCGTTCCCCCAGGTGGGCGCCGTGCTGGCGTACCAACTCGGCGGCGTCGCGCATCACCTTGGGGATGGACGGCTGCAGATGGGCTGGGTCGGTGTTGTAGGTCCACGTCTCGTAGATGTGCTGCTTGGCATGCGCCCAAGCGGCGAACGCCGCCTTGTACATCACGTCGCTCAGCTCCGCCGGGGTCGCCGGGTCACCGGGATCGGCAGCCGCCAGGCAGGCCAGCGTGTCGTCGATGACGACGGCACGTCCCTCCTCGTCGTGTGTGACTGCCAGTTCTTCTGTGAGCGGGACGTAGCGGAACCAGGGCCGGGGGTGGTCGCCGATGCGAGCGCAGAACACCAGGCCGGGCTGGGCGCGGCCCGCCCGGGTGAACCCCGTTCCGCTACCCCAGGGCAGGCGCAGTACGGCATCGCGGAGCTGCGGGTTGTTGGAGAACTCTTTCTGCAGACGCCGCCGGTATTCCTCGCCGGACAGGGCCGAAGCACCGCCGGTTTCGAAGAGAGTGGCCTCCTCGCGGCGGAGCCGTTCGATCTCCTCGCGAGCTTCAGTCAGGTTCACATCACGGCCGCTGAATCCGGGGAGGACCTCGCCCACACCGGTGGCGGCGGAGGCCTGCTTGAGTTTGCGCTGCAGGCGCTCCTCCAGTCCCAGAAAGCGTTCGAGTTGCTGGTCAGGGAAGAAGCAGCGCAGGAACACCTCGCGGTGGTCGGAGCCGATCCGGTCGATGCGGCCGTGTCGCTGGACCAGCCGCATCGGGTTCCACGGCAGGTCGTAGTTGACGATGTGGCGGGCCTGCTGCAGGTTGACGCCCTCGGCCAGCACGTCGGTGGCGATGATCAAGTCGTACAGGTCCGCCTCGGTTCCGCCGCCTGCGGTACGGGGGGCGAATCCGGCGATGACCTGCGAGCGCCCGGACCGGTCGGGGCCGGCGGCGGTAACCACGCGGCCGCGGTAGCTGGCGAGCCGGGGGTCGGATTCGATCGCCGTCAGCAGACGGCCGTGTACGTGATCAACTGTGTCGGAGTAGTAGGAGAAGACAAGCACCTTGCGCTTGTCGCGGGCCTGCTGCTCGGTGATGCCCTCGGCTGTCGCCTCGGCGGCTATCTGGGCGAGTTCTTCGACAAGGGCGTCGACCTTGGGGTCTGGTCCGGCCTGGTGGTCTTGAACTTCCTTATGGAAAGACTCCAGCAGGGTCAGGTCCGCCTCGACCGCGCCACGTAGCGCGGGCACATTGAAGTCGGCGGCGTTCTTGACCGAGTCGCTGTCCTCCAGATCAAGGGAGGCGAGGAAGTCGTCGATGTCGTCGCTGTCAGAGGATGACCACTCGCGCAGCGCGTCCCCGGTGAGCACGACCCCCTGGTCCAAGGCGGAGAGGAACGCCTGATGACCGGTGATCATCTTCTCCAGCGTCCGTTGGAAGGCGTAGGCAGAGGATTCGAACCGCTTGAGCAGCGCCGAGCGCAGCAGGCCGGCGTTCTGCTGCTCGTACTGCTCCTCGCGGCCGCTGCGGCGGAACCGGGAGGGCACGTAGCGGGCGAGGGTGAGAACCTCGCCGGGGGCGTCGAGGATGACCGCATCCGCAGAGTCGTCGAGGTGGTCGACGTGGGCGCCGAGCGCAGTGGCCAGCCGGTCGAACATCCCGGGCAGGGCTTCGTCCAGGTTGTAGTCCACCCGCCGCACGCGGGGCGTGGGGAAGGTGATCTCCCGTTCCACGCCGTTGATGGTGACGCGGTCGCCGACGTAGTGGTTGCGGACGAACCGGCGGGTACGGCGTACCGCGACCTTGTCCAGCACGTCGAACAGGTGCTCCGGCGACAGGTCGTCGGGGTTCACCGCCATCGCCCGGTCGAAGTACTTCTTCAGTGATGCCACCCCCGAACTGGCGAACGCCGCGTCGTTGGTGACGAAGTAGGAGATCAGGTTGTACAGGTCGTACAGGCTGTTGTTGACCGGGGTCGCGGTCAGCAGCACCAGCCGTTTGGGGGTGCTGCCGGTCAGCAGCGTGCGCAGCGCGTCGGCGCGTTTGGTGGAGGCGTTGCGCAGCGCGTGCGCCTCGTCCACCACGACCAGGGCGTACTCGTCGGGGTCCTGCAGCGCCGAGTGCGATTGCCCGGCGTTGGGCAGTCCGGTGATCAGTTCCTCATAGGAGACCACGTCGGCGCGCAGGTTCTTCTCGCGCAGGAATGGGTCCCAGGTGGAGTCGCGCAGCGTCGCGGGTGCGATGATGAGCGCCTTCTGCCGGTTGGTGATCACGGCCTCATGCAGGATCTCGCCCGCGATGAAGGTCTTGCCCAGGCCGACCTCGTCGGCGACGATCACGCCGTTGAGCCGGTCGATGATCCGCTGGGCCCGCCACACGCCGTCGGACTGGAACGCGGTCAGGTTCAGCCGGGACCGGCCGCGGGCCGCCTGCTCCTGTTCGATCTCCGCGCCGTACAGCTCGTACAGCATCCGCAGGAAGACCTCCCACGGCAGGTGCGGCTGCCACCGCGACTCATACAGCGCGGCCAGGTCGAACGGCTTGGCGGTCTGCCACATCTCCTCGAACCAGTCCCGTACGGCACGCACGGTCTCCGGTTGGTACTGACCGAGGTTGAGCTCCTTATTCCGGGCCAGCCCCGCATAGGTGAAGTTGCTGGACCCGGCGATCACACCGGGGATGCCGCCGTCCACGATGAACGCCTTGCCGTGCAGGAACCCGGCCTCATAGCGCCGCACCTCGACGTGGCCTGAGCGCAGCCAGGTGACCAGGCGGCGGGCGGCAGTGTCGGCCTCGAAGGTGAACCCCAGCAGATCGCGGTCTTGTTCCAGGTGGCGCAGGTGGCCCTCCAGCGCTCGCTTGACCTGCTCGCGCTCGCCGCGTCGGCCCAGCCCGGTGTCCAGCGGGCGGATCCTGGGGCGGTCCTGGTCTGGGTCGGCGCCCAGCAGCAGCCGTACCGGCCCGGTCTGTTCCAGCTCATCGGCCAGCAGGACGAACCCACCGGGGTTGAAGTACGCCGAGGCGATCGCAACCGACGGCGGCTCGGCCAGCTTTGTCCGCATCCCCTCCAGTAGCATGTTGATCTCATCGGCGACCGACAGCCCACGTTCAGGATGGTTGGTGGCGAACGTCGGCCGGAAGTCCGGGTTGGAGAGCGTCACGCCGCCTTGTCCTTCCACGCGTCGTAGTGGCGCAGAACTACGGCCAGTCGCTCGGTGTAGTCCCAACCCCGATGGAAGGTCTCGAAGATGTGCGTCACCTGGTCCCGGTCCAACCCGTACAGCAGGGCAACGACCGCGTCCAACTCTGCGATCAGGTCGGCTTTCTCCTCGGCGGTGTGCACCGAGCCGACCGGCACACCGACCTCGGCCGCCCACTCCGAGTACCGCTCGTCAACCGCCGCCAGCCGCCCGGAGATTTTGATCACTCGCTCCCGTAGCGGATGCTCGCTTGAGGGCCGGGGAACGGGGAAGGAGCTCAAGAGCCCATAAGCGACGCTAAGTTCAACGTAGCGCCGTGCGTACCAGTCAAGCACTATGCTCGATAGCACTCCTAACAGATACGCCTCATCCTGGGCGGTTCCATTACGCCGGAAGAGGTAGGGTGCCTTGTGAATTAGTATGCTTCTTCCGGGAACCAAGGCGCACACAACTGTCCGCGAGTTTGTTCTATTCGAAACCTCACGGAAGGAAATCCGGGGATGCAGGCAAGGTAGCGTCTCCTTCTCCTGTGCCCACCCGGCTGGCATATCGAAGAACGCGCTGCGTGAGAGCTTGATCTGGCGTCGTCGGCGTGCTTGTAGCCAAGGGATGAGTTTGGAAGATTCCGCATAGGCGTACGGTGCACCGAAGTATGGGTCCCATAAATTGAAGGAACCGCCAGTGAGTACGGGCATATCACCTGTCGACTTGGCTAGGTCGAAGTCGAACAAGCCCTTGTCTTGAGTGCCGTGCAGTTCGCGCGTGGGGACGAAGTGCGACTCGCCCGGAGTGTCGAGCCGAGGGTGGGCGCGTAGCGCGAGGAAGATGTCGAGACTGCGTTTACCGGGCAGGAGAGGGAACGCGGCATTCTCGGACCAGGAAACAAACTCGTCAACGTCGATGGTTTGTCCGCTCACACCGGCACTTTCGTGGAACTCTGCCTGAGAACAGAAAGGGCCTCGCAGTTCTAGGCGACCCGCATGTTCAACTCCTTTGATCAGCGTCGTCAGGCCGATTGTGTACTGCGCGTGGACCTCCTCGAAGACCCATTTCCGATTATTCA
Organism: Sphaerimonospora thailandensis; assembly: GCF_016863115.1. Classification (GTDB taxonomy): domain Bacteria; phylum Actinomycetota; class Actinomycetes; order Streptosporangiales; family Streptosporangiaceae; genus Sphaerimonospora; species Sphaerimonospora cavernae. The sequence goes on from NZ_BOOG01000069.1 coordinate 28,527, forward strand.
CCAGCATGGTAACGTTGGCGAATGCGCCTTCCATCAAGATGATCTGGCGAAGCTTTGTGCCTGCGCTGCCGTTGAGGATGGTTCGGGGTAACACGACGCTGACACGCCCGCCCTCGCGGAGGAGATTCCAGAACCGCCACGTGAAGGCCAGTGACAGTTCGGTATCTGTGGCCGACCGCAGGCCTGGGAACGGCCCTTTCGCCAGCACGTCCTTGAGTGCTTGCACGGAATCGATTTCGGCCTCGTACTCTGCTAGGAGGTCGAGCCGCTCAGCCTTGTGCTTGGCGATGGCGGCATCCTTTTCCTTCTGCGGCATCGACTTCGACCGCAGCCCGGGGAACCGTAGAGCCCACCACTGGTGCTCTTCGACCTTCACCTTCTCCCACGGCGGGTTGCCAAGAAGCACATCGAAGCCGGGACGCTCCCGCATGAACACCTCGGGAAAGCGCAGCGGGAAGTGCGCCACCCCCAGCTCAGCCAGCCGGTCACGCACGCGTTTGGTATGACCTGCGGCAATAGCCTGTTCAGGGGTGAACATCGGCGGCACCACGCCCAGGCGGATCGCCACAGCGGCATCGAACAGGGCACGCGCTTCCGCTGCGTCCTCCATGGCCTCGGCATAAGCGCGGGCCGCCTCCTGCACCTCCTGCTTGGTGGCCTCCGAGGTGCGCGCCACCCGTGCAAGCTTTTCCCGCGCGGTCTCGAGCGTGGCGCGGATGGACTCCTCGAACAGACTCGGGTTGCCAGTGCCGGCCGTGTCCGGGTCGAGGACTCCCACGACCTCGTCGATCGTGCCGATCCCGGTGAGGCTGTTGCCGACGATCAGCCCGTGGTCGAGAGACGACATCGGCAGGCCCGGCACGAAGGTGTGGATCCAGATGGCCAGGCGAGCCAACTCGACCGCCATGAGGTTGAGGTCCAGACCGTAGATGCAGCGACGTGCAATTTGGCGGCGCAACAGCGAGGACGTCTCGATCTCTACTTCGGCAGCATGCGCGCCCAGGGCCTCCTGAGCGGCCTGCGACAGCCGGCCGAGTTCATCGCTGATGACCGCGATGGGGCTCTCGTCGAGGAATGCGGTGAACTTGGCCTCGATCCGGTCGATCGCCGCGACCAGGAAGTGAGCCGAACCCATCGCCAGGTCGGCGACGCGGAAGTCGAAGAACAGATCGGCCGCCGCGGCGTCGTCCCCGGCCTGCAGCAGAGCGCGGACTCGGTCCAGGTGCTCGTCGAGTGCTGGCTCCAGCGCGGTGTCGAGCAGGTGCTCGACCGCGAATGACTTGGTGAAGTACGACCCGGTCGACTTGCGCTTGCCGGACCGGTTGTGGAAGTAGATGGCCCCGGCTGGGACCTCGATCGGGTCGCCATCCTTGGCCGGGACGAACGCCCCCTCCTTGTCCACGGTCAGCGGAGCGGGCGCGATCGACAGCGACGATTCCAGTAGGCCCTCATACAGGGTGCCGAACTCGCGGACGGTCAGCGACCGGAAGTCCACAGGGCCCTGGGTGCCGTCGGGGCCGGTGTCGACCAGCAGGGCGCGCAGCGCGGGCCCGAACTCCGCGTCGGTGAGCCGCATGCCTGCCAGGGCGGCTCCCGAAGGGCTGGTCTGCGGATTGTGGGAGAACAGGCCGCCGTTGTAGGCCGGAATGCCCCACCCGGTGTGGCCGCCGTCGACCGCCTTCCATACCGCCTGCATGTCGTCCCACAGGGACGTAGCGAACTCGTCGAACACCTGGCCCGGATCGGCGGCGAACTCCTTGGCCAGCGTCTTGATCGCATGCCGGTCGTAGCGGGGGTTGCGCCCGTACGGCAGCAGTGCGCGGTCCTCTGCGTAGGCCACGAACAGGAGCCGGAACAGGATCATCAGGGTGCGGTGGTAGGCCTCCTGCAGGTCGGCCTCGCTGGTCGCTCTCATCTCCCTGGCCACCGCCACGGCTAGGCCGGGGACCACGTCGCGGTAGCCCCGTTCACGAAGTCGGCCGCCGAGCTCGGCGGCGAAGTTCGTCGAGGAGATCAGGATCTCGGTGACGATGCCCTCGGGGGCGAGGGCCTTGGGCGAGAACAGCAGGTGGAGGTAGGCGGCGTCGTCCTCCGACAGCAGCGCCAAGTCCAGTTCAGTGAATGTCTCGCCCTGGCTCTTGCGCCCGACTCCGATCGTGGGATTGACCGGGTGCAAGCGGATCTGGCTGCCGCGCAGCACGATCACCCAGGGCAGGCTCTCTCGTGCGGCCACCGAGATTGCATGCGAGACCGGGGAGACCGCGCCGAATCGAGGCGACGGCCGGTCGAAGGCCTCCCCATCCTCCAGCAGCACCGCGATTGACCGAGAGGTGCCCTGATGCGTCAGAAGCATTGCCGCCGAGCCGCGCTGGGCTGTGCCGTACCCGAGCGCCTGGATCAGCGCGAGACCGCGCAGTCCCAGCAACGGCTTAGCCGCCGCACCCGCCTCGGCCCAGTCGCGTCGGCGCGGGACGCCATTGCGGAGCTCGTGGGTCGCGAACAAGCCCTTGTTGAGCAGGCCGGGAGTGGGCTCGTCGCGCAGCGCGGTGAGCAGGTGTATGAGCGTGCGCTGGGCCTCGTGCCTGTTCGGCTCGGCCAGAGCGGAGACGCAGACCCGGCCGAGCCGGTCCACGTCCAGATCGACGATCGGGTCGTCGAGGATCCCGCATGCCGCCGCCTTCGTGGCTCCGGCGGTGCCGTACAAGACAACGAGCAGAACCGGGGAGGGCCGGTTGTTGTGCCGCAGCTTCCACAGGCGGCGCAGGTCGTCGGCCTTGGGGGTACCCGACTCGCTGTAAGCGATCGCCACCTCTACGGGGGCATCGCCGTTGCC
>NZ_BOOG01000070.1 GCF_016863115.1 Sphaerimonospora thailandensis
GTGCGGCGACCGCCAGGGTTTGCCCGGACAGGGTCTGCCTGGACGGTGCGGAGGCCAGGAAGTCGATCAATGCTTCGGCACCGGGTGCGATCGGGCGGGCGGGGTGCAGCGGCGTGGAGGCCACAGGCGCTCCAGTCCGGGGATGGCGTCCTGGCAGCTATTAATCATTGGTTTTCCTTTTCGGGCTGTCGCAGGTGGGCCAGGGTGTCCTCAAGGGAGAGGTCGAAGAGGTCCTTATCCCCGGCCCATCGGCCCAGCACGGTCTGCGCCGCGACCGCCAGTTCACTGGGAAGACCTGCCGCATGCAGTGTCTCGGCCACTTCCTGCATCTCCGGCGCCCACCGCCACCCTCGAGCTGCCACGCTCGGCAGATAGTCGGGATCGGCGAGCGCGGAGCCGCCCATCCGGGCGGCCTCAGCACGCAGCTGCTCACGCAGGCCGTACTCCTCAGCCAGGGCATAGGAGACGCCAGCGAGTGTACGGGCGATCTTCTGGAAGGCGGCGAAGGCCATCTTCAGCGAGGAAGCGTCGCCGAGCCGCTCGCCGAGATCAACCGTCTGCACGGCAGTGCCGGCGAACAGGCGCGACACCTCGGCCACGTCCGCTGGTGGCCCGGCCAGATACAGCCGGGCCTCAGCAGACGGGCTGGGCGGCGGGCCGATGATGCTGGCATCGACCACGCGCGAGCCCGCCAGCCGTGCGGCGATGCGCTCCAGACGCTGCGGGCTGATCGCATTGGCCTCCACGTAGATGCCGCGGTAGCCCGCCGCGGCTACCTGGGCGGCAAGGTCTTCGGCTCCTGCCGGGGGACACACCGCGAGAACCATCCGCGCCGTTGCGAGGGCCTGGTGAAGGTCATCGGCTGGCTCCAGGCCTGCGGCATCAGCCCGGCAGGCGCTGGCGGCGCTTCGACCGGCCGGACACCACAGCAGCCGCCAGCCCGAACGGCGGGCCTGGACTGCAAGCGCGGCACCCATCTGGCCTGGATGCAGCACGAGCACGGTCACTGCCGTGCCTCCAGTGGAGGGGCAGCGGGAGCACGGCAGAACGTTTCGATCTCCTCGCGCATGGCAATTGCGAGCGATGCGTTCTGATGCACTGGGCGGGCCAGTTGGTTGCCGAGCTGTCGGAGCCGCCGGGCCACGCTGTCGGTACGTCGCCGTGCGCCCATGCTCAGCACAGCCTGAGCGACTTCTACGGTGCCGTCGAGTTCGCCGTGGGCCAACCGGGCGGCGGCCAGCTCCAGCATCGCCAGGCACTGTTCGCCGATACGGCGTTGCTCCGGCAGGGATGCCTCGTACCAGATCACCGCGGCGGCGGCAAGGCGTTCGGCGTCCCGGTAGCGGCGTTCGTCGGAGTCGCCCAGCCACAGTTGGCAGGTTGCTCCGTAGAAGGACTGCTTGGCGTCCGGGAAGACGAGCATGCCACCGAACTCGTCGTCTCCGCGGATCTGTTCGCGGGCTCGATCGGCGCGGCGTAGTGCCTCATCGGCGGCTGCGGCGTCGCGCATTCGGGCGTGGGCACGGGCCTCCAGCGCGGCCAGCCGTACTTGGACGGTGCCGGTTTCGGGGGTGTGGTCCCAGACCGAGCGGGCCAAAGTCACGGCGTCGGTGGGCCGGTTGTCCCAGTAGGCGATCAGGCTCTGGGTGCCGCCGACCCAGGTGAGTAGCCAGTTGTTTCCGGCCAGCTCCGCACACAGTCGCGCGGTGCGGGCCTGGGTCTCGGCGGCGGCCAGGTTTCCCAGATCGAATGATGCGTTGGCCAAGATGCCGCACAGTACCCCCGTGATCAGATACAGATCGCGGGCCTGGTCTGGGCGCTGCCTGCCTTCGAGGAGTTGGAAAGCGCGGTCACGTAAGTGCAGCACTTCCACGAACGTCGGGGCGACAGGCCGATTGGGGTAGGTAATGACGATGCGGGCGATGTCTGCGTGGAACTGTTCCAGGGTGTGCGGGCCGACGTCGGCCTGTTCGGCGCGGCTGATGAAGTCGGCCGACTCGTGTGCGGCTGACATCACCAGGTCCTGGAGGCTGTGCGGAGGCGAGTGGTGATCATCTGTCTTTCCATCCCCGACATGTACTGATGCCCGTGCTGCCGGCAGCGGCACGGGCAGGAGAGGTGGTGAGTAGTCGGCGCCGAACCCGAGTTGGACGGGACCGGTGGCGAACAGGCGGCACAGCAGGTCCTGATAGAAGCGATCCGGGGTCGCGGTCGCCTCCCATTCGCGCCAAGAGCGTTCGACCAGGCCGCAGCGGGCCAGGCCCAGATCATCACACAGGGCGTGGACACGGCGGACCGCTTCGTCGACCGTCCATCCGGCGGCCAGTCGCCATGCCTTGAGCGGCCGGTGTCTGCAGCAGGTGCGGATCTGTTCGGCGATCCGCCGCAGGGTGAGGGGGTCGAGCGGGTCCGGCGACAGGGTGCCGACGACCTCGAACCGGATTCGCTGAGCGCACTGCCGAACATGTGCATCAGGTTGTCGTGGGCCCACTGCCGTTCTCCCGCTGTCGCCGATTCCACAGCCATGGCCGTACCGCCACCGTACGCCGCCGAGGCAAGTGTCGCCTCTGTACTGGCCCCTACGACAGTGCGGACGCTCCTCCTTATCCCCCACCTACCGGAGGATGATCTTCCTGGCGTGGCGTTCAGTCCTCCTGGTCCGGGCGGGCAGTCCTCACTACCGCCGTTACCTGCACAGAAGGATCGTTGGGTCTCCGGCACCCGTTCAGAGGTGATGCTGTTCCCGCAGCTGAGCAAGTGCCCATCACGCTGGTCCGCTCACGGTCACCACGACGTGGCGGTGTCTTTCCTCAAGAAACGCTTGCTCAGGAGACCCATTGAATGTGCTCGCCTCCGCACAGACCCCACCGACGACGCACGCCGAGGCGGTGGCGCGGCAGCTCGCCTCGCACCTGGCCGCGGACCACGGCATCACCAGCACGATCGCCGCGCTTCACGGCGTCGCCGTAGTACGGCTGGGGGACCTGTGCGTGTGGATCCGTCTCGGCGAGATCAGCTGGTCAACCGGTGCCCGCCGTCCCAACGGGTATCCGGTCACCGCCACCATCCCGGCCGGCCAGACCGTGCAGGCGGCCGAGCAGATCGCCGCCCGCTACCGACAGGTCAGCGGTGCCGTCGGCATCTATGCCGTACGGATCGTCTGACTATGTCGGCCATTCCGCCAAGGCGCGGAGGTCACTGATGGACTACCTGATGGTCTACTTCCACCGGATCGGCCAGGCGATTCGCGCCACAGTACCTGCCCCTAGAGATGACGGCGGGGCCGAACCCTCCGACGGATCAAACCCCGGCGCCCCCCGAACCATCCCCCGAGCCCCCGCCCGAGCGCTTGTGTCTCATCCTCATCGGCCCTCAGGAGGGCAACACGTCGATTCATCCAACAGAACTGTGTGTGATGGGAGGTACCTAGTGAATGCCCGACCCGTGCTGGTAGCGGCCGCGCCCAGTTCGCCGACGCAGAACAGGCATCACGCCGTACAGGCGGTGCAGCGTGTGCGCCCGGATTTCGTCCCGACCGACCTGCTACGACACACCAGTAAGACGATCGTGATGAGCGGCAGCGTCGGCCCGCAGCAGGTCGTCGCGAAGGTGCTGGTCGACCGGGGCCCGTTCTGGCGGGACAAGTTCGACCGGGAGGTCGGCATGTACCGGGCGTTCACCCGGCATGCGCCGCCGGTCCGCGTGCCACGCCTGGTCGACGCGGACGCCCCCGCCGGGGTGCTGGTCCTCGAACGGCTGACCGGCAGGAGGCTGGCCGACGACCGGTATCCGGCCGGGCCGGTCCCGGCGGACGACATCACCGCGGTGCTGGACGCGGTCGCTTCCCTGGCCCGGTGGGAACCGCCCATGCCGCTGAGTGGGTGGGATTACCGCGAGCGGGTGGAGCGCGACTACCGCGCGGGGTTGCTCGACGACGACGATCACCGTGCCCTGGCCGTACTGCTCGCCCAGGCCGGCTCTCGGCGGTGTTTCGCCCATGGCGACCTGCTGCCCAGCAACGTCCGTCTGCTGGCCGACTCCGGCGAGCCTGGCCAAGTGGCGCTGCTCGACTGGGAGTTCGCCGGGCTGTACTTGCCAGGGTTCGACCTGGCGCTGCTGTGGGTGCTGCTCGGCGCGGTCTCGCCAGCACGCCACCTGATCGACACGCGCATCGCCGCCGCCGACCCGCAGACGCGTGCGGCGTTCACGGTCAACCAGGCGCTGGTGTTCACGCGGGAACTGCGCATCCACCACGAGGCCTCCCCCGGGAGATGGCGCGAGCGGCGGCTGAGCACCCTGACCCGCGACTGGACGGCCTTTCGCGCCCAGACACTCCACCCCGCCGGGAGGCATAATGCCCGACGCCCCCTTGCCCGCCGTGGCCGTGAGCGGGCCCGACAACGTCGGGAAGACCACCCAGGTCAGGCTCCTCGCCCGCCGATACGGCGCCCGCGATCTCGGCCCGCTGGACGACTACGACGCCCGGTGGGCGGAAGCGAAACGTCAGGGCCTGGCCGCATGGTGGTTCCACTCGGCCCCGATCGGTGAAGTCGTGGACGTGCTCGCATGCTCCTACCTGGCACGCGCAGCCACGGCCCAGTCCAGCCCACCAGGCCGGATCCTGCTGCTGGATCGGGGCATGAGCATGCTCGGCGCGTCCATCGCGGCCACCGTGGCCGCCCGCGACGAGGTCCCGCTCCCCGTCGCCGCTGATCGGGCGGCCCGCCTGCTGGCGCCGTACGCGTCCGACATCGTCAAGGCGCAGCGCGCCGAACAGGAGGTGCTGCTCCTGCATGCCGAGGACCCGTTGCGGGGCGCAGAGGTGGCCCTGTCCCGGGAACACGCCGTCACCGGCATGTACCGCCGCTACCAGGTCGCCCTCAACGAGCACCTCCACCACCGGCCGCACGACACCCCGATCGTCGTCGGTGACCGGTCGATCACGGCTGTGCACGGTGACCTGTGCGTGCGGTTGGAGCAGATGTCGGTGCCGGTCGCGCCGCCTGTCGTCACCAGCCGGTGGACCGTCGCTCTGGGGGGCATGTCGGAGAGCGGCAAGTCCACAGCGGGAGAATACCTGCAGCACGAGCACGGGTTCGCCCGGCTGAAAATCGGCTACCTGCTGGACTGCGCCGCCGCGCGCCACCGCATCGCCGACGTGTACGTCCTGCCGCCGGTCGAACTGGCCGAGCTGCTGGTGCTGGAACTCGACCAGTACGCCGCAGCGCACCACTACCAGCCCCACCTCAGCATCGAGAGCCTGCACAGAGCCGACCTGACACAGGAGCTCGGCAAGCTCCTCGGCCCGGCGCTGACGGTGGCCTACCTCGACACATCGGCGGAAGTACGGTGCCGGCGCGGCACCCAAGGTCCCGATGACGTCGCCGAACGGGACACGATCAAGCGGGATCGCGGGGCCGACCGTGTCCTCAGCATCGCCGATGTGGTCATCGGCAACGACCGCTCCCGTACTGAGCTATTCCACGCGCTGGACCTGATAGTGCGGCGGCGGCTGTGGCCCGACCGCAGCCCCCGGCGGGTCACCGTACCCGACCTGGGGTTGCCCGCCCATCTCGCCGGTTTCCTCGACAGCGTGCTGACGACGCTCACCAGTTCCGCTCCGCGCGTGCAGATGATCGCGGTGACGGGGTCCGGTGGTCGCGGTGAATACCGCATCGGGTGGAGTGACCTGGACGTGCTCTTCGTCGCCGACGCGACTGCCACACTCCACATCAGAGTTGCCTTACGACAGACGCGTGACCAGCTGGATGGCGTCAAACTCGGCCTCACCGTGATCACACCAGGGGAGATCCGTGCCGGCGCCCTGACGTCTCGCCTGCTCTACGCGATCACGTCAATTGCGGCGGGGAAGGCACCAGTGCTGTGGGCAGCGCCGGGGTTCCGCCTTCCCCACCCCGACACCCGAATGGTCGCCGCTCGCAATCGGCACGAAGGCGCGACCGCGGCGTTCGGCCTGCGGCGGATTCTGCTGGCCGACCCTGTCGACATCCGCACCGCGTACAAGACGGCCGGAGTGCTGGCGAAGATCGTGCTGCGGTGCGAGGGGCAGATGCACTACAGCGATGCCGACGCGCTTGAGGCATTCACCGAGTTCGCCGGGCTGCCGACCCCAGCGGACGCGCCTGCCGACCCGGTAGTCACCGTTCGGCTCGCCGAGCAGGTGCTGCGGTGGTGGCTGGCCAGCGTGGAGGCCGCCCCGTGACCCTCGAGATGACTGCCGCATCCCCGATCGCCGATCCCGCCGGTGGTTTTGCCCGCCACGCCGACGGCACATTCCGCAAAACGATGCCGTTGGAGCGGGTGCACCGCGAACTTGAAGGGTGGCGGTCCATCCGCGGGCACCTGCCGGTCGCGACACTGCTGGGCCAGCATGCCGCACCCGGTGGCCAGCACACGCTGATCTACGAGGACGTCTTCGCCGCCGGGCGATGCACCCGCCTGCTGGCAGACCTCATCGCCGACGCCGACCGCGATCCCGCACAGGCGCCCGCCGCGGCGGCGCTCGTCGACGCGGTATGCGACAGCTGGGCACAGGCCGCCGCCAGAACCGGCCGCACTGCCCCGATCGGACAGTGCCAGCCGGGCCTGTACGCCGCCAGGCTCGCCCCCGGCGGCCGCCTCGACTCCTGGTACGGGCGGATGCCCCCCGTCGTGGTCGACACCGGTGCCGCCGTCACCCCTGTGGACATGCCCGCCCTGCTGGCGCAGCTCCGCATTGAACTGGCACCGGGCAGGCGATGCCCGACCGCGGTCACCCAAGGTGACCCCACCGAGCCGAACATCGCCGCCCCGATGCGCTGGCTCGACTATGAACACGCGGGGCGTAACGCGCTGGCCGGCGAGGTGGCGACCCTGCTGTGGTACCTGCTGGCGATGGGCGGCTGGCTGGTGCCCCTGTACAAGCCGCTGACCTATGCCCGCACCGTCCACGCCCCTGGTCTGCCGCTGCCACCGGCCGTGACGTACCTGCACCTCCAGGACGGGAGAGTGGACATCGCCGCGCAGATCAGAGCGGACGCCGGTCGGCGCGCTGTGATCACCGCGCTACTGCGGCGCCTGCACGGCGACATCGGTGAGCTGATCTGCGGCCCGCACCGCGATCCGCTGGCCGCCATGCGACCATGGCTCGCGACGCGCATCCTGGGCGTCATTCCGATCATCCATATGACCCGCGCGGACGCAGCCGTCTGCCTGCTGAAACTCGTCCAGGTGCTCGACCCGGGCACCCGACTGGACGACTTCGCCGCGACCGCCGAATCCTCCCGACAGGAGCAGCGATGAGCAGCCCGGTCACCCGCCCGCTGGACGGTCAGGTCGCCGTCGTCACCGGCTCGGCTACGGGAATCGGCGCCGCCATCGCCGTGGCGCTCGGCCGTGCCGGCGCCAACGTCGCGATCAACCACCCCGGGCATCAGGAGTATGAAGCACTGGACGTGTCCACCCAGGTGCGGGACGCGGGCCGCGCGGCCGTCACCGTCAAGGCCGACCTCACCCGCCCCGGCGAGGTGCGTGCTCTGGCGGAGACCGTGCACGAGCGGCTCGGCCCCGTCGACATCCTGGTCAACAACGCGGGCGACTACCCCCGCACCCGCTGGACCGACCTCGACGAGGACACCTGGGGGCAAGCGCTGCACCTCAACCTGACCGTGCACTACCGGTGCGCCAAAGCGTTCACTCCCGGCATGGTCGCCCGCTGCCGTGGACGGGTCATCAACATAGGGTCGATCACCGCCCGGGCCGGCCGGCCGGGACTGGTCGCCTACGCGGCGGCGAAAGCCGGACTGGTCGGGTTCACCCGGTCCCTCGCCCGCGAGCTCGGCCCCTACGCGATCACCGTCAACACCGTCGTGCCCGGTCCTATCGAGGTGGAACGGGAAACCACGCTTCCCGCGAGCGACCGGACACCACCGGATGCACAGGTGGCACGCCAATGCCTGAAACGCAGAGGACAGCCGGACGACGTCGCCAGCGCGGTAGCGTTCCTCGCAGGACCCGAGGCATCGTTCATCACCGGCCAGTCCCTGCACGTCGACGGCGGCTGGCTCCTTCACTGACCGGAAGGACCATTGTCCCCATGAAAGAACGCGTACGCGGAGTCCTCATCACCCCGGCCGGAAATCTGTTGACGATCAAACGCGTCCGCCCCGGGGTTGATCCATACTGGGTACTTCCCGGCGGGGGAGTCGAGCCAGACGACGCCACCTTGGAAGCGGCGCTACTCCGGGAGATCGACGAAGAACTCGCCGGACAGCCCACCATCGACGCCCTGATCCATATCCTGGAAACCGACGAGGATCGGCAATACTTCTTCCTCGGCCGGATCGGGTCATGGGATCCCGACCGGCGGACCGGGCCGGAGTTCGCCGACCCTTCCAGCGGCCAGTACATCACGGAGGAAGTGCCACTCCATCCGGAGCAGCTGACTCAAATCGCGTTGAAGCCCGAACCGATCGCGCACCTGCTCACCAAGCACGCCTCCGAGTTGTTCCAACTCGCCGACCTGAGACTCACCCACAAGATCTAGCCGGTTGGCCCGGAGACGGTAAATGGACGTGGGGCCGACCGTAGATCGGGCCTAGCCTGGACGCGCGTTCCTTGACCAGGTTCCGGTACAGGGTCGCGGGACCGGACGGTGCGGTCAGTGTGGTCCGGGGCCGTCCGGGCCGGTGAAGGAGAGCTCGGCGGGGGTCTCTCCGTCGAAGGGGAGCACGAAGCGGCGCGGCCACGACAGCACGGTCTCCAGCCAGCCGGCCGCCATCGTCTGGGCGACGTACTTGAACCGGTCGCGTGGCTCGACCGCGAGCGCGACGGTCATCACGTCCCGCTGGACGCCCTCGTGCTCGTCGTCGCCGAGGATCACCCGCCAGGCCAGCGCCCGGTTGCGGTCGACCTCCATCGACAGCGGGTGATGGCGCAGCGCCTTGGCCCGATGGCCGAGCAACTCCGTACGGACGCCGACCGCCACTGCGCCGCCTCGCCCTCCGGCGGAGGCCGTCGAGGTCTCGGCCGACTCGACAGGCTCGCCGGCGACGGGCTCCCCCGTCCCGAACAGGGGGTATTCCATGGCCGGGGCGGGACTGCGCAGGTCGGGCGCCGGGCGGCCGAAGGGGAACAGCCGGTCCACCTCGTGCAGCCAGCGGACCTGTGGGATCACCCAGCCCGGCCCGGGCCGTTCGCCGGCGCGCATCGGCGGCGTCCGCTCCCGCTGCCCGAGCAGCCCGGCCGCGACCTCGGCGGCCCTCTCGGTGAGCCGCGCGGGGTCGAAGCACGTACGCAGCGACCAGGCCCGGCCGGCGACCGCCTGCTCGACCAGCGTGGCCAGCAGGCACTCCCGGCGCTTGACCGGCAGCTCCGCCCAGCCGTCGGAGAGCACGCGCGGCACACCGGGCAGCGACCGGTTCGTCACGAACGCCAGGATCACCGTGTCGGTCCAGATCCGCAGCCAGGCCCATTCGGGCGCGGCCGCGAGCAGGTCGGCCTCCCGCAGCTCGACCAGCGTGCACGCCCTGCCCGTACGGCACTCGCCGCCGCAGGCGGCCGAGCGGCGCCCCCGGATCGGCGGCACCGGGCTGTGCGTCGGGCGCTCCCGGTCCTCCCCCAGCGGCACCCGGACCCGCAGCGGCCGGTCCATGCCGTCGGCGAAGACCGCGGCGTGCCCGGGCTGGAGCGAGACGACCTGGCGGGACTGGTCCTCGCTCAGGTTCATCGCCGCCCCCACGAGCTGCCGGTCGTCCTCGGCCGGGAGCCGGTGCACGACCTTGAGCGCCGTGTTCTTCACGACGTCGGACACGAGCTTGGTCGGGATCTGCTCGGCCACGACGATGCCCTCGCCGTACGCCCTGATCTCGGCGAGCATCCCGGCGAGCAGCTCGACCGCGTGGGTGGAGGCGCGCTGGGCGCCGCGGTCGCGCAGCAGGCGGTGCGCCTCCTCGATCACGATGACGTGGCGGAGCCCTCGCTCCCGCTGCTCGTGCCGCGGCTCCTGCCTGGCCCGCATCCGCAGGTGCTCGACGATCCGGATGATCAGCGTGCCCATCAGGAACGCCTTGTCCTCGTCGTTGGCCACGTCCTCGATCGCGAGCACGACGTTGCGCTGGAGCAGCCCGCCGATGTCGGCGGGATGGCCGCCCTCGAAGAACCTGCCCGCGCTGCCCACCCGCAGGCTGCGCAGGCGCAGGCTGATGAACCCCTCGACGTCGGCCTGGACCTCGTTGCCGTAGCCGATCTCCTGGATCACCTCGAGCGCGTGCTGCTGGAGCTGCTCGAGGGTCGGCACCGCGGGCTGTACGGCCGCGCCGGGGATGCCGCCCCCGGTCACCACGTCCCACCCGTTGGCCTCGTACACCCGCTGCAGCGCGAGCGACATGATCTGCGGGAACGGCTCCTCGGCGTCGAAGGCGGCCATGAAGAGCGCGCGGACCATGTCGATGTGCGCCTGGACCGGATAGCCCGGCTCGGGAGCCAGCGGGTTCACGCTGATCGGCACGTTGCCGGGCGCCGACGGGTTGATCACGGTCACCGGGGCCAGCTGCTCGACGCGGCCGGCCATCGCGGCGTACTCCGACTTGGCCGGCTCGATCGCCAACCATGGGATCCCCGCCTCGGTGAGCTGTTCCAGCAGGTGCCTGACGGTCTGGGACTTGCCGGAACCGGTCGCCCCGGTGACGAACGCGTGACGGTTGAGCGTGGCCAGCGGCACCCGGAACGTGCCGACCGCCCGGTCCTGTCCGTCGACGATCGCGCCGAGATCGATCAGCTCGCCCGAGCCCTCCGCCTCGGCCTCGCTCGTCACGTCGAAGAAGCCGGCGTCGAGCACGCGCACTCCCGGCACCTCCCGCCGCGGCAGTCCGGCGAGCGCGGCGAGCGCGCCCGCCGTGGCCGCGAACGGCGCGCCCGCGCCGTCGGCGGAGTCCTGCAGGTTGACCGTGAGCGCCTCGGCGAAGCCGTACACCGAATCGCACCCGCCGTCGCCGGTGAGGGCCGGCAGCGACATGGCGCTGCGCAGCCGGTAGGGGTGGTGGCTCATCTCCACGGAACCGACGAGCACCGGTGCGATCTGGCGCAGCTCGTCGGGTCCGGCGGCGCCGGCGAGCACCCGCACGTTCCACAGCCCGGCCTCGCGGAAGGCGTCGAGCTCCTGCATCCTGCGCTCGGCCCGCTCGGCGTCGAACCGCGACCGCTCGGAGGCGTCGCCGTACTGTCGCAGCACGTTGAGCTGGGTGCGCAGGTGGGTGACCTCCGCGTCGAGCAGATCGGTCGGCTCGGCCACCACCACCCAGCCGAACGGCCGGGACATGAGCGTGACCAGCGTGGACTCGAACAGCGTCGGCCGCTTGTGCTCATCGTGCTCGGGCTCACGCCTGCCGTACAACGGGGGTGCCTGGCGGCCGGGGCACGGCGTCCACACCAGGTCTGCCAGGTCGTCCAGCCACTCGTCGCCGATCTCCACCCCACGGGCGCCACCGGGGAACAGCAGCGGCTGAGGGCTGACGACGTGGGACTCGCCGGGCGCCGTCGCGCGCCTGGGCGGGCGGGGCGGGGTGAGCGGTCCGGCGTTCGTGATCAGCTCGAGCGGGGCGCCCGAGCCCCGGGAGAGCCAGCCGATGACGAACGGCCGGTTGCGCTGGGCGGCGGAAAGGACAGCCGGGAGAACCGTGACGAAGTCCCACTCAGCGGATGAACTGCGCGAGGGGGCTGTTATCGCCTGGATTCGGTACCACGGCCCGCTCAGGGGAAACGGATGCATGAGAACCCTCAGTCGACGACGAACAGGGAAGAGACTCGTTCAACCATCACGTGCGCATGGCCGTGTTGACGATGCCCTTACCCGTTCCAAACCGTGTCTATTGCCGCCTGCGCCAGTCCAGCCGCGGCGGCGGAGGGCCGAGATTGGGCGGCGGAGCGTCGGCCGGCAGCGGTTCGGTGGGCAGGGGTTCGGTGGGCAGGGAGTCGGCCGGGGCGGCCCCGGATCGTACGGCGTCAGAACGGGCTGCGTCAGAACGGGCTGCGTCGGCGGGCGGAGCGCCCGGCGGTGCGGTTCCCTCGTCCCGGTTGTCTCTATCGTCCTGGTTGTCGCTGGCTTCCCGCTCGGATGGCTTCGGCTCCCCCGCTCCCTGAGGTCGCGTTCCGTGGCTCCGCCCTCCATACCTGTGCGGTTTCGATTCCTCGGCGGCCAGCGCGGCCCGCCGTACCTCGCCGAACTCGTGCAGCGTGGTCTTGGGGAGGGTGAGGATCGCCGGGTTGGCGTCGGCCAGCCGCACCTGCCGTCCCTCGGCCGTCGCATGCGTGACGATCACGGACGTCGTGGGGAGCTGCTGGAGCTGGTGCGGCTCGACCAGGAACTCGCGCGACCGCTGCAGCACCCCCTCGGCGACCGTGTTGGTGTGACGGCCCCATTCGGTCGACTCCGTGATGTCCTCCCTGAGGTCGCCTTCGCCCTTCTCCTCCTGGCTGGTGTGGCCCGCGCCCACCGTGGAGGTGTAGAAGCCGCCGGCGCCGTGCACCGCCGAGCTGAACGTCTCGGTGAGCTGCGCCAACTGCAGGCGGTGCTCGGTGCCGACGTGCTCGCTCGCCACCCGGGCGTCCTCCGCGTTGCCCAGGCGCATGAACGCGACAGCGGCGTGGCCGCGGCCCAGGCGCTCCCGGACCGTCGGGGTGAGGCTGCGGTAGGTGAGGACGAGCCCGGTACGCGAGGTCTCGCAGGCGTCCATCAACCGGTCGAGCACGTCGCCGCGCAGCTTGTCCGCCCCGGCGACGATGATCGTGTGATACCAGGGCCGTTCACTCGCCGGCGACTGGCGCAGGATGTGCGTGAGCGCGGTGGCGACGTACGTCCCCAGGACGCGGTTGCCGAAGACGCCGGCCTGCCGGTCCATGCTGACCACGCGCAGCCGGGCGGGCGGCAGCCGTACGGCCTCGGTGCCGAGCGCCTCCAGCTTGCGTAACTGGGACTCCAGCGCCCAGGCCCGTTCGATGACCACCCGGTCGGCCACGCCCCGGCCGAACAGCATGCCGATGCGTTCGAGCTGGCCCGCGGTGAGCAGGCCGAACCGCATGTCGTCGCGCGGGTCGCCCACCTGGGCCAGGGCCCGCAGAGCAGCGGTGACCTGGCTGATCGTCGCGTTCTCGCCGAGGACCTCCAGGACCCGTTCCAGGATCGCGTTGTCGAAGCCGATGTCCCGGCTCGTCTCCTCGCTGACGCTGACCACGTGCGCCAGCACGTCGGCGAACGCCTCGGGCTTGAGCGTCGCGCCCAGGTCGAGGCGGGGCAGGTCCACCGGGAGCACCCAGACGAGCGGGTCGTCGCCGCCCCGCCTGGCCAGCTCGATCAGGTCCTTGGCGATCGCACCCTCGGACAGGTCGAGGACGGTCAGGTGGCCCCCGCTGTAGAGGCGGGTCGCGCCGATCAGCGTGATCAGCGCCGACCATCCCGGCAGCGTGCCGCCCGCCACGTCGACCCGGTCGATCTCGTCGGGCACGGCCACCGCGTACCAGGTGAGCTGGCGGTCGAACCGGTTCTTCCGCTCCGCCCAGTCACGGTATTTCGCGGCGTGATCCTCCTGGGCGGTGACGATCTCGCGGCGGCGCCGCTCCTGCTCGCGCCGGGCCGACTCCCGGCGCTGGCTCACCCGCGCGTCGACGGTCCGGTTGCCCTGCCGGATGGCGTACGCGCAGATCCCGGCGACGCCGCCGGCCGCCACCAGGCCGAGCAGTACGAGCGGCCAGGCCAGCAGGCCCAATACGCCGAGGGTGAGGATCACCGCCGCCACGACGGTCATGAACGTACGGAAGATCCGTACCGGGTGGTTGAGCAGGTCCTCCTGGAGCCGTGCCCGGCGGAGCCACTCGTCGTCCTGCCCGGCCGCGTCCTCGTCGGCGACGACGTCATCCCGGGCCGGACGCTTCGGTGGTGGTCCGGGATCCGGGTACAACAGAGCGTACTGCCAGCCCAGGTAGATCCGATCTGCCTGGGGCTGGGCATGCTCAGGGTGCGGGTCGCCCACGAGCCCAGTCCTCCATGTCCGCCTCGATCACCAGCGTAGGAGTTGGAAGCCCTGTCAGGGTGGGCTTCTCGCCATTCGCGCCCTTATATTCCCGCCGGAGGCGGGATCAAGAGCACGGTCCCGCGGAGTCGGGATCAAGGGAGCGGATGGGGCGGATGAGGCGAGTGTGGTCGTACTACCATCGCTTGCCATGACGTCACCCAGTCATGGCACCCGTCGCCGACGCCCGGTCCTGGTCCCGGTCGCCGCAGCGCTGGCCGCCGCCGGGATCGGCGTCACCGCCGCGTTGGGCGGGCTGAAGGAGGCCCCGCCGGAGAAGCCTCCGCATGTCACCCCGGGACAGGTCATCGACCAGGGCCAGTTCCGTACGGAGTTCCTCGAGGCCGTCGACACGACCGAGCAGGGCAGCTTCGGCGTGACCAGGCGCTACCTCGAAATCCTCGTCAAGGTCACCAACCTCGGCAAAGAGACGGCATTTGTCGGCGTCCTCCCCAAGTCCGGCGACATGGTCTCCAGGACTCCCGGCTTCGCGGGATCCATCCTTCGGGTAACTCCCGCGATCAAGTCCAAGTACGATCCGCTGGCCTCGGTGGTCAGCTACGGGATCAAGAGTCAGTTGCTCCACCCGGGGATAACGACGACGGTCGTCGTGAAGTACGAGTTGGAGCCCGCCCAGCAGCCTCCTTCGTCGATCACCGTTGATGTCGGGAAGTTCGTCTACGAGCGGATAAGCGACCGACACCAGACGTACTATTGGCAGATCGTCCCGAAAGGGGAGTTGCCTACCGACGCGGCCAGTGAGGGGGAATTCATCATCCCTGCGATAGCCGCCCAGGTCTCCCTCCCGGTACGGCAGGAGCAGACGTGATGGTGGTGGCACAATCACAGGCGCCCATCGCCGCTCCCCAGGCGGCCGAGAAACGTCCGGTGCGCAAGAGCCTCGGCCGACGGATCACCGCGGCTGTTATAGGGATCGCACTCGCG
The DNA here is from genome assembly GCF_016863115.1 of Sphaerimonospora thailandensis. GTDB lineage: Bacteria > Actinomycetota > Actinomycetes > Streptosporangiales > Streptosporangiaceae > Sphaerimonospora > Sphaerimonospora cavernae. Next base: position 15,009 of record NZ_BOOG01000070.1, read on the forward strand.
GCAGCGGCGGTCTACGCGCAGACCTTCGCCCTGTCGTTCGAGCAGCGCACCTCGTCCCTCACGTACAAGGGGCGGATCGGCGAGGTGGTCGCGACCGGGCGCTACAACGTCAAGGTGGCCTCGGTGACCGCCGCGCATGCCGTCGACACCCAGGACTACAGCGACAACGTGACCAAGGTGGGGACCAGCAACCTGTTCCTCGTGGTCGACGTCTCCGCGACCGCTGCCCGCGAGCCGATGCAGGTGGCTGCGCTCAACCCGCCGGTGCTGCTGACCGAGGACGGCCGGCGATACCGGCCCACCGACAAGGTCGCCCAGAGCCTCACCTTCTTCAACAGATGGATCCAGCCGGGCTTCTGGATCAGCGGAGTCCTGGTCTTCGAGGTGCCCAAGGACGCGGTGCCCGGAGCCCGGCTCGTATTCATTCCAGCGGGATCCGCCATCGTCATGGATAACTTCGCACCGGAAGCGGAGATCGATCTCGGCCTGTCCGACGAGGCGGGCAGGCGGCTGATCTCGCAGGCAGAGGACTACCACTCACTCGTGAGCAAGAAGCGATGACCGAGCCCTCCACCAACGAACCCCCGACGAACGAGACGCCGCGCGAGCGTGACTGGTTCGCACCCCCGCCGAGCCAGCCCACGGAGATCCCGGACGACCCGTCCGACATCACCTACAGCGGCCCGCTGCCTCAGGCGCCGGCCGCGATCCCGATTCCCGGCCGGCTGCGGCAGCCGCAGGATGTCCGGGTCTGGCCGCCGGAGCGGGAAGCGGACTCCACCCAGCCGTTCCCCGCCCTCCGAGCCACCCCGCTCGCGGCCTCCCCATCGCATGGTGCGCCGCCACCTGTCGGACCAGCGGCCGTCGACACTCCGCCAGCGGAACCACCGGAGGTGCCAGGCCCGGCCGCCGAGCCCCCGCCCGCCCAGTTACCCTCCCCCGGCGACGTGCCCGAGCGGAAGCCTCGGCGTACGGCGCTGCTGTGGTCGGGCGCGGCACTGTCCGTAGCGCTCGCCGTGGGCCTGCCCGGATTGTTTGGTTACAACGTCTACAAATATGGCCGGCCGAGCGACGTCATCCAGATCGTGGACCCGGGCAAGGCAGCCGGCTGGCAGCACGTTTCCTGGCAGGCCACACTTGAGAAGATCTCTGACCCGACCGGAAAACCGGACACCTCGGACCGGCAGTGGATGAAGGCCGTTGTCACCAGGACCGCCCTTGATAGCGAGGGCGCGATCCGCCACGGCTCTCCAAAGGTGCGACTGACGGACGACTCTGGCCGGATCTGGTTCATGGAAGAGACCGATAACGAAACGCCGCCCGACACCATCGACAACAAGATCGGCACGCCGTACCGGATCGAACTGCTCGGCACTGTGCCGGTGTCCATCGCCGATGAGGTCGAACTCCTCGTTCGCCCCAGCAGTTATCGAAGCGTCCCCGGTCAGTCAGCGGAAGATTTCACCAAGGCGGCTTTCAGCAGCGAAGAGAAGGATGACCACGTGCTGCGATTCCGCCGCTGAGTTCCACTGGGCTCCGCTGTTCAGCGGCGGGCGAGCCGATCACGTGTGGCTGCCAGATCGAAAGTGGCGGCGACGAGACACACGGTCATCGTCGTCACGAGCAGATCCCTGACGAAGGCGATCGGCACGTCGGTGAAGAACCAGAAGTACGGCTCTTCGCTCGCCAGGAAATAGTGTCCGGCCCTGTCGAGGTAATCACCACCAATGTGCAGCCCGGCATAACACAGCGTGAACAATCCGAAGAGCGGGGCCCCGCCGCGCAGGGTCAGCCGCAGCGAGTTGAGCAGCGGGCTCCAGCGGCCGGTCCATCCGGCGCTCAGCTTGATGAGCGCGAGCCGCGTCCAACTATGCGTTCGTTCGACATGTACCGCCGCTCGTTCCAGGCGGGTGCCCCTGATCGTGGTGCGGGTGTCCTCCACGTACGCGCCATAGGCGAGGATGCCGACCGTCAACCAGGCGAGCGGGATCGCGAGCGCGTCGATGACGTGCGGCCAGATCTCTCCGACGAAGCCGGAGATCGCCTCCCAGCCCGGGACACTCGTTTTGCCCTGCGTCATCAGATCACGGGCATCCGCGATGGCCGCCCGGCTGCCGATCCATTCCGAACGGGCACCCACCACCGCGGCGGTCGCGCTCAGCCCGTAGAAGACGAACGACAGTTCGCCGAAGGTCGCCAGAATGCCGGAGAACCGGCCCTGGTTGATCTCATGGCGGCGGCCGAAAAGCGTCTTGACGGCAAAGGCGATCACCATCACGACGAGCGAGACCCGCGCATCAAGACCTGTCAGCCCCTCCGCGATGGTGCTCTCCACGCCGCGCCCGTTGTCGAGCAGCCATCGGTCAGGCTGCCGCAACATATCGATGTTCTCGAAGTCCCGCATGTCCTCGTCGACGAAACCCCAGGTGAGGTAGATGCCGGCGAAAACGAGGGCGGTGCGGTTGAGTGCGCCGAAGAGACTCTCCCGGCCCTCGCCCGCTTCCCGGCGCGCCCTCGTCTCCATGAGGGCGCCCCGGATGACGTACAGCATGCCGGCCGTTGTCGCGAGCGACGTCATCACGACGAGCGTGAACAGGAACATCACCACGACCAGCCGGGCCTGGTACCACGACCCGTGCGAGAGCGTCGCGGCCAGCAGGAGCAGCGCCCACCGTACGAGACGCCCCAGCGAGAACCAGATGATCAGCGGCAGCGCGCACTTCGCGGCGATCCGGAAGGCATGCAACGGCAGCGCGTACGGCGACAGCAGCCAGGTCGGCCTGCCGACGCCCCGGCGAGGAGCGGCGATCTCGGACGTTCCAGACACCTGCCGCATGCTATCGGCTCACCCACACCCCGTCGGCGCCATGACTTTTGTGATCATCTTTTCAGCGCAGCCCACTCCGCGCCCGACTCGATCGCGCGCACCACCTTCATCGATCAGATCGCCACTCCTCCAGCATCCGCACCAGCTGGGGGAACGGTCACACACGGTCACCGCAATGTGGACGCGCCGAGTAGCGGCGTGATCACACCTTCTGCTCGGCCGCGCAGAGCCAGACACACCCCACTTAACAATACCGAAATTTATATAAACAAGAGATCCCATGCCGCATACCTAGAAGAGCGAGGCATGGGATCCCTTCACTTTTTCTAACCAATTCGCCCGCGCTGCTTATTTCGCCTGCCGCGCGGATAGGCATCCACAAAATGAGCAAATCTATCTCTATCTCGATCAATCATCTCAAGAATATCTCTGGCGAGATCGTAATGACCCGAACACAACTCTCGGTAAATCACCCAGATTCCTTCCCGGGCATTTTGTCGACAAATGGATCCGAGATCCGAATTTCCTCTCTCTACCTCTTCCGTGTCAGACTCGCCAGAAACTAGCTGAAAAAGCAGTTCGAGAACAGCCTTCCGAGCTACCTGAGAAATTTCCCCTACTAGGGCCGCGAGCAAGACAGGAACCACGTATTGCGAAGCCTCGAACAACTGCCCTTGAACCACGACACAGTTCTCAAGTTCCCAGTATGCAGCCCAGGCATCATCCTCAGTTTCGCTTGAGAGGAGCGTTAGGATGCTCTCCGGTACACGGTCAGCCTCACCTCCCATCGCCCGCAGCGATCCCCAGTTGTGACGGCCCAGCTCCGCTCTTACGATATTAGCGCTCACGACTCCACCTCCCCCCAGGGTCAAATGTTATGCCCAGAGGCAACGGGGTCGGCTTCTTAAGCCGACCCTTAATACGGCTCACAGGAGCAGGCGAAATAACCTCGTGGCCATCGTCGAACCTATCCTCAATAGGTAAGGCACCCTTCGGGCGTTTCTCCTTGCCGCCCGCCTTGACCAGGCCTGGAAGACGCGCCTGAGTGGCATCCGAGCTGACCAGATGAGGGAGCCCCGTAGCCGACCCAGAAGCCTGCATAGGAAGATCGAGGTTGACCGGCTGCGGGTCTGCTGCAGCAGGTAGCGACTCAAGCTGGGTCAACCCAGGAAAGATCCCAAGCGTGACGAGCACCGCCGCCCGGACCAGCCAGCGCCTAGAACCCAGCCCAAACTCGCAACGACGCATGCCACCGCCACCTTCCGAACGCAGCCGCCAATCGCATCGTCGTCACCGCTGGCCTTGACAGGACCTCAGCACTCAGAAGGCGACGATTCACCGTAAACGCTCAGAAAGTACACGATCTTTACATCTGACTCAACTGTGAGATACTTCACTCAGATGAGGTGGCGCTGAGTCTTGACGGATCCACCAACGCCATTTACGTGTGACTAGGGCGAGGCTAGAGCTCACCACCAGAGCTAAGGGCGCAGCCAAAATTCGCCTTATGTCGCATCCGTAACAAGTACCAGGCTCGGGTATTGCCTGGTACACATGGTGGAATGCGGCTGAGCAGCAAGGGGCGGGTCACGATTCCCGTCAAACTGCGCGAGAAGTATGGGTTACGCCCCGGTGACGAGGTGGACGTGATCGAGGTCGACGCCGCCCTACTGATCGCTAAGAGGGAGCACCAGCCCAGCCTGGGACAGCGGGCGACTCTTCGGTTGCGCGGAACAGCGACAACCCTGATGACCGCCGACGAGATCGTGGAGCTGTTTCGTGGCTCCGGTGCCGAGGATCCGGCTCATCGCTTCCGGGCAGGGAGCGTAGGGGTCGAGCGACTTTTCGTGGCGAACGCGGACAACGTTGCGGAAATCGAAGCCATGGTGCTCGGCATCACCGAGTACTACAGGGATCGGACCGCCCCACCGCCCGAAGCCGACCCCGTACCAACGCCAGAGGAGTTGGCAGCGGCGGACAACGCCGACTGGTGATCGAAACTGATGCTCGATCAGGCTACGTGGAGCCATGCCCGCAGCGCACAGCGGATGACTTCGCTGGCACTGGTTTGATCGTGCTTGGCCCGCGTGAGCAATGCAGAGCGCAGCTCGGGGTCGAGCCTCACCGGAACCACATCGGCAGGCGCGGAACCGATTGGCCGCCTACCCCCCCGGCGGCGAAGAACATCCACGTCGTATCCGGCTTCGGCTTCTTCCGCCAGTGCGGCTATGAGCTCCTCTGTGATCGGCACGCCACCGGAGGTCGGAACGTCCCCGTTCATCCTAGACATGCTCCCTCCTCGCTCCCCATCGCAAGAGACCACGGTACTTGCGTCTCATAGGCATCGCATGTATCGCCAGTTCTCGGCCACCATCAAAGCAAAGCACGATCGTTTCCAACAAGTTTCCGGCACGGTCCGGCCCAAGTCGCAACTCTCGCCGGGGCCCCTCTTCATCCTCGTCAGCAAGCGGATAGGCGATAAGAAACCCTCTTGTCTCATGGATGACGTCCTCGTGAGCGATGCCGTGCTTGAGCGCGGACCTGTGCACCTCCAAGGTAGCAAACGTAATACGAAACGTTTAGTCACGTAGGGTAAATGACCGATTATCCTAACCGTTCTATCCGCAGACGAAGGCCGGTGCGTTCGAGGGGAACGCACCGGCCTTCGCACGGATGGGTGAAGAGACGGTCAGACGGACACCGCGAGCTGGGCGACCTCGCCGAGCTTGGCCTCGACCGCGACGTCCTTGCTGACGCCACCGCCCGCGATGATGCGGACGGTCCACTGGCCGGGGGCGGCGAAGAAGCGGAAGACGCCCTCGTCGGAGACGACGACCTCACCGGTGAACTCGCCGGAGTGGTCGAGCAGGCGAGCGTAGGCCGTACCGGGGCCGGAGACGACCCCCTGGATGACGGCCTGGGTGGACAGGTCGATCCCGGCCGGCAGCGCGATGGTCTGCTCCGGTGCGGCGCAACCCTGAGTGGTCATCAGCGGGCCTCTCCCAGCTCGATCGGCACGCCCACGAGCGAGCCGTACTCGGTCCATGATCCGTCGTAGTTCTTCACGTTGGGCTGCTCGAGCAGCTCGTGCAGCACGAACCAGGTGTGCGCCGAGCGCTCGCCGATGCGACAGTACGCGATGGTGTCCTTGCCGAGGTCTACGCCGGCGCCCGCGTAGAGCTCCTTGAGCTCCTCGTTGGAGCGGAACGTGCCGTCGTCCTTGGCCGCCTTCGACCACGGGATGTTGCGGGCGGTCGGCACGTGGCCGCCCCGCTGCGCCGCCTCCTGCGGAACGTGGGCCGGGGCGAGCAGCTTGCCGGTGAACTCGTCGGGCGAGCGGACGTCGACCAGGTTCAGCTTGCCGATCGCGTTCACCACGTCGTCACGGAACGCGCGGAGCGAGAGGTCCTGCTCCTTGGCCTGGTACTGCGTGGCCGGCCGCTCGGGCACGTCGGTGACCAGCTCGCGGGAGTCGAGCTCCCACTTCTTGCGGCCGCCGTCGAGCAGCTTCACGTTCTCGTGGCCGTAAAGCTTGAAGTACCAGTACGCGTAGGCGGCGAACCAGTTGTTGTTGCCACCGTAGAGAACCACGGTGTCGTCGTTGGCGATGCCGCGGGCCGACAGCAGGGCCTCGAAGCCCGCCCTGTCGACGAAGTCACGGCGGACCGGGTCCTGAAGGTCGTCCCTCCAGTCGATCCGTACGGCGCCGCGGATGTGCCCCTTCGCGTAGGCGCTGGTGTCCTCGTCGACCTCGACGAGCACGACACCAGGCGTGTCGAGGTTGGCCTCCACCCAGTCGGCGTCCACCAGCACGGCGGAACGGCTCATTGCAATCTCCCAGGTTGTAGACGGCGGATGAACAAGTACGTTTCGCAGCCGAGGCAGAAGCCGAAGACCGCGTTGAGGAAGGCGGCCAGCAGTGCCGCTGCTGTCGCACCCAAGGCCAGCGGGGTGAGCCCGGCCACGAATCCGATCAGGCCCGCGACCGCGAACGCCAGACCGACGGCCTGCGCGAAGCGCGGCGGTGCGGCGTCCTCCAGTTCGCGCGGCGGCCCCAGTCTCGGGCGCACCAGCGCCCGGAACACCGGCCCGTACGGCGAGACGCCGCACGCGCCGAGTGCGAACACCAGCGCCTGGGCCGCGAGCAGCCAGGAGCTGCGCGTCACCAGGACTGTCGCGAGAACAAGGGTTGTTATGGCCGCACCGAAACGGGGACCACGCGGGTCGATCTGCATCGTTCGGGGTGCTCCTGAAGGATTCGCGGAAAGCGGCAGGCAGCCGCGGGAATCACCCTCAGGCCATGCGACAGAGCGAGGTCGCGACGCGGCAGAAGTCAACCGCGCGCCGCTTCGTCAGCAGCTCTGTCGTGGGAGTCATGACCATGACAGTACCCGTCGTCTCGGAATCTGTCACTCGCTGTCCGCTTGTTGAGATGACTCGTGAGACGGATCGACCATCGCCACACCGAGCGCCGCGATCACATCGGCCTTCCGTGGCTGGCCGGAGGCCCTTTTCACTACATTTCCCGCACCATCTAGCACGAGCACGGTCGGGGTGCGCAACACCTCGAAACGCCTGGCGAGATCGATCCGCGACTCGGCGTCGATCTCGATGTGACGGACCCCCGGCACCATCGCGGCCACCTCGCCGAGGATCCGGCGCGTCGCCCGGCAGGGCTGGCAGAAGGCGGTGGAGAACTGCACGAGAGTGGCCCGCTCACCGAGCTCCGCGCCCAGACCACCGGCGAGATCATCGGTGAGGCCGTTGTCCACGGTTCGCATCCTCCCGTCGCGATGCCTCATGACCAGCCCGATGAGCACGCCCACCGCGAGCGTGACCACGAGAACGACGATCCCTGCCATCAGGTCCTGGAACCCACGGCCGCGCGCGTTTCATTCCCCGGAGACCTACTCCCCGGCGACGAAATCACGACGGCTTCGCGACCGGGGCGGAGGTCGTCACGAGCGTGCGCCCGTCCGACGTGGACAGTTCCAGGCGCCGGATGTCGCCGGCGAGCAGCGATGTCGACCCCTCGAAGACGTTCTTGCCCGGCCCGAGTTCCCCCGGCCCGGCCGTCCAGGTGCCGACCGCCGACGCGCCGCCGTCCGGGCCGATGGCGCGCAGCGTGCACACCGTCCCGGCCGGCACCCCCGAGACCTTGGCGAGGACGTCGGTCCCGCCTTCCTTGGCGGTGAGCCGTACGGCGAGGGTCACGTCGCCGCTGCGTCCGCGCGCCTCCGAGACCGGCGGGGGCGGCGCGGCCTCCGTCGTGCCGAACGTCTGGGCTTCAGGGCCGGGCGTGGCGACGTCAGCGGTGGACGGTGCGGCGCCGAGGCTGGGGTGGACCCCTGTCTTCTCCCGCATCGTGTCCGGTTGGGAGGCCTTCGCCTGAGGTTGCGCGATCGCGGGCCGCGACTCGCCGGCCTTGGTCTCGATGGGCTCCTCGGCGGCGCGGGCGGCCGAGTCGCTCGCCTCCCGCGGCGCCACCCCGCCGGCGACGGTGGAGGCCCCCGAGGCCACGCTCGCGTCATGGGCGGGGGGCTGTACGGCCGACAGCCATGCCGTACCACCCAGCGCGGCCACGACCACCGAGGCCGCCAGCGCCAGCATCGTCCGCGATCGGCGGCCCCGTCGGGCCGAGGCGGCGATCAGCCGCTCCAGCACCACCGGCGGCGGTGCGGCGGCCTGTTCGATGTCCTGCTCGGACACCCGGCCGAGCACGGCGGGCAGCCCGGACAGCTCGGCGAGCTCGGACCGGCACGAGGGACAGGTGTCCAGGTGCGCCTCGACCTCGGCGGTCTCCTCGGCGTCGAGCGCGCCCAAGACGTGGACGCCGAGCGAGATCCGGACGTCGTCGCAGGTCATGGCGCCAACCCCCGTTCCTCCAGAGCGAGTTTCAGCGCCCGGAGCGCGTAATAGGTCCGCGACTTGACCGTCCCCGGCGGGATGCCGAGGATCTCGGCCGCCTCCTTCACCGATCTCCCCCGGTAGTACGTCTCCAGGACGACCTCACGATGCTCGGGCCGCAGCGACGCCAGCGCGTCCGCGACCGCCCACGATTCAACGGCCCGGTCGAGCTCGTCGTCGGCGGGCAGCACGGCGAGCGCCTCGTCCCCCGTCTCCTGCGGCCGCGACCTGCGGGCCCGATGCTGGTCGACGACGAGGTTGCGGGCGACGGTGAACAGCCACGCGCGGACCGGGCGCCCCTCGAGCACCGAGGGGTGCCGCCAGGCCCGTAGCAACGTCTCCTGCACCACGTCCTCCGCCCTGCCCGGATCGCCGGTCAACCGCAGCACGTAGCCGTACAGCGGCCCTCCGTGATCCTCGAAAAGTGCGCGTATGAGCTCCTCGTCGGCGGTTCCGGCTGGACTCACATCTCCATCACGTACGGCGGGACCGCCCGGTTCAACGGAGCCACCGGCTCTTGACGGCCCACCCGCTTCGGCGGGGCCGCCCGGCTCAGTGGAGCGGGACATCGGCGGCTACGCCCTGGATCGCGAGCCCCTGGGACGTCGTCTTCACCTTGGTGATCTTGAGTTTCAGCGGCAGGTCCTTCACCGGGACGGTGAAACCGAGGTGCCGGGCCACGTTCGGCACCGTGATGCCGCCCGCGATCTTCACGTTGGTCGGCGTCAGCCGTACCGCTCCCGGCACGACCTCCATCTTGAGGTCGGCGGTGACCGGCACCGTCCGGCCCAGCGCGGTCAGGTCGCCGGAGACCTTCAGGGTGTCGCCGCCGTCCCCCTCGATGCGAATGCCGCGCGGCGCACGGGCGGCCAGGGTCTCCCGCGAGATCACCACTGTGCCGGTGACGCGCTCGGCCCGGATCGGGGTCTTCGAGGCGTTCTGGATCAGGTCGGCCAGCGGCGCGGTCACACCGTTCAGCGTGGCGTCGATGCTCGACAGCCGGATGCCCTCCCGGGTCATCGGTCCGATGCCGACCTCGATCTCCTCATAGCGCCCCGAGATCGCCTGGGCGAGGAACGGGAAGCCCTTGATCTCGACGGATGGCGACTCCGCCAGGTCGTACGCGCTCGCGACCTGCCGGGCGATCTCCCGCTGCGCCCCTGTGACGGCCACCCGGTCGACTATGGCGAGCAAGATGACGAGCACGATCAACGACAGGATCAACTTTCGCATCCGACTCCTCCATGGAGCACCGGTGGCCGGACGATCAGCCTAGCCACTCATCCCCCGGCGAAGGGGGGTAAAACTTCGACCACGGCACCCTGTGGAAGGTCGATCGTGGCCGGGTCGCGGAGCCCCGCCGGTGCGCCGTCGACGAGGAACGACGAACGACGCAACACCTGCTCGATCCGCGGATTCCGGGCGATCTGCGTGATCAGCTCGCCCAGCGTCTCAGCGGAGAACGACTCCTCCGCGACGCCCGCGGCCTCCTTCGCCGCGGCCCAGTAACGGACCGTCCCCGTGGCCATCGCCGTCAACTCCCTCCGCTACGCCCACGCCGCATTGCCAAGACCGGACGTGTCACGTGCCGTTAACACGGCCGACGCACACCGGACGCATAAACGCTGTGAGCTAGCCTAGAAGTAATGGACCTGGGCGACGTGGCCCCCGGGTCCATACGTGTTTTTGTAGGCTACGGCCGCCGCGCCGGGGAGGCGAACGTGAGCAACCTGCTCCTGCTGACCAACGCGCTGGAGCCCTCGGCGCAGGTCCTCCCGGCGCTCGGGCTGCTCCTGCACTCGGTCCGGGTGGCGCCGGCGGAGGCCACCGCGCTGATAGACGTCCCGCCGGCGGACGCCGTGATGGTCGACGCCCGCCGCGAGCTCGCCCACGCCAAGGGCCTGTGCCGCCTGTTGCGTACTACCGGGGTCACCTGCCCGCTCATGGTCATCGTCACCGAGGGAGGCCTGGCCGCGATGACGGCCGAGTGGGGCGTCGACGACGTCCTCCTCGACACGGCCGGCCCCGCGGAGGTCGAGGCCCGCCTGCGGATGGCCGTCGGGAGACTGGCGCTGCAGGCCGTCGAGGATGTCCCGGACGAGATCCGCAGCGGTGACCTGGCGATCGACGAGGCCACCTACACCGCGCGCCTTCGCGGCCGGGTGCTCGACCTCACGTTCAAGGAGTTCGAGCTGCTGAAATATCTCGCCCAGCATCCGGGCCGGGTGTTCAGCCGCGCGCAGCTGCTGCAGGAGGTCTGGGGCTACGACTACTTCGGGGGCACCCGTACCGTCGACGTGCACGTCCGCCGGCTGCGGGCGAAGCTCGGCGCGGAGAACGAGGCGCTGATCGGAACGGTGCGCAACGTGGGCTACCGGTTCGTCCCCGGCGAACCGCAGGCCGAGCCCCGCGCGGAGGCGCGGACACGCACCCAGGCGCCGGCGGAGACAGCGAAGACAGCGGGGACAGGGGGGACAGGGGGCCCCCGGCCGGAGGCGAAGAAGCCGGAGGCCGACGCACGGGCCAGGTCCGCCGGGCCTTGAGCCAGGCCCGCCCCGCCGGACTGGCAGGTGGCGTCGGTCGCCGACGACCCGATGCCCCGCCTCGGCATCGGGTCACCTAATGTGCGGGACATGAACACGCATGTGGAGATTCAGGGACGACTCGGAGACGACCAGGTGGCGGCCGTGCTGGCCCTCGTCGAGGCGGCCACCGAGGCGGACGGCGTCCGCCCGCTCAACGAGCACGTGCTGCTCCACCTGCGATATGGCGGCGACCCCGGGGCCAGAGCCGTACTGATCCGAATGGACGGTGAGGACGGTGAGGACGGGCAACTCGCGGGTTTCGCGCATCTGGACCCGGCCGACCCGGTCGAGGGCCCGAGCGGCGAGTTGGTGGTGCACCCCGCGTTCCGCGGGCGCGGCGTCGGCCGGCGGCTGCTGGAGGCGGCCCTGACCGAGAGCGGCGGGCGGCTGCGCCTGTGGGCGCACGGCGACCACCCCGGCGCCTCCCGGCTGGCCGCGAGCCTGGGCCTCGCCCGGGCCAGGTCGCTGTGGCAGATGCGGCGTTCGCTGCCGGCTCCGCTGCCCGCCGCGAAGCTCCCCGAAGGCGTACGGCTGCGCACGTTCGAGCCGGAACGGGACGAGGAGGCCTGGCTCGCGCTCAACGCGCTGGCCTTCGCGACCCACCCGGAGCAGGGCGCGTGGACGCTGGAGGACCTGAAGCGGCGCGAACAGGAGCCGTGGTTCGACCCCGCCGGTTTCTTCCTGGCCGTACGGCCCGGCGTGACGGAGGGAGACGACGGGCACGACGGGCAGGGGCGCGACAGGCTGGTGGGGTTCCACTGGACGAAGGTCCACGGCGGCGACGAGCCGATCGGCGAGGTCTACGTGGTGGGGGTGTCGCCGGACGAGCGGGGCACGGGCCTGGGCCGCGCGCTGACGCTCGCCGGGCTGGCGCACCTGCGCTCGCTCGGCCTGGCCCAGGCGATGCTCTACGTGGATGAGGAGAACGTCCCGGCGATCCGGCTTTACGAGTCCCTCGGCTTCACCAGGTGGAACACGGACGTGATGTACAGCCGGTGATGCCGGTGACGCGTGTGCGGCTCCTTGGGGGTGCCTCGGCGGCGGGGGCGCGGCCTGGTTCCGCGCCGCCGCTAGCCGAGGATCAGGTGAAGGAGGAAGTAGGCCAGGGCCGCGACCACCGCGGCGGCGGGGATGGTGAGGACCCACGCCGTGACGATGTTGCCCGCGATGCCCCAGCGCACGGCCGACAGACGCCGGGTCGCGCCTACTCCCATGATCGCGGTGGTCATCGTGTGCGTGGTCGAGATCGGCGCGCCGAATCCGATGGCCGCCGTGTAGAGGACCGACGACGCCGCCACCTCGGCCGCGAACCCGCGCGGCGGGTCCAGGTGGATGATCCGCCTGCCCATGGTCCGCATGATGCGCCATCCTCCGGCGTACGTGCCGAGGGAGATCGCCAGCGCCGCGGCCGTGATGACCCATTCGGGAATGTCCGCCGTAGGCGAGATGTAGCCGCCGACGACGAGTGCCAGGAACATGACGCCCATCGTCTTCTGCGCGTCCTGCAGGCCGTGGCCGAGCGCGATCGCCGCCGCCGACACCGGCTGGAAGTAGCGGAACCCCCGGCTGGTGCGATGCGGATTGGACCTGCGGAAGATCCACAGAATGGCGGTCATGACGAGGCCGCCCAGGCAGAACCCGATGACGGGCGAGACGACCATCGGGATGACGACCTTTTCCACCACGCCGGACCAGTGCACGCCCGACCCGTTGGCGAAGCCGACCATCGCGTTGGCGGCGAGCGCGGCGCCGACCAGGCCGCCGATCAGGGCGTGGCTGCTCGACGACGGCAGTCCGAAGTACCAGGTGATGAGGTTCCAGACGATCGCCCCGATGAGCGCGCCACCCACGATCAACAGACCCTGCGTGCCGACCGGAGCGTCGATGATTCCCTTGCCCACGGTCTGGGCGACCGCGGTGCCGAGGTGCGCGCCGATGAAGTTCATCACGGCGGCGAGGAGCAGTGCGATCCGCGGGGTGAGCGCCCGCGTGGAGACCGAGGTTGCGATCGCGTTGGCGGCGTCATGGAAACCGTTGGTGTAGTCGAAGGCCAGCGCGATGACGATCACGCCGATGACGAGGGCGAGCTCCACTTGGCTTTCCCGGCCCTAGCTTTCCTTGACCGCGATCGACTCGATCGTGTTCGCCACATGCTCGAAAGCGTCGGCGGCGAACTCGAGCTGCTCGATCACCTCACGCATCTTCATGACGGTGAGCGTGTCGAACTCCCCGCTGAAGAGCTTGGCCAACAGGCGTCGATACACCTGGTCGGCCTGGTTCTCGAGCCGGTTGATCTCGATCCAGTATTCGTTGAGGTGCTGCATCGAGCGCAGCCGCGGCATCGCGTCGGCGGTCAGCTCCGCGGCACGCTCCAGCACCTCGACCTGGAGTACGACCTCCTTGGGGAGGTGTTCGATCTGGTAGAGGACGATGAGGTCGGCGGCGGCCTCCATGAAGTCCGTCACGTCGTCCAGGTTCGAGGCGAGGCGGTAGATGTCCTCACGATCGAACGGGGTGATGAAGCTCTCATTGAGCCGCTTCATGATCGCGTGAGTATGCTCGTCGCCCGCGTGTTCGCAGGCGCGCATCTTCTCCGCCAGGGCGTCCCGATCCGAACCGTCGCTGATGATCTCGACGAGGAGGCGGGACGCGGTAACGATGTTGTTGGCCGATTGGGCGAACAAATCGTAGAAGCTGTCCTCACGAGGCGTGAGACGCAGTCGCACGTGGTTTCTCCAGATGTGCGGGGATGGTCCGCAGAGAAGAGTACGGGTTGGCCCTGGAAAGACGAAGTTCGACCCGGGCTAACCCACCTGCATCCCTCTCCCCCTTGACGTTGCCCCAATGCTCCCAGGAAACACGTGGCCCGGGGGAGACTTCCAGTCTGTACGACCCTGTCCGGCTGTGCGCGCCGAGGGCGCGGTGAGGATCAGACCCGCTTCCGGTGGAAGTTGAGGAACGACCGGCTCGGCGTCGGGCCACGCTGCCCCTGGTAGCGGGAGCCGTACCTGGCCGAGCCGTACGGGAACTCGGCCGGCGAGCTGAGCCGGAACATGCAGAGCTGTCCGATCTTCATGCCCGGCCACAGCTTGATCGGAAGCGTGGCCACGTTGGAGAGTTCGAGTGTGACGTGCCCCTCGAAGCCGGGATCGATGAAACCGGCCGTGGAATGCGTCAGCAGGCCCAGCCTGCCGAGGCTCGACTTGCCCTCGAGACGCGACGCGATCTCATCCGAGAGGCTGATCACCTCGTAGGTGCTGGCGAGCACGAACTCACCCGGATGGAGGATGAACGGCTCATCGCCGTCCGGCTCGACCAGCCGGGTCAGGTCGGGCTGCTCCGTCGCCGGGTCGATGTGCGGGTACCGGTGGTTCTCGAAGACCCGGAAGTACCGATCCAGGCGCACGTCCACGCTGGACGGCTGGATCATCTCGGGGTCGTACGGGTCGATCTTGACCCGGCCCGATTCGATCTCGGCGCGGATGTCACGGTCGGAAAGCAGCACGGGAGCAAGGCTAGTGGCCCCCACGCGCCCTGGGTGTACCGCCCAGCCCGGCCTCCCGGTCGCCGTCCCCTGCGCGGGCCGTACGGCAGGGCGCTCCGGGCCGGATGCCGGCGACCCCGCCACGTTCTGGCCCCGGGTATGCAGCAGCACGCCGAGTTTCCGCTAGAGTATGGACGCGGTCGACTTCACAGTCGGTCCACGCGGGTGTAGTTCAATGGCAGAACATCAGCTTCCCAAGCTGATAGCGCGGGTTCGATTCCCGTCACCCGCTCTCAGCACGAAGGCCCAGGTCAGGGAGTACATCCCAACCCGGGCATTGATCGTTTTTATGGCCGTTCGATCTTCTCGGGCCATTAGCGGGCCATTAGCCCTCGCCCGAGGCAGTACCTGGAGCCTTGTCTTCTGTCGGCCGACCGCCTCAGGGCTTGATCGAGTAGCGCGCCTATCCCCGTCCGCGAGAGCCTTACTCCATGAGCGAGCACTGCTGTGAGTCGATGACCCGCCGGGTGACGTGGCGCTGCGAACATCATGAAGATCCGTTCGAGTGCCCGGACGCCCTCGTCTGGTTCAGTGCCAAGTTCCAGGAGTACGGCTTGATCATCCACGACGGTGGGAACTCGATCATTAACATCGCGTTCTGCCCGTGGTGCGGCAGCCGTCTGCCCGACTCTCAGCGTGATCGCTGGTTCGACGAGTTGGAGCAGCGCGGGATTGATCCATGGGGATCCGACGTTCCCGCGGAGTACGAAGACGAACGCTGGCTCCACTCGTGATCGCATAGCTTGAAGCGCCATCCCGGGATCAGCTCACTGGCCCCAGGACGCTGGCCATACCGTCCCCCTCGTCGTCCTCACGACGTTTGAGCTGCTTGTTGATCGCGTCGGTGATCACCTTATCCGCGCCGCGTACGGCGTGCTGATAGATCATCGCGGCCCTGACGTTGTCATGTCCCATCCGGACCATCAGATCCTTGAGGCCCGCGCCGGATTCAGCCGCCAGCATGTTTCCAGCGTGCCGGAGGTCGTGGAAGTGCAGGCCCGGCATGCCCATTTCCTTCACGACATCGACCCACCGCGTACGGGTGTTGAAGCCGCTACGCCGCAGTGGCCCGCCCTTGGCACCGGCCTCGTGAATT
>NZ_BOOG01000071.1 GCF_016863115.1 Sphaerimonospora thailandensis
GGCGGGCGGAGCCGAGCCGCTGGCCCCCGCCGTCCACGCGATCCTGTCCGGGATCGGCCTGACCGCGGAGCCTCCCGGCGGCGGCAGGGCACGGGAGAAGTGGGAGTCGCTCAAGGCGCTGGCCGACCTGGCCGAGGACATGGCGGCCGACGGGGCGGACCTGACCGGTTTCGTGACCGAGTTGGAGCGGCGGGCGATGGAGCAGCACGCGCCGCCCGTCGAGGGTGTGACGCTGGCCTCCCTGCACGCCGCCAAGGGCCTGGAGTGGGACGCCGTCTTCCTCGTCGGCCTCACCGAGGGCATGCTCCCGATCATCTACGCGGAGACGCCGGAGCAGATCGAGGAGGAACGCCGGCTGCTCTACGTCGGCGTCACGCGGGCCCGCGAGCACCTGCACATGTCCTGGGCGCTGGCCCGCTCACCCGGTGGCCGCCGCTCCCGGCGACCCTCCCGTTTCCTGGAGGGGCTGTCTCATCAGCTTCCCGCCCCGGCGGTCAAGGCCGGACGCCGCTCGGAGCGGACCGCAGGGAGGAGGCCGGCCGTGCCGCTGCACTGTCGGGTGTGCGGCAAGACGCTGGCGGCGGCACCCGAGCAGAAGCTGGGCCGCTGTGCGGGCTGTCCGGCCGACTACGACGAGGCCCTGCTCGAAAGCCTCAGGTCGTGGCGGAGCGCCGCGGCCAAGGAGGCCAAGGTTCCGCCCTACGTCGTGTTCACCGATGTGACGCTTCAGGCGATCGCCGAGCGGGTGCCGACCACGGAGGCGGACCTGCTGGCCATCGCCGGGATCGGGCGCGTCAAGCTTGAGCGGTACGGCGAAGCCGTAATGGAGCTGTGCCGCTCCGCAGGCGATAGTAGTGTCACCAGTGTTACTGATGAGTAATATCTCCCCCGTTGGTTGGAGGCCCCGTGAACTCGGCTCTCAAGGAGTTGCTGGACCTGCTCGACCTGGAGCAGATCGAGCTCGACATCTTCAGGGGGCGCAGCCCGGAGGAACGGATCCAGCGCGTCTTCGGCGGCCAGGTCGCGGCTCAGGCACTCGTCGCGGCGGGCCGTACGGTCCCGGCGGACCGCATGGTCCACTCACTGCACGCGTACTTCATCCGGCCCGGCGACCCCGCCGTCCCGATCGTCTACAACGTCGACCGGGTGCGTGACGGCCGCTCGTTCAACACGCGGCGGATCACGGCCATCCAGCACGGCAAGGCGATCTTCTCGATGTCGGCGTCGTTCCACATCTCCGAGAATGGCCTGGAGCACCAGACAGTCGCCATGCCGCCCGTTCCCGAGCCGGAGAGCCTGGAGACCTTCCAGCAGCGCATGCTCGACGTGGTGGGGGACGACCCGGCGTGGCGCGAATGGCTGTCGAAGCCGCGCCCGGTCGACGTGCGGTATGTGCACCGGCTGCCGTGGGAGGCGCCTGCCGATGACGCCGGGGCTCCCGTCGTGTCCGACGAGAACCACGTGTGGTTCCGGTATGAGGCCGACCTCCCCGACGACCCGCTGCTGCATGTCGTGCTCGCCGCCTATGCCTCCGACTTCACGCTGGTGGACACCGTGCTGCTCGCCCATGGGCGAGCCTGGGGGGCGGCCGACATCTCCGGTGCGTCGCTCGATCACGCGATGTGGTTCCACCGCCCGTTGCGTGCCGACGAGTGGGTGCTGTACGCCCAGGAGTCGCCGTGGTCGGGAGGGGCTCGCGGGCTGGCCCGTGGACAGATGTTCACCGCCTCCGGAGAACTGGCGGTGTCCGTGGTGCAGGAGTGCCTGATACGCGTTGGCGACGATGTCACGAAGTCGTGAAAATCGCAGGTAGAAAATAGGTTGCTCGGCCTGGCGGTTGGGATTTAGGGTCATGGTCAAGCCGGTCGGACGATCCTGTTCCGGCTGTCGTACTACTACTGAGTGGAGGTGAGTCAGGTGGAGAGCATGATCACGTTCGTCACGCCATGGCTCGCCTCTGCCTGCCCGAGTGCCGCCGTCGTCGCTGCCGCCCAGACGAAGCAGACGAAACTGCGGCGTGGCGTGGCCGCCTTCGCGCAGGTCGGCGCCGTCCAGACGAGGACTGCCGCCGAGCTTCGCTCGGCCACCTTCGGCATGGCGCGGCATGACATCGAGGCCTACCAGGTCGCCCTGGTGGACCGACCGATGCGCGACGAGCAGATCGACCGCACCGCTGACGGCGGGGCGCCGGGTCCGTTGTACGCCTGGAGAGAACCAGTCACGAGATGACCGGTCTCCTTCTCCGGGCCGCGGATCCGACCAGGATCCGCGGCCTTCTTGTTTTGTCGGCCACGATTCCACCCCGCTCACGAGGACAACCAGACCAAACCATTCAAAGAGGTGACGCAGATGGCGGCCCCGGTCATGGACCTGATCGAAGCCGAAATCCCCTGTCGTACCGACCCCGACCTGTGGTTCGCCGAGTCTCCGGACGACGTGGAGTTCGCCAAGGCGCTCTGCGGCGGCTGCCCGATCCGGCAGGCCTGCCTGGCCCGCGCGCTGGAGCGCGAGGAGCCGTGGGGCGTCTGGGGCGGCGAGCTCATCCTCCGGGGGGTCATCGTCCCCCGGAAGCGCCCGCGGGGACGTCCGCGCAAGACGCCCGTCGCCGCCTGACCGAGACGCGCGAGACACCCGGAAACGTAAGAAATCCAAGGAAGGATCCAGTCAGATGACCATCTCCCCGAACGCCTCGATGTATCTCTACCAGGAACTGGTAGATGAGCGAATACGCACCCTTCACCGTGAGGCGGAGGCAGAGCGGCTGGCCGGGCGGGTCCTGAGTGTGCGGCGGGCACGCCGGCAGATCGAGCGTGCCTCGGAGCGACTCAGCCACGCGCTGGCACGCCTGTAGGGAACTCCGGCCAAAGGCCCGGGCACGCGATCAGTGCCCGGGCCTTTCCTGGCCGGGCTCGTCGGCGAAACCGGGCACCCATCGGGCGACCTCGTCGCGGAACCTGGCGGTGGTGCCGAGCTGGCACAGCACACCCACTCCCGCCGCGTGAACGCGATGGATCAGCACGTAGGACGGGGGCAGGTTGAGCTGGCGCACGATGTTGTTCGGCCGGAGATCGGCGACGGCCGCCGCCTGCCGGCGCAGCCACTCCCGGCTGAAGGTGAACTCCTCGACCCGGGTGGGCTCGACGTAGGGCGCGAGGAACGCGCGGAGGGCATCGGCGTCCACCTCGATGTGCGGGCGGATGAACCCTTCCTCGCGAAGCCCCCGGACGACGGTCTCCATATCGCCCTGGTTGAAGATCCGGGTGAGCGTGCCGAAGGCGCGGGGGTAACCGTCGGGCAGCCGGCTGACCGCCCCGAAGTCGAGCACCCCCAGGCGCCCGTCATCCATCACCCGGAAGTTGCCCGGATGAGGGTCGGCGTGGAGCATGCCCACCCGGGATGGCGAGCTGAAGAGGAACCGGACGAGACGCAGGCCGGCCAGGTCGCGCTCCGCCTTGCTCCCACTCTCGATGATCTTTGATAGCGGCGTTCCGGTCAGCCACTCGGTCACCAGGACCTGCTCGTTGGCCGCGATCACGTCCGGTACGTAGCAGTCCGGGTCGTCCCTGAACTCCTGGGCGAACGCGTGCTGTGCCTCGGCCTCCCGCAGGTAGTCGAGCTCTTCGGCGACCCGATCCTTCAACTCCCCGAGAACCGGTTTGATGTCCAGTCCGGGCAGCAGCACCGAGAAGAGCTTGCCCAGACGTGCGAGCTGGTTGAAGTCGGAGATCAGGGCTTTGCCCGCACCGGGGTACTGGATCTTCACGGCGACCGGGCGGCCGTCGTGCCAGACCGCTCGGTGCACCTGTCCGATGGACGCCGCAGCCGACGGGCTGTCGTCGAACTCCCTGAAGTTGTCCCGCCAGTCGTCGCCCAACTGTTCGGCGAGGACCCGGTGAACGGTCCCCGCCGGCAGCGGCGGCGCCGCGTCCTGGAGCCGGGTGAGCGTCGCCCGGTACGGCCCGGCGATCTCGGATGGCAGTGCGGCTTCGAAGATGGACAGCGCCTGGCCGAGCTTCATGGCTCCGCCCTTGAGCTCACCCAGAACCTTGAAGATCTGGTCGGCGGTACGTCGCTGGATTTCGTGGGCCACGAGCTCCGCCGACGCGCCGCCGAGTCGCCTGCCCAGTCCCAGCGCGGTACGGCCGGCGAACCCGAGGGGGAGCGTGGCGAGCTTGGCCGAGCGGGCCATGGCACGGTGGGGGAGGTCACTCACGCGACCATTCTTAGCGACGACATGGGGTTTCGACTACATCCACAGTCAGGATGCGGCTCCCAGGAGCGGCGACGCCAACGCCCGTCGGGCAAAACGTGCAGTGTGCCATTGGTCACATCCCCAGACATGTCCGCGCCGTCGAGGTAGCGGAGCGCGTACCCCGCGGCCTGCGCCGCGACCAGCGAAGACAGCACCGCGTCGCATGCGATCTCCCCTGGAGGGTGGCCGCCGATCCGCGCGGTGACCAATGGCCAGGACGGGTCCCTGTCCCTGCGGGTGAGATCGAGGCAGCCGAGGCAGAGCGGGCGGCCAGGGATCACGAGCGGGCCGACTGATCCGTGGCCCTCGAACGCGGTGGCCGGCAGGTGCGTGATCCCCTCCGCCGTGAGCTCGCGGACGAGCACCGGATCGAGGGGTCCGACGGGGGCGAGGACCACCAGGTCGGGGTGGGGCGCCCGGTCGGCCGGCCGGGACGCGGCACGGCCGGGCCACGCGTTGACGTCCGGCGCGATCCGCATGGCGACCGCGACGGCGCCGTCCTCGCGTGGCATGCCGATCTCCGGCCGCCCGAGCCCGCCGGGCGCGACGTCCTGGGGCCGTGCCGTACCGGGATCGACCACGCAGATGTGCCCGACGCCCGCGGCGGCGAGAAGGCTGGTCACCTGTGCGCCGACCCGGCCGGCGCCGTAGATCCGGACCCGGGCCGCGCGCCTGCGCGTCAGCGCGCCCATGCCGCCGTCGGCCGAGGTGAGGGCGAGTCTGTCCAGCTCGGGGCGTAGCCGGTCCCGCTCGGCCCGGTCCAGGTCGGCGAGCGGCCCGGGAGGGACCGCCGCGTCCTCGATCAGGCCGTGTGCGGCGAGCATCCCGACGAGTTCGCGAGTGGCGTCCTCACCCAGATCGCTCTCCGCCACGATCTGTTCCAGCGTCCTGCTGCCGTCGAGGCGGTCGATCAGCCGCCGGACGGCGGGTTCCACTTCGGCCAGCATGATCGCGTGGGATGGATGGACGCCGAACTGCAGCGTGTGGTCGTCCCGCTCGACTCGGCGCAGCACCGGCTTCAGACGAGGTCTCATAGCCGACAGACCTTGTCACACGGCGGGAGTGCGTGCGCCGGTTCAGGCGAGGCTGTGGATAATTACCGGGTGTTGGTGGCCGGTAAATGCCAGATCCGGCGGGACATTCGCGCCTGCAAGGTCATGTTCGCCCGATTGACCAGGGAAAACGTGGCATACCCCCTGTGGAAATCCCCGCGTGTCGGCTACCTTTCATATGTGCCCCCCGAGACAGTCGAGGTTCGTCGGAGCACGCGACGGCGACGAACCGTTTCCGCGTACCGCGATGGTGACAAGACCATCGTGCTGCTTCCGGCCGGTCTGAGCACGACCGACGAAGAGCAGTGGGTGCGCCGCATGCTCGACCGGCTCGCCGCCAAAGAGCAGCGACGACGGCCGAGCGACGACGATCTGCTCGACCGCGCGCTGGAACTGTCGGCGCGTTACCTGGACGGCAAGGCCCTCCCCTCGAGCGTGCGCTGGGTCGAGAACCAGCACCACCGTTGGGGCTCCTGCACTCCGGATCATGGCACAATCCGGATCTCGGCGCGGCTTCGCGGGATGCCCGGGTGGGTCGTAGATTACGTGATCATGCATGAGCTCGTCCATCTGCTCGTTCCCAGCCACGGCCCGCGATTCTGGGCGCTCGTCGAGCGTTATCCCCGCGCGGAACGCGCCAGGGGCTTCCTGGAGGGGTTCTCGATGGCGTCCAACGGTTCTCCGGAGGAGTGTTGACGCAGGCAACGACAACGGCACCGGCAAGGGTCGCGGCGGTGCTGGTCACCGCCCCGATGGCGGACGCCGCGCCGCCCGGGGTCGACCCCGCCGGATTCCTCATGGCCATGGCCGAGGACACCTACGAGATGGCCGCCGGGCTCGAACTGGTCCGGCCCGTGATCCTGTCGGTCGGGGTTCCAGGGCTGGAGGAGATCGCGTGGCCGGGCACACCGGTGATCTCGATCGCCTCGGCCGCCGCGGCCTTCGCCGCCCTGCCGTACGGCACCGAAGGGGTGGTGATCAGCGGTGACGCGCCGGACCTGCCGCCGCTGCTCGTGGGCAAGCTGTTTCGTGAGCTGGGCCGTGCGCCCATCGCGGTCTGCCCGGCCGAAGGCGGGGGCGCTGTCGCCGTCGCAGCGCGCCTGCCGCTGCCCGACTGGGCCGCCCCCGACCTCGACTTCGAGGCGCCCGATCTCGTCGTACGGCTGCGCCGCCGGGCGCCCGGCCCGCGCATGGTCGCCACCACCCCCGGATGGCACCGCCTCAGAAGGCCGACCGACGTCGCCAGGCTCGACCCGGGACTGGAAGGCTGGGACAGCACCCGGGCACTGCTCTCGGCGACCGGACCCGGATCAAGGTAGGCGCAGCTCGGCGAAGAGAGCCCGGTGATCACTGCCCGGCACGTCGTGCGTGCTTGTGCGCACAGCGGACGCCCGCTCGTCGAAGAGCACGTGGTCGAGCGTGATCAGCGGCGGGTGCCGCCGGTCGGCCGGCCAGGTAGTGCGCAGGCCGTTTCCGGTCGCGTCGGCCGCGTCCACATACCCGCGGTCGATGACCGCACGCAGGGCGGCGTGGTCGAGCGTGGCGTTGAAGTCGCCCGCCAGGATGCGGATCGTGGCCGAGGACGAGGCGGCGGACGGGAGCGCGGGGAAGTCCGCCAGCCAGCCCGCGATGTTGTGGCGCACCGGGGCGAGCGTGTGGACGTCGACGACCTCGACGGTCCGCCCGCCGGGCAGCCTGAGGGCGGCCCTCGGCATGTTGTGCCCGCCGGCCGGCGCGAAGTCCGGAATCCTCGTGAGCGGATGGCGTGAGTAAATGCCGCTGCCGGAGGAACCCGCCGCGTCCTCCAGGCGACGGTACGGCAGGCGCGCGCCCAGCCCGGCCGCGTCCAGGGCCTGGACCGCCTCCGGGGTGAGCTCCTGGACGTTCAGGATGTCGGCTCCCAGCCGCCGCACCAGATCGACCACCGTGCGCGCGTCGCCCTGCCCGTAGAAAAGATTGGCGGTGAGGATCCGCAGCGTCGGACCCGTCGCGGTGGGGGCCGAGGGCAGTGCCCGCGGCAGCACGATGATCGCCATGAGGGCGCAGGTCACCAGGGCCGCGCTCATCGCCGCACGACTGCGGGAGGCCGCCGCGACCAAGAGTGCGAACAGAGACCCCGCGGCCGCGTACGGAGTCCCGCTGATGAGCTGGAACATCAGCATGCCGCGCTCGAGGCCGGCCAGCCGGATCACGGCCCAGGCCGCGAACGGCATGATCACGATCCACGCGAGCGGCGCCGGCATCCGCATGCGCCGTCGCTGAACGGTCCTGATCTCACCGCCGACGTCCACCTTGGTCATGACGCCGACACTAATCAGTCAGCGTGCGGGAGCGGGTGAGGCCGACGTGCGTTTCCGTGCGGAAGTGAACGTGTCGCCTGCGGCCGGGCCGCCTGTCCCGGTCGGCTCAGGCCGTACTCGTGCGAGTGAACAGCAGGTCCCGCGCCCGGCGGGCCAGCCGCCGGGTGGCCTCGTCGCTCAGCTCGGGAATCTCCTCCACGGGGAACCAGCGCAGGTCCAGCGACTCGTCACTGATCATGGCCTCGGCCCCGGGAGGGGCGACCGCGCCGTACTCGACGTCGAGGTGCCAGCTGTGCGGCGGATGACACCAGACCTTGTGCCGATCCAGTGCGAGCGGGCCGTCCAGCAGGGTGAGACCGGCGATCCCCGACTCCTCGGTGGCTTCGCGGAGGGCGGTCAGC
The DNA here is from genome assembly GCF_016863115.1 of Sphaerimonospora thailandensis. Lineage (GTDB taxonomy): Bacteria > Actinomycetota > Actinomycetes > Streptosporangiales > Streptosporangiaceae > Sphaerimonospora > Sphaerimonospora cavernae. Next base: position 8,006 of record NZ_BOOG01000071.1, read on the forward strand.
GCCAGCGAACCGTCGGCGACCTCGCAGTGCCCTCCCATCGGCAGCCACATCCCGGCCTTGGGGTGCAGAGTGAGCAGCACCTCCCGGCCGTCATGGGACAGCACGGCGGTGGTCGCCGTCAGGTGGCCGGGCACGCACCCCCGCCACATGGCGTCGTCGTGGGCGTCCAGATGAGCCAGGAACTCCCGGCGGAGCGTCTCCTCCTCGGGAGTCGGGGCGGTCCACCCGGACAGTACGGCTCGCGCGTCACGGTGCAGGCTCACCGCGACAGCCTACCGGCCGCCCTCCTGCTCGCCGGTCTGGTCGTCCGTACCCGGGCCGGGCTCGTCGAGCGCGGACAGGTCGAAGGCGCTCTCACCCTTGACGAACGTCTCCGGCGCGTCGAGATCGTCGGCGGTCGGCATCAGGTCGGGGTGGTTCCACACCGCGTCCCGGCCGTCGATCCCACGATGGTCCCCCAGGGCCTTCCACAGCGCGGCCGCCTCGCGCAGCCGCCGCGGCCGCAGTTCCAGCCCGACCAGTGTGGCGAAGGTCCGCTCAGCGGGCCCGCCGGTCGCGCGGCGGCGCCGTACGGTCTCGCCGAGCGCGGCCGCCGACGGCAGCTTGCTCGCGGCGGCGGCGTCGACCACCGTCGCCACCCAGCCTTCGACCAGCGCGAGCGCGGTCTCCAGGCGGCCGAGCGCGGCCTTCTGCCGCTCGGTCTCCTCCGGCTTGAGCAACTCGCCGCCGCCCAGCACCTCCTGGATGCGAGCCGGGTCGCTGATGTCCAGCCCCTGCAGCTTCTCCTCCAGGGCGGAGACGTCCACGGTGATGCCCCTGGCGTACTCCTCGACGGCCCCGAGCAGGTGTGCGCGCAGCCACGGGACGTGCTGGAACAGCCGGTGGTAGGCCGCTTCGCGCAGCGCCAGATAGAGCCTGATCTCGTCGGAGGGGACCTCCAGGCCCTGGCTGAACGCCGCGATCCCGCCGGGCAGCAGCGCGGCCGTGTCCGACAGCGGCAGGCCGACGTCGGACGAGCCGACCACCTCGCGGGCGAGCGTGCCGATGCCCTGGCCGATCTGCTGGCCGACCATCATGCCGCCCATCTGCCGGAGCATGCCGATCAGCGGGCCGGCCATCGCCTCCGCCTCGGGCGGCAGCCCGGCCGCACCGAGCGTCCCGCCCATCGTCTGCACCATCTGCGCGGCGATCGGGTCGCACAGCTGCTTCCAGACCGGAATGGTCTTCTCGATCCATTCGGAACGACTCCAGGCCTGGGGGGCGGTCACGCCGCTCGGCAGCGTGGTCACCTCGTTCAGCCACAGGTCGGCCAGATTGAGGGCTTCGACGATCTCGCGCCGCTCACCCTCCATGACGCTCGGGTCGCCCTCGGCGACCACCGCGTGCCGTGCGATGTTCTTCGCCATGTCCCAGTTGACGGGTCCGGCTTCCGGTGAGGCCGAGGCGGACAGCATGTCCGCGAACTGCCGCATGGCAGCGGCGATCTGCTCCGGGTTGCCGAACATGGCGAACGGGTTATCGTTTGGGTCGTTTTCGCGACCTGGCAGGTCAGTCACCGCGCCACCTCGTGCAGGATGGAGGAGTCCACAACCGCCACGTTATCCGCCGGGAGGCGGATCAGTGCAAAGCGAGGACCTCGTGCCTACCTTGAAACGCCTTCGTCAACCCGTCGTCGCCGTCACCGGCGCCGCATCCGGAATCGGCAGGGCGTTCCTCACCAGAGTGGCCTCGTCTGCGGATTTCCGTCGCGTGGTGGCCATCGACGATCAACGAGGCGACGTCCCGGACGTCACCTGGCGGGTCCTGGACATCCGTGATCCGCTCTTGGCGAACCGGATATCCGATGTGGACGTTCTGGTCCATCTGGGCGCCGACGAGTCGATGGACGCCGAGCCCGCGGAGCGTCGGCGCTACAACCTCCGAGCCGCGCAGACGGTGCTCACCGCCTGCGCGGCGGCGAGGGTCCGCCGGGTCGTGCTGGTCACGAGCGCGATGGTGTACGGCGCCGCCCCGGACAACCCGGTGCCGCTGGAGGAGGACGCCCCGGTGACGGCGGAGTCCGACACGGGGGTGATCGGAGACCATCTGGAGATCGAGGCGCTGGTGCGCCGCTCGCTGCGCTCGCATCCCGGCCTGGAGGTGACCGTGCTACGGCCCGCCGCCCTGGTCGGGCCCGGTGTCGACACGGTCGTCACCCGCCACTTCGAGGCGCCGCGACTGCTCGTCGTCAAGGGCTGCCTGCCGCGCTGGCAGTTCTGCCACGTCGAGGATCTGGTGTCCGCACTGGAGGCGGCCGCTCTGGGCAGGGTCTCCGGCGTGGTGGCGGTCGGCTCGGACGGCTGGCTGGAGATGGACCAGGTGGAGGAGATCTCGGGCCTGCGGCGGTTCGAGTTGCCCGCCGGGCTGACTTTCGGGACCGCGCAGCGGCTGCACCGGCTCGGCATCACCCCGGCTCCCGCCGCGGACCTGCATTATGTGGTCTATCCGTGGGTGGTGGACTGCGCGGCGCTGCGCGCGGCCGGATGGAAGCCGACCTGGGCCAACGAGGATGCCCTGCGCGAACTGCTGGAGCTGTCGGAGGGCAGGCACGCGGTGGTGGGCCGCCGCCTGTCGGGCAAGGAGGCCACGATCACCGCGGCCGGCGCGACCGTCGCCGTGATCGGCACCGCCGCCATCGTGCGCGCCGCCCGCCGCAAGCGGCGTACGTGATCATATGCGCCGGCCGGGCCGCGCCGTACTAATCTCAAGGGATGGGCGTTATCCGATTGCTGGGAATCCGTGACTCCGCGCTGTCCGTGGACGAGGTCCTCAACTCGGTGGGAGACCACGCGGCGGGCGGCACGGCCGTGTTCGTCGGCACTGTGCGCGAACAGGACCAGGGCAGGCCCGTGACGTCGCTGTCCTACTCCGCCCATCCCTCCGCCGAGCAGGAGCTCCGCCGGGTCGCCGAGAAGGTGACGGCCGACTTCCCGGTGACCGCGCTGGCGGCAGTGCACCGCGTGGGCGACCTGCGGTTGGGCGACGTCGCGGTGGTCGTGGCAGCGGCCTGCCCCCATCGGGCGGAGGCCTTCGAGGCGTGCCGCCGGTTGATCGACGATCTGAAACACGAGGTGCCGATCTGGAAACGCCAGGTCTTCGCGGACGGGGATGCCGAGTGGGTGGGCGCCTGCGATTAGCGCGCCACGAAACGCATAGAGTTCGTCCATGTCCCGACGCGCGCTGACTCTGATGGTCGCGGGCTTCCTCACCCTCCTGCTCGCGGTCATCGGCGCCATGTTGCCGGTGCCGTACGTCGCGCTGAGCCCGGGTCCTACGGAGAACACCATCGGGGACGTCGACGGCAAGCCGGTGATCAGCATCTCGGGTCACCAGACGTATCCGACCGAGGGCAAGCTGAGCCTCGTCACCGTCGCCTACCAGGGGGGGCCGGGTAACCGGCTGGACCTGGTGACCGCGCTGCGCGGCTGGCTCGACCCGGCCGTCGCCGTGGTGCCGGAGGAGACGCTGTTCCCGAGGAGTACCACGGCCAAGCAGGTCGAGGAGCAGAACACCCAGGAGATGACCGACTCCCAGGAGACCGCCACGATCGCCGCGCTGAACGCCCTCAAGATCCCTGTGGAGAAGGTCGTCGTGGTGGTCCAGACGGACAAGGGGGCGCCGGCCGAGGGCAGGCTCAAGGCCGGCGACGAGATCGCCGCCATCGACGGCGTCGCGACGGCCGGCCTCGACTCGGTCGGGGCGGCCGTGCGGCGGCACAAGCCGGGCGAGCAGGTCAAGTTCACGGTCAAGCGTGGAGACGCCGAGACCGACGTGCTCGTTCCCACGGTCGAGGACAAGGAGGGCAAGGCCGTGGTCGGCGTCCGCATGAAGGCGGACTACAAGGTCCCCTTCAAGGTCGACATCAGCGTGGGGCAGGTCGGCGGGCCGAGCGCGGGGCTGATGTTCTCGCTGGGCATCTACGACAAGCTGACTCCCGGCGCGCTTACCGGAGGGAAGAACGTCGCGGGCACCGGGACGATCGACCCCGAGGGCAAGGTGGGGGCCATCGGCGGGATCGAGCAGAAGATGGTGGGCGCGAAGAAGGCCGGCGCCACGGTCTTCCTCACCCCGGCGGGCAACTGCGCCGACGCCGCACGGGCCGTGCCTCCCGGCCTGCGCCTCGTGAAGGTCGAGACCCTGCGAGACGCGATAGACGCGATGGACGCCCTGCGCGCGGGCAAGCAGGAACTACCTGCCTGTCCGGCGTAGGTCGTGTCCCGGCCCGCCGTATGCGGGCGGTAGTTTTCCACAGGCCGGGGACGCTCGGAGCGCGACCGGCCGTATCGCAGTGTAGGTTTTCCAAGCACGGACCGTTGCTCTGAGACAAGGGGTGGGCGTTGAGCTTCCGGAGCCCCGGAGCGGGACGGGCGATGCGCTTGCCCCGTCGGCCGCGACTTCTCGTTCCTGTCACGATCGCCGTCGCGGCGATCGTGGTATTACTTCTGATCTTCGCTTCCATATACACCGACTACCTCTGGTACGACTCGGTGGACTTCTCGTCGGTGTTCTCCACACTGCTCGTGACGCAGATCGTGCTGTTCGTCGTGGGCTCGGTGCTGATGGTGGGGATCGTCGGCGGAAACATGGTGCTGGCGCACCGCACACGGCCGATGTTCGGGCCGGGGATGTTCGGCACCCCGCAGGGGGCAGACCGCTACCGGATGTCGCTCGACCCCCATCGGCGGCTGGTCTTCCTGATCGGCATGGGGATCCTGACGCTGTTCACCGGGTCCTCGGTCGCCGGGCAGTGGAAGACCTGGCTGCTGTTCGTCAACGGGACGCCGTTCGGCAAGAAGGACCCGCAGTTCCAGCTCGACGTCTCGTTCTTCATGTTCACCTATCCGTTCCTGCGGATGGTGCTGAACTTCCTGTTCCTGGCCGTCGTTCTGTCGATCATCGCTGCCGCGATCGTGCACTACCTCTACGGCGGCTTCCGGATCCAGTCCCCGGGCGGCGTGCACGCGACCAGGGCGGCCCGCGCCCACCTGTCGGTGCTGCTCGGCGTGTTCGTGCTGCTCAAGGCCGTCGCCTACTGGCTTGACCGGTACGGACTGGTGTTCTCCGAGCGGGGTTTCGTGGGCGGCGCCTCCTACACGGATGTCAACGCGGTGCTGCCGGCCAAGGGCATCCTCGCTGTCATCTCCCTCATCTGCGCGGTCATCTTCTTCGCCGGCGTGATCCGGCCCGGTGGCATGTTCCCCGGTGTCGCATTCGGGCTCCTCGTCCTGTCGGCGGTCCTGATCGGCGGCGTCTACCCCGCCCTCGTAGAGCAGTTCCAGGTCAAGCCCAACCAGCAGGGCAAGGAGGAGCAGTACATCGCGCGTAACATCACCGGGACGCGCGAAGCCTACGGGGTGAGCGACACAGAGATCACAACCTACGACGCGAAGGGCGAACCGCAGCAGGCCGAGGCCGCCAAGGACCAGACCGTCTCGGGCGTGCGACTCCTCGATCCCACTCTGGTGGCCAAGACCTTCCAGCAGAAGCAGCGGCTCAAGGGCTTCTACGACTTCACCGATCCGGTGGACGTCGACCGCTACAAGGGACCGGACGGCACGGTGAGCGACCATCTGGTCGCCGTCCGCGAGCTGACGGGTCCCCCCGCCGAGCTGGACAACTGGATCAACCGGCACCTCATCTACACCCACGGCTACGGTTTCGTCGCCGCCCCCGGCAACAAGGTCAGCTCCGGCGGCCTGCCCGACTTCGACGCCAAGGACATGCCCGTCGGCGGAGACCTGGTGAATTCCACCGGCCTCAAGGAGCCTCGCATCTACTTCGGCGAGCACGGTACCGACTACGTCATCGCCGGTGGCTCCAAGGAAAAGCCCCTCGAGTTCGACTACCCGGAGAACGAGGGAACCGGCCAGGTGAACACCAGCTACACCGGCAAGGGCGGCGTCCCGCTCGACTCGTTCTTCAACCGCCTGCTCTACGCGATGAAGTACGGCGAGATCAACGTGCTGCTGTCCAGTGACGTCAACGAGCAGTCGCGCATTCTGTACGAACGGAACCCGGCCGACCGGGTGGCGAAGGTCGCGCCCTTCCTGACCCTCGACTCCGACCCGTACCCCGCGATCGTCGACGGACGGATCGTGTGGATCATCGACGGGTACACGACGGCCAACGAGTACCCGTACTCCCAGAGTGAGAGCTGGGGCGACATGATCCGGGATGCCGCGACCGACCCGCATGCGATCGCTCCCCAGCCGCGCGACCAGATCAACTACATCCGCAACTCGGTGAAGGCGACGGTGGACGCCTACGACGGGACCGTCACCCTCTACGGGTGGGACCCGACGGACCCGCTGCTGAAGGCGTGGGAGAAGTCGTTCCCCGGGCTCGTCCAGCCGAAGGACAAGATGAGCGCCGAGCTCCTGGAGCACGTGCGCTACCCCGAGGACATGTTCAAGGTGCAGCGCCACGTCCTGTCGCGCTACCACATCACCGACGCGCGGTCCTTCTACAGCGGTCAGGACTTCTGGAACGTCCCGAAGGACCCGTCCACCGACGACAAGGCGGACATCAAGCAGCCGCCCTACTACCTTTCTGTGAAGATGCCGGGCGCGCAGTCGGCGACGTTCTCGCTGACCACCACGTTCGTGCCCAAGCAGGGGCCCAACCTCGCCGCGTTCATGGCGGTCGACGCCACACCGGGCGAGGGGTACGGGAAGCTGCAGATCCTCCGCATGACGGCCAACACGACGATCTCCAGTCCCGGCCAGGTGCAGAACACCTTCGCCAACCGGTTCGCCGGCGAGCTCAACCTGCTGGGTCTGGGCAAGGCACAGATCCGGTACGGCAACCTGCTGACGCTTCCGTTCGCGGGAGGCCTCGTCTACGTGGAGCCGGTGTACGTCCAGGCGCCCGCGGGGTCGGGGCAGGAGCCGTATCCGATCCTCGCCCGGGTGCTGGTGATGTACGGCGACAAGGTGGGCTCCGGCGACAACCTGGGCAAGGCGCTGGAGCAGATCTTCACCGCCGAGACCCCGGCGAACCAGGTCACGCCCGAGCAGAAGCCCGGGCAGCAACCTGAGCAGAAGCCCGAGCAGAAGCCCGAGCAGCAGCGGACGCCGACCGACAGCGCCGCCCTGAGCGGGCTCGTCGAGCGGGCGCAGCAGGCGTACGCCGACGCGCAGAAGGCGCTTTCGGCCGACCCGCCGAACTGGGGGGACTACGGCAAGGCCCAGCAGGCGCTCAAGGAGGCGCTGGACGAGCTGAACCGTATGCAGGTCAGCCTTCCTCCGGCCTCGCCCACCGCCACCGCGGAGCCGTCATCGAGTGCGAGCCCGAGCGTGAGCCCCAGCCCGGTGCCCACCGGATGACCGCAGGGGCTGTCTGAACGGAACCCCGCGCCGCACGGCGCGGGGTTCCGGTTTTTCCGCAACGTGTTTGCCTCGTGTCCGGATCCCGGCTACTCTGTAGATGCCGACGCGGGGTGGAGCAGCTCGGTAGCTCGCTGGGCTCATAACCCAGAGGTCGCAGGTTCAAATCCTGTCCCCGCTACTTTTGAAGGCCCCGACCTCCGGTGACCTGGAGGAACCGGGGCCTTCGCTATCGCCGGAAGCCGTCTCCCGGGAAACCGATTTGGCGACTGGGCGCGGCCGCGGTAGTATGGAGACATAAGAAAACGACGCGGGGTGGAGCAGTTCGGTAGCTCGCTGGGCTCATAACCCAGAGGTCGCAGGTTCAAATCCTGTCCCCGCTACCACGTGAAAGGCCCGGAGGGTTTCCCTCCGGGCCTTTTCTCTGCCCGCACCCGCATCATTTCAGCGTGACCCCCCGGGTCAGCGGAATCCAGAGAGCGAAGCGGGAGGGAGCGAGGAGCGTAGCGAAGGCCCAGCGGAGCGGGCTTCGTGAGGACCGCGGTTTCCTCCCGACGCGGCGACCGGCCGTTGGGGGAGACGGAAACGCCAGGACTAGATTGATCGAAAAGACCAAGGAGGAGGCGGCCGCCCGGGCCGTCGCCGCCGGGGCCGATCCGGCCCAGGTCCAGATCGTCGAGCTCAGCGAGATCCCGCTCAGCTACCTGCCTGAGCTCGCTGTGCGCCTACAAGTCAAGGCCGCCGGGCCGTTGGCCTGATAAGGGGCCGGCGGTCCGGCGAGAGAAAGGAACCCCCCTCACATGCGCTGGCACAAACGTCTGCTCGCGGCGGGAGCCGTGGCCGCCCTGACCCTCACCGCCACGGCGTGCGGCGGCGGCAAGATCCGTGGCGGGGCCGACGGCTCCGAAGGCTCCACGCAGCCGGGCACGTCCCAGAACGCCCAGAATCCCTCGAGTGCGGCGGACGCCACGTTCGTCTACGTCCCCAACCTCGACGTCGTCACCGACTGGGATCCGGCGAGCTCGTACTCCAACGAGATCCTCGCGATGCAGAACATCTACGAGTCGCTGACCCGCTACAACCCGCAGACGAAGCAGGCCGAGCCGCGGCTGGCGACGTCGTGGACGTCCTCGGACGACGGCAAGAAGTGGACGTTCACGCTGCGTCAGGGGGCCACGTTCCACACCGGCAAACCCGTCGACGCGGCCGCCGCGAAGGCCGCCATCGAACGCACGATGAAGATGGGGGCGGGCGCGGCCTACATCTGGGACGCGGTCAAGAAGATCGAGGCGAAGGATTCCTCGACGCTGAAGTTCACGCTCAAGTACCCCACGGCTCTCGACCTGGTGGCCTCGGCCGGTTACGCCTCGTACGTCTACGACACCACGGCCGCCGGCTCAGGAGACCTCAAGACGTGGTTCGGTGAGGGTCATGACGCGGGCTCGGGCCCGTACACGATCGACACCTGGGAGAAGGGCAAGGAGACCGAGCTCACGCTGAAGGCGTTCGACGACTATTGGGGCGGCTGGGACGGGCCGCGCTACAAGAAGATCGCATACCGGGTCACGCCCGAACTCACCACCGCCTGGCAGCTTCTGCGGGGTGGCGAGGTGACGTTCGTGGCGCGGCTCAACCCGCAGCTGTTCGCCGAGGCCGGCGGCACGCCCACGGTGCAGGCGGCCCAGACGCCGTCGTTCCAGAACCTGCTGACGCTGTTCAACACGCACAGCGGGCCGTTGAAGGACGTACGGCTGCGCCAGGCGCTGCAGAAGGCGATCGACTACGACGGGGTGGTGGCGGTGCTGAAAGGTGCGGGCGCCCCGGCGGCGGGCCTGGTACCCGAGGGCCTGCTCGGCCACAACGCCGGCCAGACGCCGAGGCAGGACCTCGCCGGCGCCGAGGCGCTGCTCAAGGAGGCGGGGTACGGCCCCGGCGGCAAGAAGCTCGAGCTGACCCTCACCTATGCCCAGGGCGACAGCGACCAGGAGGTGCTGGTGACGCTGCTGTCGTCCACCCTGGACAAGCTGAACGTGAAGCTGTCGGCCAAGCCGCTGCAGTGGACCACCCAATGGGACCAGGCCAAGGCGAAGGACCCGGCCAAGAGGCAGGACATCCTCGTCATGTACTGGTGGCCCGACTACGCCGACGCCTTCTCGTGGTTCGTCAACATCTTCCGCAGCGAGGACCCGATCTCGTTCAACCTCTCCTATCTGAGGGACGACGCGATCGACAAGCGGATCAACGAGCTGCCCCAGCTGACGGCGACCGACAGGGACGCCGCGGAGAAGGCGTACGCCGAGCTGCAGAACAAGATCATTAACGAGCGGGCGGCCGTGGCCGTGCCGTACGTGATGAACTACCAGCGGGCCTTCGCCAAGTCGGTCCAGGGATATGTGGACAACCCCGCCTACCCGAATGTCGTGTTCGTCCACGACCTCAAGCCCGGCGCCTGAGGCATGTCGCGGTACCTGATCCGCCGGCTCGGCCAGGCCGCCCTGGTCGTGGCCGGCGTGGTCACCCTCACCTTCGTGATCATGCGGTTGGTCCCCGGCGACCCGGCCGTCGCCTACGCGGGGCCGAGGGCGTCGCCGGCCGAGTTGGCCGCGGCGCGGCAGCGGTTCGGGCTGGACGACCCGCTGCCGGTGCAGCTGTGGAACTACGTTCGCGACCTGGTCACCGGTGACTGGGGCGTCAGCCTGCACACCAGGCGGCCGGTGCGCGACGACCTGTTCCTGGCGTTCCCGGCCTCGCTCGAGCTGGTGGCGGCGGCGCTGGTCATCGCGGTGGCGGCCGGGATCCCGCTGGGCGTCGCCGCCGCCCGCCACAAGGGACGGCTGCCCGACCTGTCGATCCGGCTCTCGTCGATGCTTGCCGTGTCGGTGCCGGTGTTCTGGATGGCCCTCGCCCTGCAGACGATCTTCAGTAGCGGCCTCGGCTGGTTCCCGATCGCCGGAGAGTACGACACGGGCCTCGACCAGACCAGCCCCCTGCGGGTCTACACGAACATCACCGCCGTTGACGCCCTGTTCACCGGCAACTGGCCGATCCTCACCAGCACCCTGCACCATCTCGTGCTGCCCGCGCTGGTCCTCGCGGCCTACCCGACGGGTGTGATCGCCCAGATGACCCGGGCCGCGCTCATCGAGGAATCGGCCCGCGACCATGCCCGGATGGAACGCGCCCTCGGATTCGGGGAGACCGCCGTGCTGACCCGTTTCGCCCTGCGCCCGGCGCTGAACCCGGTGCTCTCGCTGATCGCGCTCGTCTTCGCCTACTCGATCGTGAACGGATTCCTCGTGGAGGCCGTGTTCAACTGGCCGGGTCTCGGCCGGTACGCCACCGACTCGATCCGCACCCTCGACACCCCGTCGATCGCCGGGGTCACGCTGCTCGTGGCGGCGCTCTACGTCCTGGCCAACCTCGCCGTCGACCTGCTGCAGGGTGTGATCGACCCGAGAGCGAGGGCCCGATGACCGCGCCGGTCGTCCCCGACGCCGCGGGCGCCGCCACGCCCGCGTTGCGCCGTACGCCGCTGAGGTGGCTCGTGGGTGTGGACCGGCTGGCCGTGGCCGGGGCGGCGCTGCTGGCGCTCATCGTGCTCGCCGCGCTGCTCGCCCCGTGGATCGCCCCCCATCCCGAGGACGGCGGTTCGGCCACCCATCCGCTGGAGGCCCTGCTGCCGCCGAGCGCCGAGCACTGGTTCGGCACCGACCAGGTCGGCCGGGACGTGCTCAGCCGGGTCCTGTACGGCGCCCGCACCTCGCTGCTGATCGCCGTCGCGGTGCTGGCGATCTCGGGCGGGGTGGGCGTTGTGCTCGGTGTCGTCGCGGGTTATGCCGGAGGCTGGGTCCGAGATGTGATCATGCGGGTGACCGACGTGTTCCTCGCGTTTCCCGCGCTGCTGCTCTCGCTCGCGCTGGCCGTGGTCCTCCAGCCGAGCGTGACGACCGTGATCGTCGCCATCGCGGTCACCTGGTGGCCGTGGTACGCGAGGCTCACGGCCTCGGTCGCCGCCTCGGTCGCGACCCGGGCGTTCGTCGACTCGGCGCGCTGCCTCGGCGTGCCCGCCCCGCTGATCGTCTTCCGGCACGTGCTGCCGAACTCGCTGACGCCGGTGCTGGTCCAGCTCTCCCTCGACGGGGGCGGGGTGATCCTCACCGCGGCCGCCCTGTCGTACCTGGGGCTGGGCGCGCACGAGCCGACCTCCGAGTGGGGCCTCATGGTGCAGCAGGGACAGTCGCTGTTCACCACGAACTGGTGGGTGGTGACGTTCCCCGGACTCGCCATCCTGATCACGGCGTTCGCGTTCAACGTCCTGGGCGAGGGGCTGAGAGCGAGGCTGACCCGATGAGCCGCGCCGAAGAGAGCCCGATGGGGAACGGCACGTTGATCAGGATCAGGGGCCTCGTGGTCCGGATCGGCGACCGAGTGATCGCCTCCGTCCCCGAGCTCGATGTCGGGTCCGGCGAGTGCGTGGCGATCGTCGGCGAGAGCGGCTCGGGCAAGACGACGACGCTGCTCGCCGCGCTCGGCCTCGTCGGTGACGTCAGCGACCTCGGCGTCCGAGGTGTCGATATTTCCGGAGAAATCACTGTCTGTGGGGTGGACGTGGTGGCGGCCGGTCCCGGCGAGCTGCGCGGCATCCGCGGTTCGCGGGCCGCCCTCGTCATGCAGAGCCCCCAGGCCGCCCTCAACCCCACCATGCGGCTCGGCACGCTGATGCGCCGCGCGCTCGCCCGGCACGGCGTCAAGGGCGCGGCCGCGCGGTCCCGGGCCGAGGAAGCCGTCAAGGCGGTGCTGCTCGACCCGGAGATCATGCGGCGCTACCCGCATCAGGTGTCCGGCGGGCAGGCCCAGCGGTTCGCCATCGCGCTCGCCCTCGCCCTCGGGGCCGAGATCGTGCTGGCGGACGAGCCGACCAGCGCGCTCGACGTCACCGTGCAGGCCGAGGTGGTCGCGGTGCTGCGGCGGCTGCGCGACGAGCGCGGCCTGGCCGTACTACTCGTCTCCCACGACCTCGCCCTGGTCTCCACGATCGCCGACCGGGTGCTGGTGATGCGGGACGGCGCCGTCGTGGAGAGCGGCCCAGCGGCGGAGCTGTTCGACCGGCCGCGCGACGCCTACACCCGGGAACTGGTCGCCGCGGTGCCCGCGCTCCCGAGTCGCGAGGAGGAGAGATGAGCGTGCTCAGCGCGGACGCGGTGACCCTCGCGTACGGCGCGGCACCGGTGGTCCACGAGGTGAGCCTGGCCGTGGACGAGGGCGGTGTCGGGCTGATCGGCGAGAGCGGATCGGGGAAGACCACGCTGGCCCGGGCCCTGCTCGGCCTGCTGCGTCCCCGCTCGGGCACGATCAGGTACGGCTCCCGCGACCTGGCCGCGCTCGACCGGAGCGGACGCGCGGAGTTCCGCCGAGCCGTGCAGCCGGTCTTCCAGGCCGAGGCCCTCGATCCCCGCATGACCGCGGCGGCGTCGATCGGGGAGGCACTGACCACCCATCACCGCATGAGCCGTGCCGGCCGGCGGGCGCGGGTGGCCGAGCTGCTCGACGGCGTCGGTCTCGACCCGGCGCTCGCCGCTCGCCGGCCGCATCAGATGTCCGGCGGTCAGCGGCAGCGCGTCGCCATCGCCCGGGCCCTCGCCGTCGAACCGCGGCTGCTGGTCCTGGACGAGCCGACGAGCGCACTCGACGTCACCGTGCAGGCCAGGATCCTCGACCTGCTGGAGGGCCTGGCCGGCGGGCGGGGCCTGGGCTACCTGCTGATCACGCACAACCTCGGGGTCGTCGGCCGGCTGTGCCGTACGTCGCATGTGCTGTTCGCCGGGCGGGTGGTCGAGTCGGGACCGACCCGGGACCTGCTGGTCCACCCCGCCCATCCGTACACGCTGGCGCTGCGCGACGCCGTACCCCGGCTCGGCGGCGAGCCTCCGCGGGCGAGCGGCCGGACCGAGGCGGCGCCCGCCGCGACCGGCTGCCCGTTCCGGCTGCGCTGCCCGCTGGCGGTGGACCGCTGCCGGGACGAGGCGCCGGAGGCTCGCGAGGTGACCGGGCGCCGGGTCGCCTGTCACCGGGCCGAGGACGTGCTGGAACGAGCACTCGATGCGTCACGCTGGCGCGGCGGAACGGGACATCCTGCGCACCACATCCAGAAGGGGCACTAACCATGACAACAACGGTCATCGGAGTGGACGTCGGCGGCACATTCACCGACCTCGTCCTCCACGACGCGGCGACCGGCGAGATCAGGGCCGCCAAACAGCCGACCACGCCTCGGGCGCCGGAGCTGGGGGTGCTCGCCGCCGTGGACGCCGCGGTCCCGGCGGAGTCGCTCGCCCGCTGTGCTCATTTCGTACACGGCACCACGGTCGGGCTCAACGCGCTCCTCGAGTCCACCGGGCCGAGAGAATCAGGGCCGAGGAATCGCGAACCCGGGGTGGAGAAACCCGGGGTGGAGAAACGCGGGGTGGAGAAACGCGGCGCGGTCGTGGGGTTGGTCACGACGGCGGGCTTCCGCGACGTGCTGGAGATCCGCCGGGGCGACCGCGATGACCCCTATGACCTGTTCTGGACTCCGCCGCCGCCCCTCGTGCCCCGGCGGCTGCGGGTCGAGGTCGACGAGCGGGTGGCCGCGGACGGCGGCGTCGTCCGCGAGCTCGATCCGGCAGGCGTACGGCAGGCCGCCCGGCTGTTCGAGGCCGAAGGCGTGGACGCCGTCGCGGTCGTACTGATCAACTCCTACGTCGATCCCGGCCACGAACTGCGGGTCGCGGAGCTGCTCAGGAACGCCGGGTTCACCGGGCCGATCTCGCTGTCCCACGAGATCTCCGGGGAGTACCGGGAGTACGAGCGGACCTCCACCACGGTCGTGGACGCCATCGTGCGCCATCGGATGGGTCCGTACCTGCACAACCTCGATCGCGAGTTGCGGGCGCGCGGCTTCACGGGCAGGCTGCTCGTGACCCGGTCGGGGGGCGGTGCGCTGACGCTGGACGAGGCGGTGGCCAGGCCGTTCGAGACGATCCTGTCCGGCCCGGTCGCAGGCGCCGCCGCCACCGCGAGGCTGTCGGCCACACTCGGGATCGGTACGGCCATCGCCGCCGACGTGGGCGGCACGAGCTTCGACACCGCGCTGGTCGAGGATGGCAGGCTGCCGCTGCTGTTCCAGGGCGAGGTCGTCGGCCTGCCGCTGCAGAGCCCGTGGGTGGACGTACGGTCGGTGGGCGCGGGCGGCGGCTCGATCGCCTACGTCGACCCCGGCGGCCTCCTCAGGGTCGGACCGCGCAGCGCCGGCGCCGATCCCGGGCCCGCCTGTTACCTGCGCGGCGGGGCCGAGCCGACCGTGACGGACGCCGCGCTGCACCTCGGCCTGATCCCCGCGGGCCACATCTCCGGCGGGATCTCGCTGTCGGCGGGCGCGGCGGCCCGGGCGCTCGCGCCACTGGCGGGGCCGCTCGCGCTGAGCGGGACGACGGGGCCGCCGGGGCCGACCGGGATCGAGGGCGTCGACGCGGTCGCCGAAGGCGTCATCAGGATCGCCTCCGCCCACATGGCCCAGGCGGTGCGGGGGGTCACCGTCGAGCGGGGAGTGGATCCCCGCGGGGCCGCCATCGTCGCCTTCGGCGGAGCCGGGCCGATGTTCGGCTGCCTGCTGGCCGATGAACTCGACGTGGACACGGTGATCGTTCCGCCCAACGCGGGCAACTTCTCCGCGGTCGGGCTGGTCCAGGCCGACATCGTCCGGTCCGCCGCCCGCACACTGGTGCGCGCCCTGGACGGCGAGGCGCTGCCGGTGATCGAGCGGCTGGCGGACGCCCTTTTCGCGCGATTGACGGCGGTCGAGCGGCTGACGGCGGTCGAGCCCATGGCCGCCGACGACGTGGTTCGGGAGGTCGACCTGGATCTACGCCATCGGGGGCAGGAGCACACGCTGACCATCCCGCTGCGGCCGGGGGAGGACGACGTCGAGTCCATCACCGCCAGGTTCTCCGACGCCTACCATCGGACGTTCGGCCACCGGCTCCCCGACCCGCTCGAGGTGGTCACCGTACGGGCGACCACCAGGGTGGTGCTCGACGCGGACCGGCCGCCGGTGCCCGCTCCGGCGGCCGTCGACACGGCACGGAACGTGACTCGCCTGTGGTCCTTCCGGCGGCGGGCCTGGACCGAGGCTCCCGTGGTGCGGCGAAGCGCGGTGGACGGCCCGTTGGAGGGGCCCGCCCTTGTGCTGGAACCCACCGCGACGACCTACCTGGACGCGGGCTTCACCGCCGAGGCGCACCCGAGCGGCTGCCTGGTGATCAGACGGAAGGACGGCCGATGAGAGATCTCGTACGCACCCGATACGTCGAGGCGAACCCGGGGCTGGCAGAGGGAGCCGACCCGGTCACCACGGAGATCATCCGGCAGGGCCTGAACGCCGCGGCCGACCAGATGAAGCAGTCGCTGATCCGCACGGCCTTCTCCCCGATCATCTATGAGGCGCTGGACTTCGCCGTCGCCTTCTACGACGCCGACATGTGCATGCTCGCGCAGGCCCCGACGTTGCCCGCGTTCATGGGGACGCTCGGCTTCTGCGTGCGGGAGGCCGTCGACGGCGTCGGCGGGCCGGGGGCGCTGGGCCCCGGCGACGTGATCCTCTACAACGACCCGTACGGCACCGGCTCGCATCCGCAGGACGCGGCGATGATCGTTCCGATCTTCCACGACGACGTGCTGGTCGGCTACTCCGCGATCAAGGCGCACTGGCTGGACATCGGCGGCAAGGACCCCTACTGCACGGACACGATCGATGTCCACCAGGAGGGGACGATCTTCCCCGGTGTCAAGCTCTACGACGCCGGCCGCCTGGTCAGCGACATCTACCGGATGATTCTGGCCAACAGCCGGATGCCGGAGATGGTCATCGGCGACATCAACGCGATGGTGGCCGGGGCGCGTACGGGAGCCGAGGCGCTGGCCGCGCTGGTCCACCGCCACGGCCTCGGCACGTTCCGGCGGTCCGTCGCCCGGATGTACGCCCACGGCGAGGCGCTCGTACGCGGCTGGTTCGAGCGGCTGCCCGACGGCGTGTACCGGGCCTCCAGTGTGATCGACTCCGACGGGGTGAACGACGGACCGATCCCGTTCGGCGTCGAGGTCGCCGTCAGCGGCTCGTCGGTGACCGTCGACCTCACGAACTGCCCCGACCAGGTCGGCGGCCCGGTGAACTGTCCGCTGCCGTCGACGGTCGCGGCCGTCCGGATCGCGATCGCCTTCCTCGCCGGCGCGGGCGAGCAGCCGAACGAGGGCCATTTCCGCCCGCTGGAACTGGTCACCCGGCCCGGCTCGCTCTTCCACCCGGTCCGTCCGGCCCCGTGCTTCATGTACGGAATTCCGTCGGACCACGCCATCGAACTGATCATCCGGGCGCTGGCGGAGGCCGTACCCGACTCGGTGCCCGCGGCGAGCGGCGGCGACATCAACGCGCTCGTGTGGTGGGGGAACCGGGAGGCGACCGGCGAACCCTGGGCGGACGGCGCGCCGCATCCCGTCGGGCAGGGCGCCTCACCCTCCGGCGACGGCGCGAGCGCGCTGATGTACATCTCCGAGTCGGCGACCCGGTTCACGCCGGCGGAGGTCTGGGAGTCGCGGAACCCCTGGCGGATCGAGCGGCTGGCCCTGGCCGAGGACTCCGGGGGTCCGGGACGGCACCGCGGCGGCCTCGGGCTCGACCTGTCCTTCCGGGTGCTCGAGGACCAGTACCTTACGGCGGGCCTGGCCAGAACGGCACTCGAACCCTGGGGGCTGGCCGGGGGACTGCCGGGTCGGCCGAACCGGCTCACCGTGGAGTATCCCGACGGGCGGACCGAAGACTTCTCGCTCAAGACGCGGATCTTCCTGCCCAAGGGCTCGGTCGTGCACCTGCGCACCGGGTCGGGCGGAGGGTACGGCCCGCCTGCCGAGCGCGATCCGCTGGCCGTGCTGGCCGACCTGCGGGAGGGCTACATCACTCGTGATCACGCCGGGCGGCATTATCCACACGCGTTCTGAACGCGTTCTGGGGGATGAGCCGGCGCGGCTCCCCGTCACAGCGCGCGAAGCCCGCTGATGACCTCGCTCAGAATGCCGGCGTTGGGCAGCCGGGCCACGTTCGCCGGCGGGCGCACCTGCACGAGCCCCTGCTCGTGCAGGTCGCCCACGAGCACCCGTACCACGCCGAGCGGCAGGTCGATGGCGGCCGCGATGTCCACCACCGACCTGGGACGGGCGCACACGCTGAGGATCATCCACTGCTCGGGGCCGAGGCTGACCGGCGTGAGCCCGCCGGTCGCGGTCACGATGGCCACGAGGTCGATCGCCTTGTTGGACGGCTGGACCCGGCCGCGGGTCAGGGCGTAGGCCGGGACGACCGGCCCCGCCTCCTCGTCCAGCCACTGGTCCTGCGTGCGCTCTGTCACGATCCCTCCTCGCCCGGCTTGTCGGTGTTCTGGTCTCCCCGCCGGAGAGAGGCAAGGATGATGTGCTCAGGCGTGACCTCCTCCTCAGCCAGGAGCGTGAGGTCGGGGTCCTTCGGGACGACGATGAGGGTGGCTGGGATGAGCACGATGGCGGTGGTTCCTCCGTAGGGGGAGGGCCGGAGCGTCACCTTCGCCTCCCTGCGGGCGGCGAGTCTGGCGACGACGAACAGCCCCATTCGGTCGGTGTCCGCGAGGTCGAACTCCGGCGGGTCGGCCAGGCGCTCGTTGATCTCCGCGAGCCGGTCGGGCGCCATGCCCAGCCCCCGGTCCTCGATCTCCACGGCGAAGCCGGTTCCGACCAGCTCGCCACGTACGGTCACGGACGTGTGCGGCGGCGAGTAGACGGTCGCGTTCTCGATCAGCTCTGCGATGAGGTGGATGATGTCGGCCACCGCGGCGCCGTCGAGCGCGTGATCCTCCATCGGGAACACGTTCACCCGGGCGTAGTCCTCCACCTCGGCGGCGGCGCCGCGGACCACGTCGTACATCGGGATCGGCCTGCGCCAGGCCCGGCCGGGCGTCGCGCCGGACAGGATGATCAGGCCTTCCGCGTGGCGGCGCATGCGGGTCGTCAGGTGGTCGAGACGGAACAACTCCTCGAGGGTCTCCGGCTCGGTCGTGTGGCGCTGCATGCTGTGAAGCTGGGTCCGCTGCCGGTGCAGCAGTGCCTGGCTGCGCCTGGCGAGGTTGAGGAAGACCTGGCTGACACCACGCTGGAGACGGGCCTGCCCGATCGCGGCCTCGACCGCGGACTGCTGAACGGTGGAGAACGCCTGCCCCACATCCCGGATCTCGATGGTACGGCCGGTCGTCGTGAGCGCGGGCGCCTCGATCGTGACGTCGACGTCGTCCCCCCTCTTGAGCTTTTCCAGCACGCGCGGCAGCCGTACGTTGGCCAGGTCCAGCGCGGCCTGCCGCAGACCGGCCAGGTCACGGGCGAGGCGGGAGCCGAAGCGCAGCGAGATGAGGATCGAGGCGACCACCGCGAGGAGACCGCAGCCGCCGACGACGACGGCGCGCGCCAGGATCGAGTCGGCGATGGGCGCGGCGCGGTCGGCGAGGCGATTGCCGGCCTCCGTCTGCGCCTTCTGGAACGACTCGGCCAGTCGGTCGGAGGCGACCTGCCAGACCCGCTGATTGCGGGCGGTGACCCGAGCCCCCGAGATGATCCGCTCTTCCTGCAGCCGCAGCCGCTGATAGAGCGGCGTGGTGATCAGGTTGACGTGCATCTGCCGCAGGCCGGTGTCCAGCTCGGGCAGGGCCTGATCGATGAGGAAGCGACGATTGCCGACGAGCTGGGTGAAGAGCTTGCGCTCCTCGTCGGTCATGCCGCCCGACGCGGCGGCCGCGGCCTCGATGGCCTGCTCCCTGGTCAGCAACTCCTTGGCGTACCCCAGCGAGATCACCACACGTGACTGCTGGTAGATCGGGATATCGTCGATGATCGCCAGGCCGTAGTGCATCCGGTAGATGCTGTCGCTGACCAGGTTGTAGGTCTCGATGGCGCGCAGGCGGTTGGCCACGCCCTCGTCGATCTCTCCGCGGATCTCGTCCAGGCGGTCGAGCCCGGCCAGCATCTCGTCCACCTGGGCGCGCATGGCGGGCGTTGTCGCCTCCCGCGACGCGTCCGACAGGGCCAGCCGCCGGACGTCGTCCCGGGCCTCGTTAGTGTGCACCCGTTGGGTGTTCATATCGGCACGGCCCGCGTTCGCGGGGCGGCCGAGGTAGCGGGCCGACACGAGGCGTTCGCGCTGAAGTTCGACGATCAGCCGGTCGGCGGGCTGGCGCAGCGTGGTCCACAGGGTGTCGTAGGTGCGCAGGTGGAGACTGTCGCCGATGGTCACACCCGCTGTGACCACCCAGAGGGCGACCAGTGAGAAAAGCGGCACCAGGAGCAGGCCGATGAGCCTGATCCTGATAGGCCGGTCCCGCCTACGAGGAGGCATGGCACCTCGTCCCGATGTGGTGACATGAGCTTCGGGGAAGCCCTTGAGACAGCCAGAGAGGTTATCAGTGCGACGTGTCAAATGAGAGACGTGCGATGTGATGTCAGGAAATATCGCACCTAAACATGATCTTGCAGTAGCTTCGATCATGGTAACTCATGTCGGAAAGAAAGTCGCATCGGATGCGCCGTTTCCTTGTTTCGAGGGTCCTCGCCGTGCTGGCGGTGCTGGCCCTCGCCGGTTGCGGCGGCGGCGAGGTCCGCGACGGCTCGGCCCCGGCTGACAGTTCGATCAGCGGCTCCCCGGGAGGAATGCCCGCCACGAAGGATGCGACATTCGTCTACCTGGACAATCTCGACATCGTCACCGACTGGGACCCGGCGAGTTCGTACTCGAACGAGATCAGCGCGATGCAGAACATCTACGACTCGCTGACCGTCTACAACCCGCTGATCAAGCGGGCGGGTCCACGGCTGGCCGAGAGCTGGACGGCATCGCAGGACGGCAAGGCGTGGACGTTCACGTTGCGGAGCGGGGCCGTCTTCCACACCGGCCGACCCGTTGACGCGGACGCCGTGAAGGCTTCCATCGAGCGGACCAAACGCATGGCCGCTGGTGCCGCGTACATCTGGGACCCCGTTCAGAAGATCACTGTGCTCGACCCGCTCACGGTCCAGTTCACGCTCAAGTATCCGGCGCCGCTCGACCTGATCGCCTCCGCCGACTACGCCGCGTACATCTACGACACCGAGGCAGCCGGTTCCGGAGACCTCAAGAAGTGGTTCCAGCAGGGGCGGGACGCCGGCTCGGGGCCGTACACGGTGGCGAGCTGGCACAAGGGCCGGGAGAAGGAACTCGTCCTACGCGCCTTCGACGAGTACTGGGGCGGCTGGGACGGCCCGCACTACAAGAACGTCGAGTATCGCGTCGTCCCCAACCAGAACGCCGCCTGGCAGCTCCTGCTGCGCGGCGAGGCCAGCTTCGTGGAACGGCTCAATTCCTCGCTGTTCCGGCGGGCCAAGGCCACGGCCGGAGTCCGTACGCGGCAGGTGCCGTCGTTCCAGAACATGCTCGTGCTCTTCAACAGCGCATCCGGCCCGCTGCGGGACGTACGGCTGCGCAAGGCTGTGCAGAAGGCGATCGACTACGACGGGGTGATCGCGGCGCTGAAGGGAGCCGGCGACCCGGCGGCGGGTCTCGTGCCGGAAGGCCTACTCGGCCACGTGCCCGGCATGCGCCCGCGTCAGGACCTGGAGAGAGCGGAGGAACTCCTGCGGGAAGCCGGGTACGGCCCGGGCGGCCGGGAACTGCGCCTCACCCTTACGTATGCCGAGGGCGACAACGACGAACAGTTACTCGTCACGCTGCTCGTCAACGCTCTGAGCGAGCTGAACGTCAAGGTCGACGCAAGGGCCATGCAGTGGAACGCGCAGTGGAACCAGGCCAAGTCAGCGGACCCGGCCAAACGCCAGGACATCCTCGTCATGTACTGGTGGCCCGACTACGCCGACGCCTACTCGTGGTTCCTCAACGTCTTCCGTAGCGCCGATCCCGTGTCCTTCAACCTGACCTACCTGAAGAACAAGGACATCGACGAGCGGATCGACAAACTTCAATCACTCCTGGCCACCGACCGTGAGGCCGCCCAGAAGGAGTACGCCGGACTGCAGACCGAACTGATCGACAAACGCGCCGTCGTCGCCGCTCCCTGGGTGGTGAACTACCAGCGGGCCTACCTCGGCAACGTCAGCGGCTATGCCGACAACCCGGCCTATCCCAACGTCGTCTTCGTGCACCAGCTCATCCCGACCGCGTGACGACGATCCCCGTCTCGATCGGGGATCGTCGTCACCGGGTCGTCGCCGGGTCTGAGGAGGTCGAGGGAGAAGGGATGCCGAAGGAGAAGGAAAACGTCAACCTCTGAGCTTGCGGCTCATGCCCCCGCAGTAGCGGCTACCTGACTGGCGCGGTCCGCGCCTGCCAGGCTCATCCGCCCGCGGAGCCAAGGCCTGTGTCCGACCGGCATCAGAGAGGATGCGCTCAACGGGCTCTCCGGAAGGAAGCTGGGCGTGCTTGGCCAGCTCGTGCGCCAGCAACGTCAGCGGTGCGGGGTCCCCGGCCGCCTCCGCGGCCACGGTGGCACGGGCGGCGGTCAGCAGTCGCAGATAATAGGAGCGCAGCGTGACCTCCCGCATGCGCACCTGCTCCAGGTCGTCGAGCAACTCACCAGCCAGCTGAAGCAGGTCGCTGCCCGGGCGCCTGCCCTCGGCTGCGATGTGTGCACGAATGTCGTCGAACTCCGACCGCGTCATGATGGCCACCTCCACCGGTGAGAGTCCGGGCGGCCGGTTGGCGCCGAACGGAGACTCTCGCATGCTGTTCGTAACGCGGGGCGATTGCGGACGGCTTGACGTTGGGTTGCGCGGGGAGACGGATCCACGGAAGGAAACCGTCGGCGACCGGAAGCCCTCTCGTCGCGAGAACGTTCACCTGCATATCCGTCACCCCCTCAATCCTCCGCGCCTCGCCGGCGTGATCGCCGCGGCGCTATGTAGATGCTTGAGCGACGGATCTGGTTGTCCCAGGGGCTCGCACATTTTGCCGAAAATCCGGGCACGAGTTGGTGAACGCCTCGGTGAACGCGTCGCGAGGTGCGGTGGTCTCGGGCACGGTTGCTAGGCGACACTGGGGACAGCGGGGACCGTCGAGGTTCTCGCTGAAAGGGACCCGGCGGGGGCCGGGGGAATCTCGCCACCGGCCCCCGCCTCCTGTCCACGCCCGGGTGGAGCACCGCCGCGGGTCGGCGTGTTGTCGTCGCGGTGCCGACAGGTAGTGGACGTGACACGGCTTGGCCGTTGGATGGACGGTGTC
>NZ_BOOG01000072.1 GCF_016863115.1 Sphaerimonospora thailandensis
TCGAGATGGATGATGACCGGGCGGAAAACCGTCCCGCCGGCGCGCTGTCCATAGACGATGTCACCATTCGGCTAAACTCGACCGATGCCTGGATTGTCGCCGCTGCGAACATCGCGATGGTGCAGAGCAGCGAGGATTGGCACGTCGCCGAGGTGGCGTTGGAATGGTGGGATGAGGAACCCCCCGCCGACCCTGGGGAATGGACCAAGACGGTAACCGTGGAGATGTTCTCCAGTTCGGGCGTCCTGCGCCTGGTTCAGACGCTGGGCGGCCAGTCGAGCAAGTCGCTCGATTTCAAGAACCAGGCCGCGACTTGGTCTGTCCGTGCGAGCGTGCGGCCGGGGCCAGGCTGGCGCAAGTCAGGGGCCAGAGCACCACGAGGAGTCGAGGCCTACCGGTTCCAGTTCTGGCGTGCGTCTTGAACGTCGCTCTGAGCGGCTACACCAGAGGCGGTACAGGCGATGCGGTATGGCCTTTCTTCTGGCAGCTCTACGCCGTGCCGGCGATGCTCGGCTCGACGGCGATGGCCGTGCTGTACGCCCTGGACGTACGGGGATTCATCGCCACCCTGTCCGCGGCCGTGCTCGCCTTCGCCTTCCGCATCCTCGCCATGCGGTACGGCTGGCGCGCACCCCTGGCCAGAGGCATCAGCGGCCCGAGGCGACTCCCCGCACCTCCGCCCTGAACCCGTCATGGGCGAACGGACCCGGCATGTGAGGAGTCGCACGGGGTAGGTGAGTCAAGCATGTCCGACAAAAGCGACGTGGCCGTCGACCTGGTCGACGAGACGCCCTACCGGTGGTGAATCGAGCGGCAGGGGGCGATGCGCGTCCCCAGGGTGGTCTTCGCGTCCCGGGCGCTGCTGCCCGACCCGTCGGAAGACCAGGCACTGGCCCAGGTGGCGGCGTCGGCTGCGGCCACGCCTGCCCGCGTTGATGGACGCGCTGGGCGCGGCGATCCCTCCGCAGCATGAGCCATGGCGCGGTGTGGCGGCTGCACGTCGGCAGGATCTTTCTGATCAAGGCGTGGTGTGACGGAGGATGCGGCGGAGGGCCGTGGACGGCCTGCTCGCCGAGGGCTGGCGATTCTCTCCCCGCTTTGACCGCCAGAATCAGAGGCCAGCCGCCAGGGACATGACCACCGGAGAGTTGGCCACGAGGACACCTGTGCGGGTCCGTGGTCATGGCAGGGCTTCAGCCCGCTCTGCCAGGGCCTTCAGCTCCGAGTCGGCCGCGTGGCCCCCGAGAAGCACGAGTTCCCTGATCGCGTTCCGCGCGGCGCCATGCGTGTGGATCAACTCCGGGGCCATTGCCTCAGCTTCGAGTAGGCAAGCGAGGGCTTCGCCACTCTGACGCCGTTGCGCATAGGCCCGTCCCATGTCCATGGCCAGTCGTGCTCGCCGCTCGACGGACAAGCCCGACGCGTCGATCCCCTGGCCGATCTCGATGGCCTCGCCCGCGTCGCCAAGATCCACGGCGATGGACACGGCCTGAATCTCGGTGTTGGTCGGCCCGAACTCAAGGTTGAAGTCATTTCGGTCGGCTGCGACCCGTCTCGCGACCTCGCGGGCACAACCAATCTCCGCACGCGCTTCGGCGCGGTTACCGGCTCGGGCATGCACAAGCGCCAGGACCAAGTGCAGGGAACCCAAGAGCGACAGTGCCTCAGCACCGGCGCTGACGCTGCCGTAGGTGTGCTCGCGCAAGGCGTTTACCGCTGTGCTCGCCGCGTGTTCTGCCTGGTCCAGATGGCGTAATCGCACAAAGGCATGCGCGAGGCGGAAGATACTCGCGAAAACCTGCAAGGGCTGGCCAGACTGCTCTGCTGCCTGAATGGCACGGTCCGCGGCCACCCAGGCAGCATCGGGCTCACCCTGGCGGACGAATGCGGCCGCCAGTGCCTGGTACGTCCGGCTCAAGAGTAAAAAGAGTTCACGGCGCTCTTCGGCAGGTGCGGTGCGCACCGCTCGTTCAAGGCGCGGAACCAAAGGTCCGAGGGCGGCGCTCAGCTCGGCGAACCGGTTCGCATGCGTCAGCTCCCACACCCGGTCAACGACAGCTCGCAGTTCCGGAAGGTTGGCAGAGCTGCCCGCCGCCAGGTCGGCCAGAAGCACCTCGGGCGCCGGATGCCCGGAGATCACGAGCCGAGCCTGGTCCAGGTCATTCGAATGTTCCACCCGCTCCGGCTGGGGCGTGGGCGTCTCCACCGGCACGTCTGGCCGCAACATCTGGAGCGAGACGCCCAGCCCGTCCGCCAGCAATCTCAGCACATCGAGGCGGTTGACCGGCTGAACGCCGCGCTCAACCTGGGACAGCCAACTCGACGTGCGGCCGATCGCCAACGCCAACTCGTCCTGCTTCATGCCGCGTTGCTTGCGTAGCTCAGCGACTCGGCTACCGAACGCCTTGCGCTCCTCAAGGGTGCTCACACGGCACCGGCCCCTTCCCGGTCTCAACCGCGAGGAAGGTGACCTGAAGCCCACTGAGGTACTGCTCCCGCTCGGCCAAGAAGCGCTTGGTGTGCGGCTGCTGCTCGTGAGCGTCGAAGGCCGCACGATCGACGTACAGCTCATAGAACACCCGGACGTTCGGCTCCTCCGGCACGGAGTGCACAACATAGGCGAGCGTGCCCGATTCAAGCTCCCGGATCTCTGGAAGCGTGCGAGCCACTAGCCCATCGAACCCGGCTACTGCAGTTTGGTCGCGCAGCTCAAAACGGACAATCAGCCCAAAACCACCGCTCATCGGGACCTCCGCTCAGAGTCGCATTCAGCTTCGCAGAAACACAGAAACACTGCTACTCACAGAATCTTTTAATCATAGTTTTCCTGCGGTATGGTCGTAGTAATATTGCTACTCAGGACTCCCGGGGGGGTACGCCCGCGAGAGACTCACCGGCACCGCGCGCATCAGCGGTGCGGAAGGATGGACGAATGCGCGACTGGGAATTCGTCAAGGCCAGAACCGCCACCCAGGGCGCGGTGTGGAAGTCCGCAGACGGCCTGCTCTACAAGCGGACCGGTGGAGTTGACCTACGCGAGGAGATCAACTTTCAGCGGTTGGTCGACAGCCTCGGCTACCCGGTCCCGGAGATCGTCGACAGCGGGTCCGAGAACGGCGGCTACTACGTCGTCGAGCGCTCCCTCGGCAACACCTCGCTACACGAGGAAGCACTCACCGATGCCCGGCAGGATGGACAGGTCAGCCACCGAGTGATCGCTGCTGCAGCGACCGTTTCTTCAAAGCTTCTCCAGGCCCAGGTCTGCCACCCGGTGCCCGCCGCCTCGCCCTGGTTCGAGAAGGCCGCGTTCGCCAAGAATGTCTTCGAGGAGAACCCAGAGTTCGACACTCTCCGAGTGCACAACACGATCAGGCGCGCTCTCGACCGACTAGCCCAGCTTCCGCTGGTCCGAGGCCACTTGGACTACGGCCTGCCCAACGTTTTGGGCACTGGAATCATCGACTGGCAGCACCACGGCCCCATCCCTCTCGGCTACGACGTCTACCCCGCCCTCGACATCGTGCCCTTCAAGGGCGGCGGCAAGGGCTACACCATCAGCCACGAGCAACGTTCCGCCTACACCGCCGCACTCGACGAGACCACCGCTTCCCTGATCGGTCAGCGGGTGAGCGAGCATCTGGGCGACTTCCTGCTCGTCAAGTGCTTCTTCTTCCTCGCCCTCATGCGCCCGACCGACCCTGCTCGGCACGACAAGCACATCAAGTGGCAGTACCGCCGCGCCCTCTTCACGATGGGACTTGATCAGTATGAGTCGTCCAACACGATCGATACCGGCGCCTTCCCCACTCTGGAGCGGTTCACCGCTGAATACCGGTAGACCGGTACCCGCCGTCCGCGACCGCGACTACCTGATGGACCACCATGGAGTGGTTTTCAAGGTCATCGGCGACAGTCACCCCGGTAGCCACTACCTCGGCTACGTCAAGTACCACCCTGATGAGAAGGGCGACCGGCGGCTGTTCGGTCAGACCTACCGGCAGAACAGTGTCGTGTCGAAGTCCTTCGGCATCCTGGCCGGGCGGCCGGAGTGCTACGTCTACTCAGAGACCCTCGGCTGCGTCATCACCGGCATCCCGCGCGAGGATGTCGCCGTCCACTACTCCTGCCGTCAGGCTCTCATAGCCATCCACGAGGATCCCGGCGCCATCGCCGACAACCCCGTGGGCGAGGACCTTCTGGCGATCTCCGAGTGGATCAGTTCGAACGGCGCTCAGGGACTGATCGGGATCACAGGATCGTTCCTGGTCGGCTGCTTCAACGAACGCTCCGACATCGACCTCGTTTGCTATGGCCCAGAAGGCTACGAGGCCGCCAGCAAGCTGTTCAAGCAGACGGAGTTGATCCGACCGTATGACGGAGACGACCTGACGCGGCTGTACCTCCGACGGGTCAAGTACATGGAGGGCAGTTCGTTCGACGCCCTCATCAAGCAGGAACGCCGAAAGCGGCAAGGCTTGACCGCGAAGGTCGGCGCACACATCAACTGCGAGCCCATCCGCTCGGACCGTGACAAGACCTTCGCTCGTATCTCCTCCAAGGAGATCGGAGAGGTTTCGGTCCTAGCAAAGATCACCGACCACACTGAGGGACTCACCACTCCGGCGGTCTACGGGATCAAGGTCAAGACCATCCTCAGCTCGACGATTGACGAGCCCGACTCATTCGCCCGCAGGATCACGCACATGCGCTCATACCTCGGTGCCTACACGGGGGCTTTCCGATCCGGAGACACGTGCATCTGACCGGAAAGCTCGTCCACACCCAGGACGGCAAGCGCAGCGGCTTCGGCATCGAGCTCACGCCGTGGACCGCCAGCGGTTCGTACGTCGCCAACCTGGCCGGATAGAGCCGCACCATGACCTTGCTCATCATCCGCCACGCCGAGTCCATCGAGAACGCCGACAAGTACAAGGGCTTCTACCAGGACCCGCGCCCCTACAACGGGGTCGCCGCCCACCGCATCTCCCGCAGCGTGATCGGCCTGACCCCGCGTGGTTTTCGCCAGGCACAGTGGCTCGCTGAGGTGCTCCCGGAGATCGTCGGCACCGAGCCTCACATCTACACCTCGACCTACCGCAGGGCGATCGACACCGCAGCGATCGCCCTGCCCAACCCTCCCATTGGATGGCCTCGGCAAACCACGCTCCTCGACGAACAGCACTACGGCGACGCCACCTACATGACCAAGCGCGAACTGTTCGAGACGTATCCCGATCTCGCCGAGGATCGCCGAATACGCAAGCACATCTGGACCGCACCTGGCGGGGGCGAATCGCTCGCCGAGGGCGTTCGCAAACGGGCAGCCGAGTTCGCCGCGCTGGCCCAGGTCGAACTCCAGGCCTCGTACACGGTTATCGCCTTTACGCACCAGACCGCCGCCGTGGCACTCCGCTCCCTGTTCGAAGGCCGGGCACTGCCCGAGATCCTCGCCAAGGAACGGAAGGAGAAAATGCCGAACGCCGCGATCCTCCACTACAAGCTGCGAGACGGCCGGATCACCCGGACGGCAACGACTATCCCGCCGATCTAGGAGGAACCCGTGCGATACCTGTTCCTCAACGGCCCCGTCCAGAACGGGCCGTTCACCTTCGCCAGCCAGCCTGGCAAGGCCGTCGGCATCAGGCTCGCCGACGCCTTGAACGCAATCATCGGCGTGCCGTCCGCCCCCCATCTGTGGAACACGGTCACCCTCGCGGGAGACCTGCGCCACCGCGAAACGCGCGAGAGGCAGATCTCCCGCAAGGCGTTCGAGGCTGAGCTCATAGCAGGCAAGTACCCGTCTCAGCGGCTACCGGCGGCAGGCATCATGACCGATGCCGACGCAGAAGTAGCGACCCTCGCGCTTGAGATGATCGAGAAAAATCTTCGCGCCGGCACCCTGATAATCAGCCAAGAGACCGCCCCCACATGCCAGACCTGCGGGCACATGAGCGGCAGCGGCAGTCACCGGTGCAACGCCTGCGGCAGCGCGGATATCCAGGACTGCAGGCGACCCCACCTCGTCGCCTCGCTGGCGAAAGACCGCTCCGTCCTCGACCGCTCAGACATTCATGCCAACCACCATCAACAACCCAGACATCTACAGAACACTGCGAGCAACGTTCCTCAGCGGCTGATCCTCTCTCGAACCCGTGACCACGGAGTTGATCTCTCTCCCTTCGGGCTGAACGATCTCGTCCTCGACCCTCGTGCCGGCATCCACGTCACCGTCCTCGCAGCTGCGCGGAGGCTTCAGGCGGATAAAGCCGTCATGACCATCACTCAGAACGCGGCCAACCACATCGCGGCCCACGGCCAGCACTTCCGCGAACACCTCGGCGTCCGGCTCCAGTACGCGCTGCATGGGCATCTCCCCTACGACCAGACGACGGCCCTCAATGCGGCATATGCGAGGTGCGGAGCCACAGCGACGATGAGGGAGATGTTCGAGACGTGGTTTCTCCCGCTCTACTCCCTGAGGAGCAAGAACAGGACAGACCCCCGACAACTTCCCCCGCTCTTCAAGCACTTCCGACGAGCCGCCATGGCCATGCTGGCGACTCCGGACATGCGCACCATCCAAGCGGTACGGCAGGCGGTATTCGACGGCAACACCGACTGGATCACCAGCAAGCCCCGCCTCGCCGCTGTGATGGCCGCGCAATTCGGTTCACTCACCTGAGGGGGCATCCCCTAACACGCTGCCGAGTTGCGCGGCCGGCTCGTGGACGACGGGACGCGTGTTGACACGACAGGGCCGATGAGGCTGTGACAGGTCACCCTAGCTGCCGGCGCACCCACCCGGGATCAGGATTGACGTACGACCGGCCTGCCTGCACCATGGTCGGCACCGTCTCGTCGCCGCCGGTGACTGCCCGCACCGCGGCCGCACCGGCCGGGTCGCGCCAGATGTCGACCCAGTACGCTCGGCGGGCGTCACGGCCCAGCCGGATCCGCAGCCGCAGGCAGTACCGACAGCCCGCTCGCCAGTAGATGATCGGACGGCCATCGGCCGCGCTGCGCCGTCGTGCCTCTTCCGCACCGATCGACCTCGGGAACACCAGCGGCGACAGCAGCCCGGCGAGTACGGCGAACACCACCAGCAGTACGGCCGCGGCCACAGGGGACCCGGCGGCGACCTGCCGGGCCGCCACAGCCAGCCCGCACACGAGGAAAGGGATCGCCAACATCCACCTGCGCATCATCATGGCGAACGCTATCCGCGCTCGACCCGATGATCAAGATTCTGAGCATCCGAGAGAGCACCGTCGCGCCGGCCTGGCGAGACGCCGACAATCGCGCCCACCTCCACACCATCGGGCGCCTGGGTAGTCCATCCCGATCGCAAAGACCTCTGAAAGACCACATTTGGCGACTTCGGCATCGTGCGGCTCCACTTCGACGAAGCAGCTGAAATGGTTACGATCTACAACCTGGTCTGGGCCGACTAGTCCACCGGAATCTTCGTCCCGGACGCGTTCAACTCGCGGGGCTAGGCTCGTCCCACATACCGGGGGGAAGCCTGATGAAGATAGTGATACCCGGAGGGACCGGGCAGGTAGGCACGATCCTGAATCGCGCGCTGACCGCCGCAGGCCATGACGTCGTAGTCCTGACCAGACGGCCGGCGCGCGACCGTGAAGTTCGCTGGGACGGCGAGACCCTGGGCCCCTGGGCGGAGGAGATCGACGGCGGCGACATCGTGATCAACCTGGCCGGACGCAGTGTCAACTGCCGCTACACCCCAAGCAACCTGCGGGCCATGATGGATTCGCGCGTGCACTCCGCCCGGGTCGTGGGTGAGGCGATCGCAGCCGCCGTACGGCCTCCCCGAGTCTGGTTGCAGATGAGCACCGCCACTGTCTACGCCCACCGCTTCGACGCGCCCAACGACGAGGCGACCGGCGTGCTCGGCGGCACCGAATCCGGCGTCCCGGGCTACTGGGCCTACAGCGTCGAGATCGCGAAAGCGTGGGAGCGGGCGCAGGAGCAAGCCGAAACCCCGCACACGCGCAAGGTCGCCATGCGCGCCGCCATGGTGATGAGCCCCGACCGCGGCGGCGTCTTCGACGTCTTGCTGCGCCTGACGCGACTCGGCCTCGGCGGCCCGGTCGCCGGCGGCGCGCAGTACGTGTCCTGGATCCACGACCGCGATTTCGTCCGCGCCGTCGAGTTCCTGGCCGACCGGGACGACCTGGCCGGGCCGGTGAACCTCGCCGCGCCCGTTCCTTTGCCCCAGCGCACGTTCATGCGCGTGCTGCGCACCGCGTGGGGTGTCCCGGTGGGCCTGCCCACAACGAAGTGGATGGCCGAGCTTGGCGCGTTCGCGCTGCGCTCGGACACCGAACTCCTGCTGAAAAGCCGTCGGGTCGTCCCCAGCCGCCTACTCGAAGCGGGCTTCGCCTTCGACCACGCCCAGTGGCCAGAGGCCGCCGACGACCTCGTACGACGCGTGCGCGGCCCCGCGTAACCACATCACTTGATGATCACGGTGATCCGGTCCAGGTCACCGGAGATGCGTCCCTTCTTGCTCAGGTTCTGAAGATCCCGCCGCAGTGTCGATGTGATCTCAGCTCCCCTGCGCCGCCAGCCGAAGAATCGCGAAACTTCGGCGATCAGTTCGCTTTCACTGATCCCGGGGGCCTCACCGACGATCGCGAGAATGGCCACCTCGCGCTCCGCGGGGGCGATGTGCATGATCTTTCGCTCAGCTCCGTTGCCGGGGGAACGAGCAATGACCTGACCGTATGAGCGAAAGACGAAGTCACCGATCACCATAACCTCTTTGCGCCTCTTCATCTTGTCCAGCACGTCCTCCAGGTTGGCCTGGATGCGCCCGCCGATACGCCCTACCCCCCAGGCGTCCCTCGCTCGCAGGAATAGTTGATCGCGGTGAATTGGAGCCTCGACGTCCACGATCCTGCTGAACAGGCTCCGTATCTGCGTCTGCGCCTCGGGGAGATTCATGTCGGGAAGATCTCCCGGGGAGAGTCGGACAGTGGCCTTCCGGTATGGGGTTGACCAGGCTCGCTCGGTATTTTCCTTCACAACCTCCATCTCCACCTTCGGCTCTGCCTTGGAACGCGCGACATGTTCCGAGGGGATGGCCAAGTTTTCGGGATCAGGGGCAGCAACCGTGGCACCGACCTTGTCCACCGCTGCCTCGATGGCGGTGCGAAGACGCTGCTCCGCCTCCGGCCTGTTCCAGTACCAGTGGGAACCCCAGATTCTGTGAAGCTCCCAGCCCAGCCCACGAAGGACCTGATCCCGCAGTCGATCACGGTCTCGGGCTACTGGGGAGGAGTGGTACATCGGGCCGTCGCATTCGATGCCGATGGCGTAACGCCCGGGCATCTCGGGGTGACGGATGCCCAGATCGATCCGGTAGCCGGCGACGCCGACCTGTGGGACGACGTCATAGCCCCACCCTCGCAACACTGCGGCGACCGACTCCTCGAACTCGCTCTCGCAGTCCGCCTCCTCTGTCACAACCTGGTGGGCGAGGATGGCGGGCCCCCGCTCGGCGTATTCGAGGTAGCGCTTGAAGTGTTGGTAGCTGATGTTGTCGCTGTCGGGGATGCTATCGGCAGTGAACGACGCCACGAGATCCACTCGATAACGAGCACGGGTGATGGCGACATTGAGCCGGCGCCAACCGCCAGCCTTGTTGAGCGGCCCGAAGTTCCTGCTGAGCTTGCCATGCTGGTCGGGGCCGTAACCGACGGAAAGAATGATGACGTCACGCTCATCACCCTGGACGGTCTCGAGGTTCTTCACGAAGAAGCCGTCCAGGCGGTCCTCGACAAAGAACCGACCCAGGTCGGGCCGGCCCGTGCGAGCCAGTTCCACAGCCTCTTCGATGGCCCGTGCCTGCGGCTCGGACATCGCCACCACTCCCAGGCTTTGTTCGGGGTGCGTGGTGAAGTGATCGATGACGAGTTTCGCGACCGCGTCTGCCTCGATCCGGTTGTCACGCCCGACTCCCCGGCTGTAAACGCCGTCGACCTTGTGGAACCTCACTCCGACGCCCGGACCGCTCTCGAACGCACCCGGGAAGGTGACCAGGCCACGCTCGTAGAACTCGTGATTGCTGAAGGCGATCAGGTGTTCGTGGCGGCTCCGGTAGTGCCAGCGCAGCGGCAGGCTGCGGATCACACCGCTGGCTTTGCACAGGTCGAGCAACGAATCGAAGGAGTCGGGCGCCTCTTCGTCATATTCGTCGTCCTCCTCATCCGAACTACCGAAGAAGTTCGTGGGAGGCATCTGCTTCTGGTCACCGGCGACAATGAGGGAACGCCCCCGATAAATGCAGTTGACGGCGTCGTGCGGACGGACCTGGGATGCCTCATCGAAGATGACCACATCGAACTGGAAGTCCGGAGGCAGGAACTGGCTCACGGTGAGCGGGCTCATCATGAAGCACGGCTTGATCAGATGGACCGTCTCTGCCGCATCGGACAACAACTTGCGGACGGGCCTGTGACGGGTCTTCTTCTCCGCCTCGCGGTTGATGACGGCCGCGGGCCCGAGCATGGTTCTCGGCCGTCGCGCGTTGCAGGCTTTGATCACACGGGCATATGCGCTGACGACCAGTTCCTTGTCGAGCTCACGGAACTCCTCCACCAGTGCGTCGCGCTGTACGGCCATGCTCACCGCAAGGCGGGGATCAGCGACGAGGTGACATTCGACCCACGCCTGAAGCACGGCGCGCTCCACCAACCGTCCGAACCGGCTACCCGGTACGTCTTGTGCTGCGGCACGGCCGATGAGGTCGTCGAGGTGGTGTTCGGCCAGCGCCTCACGTGCCTGCTTAAGGGAGCGCCACTCCTCAGGTCCGCTGCCGTCCGCCTTCATCCTGGCGATCAGTTCGGCGGCCTCCCCGAAAGAACCCGTCAGCGTGGCACGCAGCGTCTCACGTTGTTCTTCGCCCCAGAACGTGACCATGTTCCCGACGGAGTCGACCCAGGACCGATAGCACTCTGCGAGATCGGGGTCCGGGGTCGCCTTGAGAAGGGACTCGGCACTCTCGACGGGCATGCCGGTCGGAACCATCTTCCTGGCATCGCCGACCCACTTCACCGCGGCGTCGATCACGGGCTGGTCCGTACATTCTGCCTGATAGAGCAGTCCCAACAGCGCCTGGTCCGCCACCTGGCGCCCTTCGAACACCGCACGCTCCCGGCGGGCCTCCTGGACCAACGCGATCGCGTGACGTGCTCGCGCCGCCGTCAACGGAGCACTCTGGGAGACCATGTCCACGGCTCGCGTCATGTCGGCCGTAGCCCTCAGGACAGGTATATGTACCTCATACCATTCGGCCGCCTCGACCAAGGTCGCCTGTGCCAGTGCCGGACGGCCACCGGGGTGGGGAGCGGGAACGAGCGAGGCCCGCCAACGACTGAGATCTTGCCGGATGACCGCCGCGGTCTCGATGGCGATGGAGCTCGGCATGCCATTACGGGCCACCTGGGCGGCCAAGAGCTCGTTGTTCCGTATGGCCCCTGCCGCCGCGTCGATTTGCTCGGCCAGCGACAGAGCCGTGCGAATGTTGTTGAAGTCCGTCTTCTCTCCTGCCCAGAATCCTCCGAGGCGCCCGGCATGTTCTCGCGCTGCGGCGTGGAACCGCTCGTCCGCCTGTCGCCAGGCGACGGCCTCGGGGAGACGCTCCGCGATGGCCTTGCTCCAGGCGCTGGCATGGGTCAGTTCGGCGAGTGTCTTCTTATCTCGCCGGTAGGCGGCCGAGAGCTTTGAAAAGACGTGATAATCCTCGGCGAAGCGCTGTGCGAGGACCAGCAGGTCGGGAGATGTCCGAATGTTCTCGTTGAACAGGTCGTTTGCTTGGCCGCGTGCCCGGTTCAGCTCCGTGAGCGCATTCTCCAGCTCCTGAGCGGCATGCCGTGCCGCATCACGGAGCTGGGCGTCCAGCCAGTCTGCTTCCGGCTTCGGTTCTGCCCCGGAGAACCCGACCAGCTCGCACAGGTTCACGGCCTCGTTGAAGTCTCTCGGGTCCGGTACGCCGTACATGGCGGCGATATCGGCAAGAGATGTCCGGTGCCTACGCAGCATGGCCGCGATCGCAGCGAAGTCCTGCGCCGTCTTCGTGGCCTGCTGGGCGGTCAGCGCGGCCACCTCGACGCCTGGAACGGAACGATTGGTCAACGCCAGCTCGTCCACGGGGACGTGAGCGGCCAGTTCGCGCGGGAGCGACCCCCAGGAACGGCCGATCTCCCGCTCGGCGGACTGCTCCACGGCGATCAGTTGGTCCCTCCGCGCCTCAAAGTCGGACAGCCTGGTGAGGATCGGCGTCAGGTCAGGCTCGCTCAGCCAGTGAGGGGGCACCGTCGGCCGGGAAGCCGTGAGGTCCAACAAGGAGATCAACTTCGGGACGGCGGGAAGGTCATCGAGCCCCAGCGGAAGCGCCAACTCCCCATGACGTTCAATTGCTCGGCGAAGGAGATCCGTCTTCTCGGCCACACGATCCAAGCTGGGACGCAGAGACTCCACCCTCTCCAGCCCCCGCCACAGGAAGGCATCCCCCTCCTCGACCGGACGCCAAGCACGAGACACCTCGCGGGCGGCAGCGAGAATCTCGTCACAATGCCCCGAGGTAAGCTCCTTGGCCTGGAAACGACGGTCGGGAACCAGAGACACCACATCGTTGAGGCCGTTCAGCCGACCGATGACTCCGAAGAGGGTGCGTCCCAGCGGCTCACGTACCTCGTTCATCGCTTCCGCGTATTTGGAGAGCCCCAGGCGCAGGCTCCGCGCCCGGCCCCGTGCCGGCGCGGTGATCCGGGCGCGAGGTTGCTCGTTGAGTGCTCGGCCCAATTCCTGAGCGACATGCTTACGGCTGGTGTGGTGGGAGTGGAGTGGTAACAGGAATGGCTCCAGGCCGGCGCCGGCCAGCCGATTGCGGACCACATCCAGCGCCGCGGCCTTCTCGCTGACGAACAAGACTGTCCGGCCGGCGTGCAACAGAACGGCGATCATGTTGGCGATCGTCTGGCTCTTACCCGTACCAGGGGGTCCGTCCATCACGAAGGTACGCCCCTGCACGGCCGCGGCCAGACATTGTCGCTGTGAGGAATCGGCGTCGAGCACCAACGGGACGTCTTCGGGTGGCTGGACCCGGTCCAACTCCCGCTCAGGCACCGGAGCGAAGTCCAGCCCGGAGAGATCGCTCTCGGCGTCTGGACCCAGGCCGACGGCGTGCACCAGAGGGTTGGCGAGGATGCGCTCCTCGTTGTCCAGGAGATCGCGGTACATCGTCTCCTTGTGCGACTGGAAGGTGGCCAGCACCACACGCTCGCTCACGGCCCAACCCCGCTGGCCGGCGACCGCACGCCGTACCACGGCGAGCGTCGATGGGAGATCTTCCATCTGGTCGGCGGAGGGCCACTCGACGCCGAGCCGTTCCATCTTGACGGCGATGGCGGGGTTCGGCGTGACCTCCTCGTCGCCCACCTCCAGTAGATGAAATCCGTTGGTCTTGTGTTCGAGTGCGACAGGGACCAGGAGAAGCGGCGCCGAGCAGACCTTCGCGCCTCCGTCCTCACTCCAGTCGAGGAAGCCGACGCCCAGTCGGAGAACCCACAGGCCAGTGTCGGAGAAGACCTGCTTCGAGTCGCGGAGCAGCTTGCGAAGGGCGCTGTCGAGCGAGCTCCGCGTGCCCTTCTGAGTGAATATCTCTCCAGAACACGCCGTAGCCGCCGGGGCGATCGCCTTCGGTTCGCCCTGCTCGTCATCCTCGGCGGCCTCATCGAGGTCAGCGAAACGTAAGCCCTTCGCAAGCCCAGCGAGCAGTTGGGCCGCCTCAGGAGAGGTGATCTCAAGAGTCGCCGAACGGGAGTGTTTGAAGCTGAGCAGTCGGTTCTTGCCGCTGAGATCGATCAGCGAGTCACGCCATCTCTTGAGAGCCAGTTTCAGTCGATCGTCAGAAGATTTCATCAGAATCACTCACCACGATGATGGGAACTTTAGGGGAAATACGCCGAGAACTCATTTAATGCGAAGTTATGGAAAGATTGCTGCCGAGTCGACCGGTTTGACCCATCGCGACGAACATAAGTGGTCTGACCTCTCGAAATAAGATAGCCACTCAACGCACCAGGGGCAGATAGGGCGATGGCGACCGATATGCTCACCATCCTCGTCATTCGCGGCCATAGTCCAATAGCGCCCACTCTCGCCAGAACACGCCAGGGCATCGACGCCCCGCAGGACACTTGGGTTAAAAGCAAGTCTAGTTTCGACCACCTCAACATGGCCGCCGAAAGCCAAAGGATCATTAGTGGGAAATTTTAAAATAGGTGAAGAAATCGGGACGAGATAGTGCGTAATCCCGAATGCAGCAGTACCCGGCAAGGGCACCCCGCCCCGGTGGGCCATCAGGGTTCCAGGCCCCCGATCTCCTTGAGCAGCACCGACCTGGAGTCACCCGGGGAGTGCCGGCCGAGGGTGACGGCCATCTGGTTGAGCATGATCTCGATCGGAACGTCGTACACCGCCCGCATCTTCTGGAACGGTCCCGTAGAGCTGCCTAAATGAGTAATCTCCCGTCATGGGCTTCTCCTTTAAAGTCGCGCCAGGCGTCCGGATTCGCGCGTCCAGCCGCGGGCTGCGAGCAAGCGTGGGACCACGAGCGGCGCGGGTGCACTTCGGGGCGGGCAGGACCGGCTTCTCCACAGGAGCAGGACCGATCGGTTTTTACACCTCGCTGGGAGGAGGACGATCCTCCGGGTCTTCGTCCCGCTCAGTCGCCTCATACCAACGGCAGCTGAGAGCCGCGGAAAAGGCAGAGCAGGCACGGGCTCTCGCCGACGCGTACGAGGCGATCAACAACATCCACCGTGAAGAGTTTCGCCGGGCTACGGCGCCGATGGCCCCCCAGCCCAATGGACCGGACGAAGCCCAGATCCGCAAACGACACGAGAGCAAGGCGCTCGAGGGCATCGGCATTTTCAGGAGAAGGGAACGGGCCCGGGCCAGGGAGACCGCCCGCGTATGGGCGGAGCAGGAAATCGCTCACGTCCGGCAGCAGTTGGCCGATCAGCGGATGCAGTGGCAGTCCGCGCTGGACGAGCGATGGCGACAGCTCTGTTCGAACCAGCCGGACGTCGTACTGGAAACCCTCGCTGAGGCCTTCGACGATAACGAAGCACCGGCCGCCGCGGTCGGGGTGACGGGCGGAGAGGTCGCCTTGGCCGTCCTCGTGCCGGGCACCGATGCCGTCCCCAGCCGCTACCCCAGCCTCACCGAGGCGGGGAACGTCAGCCTGCGCCAGACGCCCAAGAAGCTTGCCGCGGCGTTCTACGCCCAGATGGTCTGCGGGTACGCACTGGTGACGATACGTGAGGCATTCGCCGTCGCGCCCGCGCTCTCCTCGGCCCGCATCGTCGCCGTCCGCCTCTCGGAACCGGACGCGTACGGACAGTCCCGCCTGGAGTGCATGCTCGCATCGAGGATCACCAGGGCGGCACTTGACGGCGTGAAGTGGGCGGACGCGGATGCCGCGACGGTTATCAACGACGTGTCGTCGGAACTGCTCGTCAGTCAGAAGGGGGCGGCCAAGAACATGTTCCCCCTGGACCTCACGAGAGAGCCGGAACTCGCGGCGCTCGTCGCGTCGATTGATCCCAGCGATCTTCATACCGACGGCTGACCCGCCACCAGGGCGCCCTCGTCGTCCATCCCTGCTGGTCGCGGGCTGGAGCCAAGTGGGCGGCCCCGGTGGCCGTGGCGGACCCCGGATCGGAGCCATAAGGAGCATTGTGTGGAGATTATCCACATAGAGGCAGGAGAGCACCAAGAGGTCCTATATCCGAGGTTTGATGTGGATAGTGACACAGTGGACGAATAGGTGCATAATCGTCACACTTCATCGGCGATCTCCGGCGCGAAAGTCAGGACCTCGTGAACGGCTCCCTCTACGAGCGCTGTCTCGGCTCCCTGATGCGGCAGGAGCACCGCCGTAACACGCGGATGGAACGTGACAGGAGGGAGGCGCCCGGGCTGCATCGACAGTCGCGGCCAAAGCGCCCTCTCCCCGATCGGGACAGGACCGCACGGCCGCGTGGTAGACACACTGCCAGCTGATCGATCCGGAGAGGTCGCATGCGCATCCCCCCACGCCCCGGTCCGGGATGGGCGTTCAACGCGCCGCCTGGCTGGCCCCCGACTCCCAAGGGCTGGGAGCCCGACGAAGGCTGGGGCGGCCCTGACCCTGACTGGCCGGAGCCGCCACCGTACTGGAACTGGTGGGCCCGCGACGAGGCCGACCCGGATCCGGCCACGGAACAGGCGACCACCTCACACTCCCCGGCGGGATCACCCACGGATGCGTCCTCGTCGACAGTGCCGGAGATATGGAAGTACCTGCTGGTGGGCACAGGTGCGCTGGCGACCTTGGTCGCCCTCGCCTTCGCCGCGACGAGCGAGTCGAACCCGGTGGAGCCGGGCTCGACGAGCGTGTCGGAGCAGGAGGCCAGGCCGAACCCCGACGCCACCGTGGTCATGGACAAGAAATTCGAGCCGGCGACCACCAAAACCGAGATCGTCTGGGTGGATGGGGACTGCGTCGTGCTCTCAAGTTGGGGAAACTGCTACCAGCGCAACCGCAGGGCGGTACATCAACGGGTACCGGTCCCCGAACGGTACATCCTTGTGATCCAGCAGCGCGGGAAACCAAGGCGACTCCAGGTTGACGCGTTCTCCTACGAGAGGTGCGCACCGGGTGACGAGTGGCCGCTGTGCCGGGACCAAGATTGATCTACGCAGAGCCCTCCGCCGACGCGCGGTGTGACGGAGGATGCGGGCGGAGGCGGCGGAGGCGGCGGAGGCGGTCAGCTGGACCACCGCGGGTTCGTAGGCGATCTCCCCTCGGGGACACCTACTCGAGCCCCGGTGGCGGTGACAGGTCACCGTAGCTGTCGACGCCCCCACCCGATATCGGGGCTGACGTATGGCTGGCCTGCCAGCACCACGGTCGGGCACCGGGCGCGCCGCCGAGCTGCGCGGGCGGCTCGTGAACGAGCTCCGCGGCGTACTTGTCCCCCGTGCGAGCTACCCGCGAATGTCCACTGCGCGGTGACGATTCCAGGCCGTCGAATCCCTAGCGTTCTCGACGTAGCCGCGGTGCTCTGTCGCGGAATCTCGCAAAGGAGTCGTCATGCGACTGTTGAAGCAACTCGTGGCCGTCGCGGCGGTCGCCTTCGTCGGCAGCATGGGCGTGGGTGCGGTGCAGGAGAACACGTTCCTCACCCTGGTCCTCGGTGTCGCGACAGCCGTGCTCTCTGTGTTCGTGTACGCCTGGGTGGTGCGGTGGTCCGAGCGCCGCGCGCCGGTGGAGGTGGCCGCGAGAAGCGCCGCCGCCGGTGTGGGCCGTGGGCTGCTGATCGGTGTCGGGATGTTCACGGCCGTCATCGTGAACCTCGCCTTCCTGGGCTACTACCGGGTCGACGGCCTCGGCTCGGTGTCGGGTGCGATCGGGCTGCTCGGCGTCATGGCCGCCGCCGCCGTGACCGAGGAGCTGATCTTCCGCGGCGTCCTGTTCCGGATCGTCGAGGAATGGGCCGGCACGTGGATCGCACTGGTGCTGACCGGCCTGGTGTTCGGCCTGATGCACCTGGCCAACCAGCACGCCACTCTGTGGGGCGCGATCGCCATCGCGATCGAGGCAGGCGGCATGCTCGGCGCCGCCTACGTCGCCACCCGCAACCTGTGGCTGCCGATCGGCCTGCACTTCGGCTGGAACTTCGCCGCGGCCGGCGTCTTCAGCACCGAGGTCTCCGGCAACGGCGCGACGCAGGGGCTGCTGCACGGCGTGACCTCAGGCCCGGCCCTGCTCACCGGCGGCGACTTCGGCCCGGAGGCGAGCCCGTACGCGATCGTGTTCGGCCTGCTGCTGACGATCGTGTTCCTGCGGCTGGCCCGCCGGCGCGGCAACCTGGTCCCCCGGCGGCGCGGCGCCCGGGCCGACGCGACCGCTACGCTCACCCAGTGATCGACTTTCGGCGAGTCCCGGATCTGTGGCGGCGGTCTGACGTCGCGGTCCGGGATTTCCCGTTCGCGCTGCTGCTGGCCGTCGCATCGCTCCTGCCGGCGTTGCGCGGCCACGGGACGCAGCTCGGCGACCTGCCGGC
The DNA here is from genome assembly GCF_016863115.1 of Sphaerimonospora thailandensis. Classification (GTDB taxonomy): domain Bacteria; phylum Actinomycetota; class Actinomycetes; order Streptosporangiales; family Streptosporangiaceae; genus Sphaerimonospora; species Sphaerimonospora cavernae. The sequence goes on from NZ_BOOG01000072.1 coordinate 18,141, forward strand.
CCGCCCTTTCGACGCGCTGGCCGTCCTGGCCATCGCCCTCGAGTGTCTCCCCCTCGCCGTCCGCCGGCGGTGGCCGGCCATCTGTCTCGTCCTGGTGTCACTCGGCTTCGCCCTCGACCAGCTCCGCGCCTACCACACGGTGTCGGGCACCGCACTGCCCATCGCGCTCATCAGCGCGGGCGCCCACCTCGAACGTCACCGGCGCACCGCTGTGGCCCTGCTCTCCGCGGCGTACCTGCCGCTGGCGGTCGCGCTCGACCGGGCCGGCTCGGACGAGGGGCTGGAAGGGTACGTGACGTTCTACCTGGCGCTGGTCCTCGCATGGGGCATCGGGGCATGGCTGCGCTCCACCCGCACCGCCGAGGCCGAACGCCGCCGCCACATCGCCGAGGCCACCCGCGCCGCCGAACGCACCCGCATCGCCCGCGAGCTCCACGACGTCGTGACCCACCACGTCACGGCGATGGTCGTGCAGGCCGAGGCGGCACGCTACCTGACCGCCGCACCCGAACGCCTCGACGCGGCCCTGAACGCCGTCACCGACACCGGCCGGCGGGCCATCACCGACCTGCGGCACCTGCTCGACCTGCTCAACCCCGACCATCACCCCGGCGTCAGGACGCCGTCCGCCGGTGAACTTCAGACACTGGTGGAGCAGACGCGCCGGGCCGGGCAGCCGGTGGAGTTCACCGAGGAGGGCGAGCCGGCGGAGCCGGTCGGCAGCGCCGAGTACGTGGCCTATCGGGTCGTGCAAGAGTCTCTGACAAACGCCCTCAAACACGCCCATGGCAGCCGTACCGTGGTGCGCGTGCGCTACGGCGAGAGGGAGATCTCCGTGGAGGTCGGCACCGATGGTTCCAGCTCAAGGACCGTCTCTCCCGGCGGAAGCGGGCGGGGACTGGCCGGGCTCCGCGAGCGGGTCGACGCCCTGGGCGGCGAGTTGAGCGCGGACCGGCGGGCGGACGGCGGATTCGTCGTACGGGCGCGCATCCCAGCGGGGAGACCGTCGTGAACGCGCCGGTCCGGGTCGTGATCTGCGACGACCAGGCGCTGATCCGCACCGGGTTCGCGACGATCGTCGACGCGCAGCCCGACCTGGAGGTGGTGGGCGAGTGCGGGGACGGCCGCGCCGCGGTCGACCTCGCCCGCCGGCTGAACCCGGACGTGGTGGTGATGGACGTACGGATGCCGGTGCTCGACGGCATCGAGGCGACCCGCCTGCTCGCCGGCGCCGGGGTGGCGCATCCGGTGAAGGTGCTCGTGGTGACGACGTTCAACCTGGACGAGTACGTGTACGAGGCACTGCGCGCGGGAGCGAGCGGGTTCCTGCTCAAGGACGCCCCACCGGCGCAACTCCTGCACGGCATCCGCACCGTCGCGACGGGTGCCGCACTGCTGGCACCCGAGGTCACGCGGCAGCTCGTCGGCAGGTACGCGGCGCGGATCCGTCCCGCCCAGGGCACGCCGGACGACGTCCCGCTGACGCCGCGCGAACTGGAGGTGCTGCGCCTCATCGCCGACGGCCTGTCCAACAGCGAGATCGCCGCGGCGTTGGTGATCAGTCAGGAAACCGTGAAGACGTACGTGTCGCGCATTCTCACCAAGCTCGACCTGCGTGACCGCGTGCAGGCCGTGGTCTACGCCTACCGCAAGGGCCTGGTGGCGTGAAAGGGCGGTTTGCGAGCTATGGCCTATCCGTGGCCAACCGCGTCGCTCGGCGACCCGGACGGCGAGGGGTGCGCTGCTTCCATAAGACCGCGGATCGCGGAGTCACAGTGCATGCCATCTGCGGACGTGGTCTCCTGCCATGAGGGAGGACAGCCGGTTGGACAGCTCCGTACGAGCTGCTGGGTTGTGCTCAGCGCCGCGGATGAAGGCGCTCAGGCTGCGGACCTCACGGATCTCGGCCAGCAGGTCGAGGCCGGAATTCCCGGCCGGGTCGAATCCATAGGCCGTACGGAACTCCCGCCATAGCGAGTGCGGGTAGCCGAAGCGGCGGGGACGCAGGTAGATGGGCATGAAATCGTACTCGGGCGGGCCGACGCCGACGGAGTCCCAGTCGATGAGCACCCACCCGTGAGTGGGATGCGGGAGCAGGTTGTTGGTGTGGGCGTCGCCGTGCACGATCCCCTGCGACAGCGTGGGGGCGAGCCGTACGAAGCCCTCCTCCAGCTCCGCACAGCGCGCGATCAGCCAGCTCCGCTCGCCTTCGGACAGGACGGTGGACGCGCTCGCGTCGGCGGCCGTGTTGCCGACCGGGCGGATGGAGGGCAACGGGAACGGCGGCAGCGGATGCCGGTGCAGCGCACGCAGCAGGCCGGCGAGGTGCGTGACGTCGGCCTGCCGACCGTCGAGAGGCGGCAGATACTCCCAGAAGGTCACGAGGTGGGCGCCGACGACGACGGGCTGGGCCACTTCCAGCGGTCGGAGCGCGGGAAAACCCTGGTCCGCGAGCCAGGCGGCGGTCTGTACGGCGCTGCGCATGCGTTCGAACGCTGCGGCGTTGCGGACGCGGGCGACCGCGTTCTCCCTCGGCAGGTGGTAGATCGCATTGGCGTGGACACGAAGCAGCCGAGCCCCGTCACAGGCGAGCCCCGCCTGTCGGCAGACATCCGCCAACGACTCCACCTCGTCAGCCATGTCCCATTTACCGGAGGCCTCCCCCGGCCTCATCCTTCAGGTCTGGGAAGGCGTGGATAATGATGCGAAGCAGTTCGGCCGCGTGCTCGCGATCAAGTTGGAGAGTCTGGCTTGTCTTCTTCTCAGACTGCCGACTGTCCGATCCATAGGTGCTGAGCTGCAATAAGACGCCCTCGCGCCCACGAATCACCTGATACCCGCACTCCACCTCGGTGGGGTGCGGACCGGAAGTCTTGGTGTCCTTAAAGAACTCTTTGATCTTCGCCATGACGACATTCTGACCCTATGGGAGCAAACCCGCGAGGACAGGTTTCGGACCTACGAGTTATGCCAGGCCAGCGGGCTCTTCTTCGTACGGCGGACCGACCGGTGCCGGAGCGGACAGCAGGCGATGGAACCGAGTCGGGCTAAAGGGGGATGTCGTAGTCCAGCACCGCGCGATCGCCCGGGATCACGATCGGGTCGGCGACCTCGACCACGCGTCCGCCCGCGAGCATACGCCGAGTGATCGAAAACACCGGCACGCCCGGACCGATCCCGAGTGTCTGCGCTTCCTCCCGGGTCGGCATGCGCGTCGCGACCGACTCGGTGATCTCATCTACCTCTAACCCGAGCGTGCGCATCTGCGCGATCGTCCCACCCGGCCATGGCTCGTTGTGCGGGTCCGCGACCGGCGTACCTTCCACGTCGGCGGCCAGCAGGCACGGCCGAGACATCTGCGATGGGATGCCGTTGGCGTAGAACACGAACCGCCGCTCGAGCACCCGTGTCCCTGCTTCTACACCGAAGAGTTCGGCCAGGCGCTCGTCCGCCTCAATCCACTGGTATGCCTTGTCGAGTCGGTACTGCGACCACGTGATCCCCGCATCGTGGGTGAAACTGGTCCGCGGCTCGTCCTGCGGGCCGCGGTCGGCCTGGTAACGCTTGGAACTGATCCGGCGGATCTGCGGCCGATCTCGGACGATGGTCCCGCCGCGACCCGCGCTGTCGACGAGGCCGGCGTTCTTGAGCAGAGCGATGGCCTGTTGGATGACGATCGCGGAGACCTCGTACTGCTCGGCCAAGTCCTTCTGCCTGGGCAGCCTGTCTCCCGGCCGGTAGTGGCCGGCGAGGATCGCCGTCGCGAGTTCATCGGCGATGTGCTGGTAGGCGTGCCCCGACACCGGGCGACCCCTCTCGATTCTTGGCTGAGTTGGTTGACATGCACCATACTCTTTAGCCATTGTCATATATGACAACGGCTTGTCACATGAGAAAAGGTCGAAGTGCATGATCTTCCATGATCCCGGCAATCGGGCGCATCACACCTACGTGTGGCGTGATGAGCAATATCACCTCCTCTCGGACCCCGAACCGCTGGTCGTGCTGATCAGCGACACCGTGAGCAAGGGCGTGCCCTACTCCAGCCTCGCCGAGGCAGAGGAGTCGCTGTGGGAGACGGTGGTCACGACGATCCTGGCCGCCCGCACCTACCTGGACCCGTACGCCGCCTGGCCCGGGGTGGAACTCGCGGTGGTCCCGGACCCGCTTTCAGGCAAGGCCCACCTCGTCGAGCGCGTTCGCGGCCGGTGCCGGGCGTGGTGTGTCAACGGGCCGCCAGTAGCGCTGCTGGCGTTCTACGGGCGACTCCGTCTGCTGCTGCCTGCGGAAGACCGTGAAGCGGCATAGGAGCCCAAGATCCGCGAGACGAAACTTCTACGACACAGAGCAGCCCTTTGCCGAGTACCCAAGCGGGAAGCGCACAGCCCTGACCGCATCACGTCGACGACTGCGACACAGAAAAACGGGCCCACCATAGCGAATGCAGCGCGTACGGGCCCTCAATCAAGGAGCGAGGTCCTGACCTGTGAACCACCATCACACGGATTCCGCCTACGATGGACAATCACCCCTTCAAATGCTCACTGAGGTGTACGGCGACGGCTGGGTGGTCCGCGGCGACAAGCGGCCGTCGGCGACCCGGAGGCGTCAGCTTCCCCTCGACATGCTCGGCAAGACCGACCTGGCCATGACCATCTACGCGACTGATCTCACCGACCTGGCCGTACAGCTCGAAGAGCAGACCCGACTCGCCGCCGAGCACTTGGGGGACTCGTGATTCCGGTTCCCTACCACGGTATTCACGCCGCCGCCGCGCAGCCCGACGCGGTGATGGTCCGGTGGCTGAAGCCACAGCGCCGCTGCGCTCGGGTCAGAGTGAAAGAGCACACCTGTGAGTGCAAGGTGCGGATCTACGAGTTGTGCCAGGCCGGCGGCCTCTTCTTCGTACGGCGGACCGACCGGGGTCGAAGCGGGCAGCAGGTGATGGAAACCGAGTGGCTCCCCTCCGTCCGGGCGCAGGAACTCTGGCACAACATCATTACCGGTCGAGCCGTATAAAGCAGAGTCAGTAAACCCGTCCGCTCGCCACCCACGCACTGCCCCCTCCCGTGGGAGAGCCGAGATCGTGGCGGCTATACCGCGATGGCCGCGCGGCGGAACAGGTCGGCGGGCATCTCCTCGTCGAGTTGCCAGGTGATGGCCATAGGCCGTTCGCCGCGATGTTCCACGTAACGCACAGTGCCGTGGAAGACGAACGGCTCGGGATGACGGTTCTCGTCCTCCTTGCGCTCCCGAGTGAACAGCAGGACGTGACTGCCTTCCCTTTCATGGTTCTGATAGCGCAGTCCGGTCGCTGACCGGGCGCTGGTGCGGTTCTGGGACTCCCAATGGAACAGGTCCGGGGTGAGGGCGAAGTCCCGGTACATCGTCTGCGGTGAGAACTCCTTCTCGTTCTTGTGCAGTGTGACAAGAAGCGCGTCACACCGCGTGGCCGGACTCCACGCGACGCCCTCACGGAAGGTCGACGGCAGGGATCTGCCCAGCACGGCCCAGCCGAGGCCAGCGAGGATCTCTTCTGACGAGTAACGGGCGTTGACGGCGAGCGGCACCTGCCGCAGCGGATCCGGCAGGGGCCGGGCCACGTGACGCGGGCGATCGAGACCATAGTCGAGCACCTGCCTGATCTCCTCGGCCAGCCCGGACTCTGCGCGCAGCAGCGCGAGCCCTTCCTCGTACGAGCCGAACCCGCCTCCCTCCCGCCAGAACGAGAAGAACAGCATGCGGGCGAAGGCCTGGTCGATGGGAGCGCAGTCGTCGTAGTGCGGGGCGTCAGGCCGCAACAGCCGGACGTACGTCTCGGCCCGACGCCGGTCGTCCACGTGGAGCAAGGCTCGCACGCGGCGGCCGAGCACTTCCTCCATCGGAGAGGCATCCTCCCGGATAAGCCCCGAACGGCGCAGCAGCGAGGTCCAGTAGCGCCGGTTGCGGTAGAGATCTCCGATGTCGCGCCCGGTCGCTTCGAGATATCTGATGAGGGACGTCTCGGCGCAGGAGCGGATCTCCTGGCTGAGCGTGGTGACCGTGGCACTGAGATGGGTCTTGAGCTCAGCGAGCAGGCGGTCCTTGGTGACCCGGTCCAGGACGATCTGACATCCCGACGGCAGCCGCGGAAAGTTGCTCTCCACCTGGCCCTTCAGGCGCCCCCTGGCCAGCCCGGTCAGCGCCTGGAATCGGTTCCCGAACCGGTACTCCTTACGGTGCTGGCCGACGAAATCCAGAACCGTCAGCACGTCCTTGTCGGGGGTACGGCGAAGCCCGCGGCCGAGCTGCTGGAGGAACACAGTCGCGCTCTTGGTAGGGCGCAGCAGGAGCAGCGTGTTGACGTCGGGGACGTCCAAGCCTTCGTTGAACAGGTCCACCGCGAACAGGAACGTGACCTTCCCGTCGCGCAGGTCTCCCAGCGCGGCCCTGCGGTCGTCCTCGTCGGTCGTCCCGTCGACGGCCAGGGACGGCAGGCCGGCCTTAGTGAAGAACTCGGCCATGAAACGCGCATGCCGTACCGAGACGCAGAAGCCCAGCCCACGGACCGCGTTCAACTCGCTGACCTTGTCCAGCAGGGCGTTGAACACCAGCCGAGCGCGGGCGGTGTCGCCGGTGAGCACATTGTCGAGCGCACTGGTGTCGTAGGAGCCCCGAGACCACTTCACCTGGCTGAGGTCGGTCTCATCATTGATTCCGAAATAGTGGAACGGGCAGAGCAGGTCCGCGTCCAAGGCGTCCCAGAGGCGTAGTTCTGAGGCGATGCGACCGTCGAAGAACTCGTCCTGGACCCAGGTCCCGTCGGCCCGCTCGGGGGTGGCGGTGAGCCCGAGCAGTTCCTTCGGCTTGAGGTGATCGATGATTCGCCGGTAGGTGCTCGCCGCGGCGTGATGGAACTCGTCGATGACCACGACGTCGAAGTGGTCGGGGGCGAAGGTGTCGATGCCGCGTGAGGTGAGCGACTGCACCGAAGCGAACACGTGACGCCAGTTCTTGGAGCGCTCCTCTCCGACGTGCAGTTCGCCGAAGTCGGGTGCGGCGAGCACCTGCCGGTAGGTGCGCAGCGCTTGCATCAGGATCTCTCTGCGGTGCGCTACGAACAGGAGGGAGGGCTGGCGCCCCAGCCTCTGCTGCAGATTCCGGTAGTCGAACGCGGCCACCACGGTTTTCCCGGTTCCGGTGGCGGCCACCAGCAGGTTGCGATGCCGGTCGTGCACGGTGCGTTCGACGTCGAGGTCTTCGAGCATCTCCCGCTGGTGGGGGAAGGGGTGTGGGAGCAGCGCAGGGATATCGAAGATCCGCTTGCCCGATTGTGCGTGAGACAGCACCTCATCGAGCCGGTCGCCGTCGGCCGCCGGGTCGTACGGCTCGAACTCAGGCCGATTCCAGTAGGAGTCGAAGGTGCCCTCGAACTTGTCGAGCAGCCGTGGCGTAGTGACCGACGACAGGCGGACGTTCCACTCCAGTCCGTCCAGCAGGGCGGCCCGCGACAGGTTGGAGCTGCCGACATAGGCGGTGTCGAACCCGGTACGGCGACGCAGCAGCCAGGCCTTCGCATGCAGCCGGGTCGAGTTCTGCTCGTAGTTGATCCGGACCTCGGCGCCGAAGTCACCCACCAGTCGATCCAGCGCGCGCCGTTCGGTGGCACCCATATAGGTCGTCGTGATCACTCGAAGCGGAACGTCTCGGCGGCGCAGTTCGGCGAGCGCCTGCTCCAGAATGCGTAACCCCGACCACTTGACGAACGCGCACAGCAGGTCCACCCGGTCAGCGCTGGCCAGTTCGGTCGCCAGCTCGTGGGCCAGGTTCGGATCCTCCGGAGCGTTGGTGAGCAGCGCCGCCTCCGACAGCGAGGTCAGCGGACGCGCGGGCGAGCTCGCGCCGGGTGCGTCTTTGACGACCGACAGCAGGCGGCGCGGTCCGTCCTCGACGACCTCCTCAAGGATCTCGGAATCGGCCAGGTGCCGCAGCAGCTGGTTGGCCAGGTCCACCTGCTTCTCGGGGTGCCCCTTGAGCGAGGCGAACGCCCGGGCAGCCGTCTCACCAATGAAACGGCCGAGCAGGTGGGCGACCTCCTCCTGATCGACATCGGCACGCTCGACGAGATGGCCTGACCTACTCCAGGAGTCGGTCAGCTGGGCGAGCTGCCGGGTGAGCAACGAGTCGTACAGGCCCAGAGCTGGTGCGTCGTCCACGGAGAGGCGCCTCCTGTCCATGTCATCGCAGGAGGCAGCCTCCTATGATCGCCGGCCAGCGTAACTTCTTTCCGAAGGTCCCGAAAGATCCGTCGAGCCAAGGCAGTGAGCAACGGCCGCGTCTCTCGCTTGAGCACCGCCACACTCTCACGCACGGCCCGCGTTGCATCTTTGTTATCAAGCCAGCGCCTCAAACCCGACTAGGGCCGAGACCTGGGCAGATACCGCCCGCATGACCGTATCTACGGGCCGCTTCGAGGCAATGGGCAGCAGCAGTTCTTGCTCGACGCCCAAGTCAAGGTTGTTTCAGCTTGAGCCACACGTCTGTAGCGTGTAAATTGACTACACAGAACAACACTGCGACGCGAGCAGCCCCAGCCAACCTTCGATGCGGAGGTACCCCCGATGGCCAAGTCCCGTTTCCATTACGAACTCCCTGACCACCGCGTTGAGTACGGCGCCGAGGTCGAAATCGCCTCCCTGAAGATCGATGAGGAGGCGCAACGTGGGCTCAACGAGAAGCGAGCGAAGGACATCTCTGACGGCCTGATCGTGGATGCTCTCGGCTCGATCGTGGTCTCTGAGCGTGCCGACGGCAACCGGTACGTCGTCGATGGCATGCACCGCACCGCGGCCTGCAGGATGAGGGGCCTTCGGACGATCAAGGCGGAAATTCACTATGGCCTCAACCAGCAGCAGGAGGCGACTCTCTTCCTCATCAAGAACCGGGAGTCAGCGAAGGTCAGCACGCTGGACGAGTACAAGGTTGGCTTGACTGCCGGTGACGCTCTCTGCGTGAACGTGGATCGCGTGCTCAAAAGCCATAACCTCGGCTTGGGTTCGAGCTCGACGAACACTGTAGGCGCAGTATCGGCCGTGTTGCGCATCACCAGGCAATACGGGCCGGAAATCCTGAACCGAACTCTGACGGTGGTTGAGGCGGCCTGGGGCAGGGACAAGGAGACCTGGGATGGCGTGATCCTGGGCGGCGTAGCGATGTTCCTCAATCGCCACGGTTCCAGCATCGATGACAACGAACTCGCGAAGAAGATGCTCAAGCGGGGCACAGCGGCGCGCTGGCGCGCCGAAGTTTTGACCAAGGCCTCAAACGGCGGCTACAACAACAGCGGCACCGGATCGCGAGAGAACACGTGCTACCAGTTGGTTATTGAACAGTGGGACAAGGGGCGTACCGCCGCCAAACGCATCGGTTGAGACGGTCCAGCATCCGCCATAACCGCGCCGGATGAGCCCGACCGAAATATCCGCGCGGGGGCGTTCCAGCCCCATCTTGATCAAGTTCGGGGTCCTGCCCCTGCTTAAAGCGCGACCCGTTCGCAACGATCTCGTAGCACGGGTGGACGGGGTCTGGGCCGGGTGGAACGCTGACGTCATCGGGAGATCACGAGGCGGGGTCGATGACGGGAATCTGGCAGGACACTCCGGAGGGGCTGGTTCCGCTGCCCACGCAGCCGTTCCTCCGGGAGGAAAATCTTCACGACAGCATCGAGCAGGCCCCCGCCATGCTGCCGCTGCGCGGACAGCCGAGGCTGGTGATGCTGGGCCGGGAGGTTCCTCTGGGCAACGGGTACGCCGACCTGGTCGCGGTGGACGCCGACACCGGCCAGCCCGTGGTCATCGAGGTGAAGCTCGCGGCCAACGCGGACCGAAGGACGGTCTTCACACAGGTCCTCGGCTACGCGTCACACCTCTTCCGGCTGTCGCCCGAGGCGTTCGAAGAACTCATCCGCCCACACCTGACGAAGCGTGGAGCCTCCTCGATAGCCGAGGCGGTCGGGGCGGAGATCGCCGACGGCTCTGTAGACCTCGATGTTTTCCGTGGCCGCATGACCACGGCTCTGGAGGAGGGCCGGATTCGGTGCGTGGTGGTGCTCGACGCCGCATCACCCGACCTGATCGATCTCGCCGGATATCTGCAGGCGGTCACCAACGAACGGCTCGACATCGACCTGGTGACCGTGTCGGCGTACGAAGTCCAGGGTACCCAGGTGCTGGTGCCCCAGCTGATCGAGCCCGAGCGGTCCCCCCTGCCGCCGCCCGTCCGACCGCCGAGCCCGAGTCGGGAGGCCAGGCCGGTGGCCGGATCGGCCCTGTTCACCGCGAGCATCGACAGCGCGGACCCGGCCCATCGCGAGCAGCTCCGCCTCCTCAGCGCCTGGGCGCACGAACTGGAAAGCGAAGGGCTGGCCACGCTGTACACGACCGTGGGCAAGGGACGTTGGGTGCTGAGCCCGCGGCTGCCGGGCCAGACTCGAAGCATGATCATCATCTGGAATGCTCGCGGCGCTTACGTCAGCCCGCAGCGTACGGTCATCGAGGCCGAGGCCCCCAAGGCGCTGGCCCGGCTGGACGAACGGTTCCCCAACGAGATCCGCCAGAACAACTCCCTGACCAACCCGGTGGACCAGGAGATCCTCAGCCTGCTGAGGGACGCCTACGTCGAGGCCGCCCAACGCAGACCCCATGCGGCGGAGTGACCGTCGCGGCGCGGTGCTCGCCTGATGCCCGATCCCACACGGGATGTCCTGGGTGTTATCGATCATTAGGCTCGAATGGTGAGTGCCGAGAAGACGCTGGTCCTGTGGGACATCGACCACACCTGATCACCACCGGC
>NZ_BOOG01000073.1 GCF_016863115.1 Sphaerimonospora thailandensis
GCCCGGACCGTGGTCCGGGCCCGCCGCCGCCGGAGGTTTCAGAACCTCCGGCCCGGGTCGCGCTTCCTCGGCCGCGTGGCGCGCGTGCCGTAACGGAAGGCCGACCGTCAGAAGGAGATCGACCAAGAGTCGATCTTGCCGACGTCGTAGGAGTAGACGTCGTGGACTTGAAGCTTCCAGGTGCCGTCGCGGTCCTCGGCGGAGGTGTTCACCGTGAACGTCTGGTGCACGCCGTCGGCCGAGCCGACGCCGCCCGCCTGCTTCAGGTTGTAGACCGCGCCGCTCGGGCCTACCAGGTCGATGACCAGGTCACCGGTGTAGGAGTGCACGATGTCGACCTTGACGCCGGTCGTGGTGGTGCCCTTGCCGGAGCAGCCACTGAGCGTCAGCGGGCTGGTGACCGCCGAGCCCGCGTCGGGGATCGACACGTCGTCGCCGTTGCTCCCTCCCGAGCAGTTGGGCGGGTTCGGCGTCGGGCTCGGACTGGGGCTCGGGCCGCCGCCGCCGATGAACCCGGTGTAGAGCAGCTTGTTGGGCGAACCGCTGCCGGGGCTGCTGACCACGTTCGGAGTGGCGTTGGCGACCAGTGCCTGGGCGACCTGCGCGGGGGTCGCCGAGGGGTTGCCCGACAGGTAGAGCGCGGCGGCGCCCGCCACATGCGGTGAGGCCATGGACGTGCCGCTCATGGTCGCGGTGCCGCCGCTGTTGGATGTGGAGAGGATGCTCGACCCGGGGGCGAAGATGTCGAGGCAGCTGCCGTGGTTGGAGAACGAGGAACGGGTGTCCCGCGAGTCCGTGGCGCCGACAGTGATGGCCGACGGAGCACGGGCCGGGCTGTAGTTGCAGGCGTTGGCGCTGTCGTTGCCGGCCGCGACGACCATGGTGATGCCCGCGTCGACGGCCTGCTTCACCGCGTTGTCCACGGACGTGTCGGCGCCCCCGCCAATGCTCATGTTGACGACGGCGGGCCTGGCCGCGTTCTTCACGACCCAGTCGATGCCGGCGATGATCTGCGACCACTCGCCGGTGCCCTGGCAGTTGAGCACCCGGACGCCGACCAGCTTCACACCCTTGGCCACGCCATAGGTGTTGCTGCCGACCGTGCCGGCCACGTGGGTGCCGTGGCCGTGACAGTCCTGCGGGGTGGAGTCGTTGTCGATGAAGTCATAGCCGTACGAGGCCCGGCCGCCGTAGTCCCGGTGGTCCTTGTAGATGCCGGTGTCGACGATGTAGGCGGTGACGTTTTCGGCCTTGGCGGAGTAGGTGTACGTCTGGTTGAGCGGCAGGTTCCGCTGGTCGATGCGGTCGATGCCCCAGGTCGCGTTGTTCTGGGTGTCGGCGATGTGGGCCGTGCCGTCCCGCTGGACGTACGCGACGGCGGGATCGGCGGCAAGGCGCAGCGCGTCGTTCTCGCTCATCTTGACCGCGAAGCCGCGCAGGCCCGCGGTGTAGACGAACTTGATCTTCCCGTTGTACTTGCGGGCGAGCTCGTTCGCCCTGTCGGAGGTCACACCGGGCCTGGCGGTCTCGTCCTTGAAAGCGACGATGTAGCTGCCTGGTACGGGCTCGGCCGCGCTGCGGATCTTCACCGGATCGGCCTGGGCCGGTGCCGTGATGGCAAGTCCCGCCACGGCCGTTCCCGCCGTCACCAGGGCGGCGAGTGCGACCCGTCTCGGGTTGGGGGTGTTTCTCACGGGGGGTCTCCGTTTGCGTCGTGCCGGGCGTCACGACCGCCCGGCTGCGGGCAACGTGGCCGCCGGTCCCAGGAGACGACCGGCAGCCGTCTGCGGAGCAGCCTCCGTCCACGGCGCACACGTAACAATCCGTAGGTATGTCCGTGGACATACGTGATCCATGTGGAAAGAGGGTGTTTCTTTCTCTACGTGGGTCACCTACGCTTTTCGCTCCGGGTGCCGCGACGGGCCGAACCCGGACGGATACGGAGGCGCGATATGACCACAGCTCCGGAGCATGGGACGCCGTGGTCGGCCAAGCTCTCGGCTCCGGTGCTCGTCGGCCGTGAGTCCGAGCTCGCGGCACTCACCACCGCCCTCGTCCGGCAGCCGGCCGTGGCGATGATCGAGGGGGAGGCCGGGGTCGGCAAGAGCCGCCTGCTGCGCGAACTCCTGCGCGAACGCATCGTGCGACCGGATCTGCGCCCCCTGCGCGTCATGATCGGCCACTGCCGCTCCCTCCGGGAGCCGTTTCTCTACGGCGCGGTGCTCGAGGCGCTGGGTGGCCTGCACCGGCCGATGTCCGGCCCGATACTGCCCCCCGGGCACAGCCGGCTGAGCCCTGTCACCGGTGTGCTGCGCCCGCTGCTGCCCGAGCTGTCGCACTACCTGCCGGAGCCGCCGGAACCGGTGGGTGACCCGAGATCGGAACGTCACAGGCTGTTTCGAGCAGTGCGTGAGCTGCTGTCGGCGATCGGCCCCGCGCTGCTGGTCGTCGAGGACCTGCACTGGGCCGATGACGGTTCCCGGCACCTGCTGCGCTTCCTGATGGCCGCCCCGCCGGACGAACTGTCGATCGTGGTGACCTATCGGCGGGAGGACATTCCCGGCGGGGTACCGCTGGGCAGCGCCTATCGCCCACCGCCCGGTACGGCGAGCGTGCTGGTGGACCTGCGCCCGCTCGACCCCGCCCAGGTGCGTACGCTGACCTCGGCCATACTCGGCCGCCGCGCGATCTCCGCGGAGTTCGCGGCGAAGCTGTACGAACGCACGGCGGGCATCCCGTTCGTCGTCGAGGAGACCCTGCGGGCACTGCACCACTCCACCGGAGCGGTCCAGCTGAACGGCCCCGCCGCCCGGCACCTGCTGGAGAACGTCGATGTGCCGGTGCTGCTGCGGGAGGCGATGGCCGAACGGCTGGCCGACATGCCGCTGCCCGCGGTCAAGCTCGCCCACGCGGCGGCCGTCCTGGACGTCCCCTCCGAAGTCGAGTTGCTGCGCGAGGTGGCGGGTCTGACCGAAGGACGCTGCCACACCGCGCTGGCGGCGGCTCTGGGCGGCGGGGTGCTGCACGAAACCGAGGACTACCGGTACGGCTACCGCCATCCGCTCGCTCGCCAGGCCGTCTACGACACCCTCCCGGGCTTCGAGCGCAGGCGGCTGCACGTGCGGGCGCTGCGGGCGCTCGAACGCCGGGACCCGCCACCCCTGGTGCGGCTCGCCGACCACGCCCACCTGGCCGGTGACACCGCGCTGGCCCTGAGGTACGGAGAACCTGCCGCGGATCTGGCCGTACAGGTCGGTGACGCCTCGACCGCGACCACCTTGCTGCAGCGATTACTCAGGGAGCCGGCGCTCACCGATCAGGACGTGGACCGGCTGGCGATCAAACTGGGCGAGGTCGCGCACACCGGGCTGGAGCAGTACGACCCGGCCGCCACCCTCGAGCGGCTGCTCGGCGACCACCGGCTGTCGACCGCCACCCGTGGCGAGGTGCGGCTCTTCCTCGGGCTGTTGCTGATCAGGCAGGCCGACGGCATCCAGCGGGGATGCTCGGTGATCGAGACGGCCCTGAGTGAGCTCGCCGAACGGCCCGACCTGCTGGCCAAGGGGGTCGCCGTGCTGGCCCAGCCCTACCTCGGCGTGACTCCGGCGAAGGAGACCCGGGTGTGGCGGGAGTGGCTGCGCAATCTGATCGAGACCTCGGATGGAGAGCTCCGGCTGTCGCTCCTGGCCAACTACCTGCCGTCTGCGGCGCACAGCGGGGACTCCAGCATCCTCGGAGACCTTGATGACGTGCTGCCGAGCGGCCCCGCGCTCCCCGGCGAGCGGCGACAGCTCTCCCGGCTCTACTGCAACCTGGCCGACGCCTGTGTCGGCGTGGGTCACTACGGGCGGGCTCAGGCGCTGCTCGACGACGGGTTGCGGGTGGCGGCCGACGTCGGCGCGTCGTTCGTCGTGAGCACCGGGCGGGCCAGCCAGGCCAGGCTCGACTGGTTCCTCGGGAACTGGCAGGGGCTGGTCGGGCGCGCGACCGACCTGCTCGACGAGTACCACGACCTGATGCCGGTGGCCACCGAGCTGTCGCTGGTCCTTGGCCTGCTCGCGATCGCCCGGGGCGACTGGGAAGAGGCGGAGATCCGGCTGAAGGCCACCGGCGCCGACACCCCGCACGACGGCATCGCGCCCGTCGTCATCGCGGGCATGGCGGCGCTGGCCCGGCTCAGGCTCGCGCAGGGCGACCACGTCGCGGCCGTCGCCGAGGCCGGCCACGCGCTGGCGGTGATCCGTACCAAGGAGAACTGGGTCTGGGCCGGTGAGCTGGTCCCGGTGGCGGTCGAGGCACTGCTCGCGGGCGACCGGCTCGACGAGGCGCGTGCGCTGACAGACGAGTTCGAACGCGGGCTGGCCGGGAAGGACGCGCCGATGGCGAAGGCGGCGCTGGAGATGGCGGGCGGGCTGATCGCACGGGCCGAGGGAGACCCGCCGGCCGCGCTGCGCCGCCACGAGCTGGCCCGGAACGGTTTCCACCGGCTGCCCGCGCCGTACTTCGAGGCGCTGGCCGCCGAGCAGGCGGCGCTGTGCCGACTGGAGACCGGGGACTCCTCCTCCGAGACCGGCCCGGAGGCCGCCTCGGAGGCCGCCTCGGAGGCCGTCGCGCAGCTCTCCGCGCTGGCCGGCCGCTTCGCCGAACTGGGCGCCTCCCGCGACGCCGACCGGTGCCGCCACCTGCTGCGCGAGCACGGCACGGTCACGCCGTCGCGGCGGGGGCGTCGCGGCTACGGCGACGTGCTGTCACCGCGTGAGGAGGACGTGGCCAGGCTGCTGGCGCGGGGACTGACCAACCGCGAGATCGCCGAAGTGCTGTTCCTCTCCCCGCGCACGGTCGAGCAGCACGTCTCCCGCACCCTGCGCAAACTGGGCAAACGCTCACGAACCGAGCTGTTCGCTCCCGAGACCACGTAGGGCGACGCCAAAGCCAGGTACCCCTACCCATGGTCACCCTGATTGTTCGGCACCGCAGGCCGTGCCGACAGTAGTCCTCGACATCGCCTCCCCACCCCGGGGAGTAAGGAAAGGACTACAGTGAACCCCCCACATCTGCGCGTCCTCATACCAATGATCGTCGCGGCCGCGCTCGTGCCGTTGGCGGCGACACAAAGCAACGCGGCGACACAGAACAACGCGGCGACACAAAGCAACGCGGCGACACAGAGCAACGCGGCGACCGAGGCCGGCAACCCACCGGCCGCCAACTATGAGGGCGACACGGTCCCGACACCCAGTGGCACATCCCCGCACGCCACCTTCTACGGCGGCCAGGACGCCACCGTCGACGAGTTCCCCGCGATCATCGCAGGGGTACGCGTCGGCGGCTCCCGACCGCAGGGCCAGACCTGCACGGGTTCGGTCATCGCCCCTCGCAAGATCGTCATCGCCGCCCACTGCGCAGACGCATCCGGCGACAAATCCTTCGTCTACGGCCTGGACGACCTCAACTCCCCCGGCGGGTTCAAGACCAGGGTCGTCGAATACAAGAAGCACCCCAGGTACGTCAACTTCGATCAGGGATACGACGTGGCGGTCGTGACGGTCGCCGACGACATCCCGGTCCGGGGCGGCAGGTTCGCCCAGGTCGCCGCCTCGGCGGACGCCGGGCTGGAGGCGCCGGGCAGGACCGGGGTCGGGTTCGGCTACGGCAAGAAGGACTTCAACGACGACCTCAGGGACGTCACCCTCGACAAGGCCACGCTGCCGATCGTGGACGGCGCCCGGCAGTGCACCGGCGTCGGGGCCGGCTTCGATCCGCGAACGATGATCTGCGCCGGCTACGCCGACGGTCACGTGACGATCCTGCCCGGTGACAGCGGCGGCCCGCTGGTCGTCAACGGAAAGATCATCGGCCTCGCGTCCTGGAGCCGCAGCGACTTCAGTTGGTACAGCGTCTACAGCCGCCTCACCAACGACATGGGCGACTGGGTCAAGGAGCAGATCGGCGGCGACGAGCCGCAGCCCGGCGACTTCGGCGTGTCGGTGACGCCGAGCACGCTCACCGTCGACGCGGGCAAGTACATCTCGACCACGGTGACCTCGACCACCTCCGGCGCCCCCGAGGACATCAGGCTCACCGTCTCCGGCCTGCCCAGCGGCGCCAAGGCGGTCTTCCAGCCCGACTCCGTCCAGACCGGTCAGACCGCCAAGCTGACCTTCGACACGACCAGCTCGACGCCGTCCGGGACTTACAAGGTCACGGTGACCGGTACGAACTCCGGCGGCAAGACCGCCACCGCCACGGTCGACCTCGCCGTCCGGGGCGGCGACGGCCCACCGCCGACCGGGGACGTGAAGGTCACCGCCACCCCGTCCTCCGGTTCGGTACGACAGGGCTTCTTCGCGCAGACCACGGTGACGGCATCCGGCGGCAGCGGCTCCATCAGGCTGACCGCGTCCGGTCTCCCGTCGGGCGCGCGGGCCATGTTCACCCCCACCACCATCGGCCAGGGCGGCAGCAGCCACGTCCTCATCACCACCGGCTTCCGGACGCCGCCCGGAACTTATCGAATCACCATCAAGGGCACCTCCGCTGACGGCGAGACCGGCGTGACCACCTTCACGCTGACCGTCACGAGGTAGTCCGGGACGACGGCGATCGGCCACTGATCCCGGACATCCTCTCCCCGGGCCGCCATCGGGGAACCTCCCGGGGGAGGACCGGCCCGCCACCGACTCGATCTCGGTGGCGGGCCTCGGCGTTTCCCAGTGTCTGCTCCACTGCCGGCTCCGCGCCAGAGTCGGCTCGATCAGATCCGGTCCGGGGAACTCGGCGGCGCCCCTCTTCCGGCGCGGGTGATCCCGCCTCGCTCCCGTAAGTGAACGAGCCTGGCCAGTGCGCGTCAGCGCCGCCATGGGTGCCGGCGGCCGCGACGGCGAGCCGGGCGGCCCGGGTGGTGAGGTAGTCGCGCTCCGGGATGCTCAGCGTGCGGCTCGCCGCCGCGCGATAGTCGTCGGCGGCCGCCCGAGGCTCGCCCGCCATCTCCAGAAGGTGGGCCCGGGCCACGTGGAAGCGGTGGTTGCCGGCCAGGCGGCCCTCGGCTTCGAGCACCTTGAGCATGTCGAGGCCGGCCGCGGGGCCGTGCACCATCGCGGCGGCCACGGCGCGGTTGAGCGAGACCACGGGGTTGTCGGACATCCGCTCCAGCAGGCCGTACAGTGCGAGGATCTGCGGCCAGTCGGTCTCGGCCGCCGTCGCCGCCTCGTCGTGCAGCGCGGCGATCGCCGCCTGGAGTTGATAGGGGCCGACCGCGCCCCTGGCCAGCGTCCGCGTGATGATCCCGATCCCCTCGGCGATCGCCGCGCCGTCCCATTCGCTCCGGTCCTGTTCCGCCAGCGGGATCGGGATGCCGTTCCGGTCGGTCCTGGCGAGACGCCGGGCGTCGGTCAGCAGCATCAACGCGAGCAGGCCGGCCACCTCACAGTCATCGGGGAGCAGCCGGTACGCCATCCTGGTCAGCCTGATCGCCTCCCGGGACAGCTCCACCCGGTGCAGTTCCGGCCCGTCGTTGCTGGCGTAGCCCTCATTGAAGATCAGGTAAAGCACGTGCAGCACCGAGCCGAGCCGCCCGCGCCGCTCCTCCGGAGCCGGCATGCGGAACGGCACGCCGGACGCCTTGATGCGCTGCTTGGCGCGGCTGATCCGCTGCGCCATCGTCGCCTCCGGCACCATGAACGCCTTGGCGATCTCCGCCGTGGTGAGACCGCCGACGGACCGCAGGGTGAGCGCGATCGCCGATGCCGGGGTCAGCGCCGGATGACAGCACAGGAACAACGTGGTCAGCGTGTCGTCCCGGCCCGCCTCGTACGCCTCGTCGACCGGTGGGGCCATCGTCCGCTGATCGATCGGCTCCTGTGCGGCGACGAGATCTTCGCGGCGCCGCCGCGCCTGCTCACTGCGGATCTGCTCGATCATCCTGCGGTAGGCGACCTGGATGAGCCAGCCCCGCGGATTGCCGGGCACGCCTTCCTCGGGCCACTGGGCGGCGGCGTCCAGCAGCGCTTCCTGCACCGCGTCCTCCGCGGTGTCGAAGTCGCCGAACCGCCGGGTGAGCACGCCGACGACCTGCGGCGCCAACTCGCGCAGCAGGTCGTCGATGGCCGGTACGTCGGGGGCCGGGACGTCAGGGGTCACAGCTCAGCCGGCGGGGCCGACATCACCTGGCGCACCTCGATCGGCATGTTCAGCGGCCTGCCGCCGGGGCCGGGTGCGGCCGAGATGTACGCCGCGAGCTCCACCGCCCGCTCCTGGCTCTCGACATCGACGATCCAGTAACCGACCAGGAACTCCTTCGTCTCCGGGTACGGACCATCCGTGACGACGGGGGAGCCGACCCCGTCGGCCCGCACGATCCTGGCCTGGTCCGGCATCGCCAGCCCCTGCGCGTCCACGAGTTTCCCGGCGTCGACGAACTTCTTGTCCACGTCGCGCATGAACTCGATGTGGGCCTTGACGTCCTCCTGGGGCCAGGTCTCGATCGGCGGCAGGCCGGTCTGCTCGCTGAACTGCATCAGCAACATGTACTTCATGAGATCGTCTCCCTGTCCGTGCGGGGCCGCTCCGAGGCTCTCACCCGTAGGTCGAAGCACACCCCGGATTCCTCTACATCCTCCACGGAATCAGGCCGAGAAAATTTCCCGGCCATGATCGGGTGGGTATCGCCACGGCCCGCACCGGAAGCCCCCGCTCGGGGCCGTACGACGTGGTCCAGGGCGCCCTGCGGCGCAGGAGTTGGCAAAATTGCCAAAAACAGCGAGTTGCCAACGATTGGCAACTCGCCAGATCTGGCAACTTTGCTCGCGTCCGCGACCGTGCCCGTGACATGCTGGAGCCATGAGCGGCATCAACGGGGGGGAGCTTGCCGAGGACGCGGCCCGACTTCTGCGGCGAGGGATCGACGAGCTACGCGACCTGCTGGGGGAACAGTGGAGCGTGCAGGTAGAGGAGGCGCCCGGCCAGGCTGGAGACCTGGGATATGACGCGCTGATCGGGATCGAAGGACCGGACTCTCATGGGAGTGCCCTGATGGCAGCCGTCCCGGATCCGACGCCTGCTCGCCTGGAACGAGAACTGCTGCCGCGGGTCTCCCTGATACGTCGCTTCCGTCCGGATGCCGCCGCCGTGGTCGTCGCTCCGTGGATCAGTCCGCGCGCTCGTGAAATGTTGTCCGGCTGGGGCTGCGGCTACATCGACTTGACGGGAAATATCTCATTCCGGATGAATCGGCCCGCTGTGGTGATCCAGGCTCAGGGCGCCACACGTGACCCGCGGCCGCGCGCCATCGGTCACAAAAGAGGACTGAGCGGTGCTCGAGCCGGCCGCCTGGTCCGGGCCTTGGTCGACGTGCAACCTCCCTACCGAGCCGGCGAACTGGCCGAGGCCACCGGCTTGAGCCCTGCTTACGTTTCCCGACTGCTGGATGTCCTGCAGGAGGAAGGTCTGATCCGTCGCCGAGGCAGGGGAGTCGTCAACGTTGACTGGGAGGCATTGGTACGGCTGCGTGCCTCTGAGACCACATTACTCAAGTCTGGTCGCTTTTCTGGTTTCCTGGCATCGAATGGGACGGATCGATTTATCGACTGGTTGCGCGGGCAATGCGAACTGCACGCTGAACTTGCTGTTACCGGGCCACTTGCAGCGTTGCAACTGGCGCCAGTGACCATCGGCGGCCAGGTGATGCTCTACGCCTCCGCGAATGCCGCGACCACCATCGCGAACAGCCGCGATCTTTTTTCCGTAGCTCAAGGGGCGGATGTCCTGCTACTTCAACCTCCCGATATGGCAGTATTCGTCGGGCGTCGCGGCGTCGATGGGTTGCCACACGTAGCGTTGAGTCAACTCGCGTTGGATTGTCTGTCGGGCCCGGGCCGATTGCCGCACACTGGGGAGGCGGTTCTCGACCACATGCGCAGCCATGAGAAAACGTGGCGCCTGCCGAACCTTAATGCCCTAGAGTGGCCCAGGTCACAACCGTAGCCCATGCATGAAGTGGGTTAGGTCGCGCTATCGACTCTGAGGACCTCTTTATGCCACGCACCCCTGAAGGCGTTCATCCTGCGAGGTGACAACAGTCGCCCGCCGGGTGCTCCTGGCGCGCGGCCAGTTCGGGTTTCCTCGCGCTCCTGGTGTCGAGATGGCGGTACGTGCCTTGGCCGGCGACCTTGACGAACGTCGCGTTCGCCTGTTCGCGCCCGCTTTCGTCGAGGCGCAGATTCCCTAGCGCCCAACGGAGTCAGGCCTGCTGCCATGCCCCCCGAGCGAACGGAGGGGTTGGCAAAGTTGCCAGAATCGGCGAGTTGCCAACGATTGGCAACTCGCCAGATCTGGCAACGTCACCGAGTCATCCTGGGAGGGGGAACGTCAGGCGGGGGCCGCGTACTTCTGGAGGGCCTTCTCCAACTGCCGTACGACCGGGCTCCACGTGCGGGGCAGCGTGTAGCGGCTGGCGCGGTGCCCGTGATAGGCGAGCGTGTACTTGATGAAATCTGCTCCCTGCGGCTGCTTCTCGGAGCAGCCCACGCGCAGATGCTTCAGGTAGCCACGGAGCTTGCGCATCTCCCCGCGGGTCAGGCACTTGTTCACCGGGGGTGCCTGACGGCGGCTGAACCGCGCACATCCGTTGGTGTACACGGTCACGCGGTCGTCGATGCCGGCGAAGCCCCCCGTCTCGCGGAGCTGCACCAGCACCTTCTTGTGCCCGTTCGCCTGCGCGCTCGTCTGCGCGCTCGTCTGGGCGCTCTCCTGGGCGCTCGCGGCGTGCGTCGGCAGTGCCGTACCGCCGCTCACGACCAGGATGAGTGCCGCCGACGGCACGATTCGCGAAATCCTCATGCCCCTATTACGGATGCCGGCGGTGAACGGCTCACAATGATCTACGCCTGGACCGGTCGCCGGGGGAAGACGGCGACGTGTGCCCTCGGGAACCACGGGTCTAGCTCGGGAACATTTGGGTGACATTCGTGAAGGTGCCGGTGATGGCAGAGGCCCGGTCGGAGGCCAGGAACACCGCGACCTCGGCGACCTCGGCGAGCGAGGGCGAGCGTTTGAGCATACGCATCCCATCCAGATGGCTGATGACGCCCTGGAGGGCCGCGTCGTCGAGCCGCATCTCGCTGTTGACCGAGCCGATCCTCTCAGCCGTCAACGTCTCGGGGATTCCGGACGCCCAGATGCCCACGACGCGGATGCCGCTGGGACCGACCTCCTGAGCGAGGTTGCGAATGTAGGTGTCGATCGCCGCGTCGGCGGGACCAGTGCTGCCCATCATGGGACTGCCGTGAGCGGAGCCGCTGTTGAAGGCCAGGATCACGCCGGAGCCCTGCTCGGCCATGTGCCGTACGGCGGCCCTCGCGGTGATGAAGGTCGTGGTGATCCCGTTCATGATGGCCCGGACGAAATCGGCCGTCGCCATGTTGGCGAGGGGCACGCCCTGCGCATCACCGCGGCTGACGAGGTTGAGTGAGATGTGGATACCGCCCTGCGCGGCCACGGAGCGGGCGTGCTCGTCGACGGCGTCCTCATCAAGGGCGTCGACGACCGCTGTTTCGGCCAGCCCTCCAGCCTCGGCGACCTCCTTGGCCAGCCGGTCGAGCTTGTCCTGAGTACGGCCGGTCAGGAAGACGCGGGCCCCCTCGCGCGCGAAGGCCTTTGCGATGCCGGCCCCGACCCCGCCACCGGCTCCGTAGATGACGGCGTTCTTACCTTCGAGCATCATGAATGGCTCCTCCTGTTTCCCTGCCGCCGAACTGCATCAACATGTATTTCATGCTTCTCCTATCTCACGAAGGACGTCGTCGAGGCGGTCGTAGCCTTCGGCGACGCCGCGTTTCATGGGGGATTCGAGAACGAGGTCGCGAATCTGTCTGGAGTTGAAGAGGTAGGTAGTGGTGAGCGTGGTGGTGCCGCCCCGCTCGGCGAGGTCGTGGGTCACGAGCGCTTGGCCGGGGTACCAGGCGTCGTCGAAGGATTCGGTGTAGGCCAACCGGGTGGGTGCTACGATCTCGCGGTACGCGCCACCAGCGGCCATGCTCGCCCCTCCCGGTCCCCGCCAGACGAAGCGCCAGGCACCGCCGACGCGCAGGTCGATCGTGGCCGAGACGAGATCCCAGTCCCTTGCGCCGTACCAGCGCTTGATCAGGTCGGATTCGGTCCAGGCCGCGAAGACAAGCGAGCGGGGTGCGGCGAAGGTCCGGGTCATGACGATCGCCCGGTCTGAAGGGGTGGCGATGGTTACGGGCGCCATTGCGGATCCCTGCCGATGAAGGCGAGAAGACGGTCCTGCAAGGGCGCTTCCTGATCGACCTTGATCTCCGGGCCGAAGACCTCGACGTCCGGGCCGAAGGCTCCCGGGGTTCGGAACTGCTCCATCAGACCCTCAGGGAGGGTTCGCATGATGGACCAGGCGTCCTCGACGTCGGCCGGGTCGATAGTGTCGTCCTGCCCGGTGGCCTTGGCCAGATCCCAACCATGCAGCGGCAGCTCCTGGCTGACCACTTGGTCGATGTGCCGCAGCGCGGTCATCTTGCCAGAGGGGGTGTCGCATTCCCGCCCGGCCAGCGCGGGGTCGGCCAGCACGGCTTCGACGTCGGCGCGTGCGGCACGGAACGCCGCGGCGGGGTCGGCGTCGACCGACGGTGCCGTGCTGAGGGTACGGCCCAGCGGGAGCAGCATCGTCTCGTGCATGTCGACGATGTGCCGGACGACGTCCCTGGCGGTCCATCTCGCGCACGGGGACGGATCGGCCCACTGGTCCGGACGGACGGCGGCGGCCTTGGCGTCGAAGGCGTCGGCGCGGCGCCGATACCGGTCTGCTATCTCATTCATCGTCGGCTTCCTTGAGTTCGTCGAGCAGGTCGTCCAGGCCCTGAAAGCGGTCCTCCCAGAAGGCCCGGTAGGTCTCCAGCCAGCCGGCGGCCTCCTTGAGCGCACCGGGTTCGAGCCGGCACGGACGGCGCTGGGCGTCACGCCCGCGCGAGATCAGTCCCGCCCGCTCCAGGACCTTCAGGTGCTTGGATATCGCGGGCTGGCTCATGGCGAATGGCGCGGCCAACTCCGACACCGTCGCCTCACCGCTGTGCAGCCGCGCCAGGATCGCTCGGCGCGTGGGATCGGCCAGCGCCGCGAACGTGGCGTCGAGCGGGCCCGCCGTCACCGCGCTACCTCGTAAATCAGGTGAGTGTCCCGGTCGCCCTCGACGGCACGGGGATTTCCCAGCCAAACCACCGTTCCAGGGCCTGAGGGATCGGAGATGAAGCCGCCCAACGACATGGAGGCGCCCGCAGCGACTTTGCCCATAACTACCCCCTTTCATAACTACGAGGTTTTTTAACCTAGTGGTTCCATAACCGGATGGTCAAGTGCAGGTGGCGCCTGATTACGCGGTGTCGTACTGAGCCCCTGCTTCTGCTCGGCGACCTGCGGGTCGGCACCCATCACCGGCGGGCCCGGGATCAGCCTGGAGAAGGAGGAGGTGCCGGTGACGTTCCCCCCGCTTCCTGCCCCTCCGGGTTAAGGTGCGGGAATGTTCGACGAAATCCACGCCGTGCTGCACCGTCATCTGCCGGGTTTACCGGTCGGGACGGTGGTCGAGCTGGGCCGGGGACTGAGCCGGCTGCATCAGGCTCCCCCGGAGAAGGTGCTGCGAAAGCCACACGGGCCGATGCCGCACGACGTGTATCCGATGGCGGACTGGCTGCGGGAGGCCCGGGAGCACTACCTGGAGATCGCCGCTCACCTGATCGACCACCGGGTGCCCGCTTCGGCCCGCCGCATGATCGGCGCGCTCCACTACGCCGAGGCCGGCCTCGGCCACCTCGCCCGGACCTTCGTCCAGGATGCCTAATCGGTGGGCAGCAGGGTGCCGAGGGGCCCGAGATCCAGGTTGAGATCGCTGAGGGACAGCCCGAAGCGGTCGCACAGCTCGGTCATCGCCTCCTCCAGGCGCATCAGCGTCAGGCCGAGCGTCTCGATCTGCTCGTCGGACAGGTCGCCCTGGTCCATCCGCCTGATGCACTGGCGCTCGACGAGCTGCCGGAGGAGCTCCACCAGCGTGAGGACCAGGCGGCTCAGGTCACGCTCGACCGCCTCCGGGTCGGTGTTGAGCCGCCACTGGGTCGTCGGCTCCCGTTCGCCGTCCCACCGGTCGTCATAGCGGTCGTCACAGCGGTCGTCATCGATACGGCTCATGCTCCCGCTCCTCGTATCCGCCGACGACATCGGCCTCCCGTACGGACGCGATCAGAGCACGCAGGGAGATCCGTACGAGATCGATGTCCGCGATGGACAGGACCAGGTCGCCCGCGACCACGACACCGCCCGACAGCAGCCGGTCGAGCAGGTCGACCAGCGCCACGCGCTCGGGCGGCAGGCGTCCCTCGGCCGCCGGCGCCGCTCCTCTGCCGCTTTCGATCGTCATGGCGATGCCTCCGTGGGTGCCTCCGTGGGTGCCTCCGTGGGGGGCGCCTCCGTAGACGCCCCGATAGATGCGTCCGTGAAGGAGTAGGGCGCCCAGGGCCCGGTGAGCTCCACGACGATCCCCTGCTCCCGGAAGGGGGCCGGCACGGCGGCGAACTCCTCCTCCCGGTCCGCGTCCACCAGGTAGGCGCCATTGAGCACCATCCAGTCGGTCCTGCCGGACAGGCGCGGGTCCTGCGGGCGGTGGCGGCGTCCGGCCACCGAGACGGTCTCCAGCGCGGCGTGCAGCCGCTCGGCCCGTTCGGCCGCCGCCCGCCACAGGTCCTGCCGGCTGTGCAGCGACGCCTTGCGCCGCCGGAGATAGGCGGTGCCCGGACTGCCGCCGGATTCGCGGCCTGAGCCGGCGACCGAGTCGCCACCCGGGCCTGGTTCGCCGCTGCTCCCGCCGGGCTCGGTCGCCGCGGTGGCGGGGTTCACGTACGCTTTGACGCCCCATTCCCGGCGCCCGGCGACCCGCGCCAGCACCGCGGTGAAGTCGTCGTGCCGGCGGTCGAGCAGGTCACGCACCTGCGCCTCGCCGTGGTACACGGTGACCAGTCGCACCGGCGCCGTCGGCGTGCCGTCCGCGAGGGTCTCCACCACATGGTGGTGGGCTCGGGCCACCCCTTCGACCCAGTCCAGGTCCTCCAGGTGGCGGCGCAGCGGCTCCTCGCCGAACCGGTCCAGCGGCACCCGGCTGACGTGGGCGAGCAGCCCCCGATGCCCGATCACCTGGACGGGTGCGCCGAGAATGCCGGTGAGCCCTTCCCGCCGGCCGTCCTCGCCCAGATCACCCGTCACCGCGTACAGGTAGACGCCCTGACCGCCGTGATCGCCCTGCTCACTCACCGTGCCGCTCCGTTCCGCGAGGTCGGCCCGCCTCACCTGTTCTCCCTGTCTGCTCCGGTGCCAGATCCTCCGGATCCGGGGGTCTCGGCAGGGAGGAATGCTGCTCGACGGCGGCGAGGCGGTCGCGCAGCCGCCGGTTCTCCTCCAGCAGCTCACGGTTCTTCCCGGTGAGCCAGGGATCGTGCTCCCACCAGTCGATGCCGAGCTCACGCGCCGTGTCCACCGACGCGATCACCAGGCGCAGCTTGATCGTCAACAGTTCGATGTCCAGCAGGTTCACCCGGATATCCCCGGCGATCACGATGCCCCGGTCCAGGACCCGCTCCAGAATGTCGCCCAGGTTGGCGGACCCCCGCGCGGCGGGCGCGGTGGGCGCATAGGAGTCCCGCAGGACCGGGCGGGCGCGCGGGTCGCTCATCGTGGCAGGCCCTCGACGCAGTCCCCGGTGCCCCGCCGGTAGCGCCGGGTCCGGCGGTACGCCAGAAGGTCCCCCGTGTCGTCCATCTCCGCCTCATAGATGGCGAGGATGTCGCCGGACGACGGGATCCGGTGGTCCTCGATCACCTCCACGCCCACCACCCAGCCGTGCTCGATCGGCTCCACCAGCGTGACACCCTCCGGGATCTTCCCCGTCAGGTCGGCTATGTAGCGGGCACCGGCCCGCCCGGCCGTCTCCGCGTTGAGTGCACGGGCACGCCGCCGGTCGACCCGCTCGTCGCTCTCCTCGGTCACCACCTCGGAGGCGGCGCCGCGCCCGTACGGCTCGGCCTCGTCTTCGTAGCGGAATCGTCGGCTGGGAGGCATAGGATCACCCTCTCCGCGGGCCGGTGGTCATCAGCCGGAGCACCTCTTCCACGGCACGTGCCTCCTCCTCTTCGGAAATCTCGCCCGCGCGTCTGGCCTCCTCGATCGCCTCCAGGCGTCGCCGCACCGCCGCCGGGTCGCGCAGTTCGCGCTCGACCTGTTCCTGGATCAGCTCGCCGAGCCGGACCACGGCGTGGACGGGGGCGAGCGGCCAGCCGAAAAGCAAGCCGAAGAGTCCCACCTGTCCTCCTCCTTCGTACGCTTGGATCGTCTTCCGCGGCTCATCCCGTGGCGCCTCATCTCGGGGTCGCCTCATCCCGTGGTCGCCTCATCCGGTGGTGACGAAGTCGTACAGCGCCATGGGACCGAGCACGCGCACCTCGACGAGGTCCGACCAGTCATGGCGCAGTTCGTCCAGCGTGCGCTCGACGTCGGGGACGCGGTCGGTCTCCACCAGGAACGCGACGTGGGCGGCGTCTCGCTCGTGCGTCGGCTCCCGGATGTTGGCGGCCGCCGTACAGGAGGCGAAGCGGTCGACCAGCCGCTGGGTGTCGGCCTCCCGCTTGACCTCGATCACCTGAGTGATCACCTCTCCGAGCCGGATGCGCTCGGGGCGGGTGGCGTCCTCCGGCAGGTCGCGGATCCGGTCGCGCAGCCGTCTGGCCTCGACGTTCTCGGCCAGCACCGCCATCAGGATCGGGCGTTCCGCGTAACGGGCCTTGACGACGTACTGCACGCGGCCCTCGATCTGCTGGAGGGCGGAGGCGAACTGGTCGTGATGCGGGGTGAGCAGTTCCTCGACGACCGCGTCGGGAGTCGTCAGCACGGCGCCGAAGCGAAGCGGCAGCACGGGCACCTCGGTGGCGGCGGCGTCCAGGAGCTCTTCGTGGGCCACGAGGTCCTGCGCCCGGCCAAGGGGGCGGTTCACGTCCACGTCGCTGATCAGTGCGGCGATCTCACCATGCCGTACGATCTTGATCTGGTTGGGCGGGTCTCCGACGCCGACGGCGTCCGGGCTGATCTCGACGTCCTCGGGCACGATGCCGTAGACGTAGCACGCCATGTTGTGCGGGGAGGCCGCGGGCCGGTCGGCGGCACGGGCGGTCGCGGATGCGGTCGCTTGGGACGCGCCGCTTCGGGACTCGGCGGTTCGGGACTCGGCGGTTCGAGACTCGGTTGCTCGGGACGCGGTTGCTCGGGGCGCCGCTCCCGATGACGCCCTGGCCCGACCCGACATTTCGGTGTGGCCCGACATCTCAGCTCCCTTCCCGTCGGCGGCGCGGACGAGACGCCGGTTGGCCCTGCTCCGTGTGCCCGGAGACGAAGTCCTGCAGTCTTTCTCCGGCCGCCTCGAGCACGCCCTTGGCTACTCCCTTCGACTTGCCCCGCGCCACCCCCTCGGTCATGCCGCTCAGGAATTCCGGCAGGGTGTCCTGCGTCTGCGAGAGATCCAGCCGGTTCACGGCCTCCGCGAATCGAAGGTAGGTGTCCACGCTCGCGACGACGATGCGTGCGTCGATGGTCAGGATCTCGATGCCCACGAGCGATACCCGGACGTAGGCGTCGATGACGAGGCCCTTGTCCAGAATCGTGTCGATAACGTCTGCCAGGCCGGACCCGGATGGTCGACCGGGTAGGCCGCCGCCTCCGGACGGAACGGCTACGGTCATGCGTTTCTCCTCCTCGCTCTCGTCTCCGCCATCGGCCGGCGGCGCCGTACCGGCCGTTCCATGGGCTCGCCGGCCCGGCGGGAACCGTCGGCCGGGACGCGGGCGTACTCACGGGCCTCTCGGGTGCCGCGCGTTTCCGCCACCTCCTCCGCTTCGACCTCGGCTCCCGGCTCAACCTGGGCTCCCGGCTCAACCTGGGCTCCCCGCTCAACCTGGGCTCCCGGCTCGGCTCCCGCTTCGGCGGGTACGCGGCGCCGCCTTCCACCCTCCGGGACCTCGCGCCCCTCGAGCTCCCGCTCTTCGCGCAGCGCGGTCTCGTGGTCCTTGACCACTCGGCTCTCGTGGATCTCGCCCCGCCAGCCCTCGATCTCCTCGGGGTGCAGCAGGGACTGCGTCATGACATGCCGCCTGAAGTGCTTGAACTCCAGCCGGGCCCGGCGGCCCTGGGCACGCCACAGATTCCCGATGCCCTCGAACAGCCCCTGGCGGTGATATTCCAGGACCAGCAGGACGCGGGTCATGCCGGGCGAGAGTTCGTGGAAGGTCACCGCGCCGTCCACGTACCCCTTCGGCCCCTTGGAACGCCAGATGATCCGGCTGTCGGGGATCTGCTCGGTGATCGTGGACTCCCACGTGCGGTGCGACCACCAGATCTGGGCCTTCCAGCCCAGCTTCTCGTCGGACTTCTGCTCGACCGATTCGACCTTCTTCATGAAGGACGGGAAATCCTCGAAGCGGGTCCACTGGTCATAGACCAGTCGCAGCGGAGCGCCGATGTCGAGCGCCTCCACGATGTTGGTGACCTTCAGCTTCTTGCCCTTGCCGCCTTTGCCCGTGCCGCCGCCGAAGAGACCTTTGATCTTCTCCTTGGCGTACGCGCCGAGCGCAGCCCGTATGGGGTGGCTCCCACCACCACCGCTCCCGCCGGTGAACGCCTGGGCCACCGAGGCGAGCAGCCCCGTCCCACGGCCCGTAACCGCGCCGAACAGGCCGGACTCGCCGTCCACGCCGTGCTCGACGTAGTCGGTCAGCCGGCCCGCCATTCCGTCGACCTTGTCGGTCACCGACGAGAGCGCCCGCTCCGCCACCGCCGTCGCCAGGTTCCGCACCTCCTGGCCGAGCCTGCGCGTCGGCAGCTCGTGAACCGCCGTCTTACCCGCGGTCGTCTCCCTCAACTGCTCGGACATCACGCTCACCTCCGACGGAAGACCGGCCGCGACGGGCGCTGGATGCGCGGCTTCGGCCGTTCCTCGGCTTCGAACTCCTCAGGCTCCTCCTCTTCGTACGGCTCCTCCTCGAAGTCCTCCTCTTCCGCGTAGTCCTCTTCTTCGGGCTCGGCGGCCTCCGGAGCGGGCCGGCGGGTGGGGACCTTGGGGCGCCGGAGGGCCTCGGCGCGCTCGTGCAGCTTGTCGCTCAGCGAGTCGATCTGCTTGCTGGTCGCGGCCGCCACCGCGGCCTTGCCGATGTCCAGCAGATCGCCGCGGACCCGCTCGCTGATCTTGCCGAGCTCGGGTGAGGTGCCACCGAGGATCTTGGTGCCCTGTTGGAGGAGACCGCCCCCGGCCCCCTCCCCCCGAAGACGGTTCGCCAGGATGGCCAGCGCGAGTACGGCCACCAAGCCCAGCTTGTGGCGCCGCCCGAGGTAATAGCCCGCGAGGACGGCCAGGGCCACCTTCAGTCCGTCTTTCATGAGCGCGCCTCCTCGTGGACATCGCCGCTGGCCTGCCGTACGTGATCCCGGACAAACCGGATGCATGCCCTAGAAGGTGAGATAGAAACGCAAATCTGCACATAACGGACCACTCGCCGACCAAGTCGTGTTCTCGCGTTCCCGCGAGCAGGCGGCGATCAAAGAGCCCGCCGCGAACCGCCGACATCAGGCGGTACAGCCACGGGACACCACCCAGCGCCCCACCTCAGGAGCGCGGTCGATAGGGCGGCGGTACGGCTCAGGCGGTCGGCGCGGAGAGCATCTCGGCGAGGACGGCGGCGTTGCTGCGCGCGACGTCCTTCGTCGCGGTCAGCAACGTCACCGGTCCCTGTTCCCGCAGTGAACGAAGCCGATCGAGGGCCGCCTGCCGGGCGGGGTCGGTCGGTTCATCGGCCAACTCGGCGAGGTAACGGTGCCGGAACTCGCCGAACCTCTCCGGCACGTGGCCGTACCAGGCACGCAGCTCCGATGACGGCGCGACATCCTTGAGCCACTCGTCCAGGTGCGCCGCCTCCTTGCGCAGGCCGCGTGGCCAGATGCGGTCCACCAGCACGCGCGCCCCGTCCTCCGGCATCGGATCGTCATACACCCGGCGTACGGCGACGGACGATGACATGCGCCTCATCCCCCAGATTCAGGTAGGGCCTGCGTCCACGTAATCATGCCCCGCATCTCGGCTGTTCCCCGTCATTCCGAGAATTCCCTGAAGCTTCTCGTGGTTCCGGAGGTCGTGTGCCGTGGCCAGCAGGACACCGATGGCGGTCGCCACGATGACCGCGATGGCCACCTGACGCTTGGAGAGGCGTCCGCTCCGCCGGGTGCCGGCGGCGAGTCTCAGGCCGACGAACGAGGTTCTGAGCAGGACCCCCATGACCATGCCGAGCAGGACGGGCACCAGCTTGTCGGGCAGCGGGCTGAAGGTGGCGGACAGGACACCCACGGCCGGGCTGACGCACGCCACGACCAGCCACGGCGTGAGGCGCTGCCGGGCGATGTCCAGCAGCGCGGCCAGTGCCAGCCCCTCACTCGCCGAATGGACCGCCAGCGCGACGACGACCACCGCGGACGCGGTCAGCGCCAGGGTCGCCCCCTCGATCCCGCGGTGCAAGGTGAGTGCCGCCGCCGTTCCCAGGCCGCCGAACAGCGCGGCGTCGACCGCCGCCCCGACCCGGCGGTGCCGGCCGGGAGCGTGCAGCCCGGCGGACCTGGCCGCCACCTGGTCATGAGCGTGGCTGTGCGCATCGCCGTGTGCGCCATTCGCATGGCCGTGTGGATGGCCGTATGGATGGCCGTGCGGATGGCCGCACCCCTTGCGGGTGAAGTAGGTGACGACGAGGAACCCGAACGCGGCGGCGAGTCCGAGCCACCACAGCGGGGTGCCGGCGCGTCGCGCCGCGAACCATGCGCCGGGGAGCAGGTCGACCAGGGCCGTGACCAGCATCACCGCCGACGCCACCGCCAGCCATACGGCGACGCGCCGCGAGTTGCGCCTGGCCAGCCACGCCCCCGCCAGGGTGGCGGCGCAGACGAGCAGCACGGCCGCCCAGGCCTCCCGGCCGGCGGGGCGTTCTTCCAGCACCGGCCCCACGGCCCGTGCCCAATCCGAAATAGGCATTGGTGAGACCTTCTTCATCGCTGTCCGACACGACCGGGGGTCAACCCTCCGGAAGCGCGGCGTCCGGTGACCCCGCGAACTGCATGGCCCCGGTTTCGCAGCCATCCGGGTCCTGGAGACCGTCGAGCAGGTTGTGCAGCCGGTTGAGTTGACCGTCCAGGCTCTCCTTCAACTGGTTGCCGAACCCGGCGACGAAGGCGTGCAGGCCCTCGATCCGCCGGTCCAGCGCCGCGTGGCGGCTGTCCCGGGTCTCCCGCTCCTGAAGGGCGGCCCGCTCCCGGGCGTCCGCGAGGATCGCCTGCGCCTCCTGATGGGCCATGGTGATCGTCCGGTCGGCCGCCTCCTGGACGATCTCCACGATGCGCACCGCGTTCTCCCCGGAGATCGGCGGCTCCTGCTGCGCCTGGGCCGTCCTGAGCTCTTCGTTCTCCCGCATGAGCCGGGTCAACGTGATCTCCACCAGGCCCAGGAACCTGTCAACTTCCGCCAGGTCGTAGCCCTCGCGCAGCCGGACGACGGTGAACACCTGGTTGCGCACCGCCGCCGGACTCAGGAATCCCGCCAGCGTGTAGGGCGGCCGTACGGATGGTTCGCCTTCCGCCACGTCCGCCGTGCCGTACCCCTGACCATGCCCCTGGCCCATCCGCCTCACCGACCTTTCCCCCTGCAGCCGCACCTTCGGACGGCTACCACTTTCAGTAGTTGTCCAATTACCTAGCGGATACACTCGTGATCAGCGCGCGACGGATTCTTTGCCTTCCCTTGAGGAAACAGGGGACTTATACTTCAACACATGAATAATCGTTCAACTGTTGTACCGATGCCTGCCGACTCGTGCGCGTCGACGGGGATCGACGCCGACCGGGTGGCCGAGATTCAGCGGTCCCTGCCATCGGATGAGACCGTGCAGGACCTGGCGCAGGTCTTCGGGCTGCTGGCCGACCCCGGGCGGCTCCGGCTCATCGCCGCGCTTCTGGAGGCCGGCGAGATGTGCGTGTGCGACCTCGCGGAGACGACCGGGCAGAGCATGTCCGCCGCGTCGCACGCGCTGCGCCTGTTGCGCGCCAACCGCGTGGTGAGGGTGCGCCGCGCCGGGCGAATGGCCTACTACCGGCTGGCGGACTCACACGTACGGATGCTCTTCGATCTGGCCATCACCCACATCGGCCACGGTGAAGGCGACCGCGGAGATGACTGACCGGGACAAGCACGCACACGGCCGCGGTCGCGGACATGGACATGGACACGGTCACGGACATGGCCACACGGTCGGTGCCGGGGCGGACCACCGCTATCTGACCGCCGCCCTCGTCCTGATCGTCGGTTTCATGGCGGTGGAGGTGACGGTCGGCGTCATCGCCCACTCGCTGGCGCTCATCTCCGACGCGGGTCACATGCTCACCGACGCGTTCGCCATCGTGTTCGCGATGATCGCGATCCGGATCGCGGTCAGGCCCCCGCGCGGCGGCTTCACCTACGGCCTCAAGCGCGCAGAGATCATCTCCGCACAGGTCAACGGCATCACGCTGCTCCTGCTCGGCGCCTATTTCTGCTACGCGGGAATCGGCCGGCTGATCGCACCCCCCGATGTCCAGGGCGGATACCTTGTGATCACGGGCATCGCCGGGGTGGCGGTGAACATCGCGGCGACCATGCTGCTCGGCAAGGCAGACCGCCGGAGCCTCAACGTGGAGGGCGCGTTCCAGCACGTCCTGAACGATCTATACGCCTTCATCGGCACCACGGTGGCGGGTCTCGTCATATGGCTCACCGGCTGGGGACGCGCCGACGCCATCGCCGCCCTGGTCGTGGCCGCCCTGATGCTCAAGGCCGGGTGGGGCCTGGTACGCGACTCGGGCCGCGTCTTCATGGAGGCGGCCCCCGCCGGCATGGATCCCGCCGAGATCGGACGGCGGGTCGCCGCCCTCGACCAGGTGACGGAGGTGCACGACCTGCACGTGTGGGAGGTCACCTCCGGTTACGCGGCGATGTCCGCCCACATCCTGGTCGCGCCGGGGGCCGACTGCCACGCCGTACGGCAGACCGTCGAGCGGCTGGTACGCGAGGAGTACGCGGTCGACCACACCACGTTCCAGGTCGACCATGCGGCTCCCGAGGTGTTCTCCATCGGCCGCCCCGAGCCGGGGACCGGTGACGCGCGACCGTGAGCCCCCATGGTCGTTTTTCAACGCTCGCATGGCGAGCACGGGCTGGTCCGGCTCAGCCGGACAGCCCGGTCGCGCACATGTTCACGCACGGTCAGTCGTCGTCCCATTCGCTCTCGAATTTGACGATCTTCCCGGTCGACCGGGAGACGTAGACCTCGTACTCCCGCTGTCCCTTGCGGAGCTCGACCTTCCATGTGCGGTGGCCGTGCTCCCGCTCACGCTCGACCTCGGTCACCCGGGCTCCAGGGACGCGCTTCTTGGCGATCTCGATCGCCTTCTCCCGGGAGACTCCGACGGCAGAGGCCGAGACCGCAGTGGTGGAGGCCGCAGTGGTGGAGGTGGTGGAGGTGGTGGTGGTCGCGGCGGCGGAGACGGCAGCGGTCCCGCCGCCGGCCAGCACCGTGGCCACCGTGATTCCCGCGAGTGCGATCCCCGTCGTCTTCCAGGCAGCTCTGTTTCTCATGCCGCCAGCATCACGCGGGTCGGACTAACGCCGTGCTAAGCCGTTCCTAGGTTCACGCGAACCTCGGCGCCTCCCATGGCCGAACGGCCGAGGGCGAGGGATCCGCCCGATGAGGCCGCGACCCGGCGGGCGATGTCCAGGCCCAGTCCCGTCGACCCGGCGCCGCTCTCCCCGCGCCGCGGCGGCCCCGCCGCGCCGAAGCCTGGCCCGGCATCGGACACGGTGAGGAGAACGGCGCCGTCCGTACGGCTCAGCCGTACCGAAAAGGCCGTTCCTTCGGGGGTGTGCGCGAAGATGTTGCCCAGCAGGGCGTCGACGCAGTCGGCGAGATCTTCGGTGGACACCGCCACGGTGAGCGGGCCGGGGATGAGGTCGAGCAGGACCGACCTGTCCTGATCCTCGGCAAGCACCGACCAGAACCTCACCCGGTCGGCGACCACGGCGGCGGCATCGCATTCGGCGCGCTCCCGTGATCGGCGCCGGACGCCATTGATCACGGCGGTGACGGCCCGTTCCAGCTCGTCCACCCGGGCCTCGATCCGGGCCGCCTCGTCCGGGTCCGCCAGGCACTCCGCCTCCAGACGCAGCCCGGTCAACGGCGTACGCAGGCGGTGGGACACGTCCGCCGCGTTCTCACGTTCCTCAGCGAGCAGGTCGGTGATGCGTCCGGCGAGGTGGTTGAGTGCCAGACCGGCCGCCCGGACCTCGGGAGGACCCTCCGGTGTCGCCCGGGCGGCGAGGTCCCCGGCGGCGAGCCGGTGGGAGACGCGCGCGAGAGCGGTGGTCGGCCGGACGATGGCGCGGGCCAGTCGGTCGGCGACCAGGATGCCGAGCGCCACCAGGGACACGCCAAGGATCAGCAGCACGGTCCAGGTCTCACGGACCCCACGGGTCAGGGCGGCGTCGGAGAGGAAGACGCGCACCACCGCGGTGCCGCCCGGCGCGCCGTGTACGGCCATCAGGATCACCTGGCCGCCGGGAGCCAGGGCGGAGACGCTCCGTCCCCGGGCCGCGAGATCCACCGCGGGGCTGCGGTCCGCCGGGGCGCCGAGCGTCCGGCCGTCGCCCAGGAAGACGGTCACCGGGTCGCCGGTCGACGCGCTCACCTGTTCCACGGTCAGCCGCAGGGCCTCCTCGTCGACGGAGCCGGCCGCCACCGCGACGGTCTCCGCCGCCCCGGTCGCCGCGTCGACGGCCTCGGACTCGGCCACCGACCGCACGAGCAGCGCCAGCGGCACCAGCAGGGACACGAGCACCAGCGACGTGGTCGCCCCGACCAGTGCGGCGAGCCAGCGCCTCACGACGGCGCGCTCAGGCGCACGCCGACGCCTCGGACCGTCTGGAGATAACGAGGCTCCTGGGCGCTCTCGCCGAGCTTGCGGCGTAGCCAGGAGAGATGGACGTCGACGGTCTTGTCGGCTCCGCCGTACGGCAGCTGCCAGACCTCGGTGAGCAGTTCGCGCTTGGTGACGACCTCCCCCGCCCGGGCCGCCAGATAGTGCAGCAGTTCGAACTCCCGCGGCGTGAGTTCCAGCGCTGTTCCGTCGAGGACGGCCTCCCGGGTACGCGGGTCGACCCGTAGTCCGCCGACGGTCACCGAGGTGTCGGCGGACCCGGTGCCCGTACGGCGCAGCACGGCCCGGATCCGCGCGTCGAGTTGGGCGGCGCTGTACGGTTTGACCACGTAGTCGTCCGCCCCCGCGTCCAGCAGGCGGATCATCTCGGCGTCGCCGTCCCGGGCGGTCGCCACGATCACCGGGACCCGGCTCACCGCCCGGAGCATGCGCAGCAGGTCGATGCCGTCCAGGTCGGGCAGGCCCAGGTCGAGCACGATGAGATCGGGGTGGTCGGACACGGCCGCGCGCAGGCCGTCCATCGCGATGTGGGCGGAGGAGACGGCATGACCGTGCTCCCGAAGGCCCCGGGTGAGGGTGGCGCGGATCGTGGCGTCGTCTTCGATGAGCAGCACGTGAGGCATTTGCCGTTACGGTAGCCCCGGTTCGAGGGCGGGGCCAGGTCCGTTATCGCGCTCTTAACCATCGTTTAGCGTGTGCGGTGGGAGAGTGGAAGGCGTGTTCGGACGTCTCGCGCTCGCGGTGACCGGTTGGCTCGTCGCCGCGGTCCTCGCCACGGGTGTCGGCGTCATGGTGATCGGCCTGTTCGGCGGTCCCCTCACGAGTTCCGTCAAGCGTCCGATGACGCCCGATGAGGTCCGTAACGCGCTCGCGCTGAGCCGGGACGTCAGGAACGCCCCGGGCTTCCCGGACCCCCCCGGCCCCCCGGCGCCCTCGGGTTCCACGACGCCATCGGATTCCACGACGCCCTCCGCTGTCCGTTCTTCCCCCGGGCCGAGTCCCGGTCAGGAAACCCGTTTCCGGTTGATCTCCACTGGCGGAGGGCATGTGATCGCCGGATGCGACGGCGGGCTCGCCCGGCTGCGGTCGTGGACCCCGGCCCAGGGGTTTCAGGCGGACGACGTCGAGTCCGGGCCGGACAACAGAGTCCGGGTGAAGTTCGAGTCGGACGAACCCGAGGTCGAGATCGAGGTTGAGGTGCGGTGCGTCGGCGGAGTGCCGAATGCCCGCGTGAGCGAACACGACTGAGCGAACAACGACTGAGCGAACCGGGGCCAAGCTCTGGAAGCCTCGACCTGCCGCCGTCTCGCGGTGGGCCCGGCAGGCGTCGGCGGCGCCCTCCACAGCGATCGAGATGGGCCCCGGCCATGGCCGGGGCCCATCTCGATCCGCTCCTTGCTGTTTCCACCCGTCAACCGGTCGTCGCGCACCGGGTGAACGGGCTGAAGGCCCAGCAGCCTGCCCGGTCAGCGGGCGGTGCGGTGGTCTTGGCCGCAGCCTTGACGGCAGACTCGCCGATGGGCGGGGCGAACGCCCAGTTCGGCGTGGCCGACGGGGAGGCCGGCCGGCCGGAGACCCACGCGCTTCGCGGGACGGTACGGCCCCGCCAGGGCGCGAGGGTCCAGCACTCGGCGGCTTCGCCGTACCCGCAGGCATCCGATGAGGAATCGGAGGCGAGCAGAGCCAGCACGTCGGGAACCTTCAGCGGTGGGATGGGCTGGACGTTGAGCGCGAGATCGGGCTGCGTCAGGTCCGGCGTCGGGAAGAGGGTGGGCATCGGAGGCACAGGTGCCTGGGACGGCGTGGGGGTGGTCGCCGGAGCGCTCGGTGTGGGATCCGGTGTGGCCGCACTCGTAGGAGTAGGAGTCGACCTCGGGATCGGCGACGGTGAGACTTCGCCCGACGGGCGCGGCCTCGGTGCCGGCGGTTTCACAGTCGGCTTCGCAGTCGGCTTCGCAGTCGGCTTCGCGGTCGGTTTCGCGGTCGGTTTCGCGGTCGGCTTGGTTGAGGGCTTCGGAGAAG
Organism: Sphaerimonospora thailandensis; assembly: GCF_016863115.1. Taxonomy (GTDB): domain Bacteria; phylum Actinomycetota; class Actinomycetes; order Streptosporangiales; family Streptosporangiaceae; genus Sphaerimonospora; species Sphaerimonospora cavernae. The sequence continues at coordinate 27,115 of NZ_BOOG01000073.1, forward strand.
GCTTGGCACTGGGGGTGGGACTCGGAGTCGAGCCAGGCGTGGGCGTAGGACTCGGAGAGGCCTCAGCACTGGGGGTGGGACTCGGAGACGGTTCAGCACTCGGAGAAGCCTCGGCGCTGGGAGTGGGGCTCGCAGAAGCCTCGGCACTGAGGGTGGGGGTTGGGGTGGGGCTCGGAGACGGTTCAGCACTCGCTGAAGCCTCGGCGCTCGGAGTGGGGGTCGGGCCGGGCGACGAGGTAGCCGCCGGATCGGCACTGGGCGACGCACTGGCGCTCGGCGCCGCACCGGCCGAGGCCGTGGGGCTCACTGTGGGCAATGGTGTTCCGCCGGGTGGCTCGTCAGGCTGGGAGGCGGGTGCGGAGGCGCTCTTCGACTCGTTCGGGGCTCCGTCTTCCCCCCGATCCGCCGACCGGGACCGCCACCCGTGTGGACCCCTGCGGTTGGCGGCGCCCGGTTGGGCGAGAGGCTTGGCGTGTCCGGAGTCGCCTGTGGTCGAATCCCGCGTGCTCGACCCGTCGTCACTGGAAGTGGAATCACCGTATGTCGAATCGCCGGGTGCGGACGGTGAGTCCGAGGCGGGCGACTGGTCGCCGTCGGCGTCCGCGGTCTCTCCCCCTTCCGTGCTCTCTTCGGCGTCCGCGGTCTCTCCCCCTTCCGTGCTCTCTTCGGCGTCCGCGGTCTCTCCCCC
>NZ_BOOG01000074.1 GCF_016863115.1 Sphaerimonospora thailandensis
CCGCGGCGAGGTGATCCTCGACCTTGTCGCCGGACTTGGCGGCGGTGAGGACGGGAACCGCTTACTCGATGTGGGTGGTGAGCAGCCATGCCGCCAGCGGGGCTCGCGCCGTGCTGCTCGCGGTCGCTGATCGGGACGGTCACGCGGCGCCGCGCATGCCGCCGAGTGCTTCGCGTTCCTGGACGTCGACCCCGGGACCGCGGAGCTACTCGTGCCGCCTCCGGCAGCCCTGCCGGAGGCGGCGATCTCGCATCACGCGACGGCGGTTCCCTCGAGTTCGACCATCAGGTCGGGGATCGCCAGCCGTGTCACTCCGAGCATCGTGGTGGTCGGCGCCACCCTGGCGGCGCCCAAACGGGACGCCAGCACGCCGTAGTGTTGGAAGAGCAGATCGACGTCGGTGGTGTAGACGTTGAGCCGGACGAGGTTCGCGATGGACATGCCGGCCTCGCCGAGCACGGCCTCCAGGTTGTCGAGGCTCAGCGCCAACTGCGCCGCCATGTCATCGGTGTGTTGGGGCTTGCCGCCACCGCTCATCGCGGTCTGCCCGGAGACGTACAGGGTCCGGGTGTGCCCAGAGACGATCTCACCCTGGTTGTACCCCATCTCCACCGACCACGGCCACGGGTTGACCGACTTTCGCTCCATTGCCACATTTGCTCCATTCGATTCGCCGACATCACATACGTCGATCGGCTCGGTAGCCGCCACCTTTCTGGTCGCGTCAATGAGCCTCCCAACGAATCACGACATCCTGTGTCGTGTATTTCGGTAGAGTTTTCGTATGCGCGCCGACCGGTTGGTCTCACTGGTGCTCCTGCTGCGGCAGCACGGTCGGCTGTCCGCGGCCGCGCTGGCCCGCGAACTGGAGGTGTCCACCCGCACCGTGCTGCGCGACATCGAGGCGCTGTCCGCAGCCGGCGTCCCGGTCTACACCGAACGCGGCCGAAACGGCGGCTTCGCGTTGTTGCCCGGTTTCCGGACCGAACTCACCGGACTGAACCACGACGAGGCCCTTGCCCTGCTGGTCGCCGGATCACGGCGTGGCGCGCAGGCATTCGGCCTCGGCTCAGCGCTCGCTTCGGCGATGCTCAAGGTGGTTGACGCGCTACCCGAGAGCTATCGGAACACCGCGGCCGGCGCGGCCGAGCGATTGCTCATCGACCCGGAGACCGACCTCCTCTCGCGCCGGTTGGTCTCCGAGGAGGTGCCTGACGCCATAGCGGCCGAGGTCCTGCGCGCGGTGTTCGCCGGACACAGACTGCAGATCCACTACGCGGCTGTGGATCAGACCCCGGAGTGGCGCACGGTGGACCCGATCGGCCTGGTCACCATACGCGACCGGGCCTACTTGCTGGCCACGAGGTCCGGCGCGGATCGCACCTACCGGCTGTCCCGAGTCTTGGCCGCCAAGGAACTCGCCGAACCCGCACAGCGACCAGACCGGGTCGATCTGGGCCGGGCCTGGCAGGAACGCAGCACGCGGTTTCGGACCGACGGCGACCAGGTCACCGTGCTGGTACGGGTGAACCCGGCGCGGCGGGAGGACCTGCTGAGCACCGCGCTGGCCGTCCACGCCGAGGAACCCGACGCAGACGGCTGGCTGCGACTGGAGGTGGCCTTCCAAGATTCACGACACGCCGAATGGGCACTGTGGCAGCTCAGCACGAACGCGGAAGCGCTGGCCCCGCGGTCGTTGCGCGCCGCCCTGCGCGACCGCGCCGCCGCGATCGTCACCCGCTACGAAGTCTCACCCTGAGAGTTGATCGCCGCCTGCGGGCCGCCGACGCGATTCGGACCGCTCCGTACTGGTAGATGTCAAGCGGGCCGAACGACGTATGCGCAACGCGCAGCGCCGTAGTTCATGTGCGGGCTCGGATCAGTTCCTTGATCGGCTCGGCGACACCCCCGACGTTGACGTTCATGCCGGCCAGGACACGATCGTCCTTGAGCCAGAAACGGCGAAGACCAGGCACGCCGCCCACGCCCCGATGGGCACCGTGACCACGAAGGGGTGGAACGGATGTCCGTACGGCCCAGCGAGCACGGCGCTCACGGGATCTTTCGCCTGGTGTAGTTCGCCGGTCACCGCCGGGCACCTGCACGACCTCGGAAGCGGCGAGGTCACTCATGGGCGGCCAGGGTATCCAGGACCTGCTGGCCGTACTTGGCGAGCTTGCTCTCTCCCACCCCGCTCACCGTGCCCAGCTCCTCCAGCGTCGCCGGAGTCCTGACCGCGATCTCGCGCAGCGTCGCATCGTGGAAGACGACGTAGGCGGGCACGCCCTGCTCCCTGGCCGCGGCCGCACGCCAACCGCGCAGCCGTTCGAAGGCTGGGATGGCCTCCTCGGGGAGCTCCACGACCTGACTGGATGAGGACTTCGTTTTGGCGGCGGCCTTCGCCGCGGGGGAACCCGCCGGGCGGGCCGGGTCGCGGCGCAGCATGACCTGCCGCCGCCGTCCCAGCACCTCGGCACTCGCCTCGGTGAGCACCAGCGTGCCGTAGTCACCCTCGACCGCCAACAGCCCCTGGGCGAGCAGCTGACGCACCACACCGCGCCACTCCCGCTCGGTCAACTCGGTGCCGATGCCGAACACGGTCAGCGAGTCATGCCGGTGCTGCACGACCTTGGCGGTGCTCCGGCCGAGCAGGATGTCCACGAGTTGGCCGGCGCCGAACTTCTGCCGCCGCTCGTGCTGCAGCCGGTACACCGCCGACAGCAGCTTCTGCGCGGCGACCGTCCCGTCCCAGGTTGACGGCGGGGACAGGCAGGTGTCGCAGTTGCCGCAGGGTTCGCCGCTCTGCCCGAAGTAGGCGAGCAACCGCACCCGACGGCACTCGACCGTCTCGCAGAGCGCGAGCATGGCATCGAGGTGGGCGGCTGACCGCCGCCGGTGCACGTCGTCGCCCTCGGAAATGTCGATCAGCTTGCGGTGCTGGACGACGTCGGGCAGGCCGTAGGCCAGCCATGCGGTGGACGGAAGACCGTCCCGCCCGGCCCTGCCGGTCTCCTGGTAGTAGCCCTCGATCGACTTGGGCAGGTCGAGGTGGACCACGAAACGCACGTCCGGCTTGTCGATGCCCATGCCGAACGCGATGGTGGCGACCATGACCACGCCGTCCTCGCGCAGGAAACGGGCCTGGTTGTCGGCCCGGATGGCCGGGTCCAGCCCGGCGTGGTACGGCAACGCGGTAAAGCCGTTCGCACTGAGGAACTCGGCGGTCTTCTCCACCGAGGCCCGGGACAGGCAGTAGACGATGCCCGCGTCGCCGGCATGCTCTCCACGCAGCAGGCCGAGCAGCTGCCGTCGGGGCTCGTTCTTCGGCACGATCCGATACTGGATGTTGGGCCGGTCGAAGCCGGCCACGAAGTGCCTGGCCCGCCCGAGGTTCAATCGCTCGGCGATCTCGGCGTGGGTGGCCGGGGTGGCGGTCGCGGTCAGCGCGATCCGCGGCACGTCCGGCCAACGCTCGTGCAGCGCGGACAGCGCAAGGTAGTCGGGCCGGAAGTCGTGCCCCCACTGGGCCACGCAGTGCGCCTCGTCGATGGCGAAAACGGAGATCGAGCCGCGGTCCAGCAGTCGCGCGGTGGCCTCGGTGCGCAGCCGCTCCGGCGCCAGGTAGAGCAGGTCCAACTCGCCGGCGACGAACGCGGCCTCGACCAGCCGCTGCTCCTCCATGTCCTGCGTCGAGTTGAGGAACCAGGCCCGCACGCCGAGCGCGCGCAGCGCGTCCACCTGGTCCTGCATCAGCGCGATGAGCGGGGAGATCACCACTCCGGTGCCCTTACGCACGAGGGCCGGGATCTGGTAGCACAGCGATTTACCGCCGCCGGTGGGCATCAGCACCAGCGCGTCGCCACCGGCCACCACATGGTCGATGATCTCCTGCTGGCCGGGCCGGAAGGACTCGTAGCCGAAGACGCGGCGCAGCACGTGCCGCGTCTCGTCCGGGTCCGGGGCCGCCGCCGCGATCGCCTCCGGCTCCGGCCCGTCCAGGCCCGACAAAAGACTCTCCGCAGAGCCGGTTCCAGCGCTCACCTCGGGACTCCCCTCGCGACCGTTCTCAGACACCGCGCCATCCTAGAAAGCTTCACCGGCCCCGGTGGCCGGCCTGTGGGACCCTGTGGACAACGAACGCCGCGGCTCGGGGCAGCACCGTCTGCTCTGTCTCATCGTCCGCCCCGTCGCATCACCCAGTGGGCGCGGAGCCACGACAACGTAGCCAACCGGCTCCGGCGAGCCGGCGGGCAACTGGCCGGGGTACTGCGCATGTACGAAGCCGGCCGCCGCGACATCGACATCCTCGACCAGCTCGCCCCACCCGTGCCGCGCTGGACGCCGTGGCCCTGCTCATCTTGGGCGATCACCTGGCCGCCTGCGCTCCTCCTGACGTCGCGCCCGACGAACTCGCGAGCTACTGCCTGCACGCCCTCACCGCCGCCGCCACCCGGCCATCCGAGGCCGCGGTCCACCGACTCGCCGACGTCACGCGCACCGGACTGCACAGCCCTCGGCGGCAAATCCCTGGCTGGGGACAGAGATTAGGAGTCCGGGACTATATCATCCCATTGTTTCCTGCCATAACCGCTGATTTGGTTTTCCCTATCTCAATCCGCTCCAGAATGGACAAGGCAGATGATTTGCATCACCATTGCCCGACGTAGCACCATTCATGGGCCGACTCCCTCTATCTTGTAGCTGTGATTGTCAACGGGCCCGCGAGGAGCACAGACGTGCGGAGGCTGGCTTCCCTGTGCCTCGCCGGACTGAGTGCGATCATCATGTTGCATTTCCTTTTTTGTGCCGTAGATCATCATTCCGGGATCGAAGCGCCCGGAGCGGTCGCAGCAGCGGCTGATCACCATCCTGGAGGACCGCAGCACGATCACGAGGTGGACTGCGGGAACCAGGCGGCGTTTTCCCAGGACGCGAACCCTTGGTCGGCCGGTTTCCCGCTGCTCGGCCTGTTGTTCATCGGCCGGATTCTTCTGCGTGCCGACCCGTTCCGCCCGTTCGTCCGCTGTGCCGGTTCGTCACGGCGGCCCGTCCCGTTGGCCGGAATGGGCCTGCTGACAGTCCTCTGCATGTCGCGGACGTAAACCCCGTTTGGCATGGCCGTACCGGAAGAGCACCTGCGCGGGCACCATTCCGATCGTGAGATCCACGACGGGAATTCGTAGAGTTCCAGACTGAACGTCGCCCTTAATACGCTTTTCGGCGTACCGCCATGCCCTGTGCGATCTGTCCTGTTACGTCGCTACGGGGAAGACAAATGGAAACAATCAGCGTGCGTGACGTGCGCTCGGCCCCCGGCATTGCCATGCCCAGGCAGTGGGTGGCCGCGTCAACCTGCCCAACGCAGAGCGAATTGGTCGGAAACACACCATCCCTGTGGATCCCGGAGATCTGGAAGGGGTCACAGCGAGGGTTCTGGGCCAAACTCGAAGGCTTCAACCCCGGCGGGATCAAGGACCGGCCCGCCCTCCACATGATCGACCAGGCGCGGGAACGCGGCGAACTGACCCCGGGAGAACCGATCATCGAGTCGACCAGCGGGACGCTCGGCCTGGGCCTGGCACTCGCCGGCATGGTCTACGGGCACCCGGTCGAGCTGGTCACCGATCCCGGTATGGAGCCGATGATGCTCCGGCTGCTGACCGCCTACGGGGCGGGCGTCCACGTGGTGGAGGAGCCTCATCCCACCGGCGGCTGGCAGGAGGCGCGCCGCCACCGCGTGGCCGAGCTGCTCAAGGAGCATCCTCACGCCTACTGCCCCGACCAGTACAACAATCCCGACAACGTCGCCGGCTACGAGAGCCTGGCTCTGGAGATCGCCTATCAGCTCGGCCGGGTCGATGTGCTCGTCTGCAGCGTCGGCACGGGCGGGCACAGCGCTGGGGTGTCCCGCGTGCTGCGTCGCCTGTTCCCGTTCATGCGTCTGGTGGGGGTCGACACCATCGGTTCGACGATCTTCGGGCAGCCCGCCCGTTCCCGGCTCATGCGGGGCCTCGGCAGCAGCATCCACCCGCGCAACGTGGCCTATGACGCGTTCGACGAGGTCCACTGGGTCGCGCCCGCGGAGGCTGTGTGGGCCTGCCGTCGGCTGGCCCGAGGCCGGTACGCCACGGGCGGATGGAGCGTCGGAGCCGTCGCTCTCGTGGCCTCCTGGTTGGCGGCCACCCGCGGGAGCGGCGTCCGGATCGCGGCCGTCTTCCCCGACGGCCCGCAGCGCTACTTCGACACCGTCTACAACGACGAGTACTGCCGACGGCACGGGCTGCTCGACTCTGCGCCCAAGCCGTACCCCGACGAGCTGCGGCACACGGCCGAGCGCGAGGTCACGCGCTGGACCCGCTGCACGGAAGTGGTGGACCCGCTCGCATGAAGACGACCATCACACAGGTCCGATCGTTCAACCGGCCCATCCAGCTGCTGATGCTGAACCAGCTCACCATCAACATCGGCTTCTACATGCTGATGCCGTACCTGGCCGGGCACCTGTCCGGCCAGCTCGGCCTGGCCGCCTGGCTCGTCGGGCTGATCCTCGGCGTGCGCAACCTGGGCCAGCAGGGCATGTTCCTGGTCGGCGGCAGCCTCGCCGACCGCGTCGGATACAAACCCATGATCCTGACCGGACTCGCGCTGAGGACGGTGGGCTTCGCGTTGCTCGGCCTGGCCGACTCGGTCCCCGCCCTGGTGGTGGCCTCGGCCCTCACCGGCCTGGCCGGCGCCTTCTTCAACCCCGCCGTCCGCGCCTACCTCTCACAGGAGGCAGGGGACCGGAAGGTGGAGGCGTTCGCCGTCTTCAACGTCTTCTACCAGCTCGGGATCCTCGTCGGCCCGCTCATCGGCCTCCTGCTGACGGGCCTGGCCTTCCGCGTGACCAGCCTCACGGCGGCGGTGCTCTTCGCGCTGCTGGCGATCGCCCAGGCCCGCGCCCTGCCATCCCGTCGCGGCAGTCTTGCCGACGCGGGCGGCAACATGCTGCGCCACTGGCGCGAAGCGCTCGGCAACCGGCCTTTCCTGCTGTTCTCCCTGGCCATGATCGGGTCGTATGTTCTGAACTTCCAGATCTACCTGGGGCTCCCGATCGAGGTGCGCAGGGTGAGTGGGAGCGAGATCGGCGTGACCCTGCTCTTCGTGGTCTCCGGCGGTCTCGCCATCGCCGGGCAGCTGCATGTCACCTCCTGGGCCAAGGCCCGCTGGACGTCCGGGCAGGCGATGGTGCGCGGGCTGTGGGTAATGGGGCTCGCCTTCCTGCCGCTCGCCGCCGTCGCGGCGCTGCGGCCCCCGCCGGTCCTCGCGCTCACCTCGGTGCTCGCGACCACCGCGCTGCTCACTCTGGCCACGATGATCGTCTATCCGTTCGAGATGGCCACCATCGCGACGCTGGGCGGTGACGACATGATCGGGACCTACTACGGCCTGTACAACACGTTCTCCGGCATCGGCATCGCCGCCGGAAACCTCCTCACGGGAGCGGCCATCGACGCCGGTCATCGGGCCGGCATCGACGGGCTCCCCTGGTGGACGCTCGGCGCGATCGGAGCCGGGTGCGCCCTCGCCCTGCACGGGCTGAACCGGTCAGGACGGCTTGCGCCAGCGATGCGAACGGCGCCGGCCTGAGGTCGATCGGGCTTACGCCGGGGGCACGATCTTCAAAGCCTGGCGGAGCGCCTCGGCCTCGGCCGGGGTGAGCTCTGCGAGGAAGTGCACGAACGCGGCCGCCTGATTGGTGCTCGTGGCGAGCGCCCCGCGCATCAATCGGGCGGTGTACGCCTCACGGGACGCCACGGCCTCGTAGCTGTACGCCCGGCCTTCCATCCGTCGCCGTAGCCAGCCTTTGTTGTGCAACGTGTCCATCACCGTCATCACGGTGGTGTACGCGAGGTCGCGGCCTTTCTGCAGCTCCGTCAGGACGTCGCGGACGGAAACGGGGCGGCCGAGGGACCAGATGCAGTCCATCACCGCCGCCTCCAGCTTGCCGAACTCGCGCACGTCTCCTCCGCTTTCGGCTCTGGGCTCCTACATAAGATAGTAGATCACGCCCGGTAGGACAAAATGGTCACCAAGCAACTGGCCGATGCCATCATCTCCAGTCAGTCCGACGAGATCACCAAGATGAAGCAGCTTCTGCAGTAGGCCCTGGGAGGCGGGCGGCGCAACCATGCCGTCGCCCGCCCGTTCCCGGGAAGAACGCTGACCCCGGGACCGAAACGGGTGGAGGACTCACAATGATCGCCGCAAGCATCGCCTTGGCCGGGTGCGTACTCGTGCTCGGGCATCTGGCCGGCCCCCTGCTCCTGCGCGGGCGCTGGTCCGCCGGGATTCCCGGAACGGCCGTGGCGTTGTGGTCCGCCGCGGCGGGCGGTACGGCTCTGGCCTTGACCGGGCTGGTCGGTCTCGGCCTGCTGTGGCCCTCCAGTCCCGGTCACCGCCTCATCGACTGGATCGCCGACTGCCTGCCGAAAGACGGGCACACGATCTCACTGGTCGCGACGCTCACGTCGGCGCTCCTGCTCGCCGCCGGAGCCACGGCTCTCCGGCTGGCCGTCCCCCGGGTCATCCGTACCCTCCGGGAGAGACGAGAGCACCGCGAGATGCTCGACATCGTCGCCGGCGACCTCGCGGAGGTTCCGGACGTCCGGGTGCTCGAGCATCCCCTTCCGATGATCTATTGCCTGCCCGCGCGTGAGCGGCCGATCGTCGTGACCACCGGCGCCCTCCAGCGACTTGACCCCCCGGAAGTCGAGGCAGTGCTCGCCCACGAGCGCGCTCACCTGCGCCAGCGGCACCACCTCGTGCTCATGCTGGTCGACGCGCTGCGGGCGGCGGTCCCCTGGCTGGGGACGCTCAGGCTCGCCCACACCACGCTCCCCGGCCTGCTGGAACTGGCCGCCGACGACAGCGCGGCGCGAAGCCACGGCAGAGCGCCCCTGATGAGCGCCCTGCAGAAGCTGGCCATCACCTCCTGCTCGGCGGGCGCCCTGGCCGTCAACCCGGCCTCCGCCCAGTTCGCCGCATTGAGAGTCGCCCGGCTGCGGGCTTCTCACATGGTTTCACGGCCACTGCACACCCGAGCTCTGTCATGGATGGCCGTCGCCGCCGCCGTCGGCGTTCCCGCCACGCTGGTGACCATGGGCATCATCATGCTCCCCCTGGCGTGCTGACCAGTTCTCCCGTCAGCGCGGGAGGTGGTCCAGCGGTTGGTCGGGGTCGGCCAGCGCCCGCGGATCGACGGGTGTGCGTGCGCGGATCAGCTCCTCGATCGGCTCGATGACATCCCAGATGTTGACGTTCATGCCGGCCAGGACGCGATCGTCCTTGAGCCAGAAGGCGATGAACTCGCGTGCGGCGACGTCGCCCCGGAAGACGACCTGATCGTAGCCTCCTGGCTTGACGAAGCCGACGTACTCCATGCCACCGAGTGAGCACCTCAAGCGGTCAAATGCCACGCCCTGGGGCTTGTCTGGGCAGGCCGTTGGGGTAGGCCCAGGCGAGACGGGTCAGGACCAGTGCGGCGGCCATGAGGCCGAAGTCGCGCAGGGCGACATCGCCGTATCCGCCCACCATGAGCAGGTCGACGATGATGCCCCCGAGCCACACGGCGACCAGGGGCGCCCCGAGCCGCGGCAGGACCAGCACGGCGAGACCGGCGACGATCTCGGTGACCCCGACGAGGTGCATCGCCGTCTCGGCATCACCGGGGACGAGGTCGTTGATCCCGTTCGCGAGGTAACGGGTCCAGTCGCCGGTGAGGATCTTCGCGAACTTGTCGAGCCCGAACACGATGGGCAGCACCGCGAAGCCCAGGCGCAGCGCCCAGAATGCCTGGAATCCGGGTTCGGCCAGCGTGGGAATGCGCTGGCTCTTCTTCTGATGCGTGGTGGTGGTCAAGGGACCGTCCTCTCCTTCATATCGTCCTGGGGCGGGATCGGTGCGGAGCGTCGGCGCCGGCCCACGCCCGGGATCGCGGCCCATATCGCGCGACTCCCGAGCGTGGTGCGCCTTCACCGCTGGGGCGCGGGTTCAGAACTTGCCGGGGAACTGGGTGATGAGGCCCTGACTGAGCATGTCGGCCATCTCCGCCATGTGCTTTTCGGCCTTGTCGTACTTGGCGATGGCCGCGGCGAACCTGCCGTTGAGGACGTCACCGGCGTAGCCGATGGTCTGCGTGATGTGCGTCTTCATCATCGAACGCATCTCCTGCCGTCCCCAGGCAGGGTTGGCCGTGGCGAGGAAGTCCGCGATGTCTCGGGCGTTGGCGTACCAGTCCTTGACAGCCTTGCCAAGGGCGGCCTTGTCGCCGGACTTGGCGGCGGTGAGGACGGGAACCGCTTGCTCGATGTGGGTGGTGAGCAGCTTGGTGAGGCTCTTGGCGGCCTTGTCGCCGTAGAGGGGCGCGACCGCGTTGCCGATGTCGGCCTGGTTGCGCAGGAGGCGGTCGATGGTGGGCTTGAGCGAGGGTGAGTCGGCGGCGAATGCGACCACCGTGGCGTAGGTCCATTCCATGTGCTGGTGCCACAGCGTCCGCATCGTCGCGTAGAGGGCCGCCCGCGCAGCCTGGTCACCGGCCTGGTGACCGGCGTCGTCATGGTGAGCGGTGCTCGCCTGGTTACCGGTGCTCGCGTCGTCGTTGGTGCTCGCTGCCGCGACCGCGTTGTCGTGGCCGCAGGCCGCGAGCACGGCGCCGGACAGCGCCAGCGCCGTGATCAGGGAAACCGCCGAAACGCGGCTCCTCGCCGTGTGTCGGATGGCCATGGTGGTCCTTTCTGCAGGGCCCGCGTCGCTGAACGGCAGGCGCGCCGTGGCCGGCTCGCGCACGGCCCGGGGGATGGTCATGCACACTTAGTGGGCGGCCGGCGGCGGGGTCTTACCGGCTTCGCGCCGACTTCTTGTCGGCGCGGAAGAATTTGTTCGGCCCCCGGTAAGACACGGCCGGTCGAAACGCACTAATCACACATGGGCGGTGTTGACGACCTGCGCGGCATCCCGGTGTCAGCGCGACCTCAGCCTCGGGGCCGGGTGCTGCGATGGCGCCGCGAGCAACTCGTCGCCGCCGGGTACGACGAGATCTCGGCTCATCGCCTGGCCGCCGACAGCATGGTTGACGTCCATGCCATGGTGGCGAGGCAGGAACGACGCCTGCTGCCGTGGATCGAAACGACCCGGAAGGACCGGCCAAGGGGTGGACGTGAGTGAGGCGGACCGATTGATGATCCACTACCGCGATCCGGGGGATCCGCGGACCGAAGACCCGCCCCCCGGGGAGGAGTGGGTCACCCAACTGTCCATGACCGGGCCGGTGCGCGAGAACGCGGTGGCACGTCTGCACGGGTTGATGCTGCGCGCGGCCCGGCATCAGGTCAGCCGCATGCCGGATGCGGCCGGACTCGGCGCGGCCCTCCGGGAGGAGATCGTGCATTCGGCGGCAGACGAGGCGACGTTGTCGGTCCTGACGCGGCTGAGCACGTTCGAGGGCCGCAGCCGGTTCACGACCTGGGCGTACAAGTTCGGGATCCTCCACGCGGGCGTCGAGGTGAGACGTGCCGCCTGGAACGGGCGGGAGATCGAACTGCATGAGGCGGCGGAGCCGCGGGAGGCCACCGCGGCCTCCCCTGAAGCGTACGCGGAGGGACGCGACCTGGCCGAGGCCGTACGAGACGGACTCGGTCAGGTGTTGACACCGCATCAGCGACGCATCGCCGTCGCGTTGCTGGTCGACGAAGTACCGATCGACGTGCTGGCAGAGCGGCTCGGGACCAACCGCAGCGCGCTGTACAAGACGTTGCACGACGCCCGGAAACGACTGCGGGCCCACCTGTCCGCCCAGGGCTTCCTGCCGGCACAAACCACGGAGGAGGTGAACCGATGACGAAACGTGAACCGCTGAGCCCGGAGGCCGTCGAACGCCTGATCGCAGCCACCGAACCCTGGCTGTCCTGCGACGACTGCTTCGAACAGATCGATGCCGCCATCGACAAGGTGGTCGATTCAACTGGGTCTATGAGCGAGGAGCTCCGAGTTCACCTGTCGGCGTGCGCGGTCTGCTGCGAGGAAGCGCGGTCGCTGGCTGCTCTGGTGGCCGAGGAGCACGGCCTGTCCCCGGCTGAAGCCGTCGCGCGCCTGGACGCCGCGTTGCGGATTCGGTAAGTCATCGACAGTTCCCCTGACGAACCGGCCATGCCGCCGGCGGGTGACAGGCGCGGCCGTAGAGATGGCGTCAATATTCCCGTCGGAGGCGTATGGAACCCGTCAATGCGGTCAACTGGCGGCGAATTCCGGGCTTTGCTCTCCATGCGGCCCCTGCCCAGGGGCAGGAGACAGCTTTCCGGAGTTGAGGAGTGGGGATGACGGACGTCATCTTCGTGGCCCTGACGATCGCGATCTTCGTGGTCTTGGGGTTGGTCGTGAAGGCGGTGGAGCGGCTGTGAGCGTCGTGAACGCCGCCGGTCTGGTGGTGGCGGTGGGTCTGGTGGCTTTCATGGTCGCCGCTTTGCTGTTGCCGGAGCGGTTCTAGATGGGCACGACCGCGGCCGGGATCGCCTTCATCGCTTCGCTGATCATCGCTTTGGTCCTGGTGCACCGGCCGCTCGGCGACTATATGCACCGGGTCTACACCGGGACCCGGCACAGCGCCGTCGAGCGTGTGATCTACCGCCTGATCGGTGTCCGGCCCGATGCCGAGCAGCGGTGGGGCGGCTACGCACGCAGCGTGCTGGCCTTCTCGGTGATCTCGATCCTGGTCCTGTACGGCCTGCAGCGGCTCCAGGACAAGCTCCTGCTCAGCCTCGGCATGCGCCCGGTCACCGCCGACGTCGCGTGGAACACCGCGGTCAGCTTCGTGACCAACACCAACTGGCAGGCCTACTCCGGCGAGTCGACCATGGGCCATCTGGTGCAGATGGCCGGCCTTGCCGTACAGAACTTCGTGTCTGCGGCGGTGGGCATGGCGGTGGCTGTCGCGCTGGTGCGCGGGTTCGCCCGCAGCAGGACCGACCTGCTCGGCAACTTCTGGGTCACCCTGGTCCGCGGCACGATCCGCGTCCTGCTGCCGTTCGCCTTCGTCGGCGCGCTCGTCCTGGTGGCGGGCGGGGTGGTGCAGAACCTCGCCTCGCCGCAGGAGGTGACCACGCTCGCCGGGGGCGTCCAGCACATCACCGGTGGCCCGGTGGCCAGCCAGGAGATCATCAAGGAACTGGGCACCAACGGCGGCGGTTTCTACAACGCCAACGCCTCACACCCCTTTGAGAACCCGACGAGCTGGACCAACTGGGTCGAGATCTTCGCGATTCTGGTGATCCCGTTCTCGCTGCCGCGTACCTTCGGGCGGATGGTCGGCCAGGTTCGGCAGGGGGGCGCGATCGTCGCGGTGATGGCCGTGCTGGCTCTGGCGAGCGTGGCGTTGATCAGCTTCTTCGAGCTCTCGGCGAGTGGCACGGTGCCGCAGGCCGTCGGGGCGGCGCTGGAGGGCAAGGAGGTCCGGTTCGGCGTGGCCAATTCGGCGACCTTCGCCGCGGCGACAACGCTCACCAGCACCGGCGCCGTGAACTCTTTCCATGACTCCTACACACCGCTCGGCGGCATGATGACCACGGTCAACATGATGCTCGGCGAGGTCGCACCCGGCGGAGTGGGATCGGGCCTGTACGGCATGCTCGTCCTGGCCGTGATCACGGTCTTCGTGGCCGGGCTGATGGTCGGCCGCACCCCCGAGTATCTCGGCAAGCGGATCGGCTCCCGGGAGATCAAGCTCGCCTCGCTCTATTTCCTGGTCACGCCGATCCTGGTGCTGACCGGTACGGCTGTCGCCATGGGCTCCCCCGAGCAGCGGGCGAGCATGGGCAACGGCGGGGCGCACGGCCTGTCGGAGGTTCTCTACGCCTTCACCAGCGCGTCGAACAACAACGGTTCGGCCTTCGCCGGGCTGACGGCGAACACCCCCTGGTATGACGTGGCGCTCGGCCTGTGCATGGTTCTCGGCCGTTTCCTGCCGATGATCTTCGTGCTCGGCCTGGCCGGCTCACTGGCGAGGCAGGCCCCCATCCCTGAGTCGACCGGCACGCTGCCCACCCACCGCCCGCAGTTCGTCGGGATGGTGGTCGGCGTGACGCTGATCCTCGTGGCCCTCACCTTCCTGCCCGCCCTCGCGCTCGGGCCGCTCGCGGAAGGACTCTCCTGAACATGTCACCCAAGAACAGCCCTGAGAACGGCAGGGGCGGCGGCGGCTTGCTCGACCCCCGCCAACTGGTCAGGTCGCTGCCCGGCGCCGTCAAGAAGCTGAACCCGGGCACGCTGTGGCGCAACCCGGTGATGCTGATCGTGGAGATCGGCGCGGTGTTCACCACAGTCCTGGCGATCGCGAGTCCGTCGTTCTTCGCCTGGGCGATCATGGCGTGGCTGTGGCTGACCGTGCTGTTCGCCAACCTGGCCGAGGCGGTGGCCGAGGGCCGGGGCAAGGCGCAGGCCGCCACGCTGCGGGCCGCCAAGCGCGACACCGTCGCCAGGCGGCTCGCCGACCCGGCCGACCCTGGCCACTGGGAGACGATCAACGCCACCGAGCTTCGCCAGGGTGACCATGTGATCGTCGAGGCCGGGGAGATCATCCCCGGTGACGGCGACGTGGTCGAGGGCATCGCCTCGGTGGACGAGTCGGCCATCACCGGCGAGTCCGCCCCGGTGATCCGCGAATCCGGCGGCGACCGCTGCGCGGTCACCGGCGGCACCAAGGTCCTGTCGGACCGGATCATCGTGCGGATCACGCAGCAGCCCGGGGAGAGCTTCATCGACAAGATGATCGCCCTGGTGGAGGGCGCCGACCGGCAGAAGACGCCCAACGAGGTAGCGCTGAACATCCTGCTGGCCGCCCTCACGATCATTTTCCTGGTCGCGGTGGCGGCCATGCAGCCGCTGGCGATCTACTCCAAGGCCGCGAACCCCGGAATCCCCGATTCGCCGGCGCTGAACGCCGAGGGCGTGACCGGTGTCGTGCTGGCGTCGCTGGTGGTCTGTCTCATCCCGACGACGATCGGCGCGCTGCTGTCGGCCATCGGCATCGCGGGGATGGACCGCCTCGTGCAGCGCAACGTGCTGGCGCTGAGCGGCCGGGCGGTCGAGGCCGCGGGTGATGTGAACACGCTGCTGCTGGACAAGACCGGAACGATCACCCTCGGCAACCGGCAGGCCGCGCAGTTCGTCCCGGTCGACGGCGTCGCCGAGCGGGAGATGGCCGAGGCGGCCCAACTCGCCAGCCTGGCCGACGAGACTCCCGAGGGCCGCTCGATCGTCGTCTACGCCAAGGAGGCGTACGGCCTGCGCGAGCGGCAGCCGGGCGAGCTCGCCCACGCCGAATGGGTCGCCTTCACCGCCCAGACCCGCATGTCGGGGGTGGACGTGGACGGACGGCTGATCCGCAAGGGCGCCGCCGCGGCCGTCATGACGTGGGTCCGCGACCACGGCGGCCACCCCACGAGCGAGGTGGGCCACCTCGTCGACGGCGTCTCGGCCGGCGGCGGCACTCCCCTCGTCGTGGGCGAGGTCACCCGGGGCAGAGCCCGAGTCCTCGGCGTGATCCACCTCAAGGATGTGGTCAAGCAGGGCATGCGTGAGCGGTTCGCCGAGATGCGCCGCATGGGCATCCGCACCATCATGATCACCGGGGACAACCCACTGACCGCCAAGACCATCGCCGAGGAGGCCGGGGTGGACGACTTCCTGGCCGAGGCCACGCCCGAGGACAAGCTCGCCCTGATCAAGAAGGAGCAGGAGGGCGGCCGGCTGGTCGCCATGACCGGCGACGGCACCAACGACGCCCCCGCGCTGGCCCAGGCGGACGTGGGCGTGGCGATGAACACCGGCACGTCCGCCGCCAAAGAGGCGGGCAACATGGTCGACCTGGACTCCAACCCGACCAAGCTCATCGAGATCGTCGAGATCGGCAAGCAGTTGCTGATCACCCGCGGGGCGCTGACCACCTTCTCGATCGCCAACGACATCGCCAAGTACTTCGCGATCATTCCGGCGATCTTCGCGGCGATCTACCCCGGCCTGGACACGCTCAACATCATGCGCCTGACCAGCCCACAGTCGGCGATCCTGTCCGCGGTCGTCTTCAACGCGCTGGTGATCGTCGCACTGATCCCGCTCGCCCTGCGGGGCGTCGGATACCGGCCCTCCAGCGCCTCCGCACTGCTGTCGCGCAACCTGTACCGCTACGGCCTGGGCGGCATCATCGTGCCGTTCATCGGCATCAAGATCATCGACCTTCTGGTCCGGTTCCTTCCCGGGATGTCATGATGGAACGCCTGCCCGGCTGGCTGCGCCGGCACATCGCGGCGATCAGAGCCGTCGCCGTACTCACCCTGCTCCTGGGCGGGTTGTACCCGCTGGCCGTCACGGGCGTCGCCCAAGCCGTGTTCCACGACAAGGCCAACGGCTCGCTGGTGCAGCGGAACGGCCAGGACGTCGGCAGCGCGCTGATCGGCCAGTCCTTCACCGACGAGGGCGGCAACGCGATCAGGAAGTACTTCCAGAGCCGTCCTTCGGCGGCCGGGGAGGGGTACGACCCGCTGTCCACGTCGGCGAGCAACCGCGGCCCCGAGGACGTCGTCGACCTCCCCGGCAGGCAGTCGCTGCTGACCCGGGTCTGCGCCCGCTCCAAGGCCGTCGGCGAGCTCGAAGGGGTCAGCGGCGCCCGGCCGTACTGCACGGCCGACGGAGTCGGCGCGGTGCTGAAGGTCTTCCCGGCCGTCGGCGCCCCCACCCGCGTGGTCAGCGTCAACCAGGCCTGCCCCGCGACCCCTTTCATCGCCGTCTACCAGGGCGTTAGGGTCGAGTGCGGGAAGCCGAACGAGGATTACTCGCCCGGCCGTACGGTCGCCGTGAGGGGGAACGTGAGCAGGGTGCAGGTGCCCGCCGACGCGGTCACCGCCAGCGGATCCGGCCTCGACCCGCACATCTCGGTGGCCTACGCCGAACTGCAGGCCCCTCGCGTCGCCAGGGAGCGGGGGCTCGACCTGGGCACGGTCAAGGCGCTCATCCGCGGGCACACCACCGGACGGGCGCTCGGCGTGATGGGAGAACCCGCCGTCAACGTCCTGGAGCTCAACCTCGCCCTGGACAACGGGGCCCTGGACAACGGGGCCTTCGATCAACTGGCCGGCAAGGAGGGGTGATCGGCGATGCCACGCGGGCGGCTGCGGATCTACCTCGGCGCGGCTCCGGGGGTCGGCAAGACGTACGCGATGCTCAGCGAGGGCCGCCGCCGCCACGGGCGGGGAACGGACGTGGTCGTGGGCCTGGTCGAGACCCACGACCGCCCTCGCACCGCCGAGTCGCTGGAAGGACTGGAGGCGGTTCCCCGCAAGACGGTGCGCTACCGGGGGGCGGCCTTCACCGAGATGGACACCGAGGCCGTCATCGCGCGGCGACCACAGGTGGCCCTGGTCGACGAGCTCGCGCACACCAACGTGCCGGGATCGCGCAACGCCAAGCGCTGGCAGGACATCGAGGAGATCCTCGACGCGGGGATCGATGTGATCTCCACCGTCAACATCCAGCACCTGGAGTCGGTCAACGACGTCGTCGAGCAGATCACCGGCATTCCGCAGCGGGAGACCGTCCCGGACGAGGTGGTCCGGCGGGCCGACCAGGTGGAACTGGTCGACATGTCTCCCGAGGCGCTGCGCCGCCGGATGGCCCACGGCAACGTCTACCCCCCGGAGAAAGTGGACGCGGCGCTGGCCAACTACTTCCGCGTCGGCAACCTGACCGCGCTGCGCGAGCTCGCGTTGCTGTGGGTCGCCGGAAAGGTCGACGACCAGCTCGACCGCTATCGGGCCGAGCAAGGCATCTCCACACCCTGGGAGGCCAGAGAGCGGGTCGTCGTCGCGCTGACCGGAGGACCCGAGGGGAACACCCTGATCCGGCGGGCCGTCCGCATCGCGGCCAGGACCAAAGGCGCCGACCTGCTCGCCGTCCACGTCACCGGGGGTGACGGCCTGCTGGGCGGGGACCCGGCGCTGCTGACCCGCCAGCGGGCGCTCGTGGAAAGCCTCGGCGGCACCTACCACCAGGTCGTGGGCGACGACGTGCCGCAGGCGCTGCTCGAGTTCGCCCGGGGCGTCAACGCCACCCAACTCGTGCTCGGCGCGTCCCGTCGGGGCCGGGTCGCCCAGATCTTCAGCAGAGGGGTGGGCGTCGAGACCATCGCGCGCTCCGGAGCCATCGACGTCCACATGATCACCCACGATGAGGTCATGCGGGGGCGCCATCGCTCGTCCAGGTCACGCGCGGCGCTCACCCGGACCCGGCGGCTCACCGGCTGGGCCGTCGCCGTCGCCGTGCTGTCGGCGCTCACCGCCGCGCTGGTGCCGTTCCGTGACACGCTGGCGCTGCCGAGCTTCATCCTGCTGTTCCTCACCACGGTCGTGGGCGTGGCCCTGATCGGCGGCATGTGGCCGGCGATCACAGCGGCGGTCGGCGGGTCACTGCTGCTCAACTACTTCCTCACGCCGCCCATCGGCGAGTTCACGATCTCCAATCCGGAGAACCTCTTCGCGCTGGTCGTCTTCGTGCTCGTCGCCGCCGCGGTGAGCACGATCGTCGACCTCGCCGCCCGCCGTACCCGGGAGGCGGCACGCGCCGGAGCGGACGCGGAGATCCTGTCCACCCTCGCCGGGCACGTGCTGCGGGGGGAGGCGGCGGTGCCGTCGCTGCTGGCGCGGGTGCGCGAGACGTTCGCGCTGGAGTCGGTCACACTGCTGGAACGGCGCCCCGAGGCCGGGCCGGACGAACGCTCCGACCCGAACGTGTGGCGGCTCGTCGCCACCTCCGGCGGACCCCCGTGCACCTGCCCCGGCGTCGCGGACACGGATGTGAACATCGACGACGACCTCGTCCTCGCCGCCCGCGGACAGCTGCTGGACGCCTCCGACCGCCGGGTGATCGAGGCGTTCGCCGCCGAGATCGCCGTGGCGCTACGACAGGAACGGCTGGAGAAGGCGGCCGAGCAGGCCCGGCCGCTGGCCGAGGCCGACAAGATGCGCACCGCCCTGCTGGCCGCCGTCAGCCACGACCTGCGCACCCCGCTGGCCTCCGCGAAGGCCGCCGTGGAGAGCCTGCGCATGACCGACGTCGACTGGTCGGAGGAGGACAGGAAGGAACTGCTCGCCACCGCTGAGGAATCACTGGCCAAGCTGGACCGGCTGGTCGCCAACCTGCTCGACATGAGCCGCCTGCAGGCCGGGGTGCTCGGCCTGGCCCTGCAACCGCTGGCGCTGGAGGAGATCACGCCCAGAGCGATCGACGACCTCGGACCGCTCAGCGGCCACATCAAGGCCGACATCCCCATGGACCTCCCCGAGGTGATCGCCGACCCGGCCCTGCTGGAACGAGTGCTGGTCAACCTCATGTCGAACGCC
Organism: Sphaerimonospora thailandensis; assembly: GCF_016863115.1. Lineage (GTDB taxonomy): Bacteria > Actinomycetota > Actinomycetes > Streptosporangiales > Streptosporangiaceae > Sphaerimonospora > Sphaerimonospora cavernae. Next base: position 19,425 of record NZ_BOOG01000074.1, read on the forward strand.
GTCCGCTACAACCCGCTGGGCGACAAAGCGCTAGTCACCGCCAGCGTGTACGGCGGCCACGCCGAGATCCGGGTCATCGACCGCGGGCCCGGCATCCCGCACGAGGCCTACGACCGCGTCTTCATGCCCTTCCAACGCCTCGGCGACCGCGACAACCACTCCGGCGTCGGCCTGGGACTGGCCCTGTCCAGAGGCCTGGCCGAAGCGATGGGCGGCACACTGGTCCCCGACGAGACACCAGGAGGAGGCCTCACCATGATCTTAACGCTGCCCCTCTTCCCGGGCCGCTCCCACGATGCCGCCCATGGCGTCCAGGCCTCGCCGTGACCCGCGTCCTCATCGTCGACGACGAACCCCAGATCCTGCGTGCACTCCGGATCAACCTGGCCGCCCGCAACTACGAGGTCGCCACGGCCCCCGACGGTGGATCCGCCCTGCGATCGGCCGCGGACTGGCATCCCGACCTGGTCCTGCTCGACCTCGGGCTGCCCGACATCGACGGCCTCGACGTCATCCACGGCCTGCGCGGCTGGACCAACGTACCGATCATCGTGCTGACCGGGCGGACCGGGAACCGCGACAAGGTGGAGGCGCTGGACGCCGGCGCCGACGACTACGTGACCAAGCCCTTCGGCATCGACGAGCTGCTCGCCCGCGTCCGGGCCGTCACCCGCCGCGCCACCATCCAGGAGGCGGAGCTCGCCCGGGTCCAGGTCGGCGAACACATGGTCGACCTGGCCGGCAAAACGATCTCCGGCGGGGTACGACTGACCCCCACCGAGTGGCACATCCTGGAGATCCTCCTGCGCAACCCCGGCAAACTCGTCAGCCAACGGCAACTGCTGGCCGAAGTATGGGGCCAGGGATTCGTCAAGGAGACGCACTACCTGCGCCAGTACATGGCGCAGCTACGACGCAAACTGGAGAAAGACCCCGCGCACCCGGCACATCTGATCACCGAACCCGGAATGGGCTACCGCTTCATTTCTTGAGGGTGCACGAGGGAACCACGCCCGCCGAGCTCACGGCACCGCAACGCCGGCGAAGAGGCGGAGACTGTACGCCGTGGTTCCGTCCTCCTGTAAGTTCCCACCGGGCCGGTAAACGGCGAGACACGTGAGATCACGTCATGTCGACTTCGGTACGTGGTTTACCGGTGATCGGTGACGGTTCTCCAGTTTTCTCCCCGCTCAGGATGGAGATCTTTCGGCGCGCCCGCACGGCAACCTTGCTACTGATGTACGTGATTACGTACACTCCAGGGACAGGGAGGATACGATGCACCCGATGTCCGCGAGCGAGTTCCGCTCGAACCTGGCAGCGGCCCTGGACCGCGTCACCGAAGATCTCGACGAGATCGTGGTGACCCGGCCCAACCGCGAGCCCGCCGTCGTGATCAGTCTGCGCGAGTACGAGTCCCTGAAGGAGACGGCGTTCCTCCTCGGCATTCCCGCCAACGCCCGTCACCTCGCCGCGTCCATCCAAAGCCTGCGCGGCGGCCAGGCCCAACCTCGTGAACTCATCGAAGACGACGACCAGGAAACCGAGTGAAGATCCTCTTCACGCCGGAGGCCTGGGACGACTACCTCTGGTGGCAGCAGAACGACCGCGCAACCCTCAAACGGCTGAACCGACTGATCGAAGACATCTGCCGCAACGGTTATGAAGGCATCGGCAAGCCCGAACCCCTCCGGCAGAACCTGTCGGGTTTCTGGTCACGCCGCCTCACCACCGAACACCGCATCGTCTACGCCATCGAAGCCGACACCGTCCAGATCGTCGCCTGCCGCACCCACTACGAATGAAAGGCACGCGCAGCACCGTAGTTCATGTGCGGGCTCGGATCAGTTCCTTGATCGGCTCGGCGACACCCCCGACGTTGACGTTCATGCCGGCCAGGACACGATCGTCCTCACCTGTAGTGAAGGCCGGCTATTCATCCCTCGACGCTCGAGTTCTTCCGGTCACTCCTGCTCAGGGCAGTTCATGATGTGCGTCACCTCCGCGCCCAGCCGGGCGGGACCGATCCCGACGCCGCCGGCGGGACCGCCGCGCAGGCTCATTCCGGTCACGCCCGGGCGGGCCGAGGCGTGCACCCGGACGGATCCGCCGGGCCACGACAGGTCCAACGCAGAGTCGTCTTCGGACACCTGAGCCCCGAGCAGGTCCCCGAAGACGAGCCGGGAGAACTCGAGGTCCGTCGACGCCAGGTGCGTGGTCCCCAGCCGTGCGACCGCTCCCGGTGCGGTCTCCCACAGCGGGGTCCACCACAGTGGCTCGGTGGCTCCCCGGGAGCTGGGAAGGTTGTCGATGTCACGGGTACGAGTCGACACCAGCTCGTCGACGGGCGGGTAGCTCCGGTCGGACTGGGCGAGCTGGATGACGACACCGTGCCTCGCGTCGGGCGCGATGAACGCCTCGCGCCACGGCGGGTGGTCGTAGTCCTCGCCGACGACGGTCAGGCCGAGCGCGCGGGCGTGCGCCACCATCGCGCGCAGGTCCGGTACGACGAAGGTGATGTGATGCGGACCCTCACCGCGAGCGTCCAGGAAGCGGGTGAGAAATCCCTCGCCTCTTGGCTCCAGCAGCTCCAATCTCGCGCCGTCGTCGGCGGTGCCGACGTGGAGCAGCAGGTACCCGAACTGCGCGAGCCGCTCACCGAAGATCGGGGTCGCGCCCAGCTCGCGCCGTAGCCGCCGTGCCCAGCTCATCGCGTCATGGACGGCGAACGACGTGTGGTCGAGGGCTACGCCTGCGATGGCATGGCTCCTTTCACGCGGCCGGCCGCCAGGATGGCCGACACGATCATGGCGTCGCGCTGCGCGGCCAGGGCATCGAGGTCACCGGACCTGGTGGCCGCCAGTCCGTCGGCCAGCCGGGCCGCGGTGGCCTCGTCCAGATGTGGGTGCCCCAGGTCGTCCCACCAGCGGTTGAAGCTGTCGGCGTACCGCTCGCAGAAGGCGGCGATGCCTCCCTCGCCGGCGCCGAGGTGGAACAGCGTCGTCGGGCCCCAGGCGGCCCAGCGCAGGCCCGGCCCGGAGGAGATGGCGGTGTCGATGTCGTCCACGGATGCCACGCCCTCGTTGACGAGGTGGATGACCTCTCGCCACAGGGCGGCCTGCAGCCGGTTGGCGACGTGGCCCGGGACTTCCCGCTTGACCTCGATCGTCACCTTGCCGACGGACTCGTAGAAGTCACGGGCCCGGTCGACCACGCCGTCGCCGGTCTGCTCGTTGCCCATGACCTCGACGAGGGGGATCAGATGCGGCGGGTTGAACGGGTGACCGAGAACGAGCCGGTCCGGACGCTCCCAGCCGGCCTGCAGCTCGGTGAGGGTCAGGCCGGATGCCGACGACGCCACGATGGCATCCTCGGCGAGGGCGGGTTCGATCTCGGCGTACAGCCGGTGCTTGAGCTCGATCCGCTCGGGCACGCTCTCCTGGACGAACTGGGCGTCCGCCACCGCCGTACGCGCGTCGGCGCACACGAGCAGTTCGCCTTCCGGCTCGGCCCGGGTCGTCAGACCGAGCTCGATCAGGGCCGGCCACGCCGTCTCCACCGCGCGGCGGACCCGCCCCTCCGCGGCCGGGTCGGGATCGAACAGCGTGACCGTCTTTCCGGCGGCCAGGAACAGGGCTGTCCAGCTCTGGCCGATCACTCCGCCGCCGAGCGAGGCGACCCGGGCGACCTCGACGGGCGACGGGACGCGCTCAGAAGGTGACAGCTCAGAAGGTGACAGCTCAGAAGGTGACATGGTCGGCTCCCTTCAGACCGAGCCGCTCCCGGGCCTGCGCCGGGGTGGCGACCTCATGCCCGAGCGCCTCCACAACGCCGCGGATCTTCCGTACCTGGTCGGCGTTCGACGTCGTGAGCTCGCCAGGCCCGATGAACAGGCTGTCCTCCATGCCCACCCGCAGGTTGCCGCCGAGCATGGCGGCCTGCGTCGCGAACGGCATCTGGTGGCGTCCGGCGGCGAGCACCGACCATTCGTAGTCGTCCCCGAACAGCCGGCCCGCCACCGTGTGCATGTGCTGGAGGTTGTCGAGGTCCGCACCGACGCCGCCGAGCACACCGAAGACCATCTGCACGAAGAAGGGCGGCTCGATCCAGCCCTGGTCGATCAGCCAGGCGAGGTTGTAGAGGTGGCCGAGGTCGTAGCACTCGAACTCGAACCTGGTCCCGTGGCCGTGGCCGAGCTCCTTCACGACGTACTCCAGGTCGGCGAAGGTGTTCTTGAAGACGAAGTCGCGCGTCATCTCCAGGAAGGCCGGCTCCCAGTCGTGCTTCCAGTCCGAGTGCTTCCGCAGCATCGGGAAGATCCCGAAGTTCAGCGAGCCGACGTTCAGCGATGCCATTTCCGGGGAGGTCGCGACGGCGGCCCGAAGCCGCTCCTCGCGGGTCATGCCGAGGCCTCCGCCGGTCGAGACGTTCAGGACGGCGTCGCAGGCCTCCTTGATCTTCGGCATGAAGTCCAGGAACAGCTCGGGCCGCGGGTCGGGCCGGCCGGTCTCGGGATCGCGGGCGTGGAGGTGAATGATCGCCGCCCCTGCTTCGGCGGCCTCGACGGACGCGGCGGCGATCTCGTCCGGGGTCACCGGCAGGTGCGGTGACATCGTCGGCGTGTGAATGCCGCCGGTGGGTGCGCAGGTGATGATGACGGGCTTCGACATCGCCGTTCCTCTATGCGGTGAGCGTGGGGACGGCATCCCCGTGATCGCGCTCGGCGGCGGCCCCTTCCACCCACGAGCGGTAGGCGTCGAGGACGAGACCGTGGAAGTGATGCACGCCGTGCTCGGACAGCCCTGAGCCGGACGGGTCGTAGACGATGCGGCCCTGGTCGAAGGCCGGGGTGCTCATGCCACGCTGGACGCTCTCCACGATGGAGATGTCCTGCTGCTGCAGCACCTCGTCGATGTACCGCGCCGCCTCCACCTCCGCGTCCGTGAGCTCGGCCGTCTCGAAGTAGAAGTCCCAGGTCTCCAGGGTCCGGTCGGGACCGGCCGGAATGACCTGCAAGACCATGAAGTTGCCGCGACCGGGGTATCGCAGCAGACAGGTGTTGGGCCACAGCCACCACACCGCGTGCTGCGTGACCGACGCACCCGAGACGTCGTACGCGGTGTTCTCCTGCTTGCCGGCCTCGGCGAAGTGGCTCGACCAGATGCCGTGGGTCTTCACCTCGTAGGTGTCCATGTCGACGAGGTCGACGAACTCCTTGTGGGCGATGTGACAGTGGTAGCACTCCAGGAAGTTGTCGATGACGTTCTTCCAGTTGGAGGCGATGTCGTAGGTCAGTCGCTTCGCGTGGGTCAGCCCGGCCACGTCGGGAGCCCACCTGGCGATGTCGGCCGCCAGATCCCCGGCCTGCTCGCCCAGGGGAGCGGCGCCCGGGTCCAGGTTCACGTAGACGAATCCCCCGAACTCCTCCACCCGCACCTGGTCGAGACAGATCTCGCCCTTGTCGAAGGTCTCCATCTGGTCGGCGCGACGAGCCGCCTTCAGCTGACCGTCCAGGCTGTAGGTCCACGCGTGGTAGGGGCAGACGATGTTGCGCGTGGTGCCGGAGCCCGTGAGCAGCTCATGGGCGCGGTGCTTGCAGACGTTGTAGAAGGCGCGCAGCGCTCCGTCACGATCGCGCACGATCGCGATCGGCATGCCGGCCACGGTGGCCGACACGTAGCTGCCCGGCGACTTGAGCTTCTCCACGTGGCAGATCCACTGCCAGGTGCGGGCGAAGATCGCCCGTACGTCGGCCTCGAACCATGGTGGCTCTGTGTACGTCTCCGACCGCAGCGACATCGATCGTTCGGGGGCCTCGTGGTACCCGGTGCCGACGCGGTGTACGTCGTCCATCGTGACTGGTGCCATGGTGGGAGCATACGAGTGCCTGAACGTTCGTTCAATATATTCCTGGACGTTCGTTCAGATTCGCCGTCGCGCGACCAGTCAGTCGGCGAGTGCGATCTCCTCGCAGCGAGTGACGCTCCTGCTGATCGAGGCGCGGTCGAGCCCCAGCAGGGCCGTGAGCCACAAGCCGTTCTGGATGACGTCGATGTCGGCGGCCCGCTTACCGCACTCGTCGGGCGACAACTCGGGACGGACCGCACGGATGAGGGCGGCGAGCCCGGCTCGGTAGCGTTTCTGAGCCGCCGTGTTGATGCGCTCGAAGTCCTCATGTGCCTGGGCGAGCGCCCAGAGTTGAAGTCGCAGGGACAGGTACTCCGTCGTCAGGAACTCCGGGTCGGCCACCCGCCTCAGCGCGGCACGCAGCCGCTCTTCCGGTTCCAGCGTGGGATCCGGCTCGACCAACGCGATGTCCTGCTCCTCGATGCGGTGCAGGGCCGCACGGATCAGGCTCGTCTTGTCCTCGTAGTGGTAGTTCACCAGCCCCAACGAGACCCCGGCCTCACGCGCGACGGCCCGCATGCTGACCCCGGATATGCCCTGCAGCGACAGGAGCCGAAGCACCGCCTCGAGGATCCGCGCCTGCCGGTCGACTTTCTCATCGCCGTCCATCGCGCGCACGGGCCTCGGACTCACATCCCCAACCTTAGTGGTCGCGTGAATGGCCGTCGTCTCGCACGGATCGGTGTCACTTCG
>NZ_BOOG01000075.1 GCF_016863115.1 Sphaerimonospora thailandensis
GCCCCGACCGCTACCAACGCCGCCAGATCGGCCCCGACCGATGGGCCTTCACCTACACCGGCGCCTCCCGTACGAGACAACAGACACGTTGGTAGCGATCGTCGGGCAGACCTCCTATCGCGCGCCCAGAAGGTGGCGGACGACGTCGGCGGCGCCGTACTCGCCGGACGGGAAACCGTCCAGGAACCCCTTCAGGAAGCTCACGTCCTGGCCGAGGGTCAGCAGCGGGGGTTCGACGTAGCCGTCGCGCCGGTGCTGCCCGAGGCCGACGTCGGCGGTGAGCGCGTTGCACAGGCAGCGGCGTCCGGTCGTGTCCGCCGCCGACCCGCCCTTGCGCACATAGTCGTCGACCGGTTCGGCCGGGCAGCGGTAGCCGACCCCGCCGTCGGCCTTCAGATACGGCGTGCGCAGATATCCCAGGTCGCACAGGCGTGGTCGCTCGGCGTAGACCTCCTCCTCCGACAGCGTCCCCGGCGCCTTGGCGACCTTGAACGGGAATCCCGTCGGCGAGGCGTACGGGTCGTTGCGCACCTCGAGCGTGCCGTCGGCCGCGTCGCTGAGCAGCCGCCGCCGCAGCTCCGGCGTCATGCCGGACTCCCGGCACAGCGCGAAAGCCGTGCCGACCTGGATCCCCGCCGCCCCAGCCGCCCGGGCGTCCGCCAGCGCCTCCGGCGTCGCCTGGCCGCCGGCGAGCCAGAACGGCAGGCCGAGGGCGGCGACCTTCGCCAGATCGGCGCGGTCACGCGGGCCGTAGACGGGCTCGCCGGTGTCGTCCAGCCGCAGGCGTCCCCGCGGCGGGGCGCTGTGACCTCCGGCCGACGGCGCCTCCACGACGAACCCGTCCGGCCGGGTGATCGGAGACCGGTTCAGGTAGAGGGCGAGCACGTCGGAGGAGACGATGGCCAGGAAGCGCGGCCTGCGTGGCGGGTTCCCAGCCGATGCGAGCAGCAGGGCGGGATCGAACGCGACGATGTGCCGGTCGTCGGATCCGGCCACCGTCACCGACAGCTCCGCTTTGGCGGGCACGGCGAGCGCGTCCAGCAGCGCCGGGATCTCGCTGGGGATGCCGGCCCCCATCAGAACGTAGTCGACCCCGGCCAACATCGCGCCGAACACGGCGGCCGGGGTGGCGAGCTGGATCTTCTCCAGATAGTTGACCCCCACCAGACCGTCGTGGCCCTCCTTGGCGAGCCATACCTCGACGAAGTTGCCCGCCGCGGTCAGCTCGTCGCGCCACCGGTTCGGGCGCAGGCCCAGCCGAGGGACCGGCCGGAACGGGGTTCCCGAGGCGATCCCGCCCGGCACGAAGAACTTCCGCACGATCCGCTCGGCGACCTCCTGGTCGGGGAATTCCGCCAGTGCCCGGCGCACGTGCCCGCCGGGATCGCCCAGCTGCAGGCGGCGGGCCATCAGCGCGTCCTGGGCGACGCCGGACACGACGCCGAGCTGCCCGACCATGGCCACCGCCCGGGCCAGCCGCCACCCGGAGACCCCGACTCCCATGCCGCCCTGAATGATCGCCGGAAGAGCGAGCTCGGCAAGGGGCTCAGCCACGACGACGCCCCGCCCGGGACGTCTCGCTGAGTTCATGAATCATGGGTTCCCCTCCTGTCGAACCGGTCCCGCCTTCAGAGCATGCCCGGCCGGCGGACCGAAGAGGCGGGGACTTTGGTCCCCAAAACCAGGCTCATAGTCCCTTCCTGATCACACGTCTACGGGCCAGCGGAGCGGACATTCGGTGCTAGACGTCCCAAATTGTCGGGACCATGGCCCCTAAACTGGACACTCGTGACCGGAGAGACTCGACGCCACCCGTTCGCCGTCAGACACCCGTTCGCCGTCAGACAACCCGTTCGCCGTCAGACAACCCGTTCGCCGTCACACCCTTCGCTTACGCTGTGGAGACGTCCTTGGCCGACCAGATCGCTCCGATACTGCACGTCAGCCGACCGTCCGGGGAGAAGCGCCTCGGGGTGGTGCGCCGGCTGTATCCCGGCTACTTCGCGCTGGTGATGGCGACGGGGATCGTATCGACGGGGCTGTATGACATCGGCTGGTCGACCATGTCTGGGCTACTGCTGATCATCGGTGCGATCTGCCTCGTCGTGCTGCTGGCGGCGACGGCGATCCGCGTCGCGGTCTTCCCGCGCGAGGTCGCCGCGGACCTGTCGGCACCCGATCGGGCGTACGCGTTCTTCACTTTCGTCGCCGCGTGCACGGTGATCGGCGCCCGGTCTGCCGGGGCCGGCCTGCCCTCCGTCGCCTGTGTGCTGGGCGGGATCGCCTTCCTCGCCTGGATGGGCCTGAGCTACGGCATCCCGGTGCGCCTCGTCCTCGGCCCGCGCCCGCAGCCGGTGCTCGCGGGCGTGAACGGCACCTGGTTCATCTGGGTGGTCGGCACCCAGTCACTGGCTGTGATCTCCGCCGTACTCGGCACGGCGTACCGCGGACATGCCGAGTTCGTGCACTTCGCCGGGCTCACCGCCGTACTCATGTGGTCGGTCGGCGTGGTGCTGTACCTGATGGTCGCCACGCTGGTGCTGACCCGGCTGCTGCTGCTCGAAGTGCGGCCCGAAGACCTGACGCCGCCGTACTGGGTCACCATGGGCGCGACGGCGATCACCGTGCTCGCCGCGGCCGAGATCCTCGCCATGCCCGTGACCCCGGCGACCGGCGCGGCCCGGCCCGTGCTCGCGGGCCTCGGCATCGTGCTGTGGGCGTTCGGGACCTGGCTGATCCCGATGCTCGTTCTGTTCGGCCTGTGGCGGCACGTGCTGCGCCGTACCCGGCTCGAGTATCTGCCCCAGCTGTGGAGCATCGTGTTCCCGCTCGGCATGTACGCCACGGCCAGCATGGAACTCGGCCGGGCCGTGGGTCTGCCGATCATCGAGGAGATCGGCCGGACCTGGGTCTGGGTGGCCTTCCCCGCCTGGGCGGTCACCTTCACAGCCATGATCGTCAAACTGCTCGTCACGCTGTCCGCCCGTGTCACCCCCCGTCTCGCTCAGCGGATGAGGCCCAGGGCCGCGAGGTCCGACTCGTAGGGGAAGCTGCCGGGAGTGTAGGCGCACCAGGGATCGCTCGCCATCGGATCACCCGTGAGGGCATAGGCTCGGGACCTCGAGCCCCCGCATACGGTGCGGAACTCGCAGGCGCCGCACCGGCCGCCCAGCCGGTCGGGGTCGCGCAGCCAGTTGAACACCGACGAGGTCCGGTAGATGTCGGTCAGCGGGTGATCACGGACGTTGCCGGCCAGGAGCGGCAGGAAACCCGAGGGGTAGACGTCGCCGGTGTGCGACACGAAGACGAACCCCCTGGCCGCGTTGACGTCCAGCGGCGGGCGCCGTACCCGGGTGTCCCGCATGAGGCCGGCGCCGACCGCCTGCTTGCGGAGCGAACGGTAGAGACGGCCCATGCCGAGCGCCCGCATGTGGTCGATCCCGCGCTGCTCCAGGACATGCCGCTGGATCATGACCCGGCGGAAGTGGTGCGCCTCGGTCGTCTTGATCGGGATCGCCGATCCGAGATCGTAGGCGAAGTGCAGGACGTCCTCGGCCTCGCGCGCGGTGAGCCCCTCCAGGCGACGGGCCCGGCCGGTGGGGACGAGGAAGAACAGGCTCCACAGCGACGCGCCGTGGTCGCGGACGAGTCGCGCCATCTGCGGCAACTCGTCCAGGTTGTTCTTGGCGACGGTGGTGTTGATCTGCACCCTCAGGCCCGCCTGCTTGGCCGCCTGCCAGGCGTGGAACGTCTGCCGGAACACGCCGTCGATGCCGCGGAAGCCGTCGTGGGTGTGGGCGCTCGCCCCGTCCAGACTGAGCGAGACGGCCTTCGCGCCCGCCTCGTGCAGGCGGCCGAGTGCCGCCGGGGTGACGGCCGATGTGACCGAAGGCGACACCGCGGGGGCCAGGCCGAGCCGTACGGCCTGCCGTACCAGGTCGAACAGGTCGGGCCGCTGGAAAGGGTCACCGCCGGTGATGACGAACAGCGGGGCCGGCCGGCCGAACGCCGCGACCTGGCTCATCATCTCGCGCGCCTCCGCCGTGGTGAGCTCGGCGGGATGCCGCTGCGGCCTGGCCTCGGCCCGGCAGTGCAGGCAGGCCAGCGGGCAGGCCCGGGTCGCCTCCCAGATCACGATGAAGGGGGCGAGCGCGGCATCGTGGCGGACCTGCCGCAGGGGACGGCGGGCGCGTACGGCGACACGCGCCGGTTCGTCGTTCATCACGGCTCCGTACGCTCAGGCGGAGCGGGGACGGACGGTGCCGGCCCAGGAGAGGAGGTCGAGCCCCTTCTCCATCGCCGTGTCCCGCGTCGACAGGATGTCGATGACGTCCTCGTCGGGGAAGGTCTCCACCATGATCGAAAGCCCGTCGCAGTCGCTCACGTGCGGCAGGATCTGCCGGACGAGATAGACGGCCCGCTCGGCCTGGGCGGGCTCCAGGGAGTCGAGATCGGCCAGCTCGGCGAGCTCGCGGGCGTTGCGGATCGCACCGTCGTGGTCGGCGAGGAGCTTGTCGACGTACTCGCCGCCGAAGATCCGTACGAGGCGGGGATACATCGACTCCTCCTCGTACCTGAAGTGCGGGCCGGTGGCGCGGGCCACCGCGGCGACCCCCCTTCGCGCCGCGGTCATGTCCCCCGCCTCGAAGTCGCGGACCAGCGACAGGAGCAGGTCGCGGACCTCGCGGTGCTCCTCGCGGAAGATGTCGGTGAACTGCTCGGCGATGGTCACGGAAGACCTCCTGCGTAAAAGTCGGAAACCCGTCACCGATTCAACGCCGAGGTACGACATCGGCTGTAGTGACCAAAGCCCCCCGAAGGGGGGCCGCCGGTCACACTCCTGACAGGCCGAGAGTCCGCCACGGGGGGGAGGCCCGGGGCTCACCCTTCGGCGGGCGCCTCCGCGAGAACAGGAGCGGACGCCTCCGCGAGAACGGGGGCGGGCGCCTCCGCTCGCGATTCGCCGCGCCGGATCAGCGCGTCCAGTGACCACGGGCCGGGTCCGAGCACGAAGAGCAGGAAGAACGACCAGCAGAACACCACGGGGAGCTCGCCCCCGTTCTGCAGCGGCAGCACGGCGTGCGGCTGGTGGACGACGAAGTACGCGTACGCCATCGAGCCCGACGACAGGAAGGCTCCGGCGCGGGTGAAGAGGCCGATGAGAACGAGCCCGCCGCAGATGACCTGAATGAGCGCGGCCCACCACCCGGGCCAGGTGCCGATCGGGATGGCGTGGCCCGACCCCTGGTTGCCGCCGAACACGTTGAACACCGACGACAGCCCGTGGCAGACGAACAGGAGTCCCGTCACGATGCGGAACAGCGAGAGCACGGGCCCGGCGTGCCTGTCGAACTTCATGTGATCACCTCTTGATCCTCGCGGTGGCCATCGTGTCGATTCCACGATCATGAACGAAGGCCACGACGGCATTTTGAAAATGCCATTGTCAGGCGTCGGCGGACAATTGCCAGAACCGGCGCCCCAAGTGCAAACAGCTATCAATAGACCTGATTAAGTGCGGAAGAGAACTGGTCCGCGACGATGTCACGACCGGCGCATGGTCCTCCCTCGTAGCCTTGATTCCGCCGACCGTCGGCGGAATCGCCGAAACCGTGTGGGCGCGCCCAAGACGCCCACACAGGCGCGAAAGGAGCGCAACCTGGTGACATTTTCGCTGAATATGACCGTTTTCTCGATCATGAGCCGCGAGGATCGCCCAGCCCGGATTCGCCATCGAACAGGATCTGAGCGACAAACATGAGAATACGTACGGAGGTACCCTCCGTCAACATTTCAACCGCATCTCAGTTAAGGATGTTTTTGGAACATTCCACGCCTACCCGCCACGCCCCCCTTTACCTGCCCCCCTTCCCGGATGCGAGGAGGCGGCGACCATCGCGTACCGACGAATATTCCGTTGAAAGTTTCCTTGTCAGCGCGCACGCGCCCGCGGCGAGAGCTCGGCAGGAAGTCGGAGAGAGCTCGGAGAGAGCTCAGAGGGAGCGGACGGCGAACAAGATCATCAAGGAGGGGGTCCACCGGTCCGAGGCCGGCTTTCGGGGACGTCGCCACAACCCTCTATCCATAATCCCGATTGGTTAGGTAGGGTTATGCCGTGCATTTCGACTACAGCATGGCGATCGGCTCGTTCCTGGTCGCCGTCGTCGTCGGATTGACCGGCATGGGCGGTGGCGCACTCATGACGCCCATGCTCGTCACGTTCTTCGGCGTTCCCCCGCTCACCGCCGTCTCGAGCGACCTCGTGGCCGCGGCCGTGATGAAGCCGGTCGGCGGCCTCGTCCATCTCCGGCACGGCACCGTCAACCTCAAGCTCGTCGGCTGGCTGTGCGCGGGCTCGGTCCCGGCGGCGTTCTGCGGCGTACTGCTCGCGCGTGCGCTGGGGAACGGAGAGGACGTCCAGCACGTGATCCAGACGGGCATGGGCGTCGCGCTCCTGCTCGCGGCCGGCGGCCTGGCCGTACGAGGCTGGCTCACCCTGAAGGATCGGGCTCGGGGCCGACCCGCCGACGCCGACCTCGCCGCGCCCGCCCTGCCCGCCGTTTCGGCGCGGCCACTCCCGACCGCCCTGGTCGGCGCGGTCGGCGGACTGGTGGTCGGGATCACCTCTGTGGGCTCCGGCTCGCTGATCATCGTCGCGCTGCTGGCCCTCTATCCCGCGCTCAAGGCCAACCAGCTCGTCGGCACCGACCTGGTGCAGGCCGTGCCGCTCGTCATGTCGGCCGCGCTCGGCCACCTGCTGTTCGGCGACTTCAGGCTCGAGGTCACCGCCGCGCTGCTGGCCGGTTCCATCCCCGGCGTCTATCTCGGCTCGCGGATCTCCGCCCGGGCCCACGGCGGACTGATCCGCCGGGCTCTGGCGTTCGTGCTGCTGGCTTCGGCGCTGAAGATGTTCGGCTTCGGCAACGCCGTCACCGTTTGGGTGCTCGTCGGTGTGGCCGTCGCCGCCCCGGCCCTCTGGATGGGACTGCGCTCCCGGTACGGCCTCCCGGCGCTCCCCCGAGCTCTCCGGACTTCCCAGGTTCCCTCAGAACTCAGAGCTGCCGAAGCGCCGGCAGCAGTTCCTTCTCCGACCAGTCGAAGAACTCCCGCTGGTGCTCGTACCCGATCTGGACCAGCGCGACGTGCGTGAACCCCGCCTCGGTGTACTGCCGCACCGCCTCCACGACGGCGTCCACGTCCGGACCGCACGGCACCTTCTGGGCGACGTCCTCCGGGCGCACCGTTTCGGTGCTCGCGGCGAAGCTGACCGGCGCGGGCAGCTCGGACATCACCTTCCAGCCCGGCAGCGACCAGCGCCACAGCCGGTGCGCCCGCTCGACGGCGGCCTCGCGATCGGAGTCGTAGCAGATGGCGAGCTGGCCGTAGACCGGCTTGCCGTCACCTCCCGAGGCGGCGAAGCCCTCGACCAGGCGATCGTCCGGAGCAGTCGCCACGAGAGCGTCGCCGTACTCCGCGGCTATCTCCATCGACTGGGTGCCCGACGCCGCGATCGCGAGGGGCACCGGCCGCTCCGGCAGGTCGTACAGCTTGGCCGAGTCGATGTCGAAGAATTCGCCCCGGAAGTTCCGATAGTCGCCCTCGAACAACATCTTGATGATCTCGATGGCCTCCCGGAACATCTCGTGCCGCGTGTTGACGGGCGGCCAGCCGTGGCCGACGACGTGCTCGTTGAGGTTCTCCCCCGAACCCAGGCCGAGCGTGAACCTGCCCTCGCTGAGCACGCCCATCGTGGCCGCCTTCTGCGCCACCACGGCGGGGTGGTAGCGCATGATCGGACAGGTCACGTAGGTCATCAGCGGCAGCCGTTCGGTGGCCCGCGCCGCGGCGCCGAGCACCGACCACGCGTACGGCGAATGCCCCAGCTCCTCCAACCAGGGAAAGTAGTGGTCGGAGACGACGGCATAGCCGAAGCCGACTCGTTCCGCCGTGACGGCGTCGTCCACCATCTGCCCGGCCGGTGTCTGCTCGCTCATCATCGTGTAGCCGATCTCTGCCATGACTCCGCTCCTACCCACCGGTACGGGATCAAGTGATAGGACGATAAACGTCGTAATGCCCGTGAGCGCATCGGCGAACCGCGGGTAAGAAGTCGGACAGAAGGCCCGGGGGAAGGCGATGGAACGCGATGCCCGATCAGCCGATGCCCGATCAGTTGGTGGCGAATCAGTCGGTGGCAGATCAGTCGGTGGCAGATCAGTCGGTGGCAGATCAGCCGCGCCATGAAACCGCGTACGCGTCGGCCGCGCCGTCGGCGACGCGGCGGGTGGTGAAGCCCACGCCGACCGACCTGATGGAGGACGCCGGCACCGGCCTTGACTACGGCACTCGTCCCGACCGCCTGCCCGGCTTCCTCACCCCCGTCGGCCGCTTCTTCATACGCAACCACGCGCCCACCCCCCGGCTGGACCCGGCAGC
This sequence comes from Sphaerimonospora thailandensis, assembly GCF_016863115.1. Lineage (GTDB taxonomy): Bacteria > Actinomycetota > Actinomycetes > Streptosporangiales > Streptosporangiaceae > Sphaerimonospora > Sphaerimonospora cavernae. The sequence continues at coordinate 8,437 of NZ_BOOG01000075.1, forward strand.
GTGGACGCTGCGGATCGAGGGAGACGGCGTACGGCGGGCCGTCTCCTATACCTACGACGACCTGTGGCGGCGCTTTCCGCTGACCTCTGTCGTACGCACGCTGGAGTGCGCGGGCAACCGACGGAGGCTGCTCTGCGCGGAGCACGGATGCCGGTTCGAGGGCGTCTCATGGGGGCGTGGCGCGATCGGCACCGCCGAGTGGACCGGAGTCCGGCTGCGCGACCTGCTGAAAGCGGCCGGCCTCACCGACGACGCGTGCGAGGTCATGCCGGAAGGCCTCGACGAGGTACGCGCCCGCCGCCCGATGCCGGTGGCCAAGGCGCTGGCCTCCGACACCCTGATCGCGCTCGCCATGAACGGCGAAGTGCTGCCGCCCGATCACGGCTACCCGGCCCGCGTCGTGGTCTCCGGCTGGCTCGGCGCCGCCAGCATCAAGTGGGTGGGCCGGATCGAGGTCGCCACCCGAGAGCTCCGTGTCCCGTGGAACACCGATGACTACGTCCTCGTCCCGGAGCGCCACGCCCCCGATCAGCCGGCCGACCACCCCGCGACGGCCGACCACTCCGAGCCGGGCATCCCGATCACGAGTGTCCCGGTCGCGAGCCTGGTCGAACTGCCCTGGCCCGCCTGCCTGCCGCCGGGGCCGAACGTCGTCAGAGGCCGGGCTTTCGCCGGCGAGCGCCTCATCGACGCGGTGCACTATCGCGTCGACGACGGCCCGTGGCAGGCCGCCGAGATCGGGACGCGCCAGGAAGCGGGCGCGTGGGTGCGCTGGCAGTTCCGTTGGGACGCCCAGCCGGGCGACCACGTGATCCGGGTCCGGGCGACCGACGACCGAGGGCGCACCCAGCCGGAACACACCCCCTGGAACGCCCTCGGCTACTGCCAGCACTCGGTGCTGGCCCACCCCGTCCACATAAGCGAAGGGGTGGGCGAAGGGGGACTCATTGCTCAAAACTCTCTTGATTAGCCGCCCCCGGCCCATATGCTCGCGATAGGGAGTGTCTGACAAATGCTGCCCGCGCGCAGCAGGGCATGATTTGTCAGACTAGGAGCAACTCTTCGACCGCCAGTGAGAGGAGACGGCGCTTGGCCGAGGACGCAGCGGTGCCCCCGGGCATCGACTCGCATATTCCGAACGCCGCCCGCATGTACAACTACTTTCTCGGAGGCAAGGACAACTTTCCAACGGACCGGGAGGCGGCCGAGCGCGTGCTGGCCCTCGCGCCCGAAGCCCGCGAACTGGCGCGGCAGAACCGTGCGTTCCTGCGCAGAGCCGTCCATCATCTCGTCGCCGAGGCCGGGATCCGGCAGTTCGTCGACATCGGAGCCGGACTGCCGACGGAGGGCAATGTCCACGAGGTGGCGGCGGAGGTGGACCCCGGCACCCGGGTGGCCTACGTGGACAACGACCCCGTGGTGCTCACCCATGCCAGGGCCCTGCTGTCCAACGCGACCAACACCGTCGCCGTGCAGGGCGACCTACGGGATCCGGAGGCCATCCTCGACAGCCCCGAGCTGAGCTCACTGATCGACTTCACCGAGCCCGTCGCGATCCTGCTGGTCGCCGTGCTGCACTTCGTCCCCGACGGCGACAAACCAGACGAACTCATCGGCCGGCTGCGCGATGCCGTACCACGTGGGAGCTATCTGGTGCTGTCGCACGTGACCGCCGAAGAGCGATCCGACACCGCACACCAGGCTGCCGACGTCTACCGGAACGCCAACATGAGCGTGACGCTCCGGAGCCGGGAGCGGATCCGGCGGATGTTCGACGGGTTCGAACTCATCGAGCCAGGTCTCGTACGAGAGGACGAGTGGCGCTCCGACCCGGATGCCGCATCGGCCGGATCCACCGGGCAGGCCACGCCCACCTGGTTCCTCTGCGGAGTGGGCCGCTCGATCTGAGCTCGATACGCACACGTCACCGACCCCCTCCCCGAACCCCTCCCCGTGATCTTGCATTTTCTCGCACACCCGCCCGGCTACCTGGGCGTACACGCTTCATGATCTTGCACTTTCTCGCATGAAGGGTGCGTGAACTGCGAAAACACCATTCGTGATCTTGCGCTCACGAGTACGGCGCTGGGCGTGCCCAGGGGTCCGGAACATCGGAGTGCATTTGACAATCATTTTCATTTGCGTCACGATTCGGCGGTAGCTCCCCTCAACTACGGCAAACTGCGTGAGGAACCGTCGTGCTGTCGCTGCTGTCCCGATCACCGGCCCGATCGCTGGCCCGATCGCGGTCTGCGATGCTCGCCGTGCTCCTCGTGCTCTTCCTGGTGCTCTTCGTGACCGCCTGCGGCGGCGGTGCGGGCACCTCGTCGTTCAGTCAGATCGACGCGCTGAAGGTCGTGGCGACGACCACCGAGGTCGCCGACTTCGCCCGCAATGTCGGGGGCGACAAGGTGGAGGTCCATCAGATCCTCAAGCCGAACGTCGACCCGCACGACTACGAGCCGTCCCCACTGGATCTCCAGGCCATCGCGGAGGCCGACGTCGTCGTCAAGAACGGCGTGGGCCTGGAGAAGTGGCTGGACCCCGTCATCGCCTCGGCCGGGTTCGAGGGCGCCGTGGTGGACGCCGGCAATGGCGTGTCCATCCGCATGGGCGGCGGCTCGGCGGAGGACGCGGAGGGCGACCCGCACATCTGGCACAACCCCATGAACGTCAAGATCATGACCGCCAACATCGAGAAGGCGTTCGCGGCGGCCGACCCGGCTGACGCGGCCGCCTATCGGGCCAACCTTGCCGCCTACACCGCTAAGATCGACGCGCTGGACGCGGAGATCGCCGAGAAGATCGAGTCGATCCCCGCGGACAGACGCAAGCTGGTGACCGACCATGACTCCTTCGGCTACTACATCGAGCGGTACAAGCTGACTTTCGTCGGGTCGATCATCCCCAGCTTCGACACCTCCGCGGAACTGTCCGGCAGGCAGATCTCCGATCTGGTCGACAAGATCAGAGAGACGGGGGTGACCGCGGTCTTCTCCGAGGCGTCGCTGCCGCCGAAGACGGCGGACGCCATCGGGCGGGAGGCCGGCGTGAAGGTCGTGGCCGGCGAGGACTCGCTGTACGGCGACACGCTCGGCCCCGCAGGGTCCGCCGGGGCGACCTACCTGCAGATGGAAGCACACAACACGGACACCATCGTCAACGCGTTGAAGGATCCCGCGGGATGATCGAGGAAACCACTACCGGGCAGATCACGACAGAACAGCCGGGCCGTACGGCTGCGCTCGTGCTCGACCGGGCCAGCGTCGCCTACGGGGACGTCCCCGCGCTCGAGGAGCTGGACGGCGTCGTCCACCCCGGCGAGGCGGTGGCGCTGATCGGCCCGAACGGCGCCGGCAAGTCCACGCTGATCAAGGCGCTCCTGGGCCTGGTCCCGGTGGTGCGCGGCAGGATCGAGGTGCTCGGTACGGCTCCGGCCCGGGCGCGGCGCCAGGTGGCGTACGTGCCGCAGGCCGACACGCTCGACCCGGACTTCCCGGTCTCGGTCGAGCAGGTCGTGATGATGGGCCGGTATCGGAAGATCGGGTGGCTGCGCCGTCCCTCCGCCGCCGACCGCGCCGAGGTGGCCGCCGCCCTGGAACAGGTCGGGCTGGCCCGCCGGGCCCGTGACAGGTTCGGCACGCTGTCCGGCGGCCAGCGCCAGCGTGTCCTGCTCGCCCGTGCGATCGCCGCCCGCCCCCGGCTGCTGCTGCTCGACGAGCCGTTCAACGGCGTCGACGCGGTCAGCCAGCATGCCCTGCTGGAGGCGATGGCCGCGCTCAAGGAGCAGGGCGCCGCCGTCGTCGTCAGCACCCACGACCTGGCCATCGCGCACCTGGCCTGCGAAGAGGTGTGCCTGCTCAACAAGCATCAGTACGGCTTCGGCCCGACCGAGTCGGTGCTCACCCCCGAGCGGCTGCGCGCGACGTACGGCGGGCAGGCGCTGGAGTTGCGGGGTGACCGAGTGATCGTGACACGCACATGACCGCCGGTTTTCTGAGTGGCCTGTTCGAACCGTTCCACCTGCCGTTCATGGCCCGGGCGCTGGCCGAACTGGTCATCCTCGGTGCGCTCGCCGGCACGGTCGGGGTGCTGGTCCTGCTCCGCCGCCTCGCGTTCGTCACCGACACCCTCACCCACACCGTCTTCCCCGGCGTGGTGATCGGTTACATGCTGGCCGGAGACGGCGGCGTCTTCTGGGGCGCACTGGGCGCGGGAGCCGTCACGGCCGTGCTTCTCACGCTTTTCACCCACCGGCGCCGGGTGAGCGAGGACGCCGCACTGGCCATGCTGCTCACCACGCTGTTCGCGGTCGGGGTGGTGCTGGTCTCACGGCGCAGCGGCTACACCTCCGATCTGACCGCGTTCCTGTTCGGCCGGGTGCTCACGGTCACCGCGGAGCAACTCGTGCAGACCGGCGTGGTGACCGTACTGGTGGTGGCGCTGCTGGCCGTGCTGCGACGGCCGCTGATGCTGCGCACGTTCGACCCCGAGGGCGCGCGGGCCGCCGGCGTCAGCGTCGGCCTGCTCGACCTGGTCCTGAACGCCGCGATCGCGCTGGTGGTCGTGGCCGCGGTGCGCGCGGTCGGCACGATCTTGGTGATCGCGCTGCTGATCGTGCCGGCCGCCGCGGCCCGCACGCTGTCCGAGCGGCTCGCGGTCATCGTGCCGCTCGCCTGCCTCATCGGCGCGGCCGGCGGCTGGCTCGGGCTCGCCGTCAGCTACGAGGCCGCCGTCCACCACGACCTGCGGCTGGCCGCCGGCGGCACCGTCGTGCTGGTCCTCGTCGCGATGTACGGCCTGGCGTCCGCCGCCGGGTTCGTACGACGCAGGCGGGCCCTGCTGCGGATCTCCCACGAGGTCGTACGAGAGGTCGAACCGGCATGAACTGGTCTGCCGCGGGTCTGTTCAACGCTGCCTGGTTCGACAACGGCTGGTTCGACAACGGCTGGTTCGACTCGACCATCCACCGGGCCATGTTCGAGGCGGCCCTGGTCGGCGCGCTGGGCGGCGTGGTCGGGGTCCTGGTGGTCGTACGGCGGCTGCCGTTCTTCACGATGGCGCTGACCCATGCGACCTTCCCCGGGATCGTCGTCGCCGCACTGCTGGGGATCGATCTCTACCTCGGCGGAGGGCTGTTCGGCCTGCTGATCGTCCTCGCGGTCGTCGCGTTCTCCCGGATGCGCGGCCAGGACCTCACCGCGGCGACCGGCATAGCGCTGTCCGGCGGATTCGCCCTCGGCGTCGTGCTCGTGTCCGCCCAGGACGGGTTCTCGAAGAACCTGACGCACTACACGGTCGGCGACATCCTGGCGGTGAGCACCGCGGATCTCACCGTCACCCTGGTCGTGGCCGTCGCGGTGGTGCTCGTGCTCGCCGCGCTCGGCAAGGAACTGCTGTTCTCCGCGTTCGACCCCGTCGGGGCGTCGGCCGCCGGGCTGCGCACGGTGCTGCTGGATCTCGCCCTGCTCGCCGTCATCGAGGTCACGGTCGTGGTGACCGTGCCCGCGCTCGGCGCCATCCTGGCCGTCGCCATGCTCGTGGGCCCGGCCGCGACCGCGCGGCTGCTCACCGACCGGCTGGCGCTGCTCTTCCCGATCTCGGCCGTGATCGGCGTCGGCTGCGGCCTGGCCGGGGTGTGGCTTTCCACCCGGTTGGACATCGCGGCCGGAGCGTCCATCGCCCTGCTCGTCGGCGCCGTGTTCGGGCTCGCCTTCCTCGGCTCAGCCGTACGCGCCCGCCTGAAGTTCCCGGCCGAATCCCGCCACCCGATCGCCCTGGAAGTCGTCAAAGACGGAACTGCCCCGCTGTGACACGATCCGGTCCCTGTCTCAGTCCTCGCCGGGCGACCCGGTCGGCAGGGTGGCCCGGGTCACCGGGCGGCCGGCGGCGCGGGCGAGGTCGGCGAAGGTGACCGCGTTCCGTACGGCCGCGCCGCCGGGATCGTTGTTGAAATAGACATAGGCGTCGGGGACATCGCCCAGCCGGTCGAGCCAGCTCCGCAGCGCACGGGACCCGTAGTTCGGCCACGGCCGGGCGGCGCCCTCGTGAAACCGCAGGTACGCCCAGTCCGCCGTACGCCACAGGGGACCGTCCGGCCGACCCAGGTGATCGGCCCAGCACAGGGCGGCACCGGCCGCGGCGAGCACGTCGCGGATCTCCTCGGTCCACCACGAGGCGTGTCGCGGCTCGACCGCGATCCGGACACCGGCCGGGAACCGGGCCAGGCAGTGCCTGAGACGTTCGGCGTCGACGTGCAGCGTCGGCGGCAGTTGCAGCAGGATCGGGCCGAGTTTGCGGCCGAGACCGGCCGCGACCCCCATCAGTCGCTCGACCGGCTCCTCCGGGTCCTTCAACCGCTTGATGTGGGTGAGGAAACGGCTGGCCTTGACCGCCACCACGAAGTCGTCGGGCGTCCGGTCCCGCCAGGCCTCGAACGTCTCCGGCTTCGGCAGCCGATAGAACGCGTTGTTGTTCTCGACCGTGGCGAACGCCTCGCCGTACCGCTCCAGCCAGAGCCGCTGCGGCACCCCCGAGTAGAGCACGTCACGCCAGTCGGCGTACTGCCACCCCGATGTCCCGACGAACAGCGGCATGCCGTTCCCCTACCCGGCTCGCCTCCTTGACACCGCGGGCTCAGGAGGCCTCGAACGCGTGGGCGACCGCGGTGCGGGTCTCGTCCATGGACGCCCGGCCGATCTCGTGGGCGATCGAGGTCATCTCGACGTCCGGCATGCCGCACGGGATCGCGAGGTCCCATGGGGTCAGGTCGCCGTCGACGTTGAGCGCGAAGCCGTGGCTGGTGACCGACCGGCTGGCGCGCATGCCGATGGACACGATCTTCCGTCCGGTGCCCCGAGTCCAGACCCCGGTCAGCAACTCCGATCCGGGCGGCGTGTCCCGGCGCTCAGCCGGGACCCCGAGCTTGTCCAGCGCCTCGACCAGCCGCAGTTCCACCTCGCGGATGTAGTCCACGACGCCCTCGCCGGTCCGCAGCTTGACGATCAGGTAGCCGACGAGCTGGCCGGGACCGTGATAGGTGAGCTGCCCGCCGCGGCCGGTGGTCACGACGGGGATGCCGTGCGTCGGGTCGGGCAGGTGCTCCGTCAGGGTGCGCTTGCCGATCGTGAAGACCGCCGGGTGGCTGAGCAGCCACAGCGTGTCGGGCCGCTCGTCTTCCTGCCGTTCGCCTACCAGTGCGGCCATGCGTTCCATGGCCTTGTCATAGTCGACCAGGTCGTCCTGGACCAGCGCCAGGGGCCGTTCCTGCATAGTCATGTCACCTCTCCGGATGCGAGCATATGTCGCCGACCGCGAGAGAGCCTCAGTAGTAGCCCGGTCGCTCCGGCGCATTCGGGATCAGCACCCACATGATGAGGTAGATCACGAACTGCGGGCCAGGCAGGATGCACGAGAGCAGGAAGAGCAGCCGGACCGTCGTCGGCCGCATGCCGTACCGCTCCGCGATCCCGCCGCAGACACCCGCGATCACCCTGTGCCGTCTCGATCGGTACATCACCGAACCTCCTTCGTCACCCGTCCACCATCACCTGGTCAAACGGGCCGCCGTCAACTCCCGGTTCCACCGGCGACCCTGAGATAACCCGGAGAAGACCCTGAGCCGGCGTTCGGATGGTGATCTCCCGGTGAATTAGGGCATATAGGGGAAGTCGGATCCGGCGATGGAGATTCCCATGGACATCTCGGCACTGCAGGGGCAGACCAGGCTGCTGCTGCGACAGAAGATCACCGTGATGGTGAACCGGTACGTCGTCCATGTGGCCGGACCCGGCGGCTCGGAAGGACCTGTCGTGGCCTTCGCCGAGCAGAAACGGATGGCGCTCAAGGAGCAGGTGACGCTCTACACCGACGAGTCCCGTCGGCAGGTGCTCGCCGGCTTCAAGGCCCGCAAAGTGATCGACCTGGCCGGCGGGTACGACGTGGTCGACGAGGCGGGCAGGCCCCTCGGCATGTTCCGCAAGGATTTCGGGCGGTCGCTGCTGCGCTCGACCTGGCATCTCCAGCAGCCCGGCCTGCCCACGCTCAAGGGTCACGAACGCAACCTGCCGGTGGCGCTGCTGCGCCGGTCCTCCGACTCACTGTCGTGGCTGCCGTACCACTTCGATTTCAGCATCGGCGCCTCGATCGCGTTCTCGGTCGACCGCCGGTGGGGCCTGCGTGACAGCTATCTGATCGAAGTCCACGATCCCCGCCTCGACCGCCGACTGGTGATCGCGATGGCCGTGGCCCTGGACGCGCTGCAGGCCCGCTGACCCGGTTTTCCGTCCGCCCGGCCAGGTGCAGACGGCCGGGCTCGCCGTGTTGATCTCCCCGCTGGCGCGCTGATTCTCCTGAACCGTTGACAGGATGCTGAACGCGATTTAGCCTGAATCCAGTTCAGCATGCTGATGCAAGTTCAGGGAAGTACGGATATGAGTGCGCAGTCCCAGCCCAGACGGAGACGGTCGTCCGACGACCGCGACCGCACCGCGCGGGCGCGGATCCGAGATGCCGCGATCGAGCGGTTCGCCGAGAACGGCGTGGCGGCCACCAACCTGAAGGACATCGCCGCCGACGCGGGAGTCTCGACACCGCTTGTCATTCACCACTTCGGCTCGAAGGACGGGCTTCGGGTCGCCTGCGATGAGCACGTCGCTTCGCTGATCAAGGAACAGAAGACCAAGGCGATGGCGGCCAGCAGGGGTTTCGACCCGTTCCAGGCGGTCCGGGAGGCGTACGAAGGCACCCCGATCATCAGATACCTCGCGAAGACGATCGTGGACGGTTCTCCCCACGTGGACGAACTGATCGACGAAATGATCGAGGACGCGCTGGTCTACATGGCCGAAGGGGTCGAGAACGGAATCCTCAAACCGGCCGAGAACCCCCGGGAGCAGGCGATCGCCCTGATGCTGTGGCAGTTGGGCGCCCTCGTCATGCACGAGCAGGTCAAGCGACTGCTGGGCATCGACCTGATCGACAACACCTTCGGCTCCGCACTCAAGTGGGCGCGGATCAACGCCGACATCCTCGCCAAGGGCGTCATGAACGAGGAGTTCTACGACAAGTGGCGGGACGCCATGAAGGCCGCAGAACAGCAACCTGAACAGCAACCGGAATAACACCTCAAAAGGCACAGACCGGGAAACGACATGACCACTGCCATCGCCATCTCCGGGCTCGTCAAGACCTTCGGGTCGACGCGAGCTCTCGACGGGCTCGACCTCACCGTGAACACGGGAGAGGTGCACGGCTTCCTGGGTCCGAACGGCGCCGGGAAATCCACGACCATTCGGGTTCTCCTGGGCATCCTGCGGGCCGACTCGGGCTCGGTCACCATGCTGGGCGGTGATCCGTGGGCCGACGCGGTGGCGCTGCATCCGCGCCTGGCGTACGTGCCCGGCGATGTCGAGCTGTGGCCGGGCCTCACCGGAGGCGAGGCCATCGACCTGCTCGGCAGGCTGCGCGGCGGGCTGGACAGGCGACGTCGCGACGAGCTGATCGAGCGGTTCGACCTCGACCCGTCGAAGAAGGGCCGTACGTACTCCAAGGGCAACCGGCAGAAGGTCGCCATCGTGGCCGCGCTCGCGTTCGAGGCCGAGCTGCTGCTGCTCGACGAGCCGACGGCCGGCCTCGATCCCCTGATGGAGGTCGTGTTCCAGGACGTGATCGGCGAGGCCAAGGCGGCGGGCCGTACGGTCCTGCTGTCCAGCCACATCCTCGCCCAGGTCGAGAAGCTCGCCGACCGGGTCAGCATCATCCGGCTGGGCAAGATCGTGCAGTCGGGAACGTTGGCCGAGATGCGGCACCTCACCCGCACGACCATCGAAGCCGACACCGCCGGCCGGGTGACCGGCCTGGAGCAGCTGCCCGGCGTGCACGACGCCGAGGTCGGCGACGGCCGCGTGCGGTTCGCGGTGGACGGCGCCCACCTCGACGGCGCGATCAGGCACCTCAGCGGGTTCGGCATCCGGGCGCTCACCAGCCATCCGCCGACGCTCGAAGAGCTCATGCTCCGGCACTACGGCGACGAACTCGCCGCCGAACACGCTGCCGAACACCAGGGAACCCGTCAGGCGGTGCGGAAATGACCGCGACCGCCACGCCCGCCGTGGGCCGTACGACCGAACGGGCCGGCGGAGGCGCCCTGGCCGGAACGGGCGTGCTCCTGCGGTTCGACCTCCGGCGCGACCGCGTCCGCGTCCCGGTATGGCTCGCGGCCCTGACCCTCGGCACCCTGTGGGTGGCGGCCGCCTTCCCGCAGCTGTACCCGACCGCCGCCGAGCGGCAGGCCGCGGCCGCCACCATGAACAGCCCCGCCGGGCTCGCGTTCACCGGGCCCGCCCACTACCTGAGCGACTACTACTACGGCTCGATGCTGAGCCACCAGATGCTCGGCTTCATGGTGATCATGGTCGGGATCATGAGTGTGCTCATGGTGGCCCGGCACACCCGGACCGAAGAGGAGACCGGGCGGGCCGAGCTCGTCCGGGCGGCCGTGGTGGGGCGGCACGCTCAGCTCGCCGCGGCGCTGATCCTGACCGTCGCGGTGAACATCGCCCTCGCGCTGTTGCTCACCTTGAGCCTGGGTTCGCTCGGGATCGGCGGAGTGACCTGGGCGGGGTCGCTGCTGTACGGCGCGGCACACGCGGCGGCCGGCATCACGTTCGCCGGGGTCGCCGCGGTGACCGTCCAGATCACCGAGCACTCCCGGGGCGCGTCCGGCATGGGACTCGCCGTCGTGGGGGCGGCCTACCTCGTCCGGGCGGCCGGGGACTCGGCGGGCAGTGGACTGTCGTGGGCCTCGCCGATCGGCTGGGCGCAGCAGACGTTCGCCTACCTCGACAACCACTGGTGGCCGCTGCTGCTGAACCTGGCCGCGGCCGCGGCGCTGGCCGCTCTCGGGTTCGCGCTCAGCACGCGCCGCGACCTCGGGGCCGGACTGCGGGCGGCCCGGCGCGGACGGCCGGAGGCCTCTCGGGCACTCACCACGCCGCTCGGGTTCGCCCTCCGGCTGCACCGGGGCATGCTGATCGGGTTCGCCGTCGGCATGCTGGTGCTCGGGATGTCGTACGGGCCGTTCCTCGCTGACGTCGAAACGAAGCTCCAGAGCGTCGAGGTGTTGAAGGAGGCGCTGGCTCAGCTCGGCGGGGCCACGTTCGTGGACTCGTTCATCGCCATGATCATGACATTGCTCGCGGTCGTCGCGGCGATCTACGTGGTGATCGCGACGCTGCGGCCGCGGTCGGAGGAGAGCTCCGGCCGGGCCGAGCCGGTGCTGGCGACCGGGCTCTCCCGAGCCGGCTGGCTCGGCAGCCACCTGGCGGTGGCGCTGGTCGGCGGACCGGTGATGATCCTGCTCGCCGGTCTGGCGCTCGCCGCGACCGGGGCGCCCACCGTGGACGAGAGCGGCCTGTTCTGGGAGATCATCGCGGCCGCCGCGGCCTACATCCCGGCGCTGTGGGTGACGGCCGGTCTCGCGGTCGCCCTCGTGGGATGGTTCCCCCGGGCGAGCGCGCTGGCCTGGCTGGTCGTGGTGTACGCCGGCGTGGTCGGATATTTCGGGACGATCCTGCGGTTCCCGGGCTGGATGAGCAACCTGTCGCCGTTCGGCCACATCCCGCGGATCCCGGTCGAGGGCTTCAGCTGGACTCCGCTGCTGGTCCTGACCGCGATCGCGGCCGGACTCATCGCCCTCGGGCTGTACGGCTTCCGCCGCCGCGACCTCGAAACCAAGTGAACACGAAGGCGTCCTCGGGCTTCGCGGGACACACCACGAAACCCGAGGACGCTTCGGAGCCGAACGGGAGTCTCAGGTGCCGATGGGATGCCAGACGGTCTTGGTCTCGAGGAAGGCCGCCATCCGCTCGGTCCCGGGGTCAACGAGCCAGTCGACCGGGCCGGCCGGCGGGCGCAGCACTCGCTTGAGGTTCTCCGCGGCCGACTCCTCGCAGGTCACGGCGAGCTCCGGGGTGGCGCCGGTGAGGTCGATCGCGTTGACGTCCATGTGACCGGCGAGCCACGGCGCGATCTCCGCCTGGTGCCCGGTCAGGATGTTCACCACGCCGCCCGGCAGATCGGAGGTGGCCAGCACCTCGGCCAGCGTGATCGACGGCAGCGGGGCACGCTCGGAGGCGACCACCACGCACGTGTTGCCCGTCACGATCACCGGAGCGATCACGCTGACCAGCCCCAGCAGCGGCCCCATCGGCGGCGCCAGGACCGCGACCACCCCGGTCGGCTCGGGGCTCGACAGGTTGAAGTACGGCCCGGCGACCGGGTTGGCCGACCCGAGGACCGCGCCGATCTTGTCGGACCAGCCCGCGTACCACACCAGCCGGTCGATCGCGGCGTCCACCAGCTCACCGGCCTTCTTCGCCGCCACCCCGTCGGCCTGCACGACCTCGGCGACGAACTGCGCCCGGCGCCCCTCCAGCATCTCCGCGACGCGGTAGAGGATCTGGCCCCGGTTGTAGGCGGTGGCGCCCGACCAGCCGGGGAACGCCTTGCGGGCCGCGGCCACCGCGTCCCTGGCGTCCTTACGCGAGGCGCGGGCCGCGTTGGCCAGGAAGTCACCCTTGGCCGAGGTCACGACATACGACCTTCCGCTCTCAGAACGCGGGAACGCGCCGCCGACGAACAGCTTGTACGTCTTGCGCACAACCAGGCGCTCACTCATCGATGGTTCCAATCCAGATAGGCCTCCAGCCCGTGCCGTCCGCCTTCGCGGCCGTAGCCGGACTCCTTGTAGCCGCCGAACGGCGAGGCGGGGTCGAACCGGTTGAACGTGTTGGACCACACCACTCCGGCCCGGAGCCGGGACGCCGTCCACAGCATGAGCGACCCCTTCTCCGTCCAGACGCCGGCGGACAGTCCGTACGGCGTGTTGTTGGCCTTCTCGACGGCCTCGGCCGGGGTACGGAACGTCAGCACCGACAGCACCGGGCCGAAGATCTCCTCCCGGGCGATGCGGTGCGACTGGGCGACGCCGGTGAAGACGGTCGGCGGGAACCAGAACCCCCGGTCCGGGAGCGGGCACGGCGGCGACCACCGCTCGGCGCCCTCCGACTCCCCGGCCGCCGACAGCTCCCGGATCTTGGCGAGCTGGGCCGCCGAGTTGATCGCGCCGATGTCGGTGTTCTTGTCGAGCGGGTCGCCGAGCCTGAGCGTGGCCAGCCGCCGCTTCAACGCCTCCAGCAGGTCGCCGGCGATCGACTCCTGGACGAGCAGCCGCGAACCGGCGCAGCACACGTGACCCTGGTTGAAGAAGATGCCGTTGACGATGCCCTCGACCGCCTGGTCCAGCGCGGCGTCCTCGAACACGATGTTGGCCGCCTTGCCGCCCAGCTCCAGGGTGAGCTTCTTGCGGGTCCCGGCCAGGGTCCTGGCGATCTGCCTGCCGACCTCGGTCGACCCGGTGAAGGCCACCTTGTCGACGCCGGGGTGGGCGACCAGCGCCGCTCCCGTCGCGCCCGCGCCGGTCACGATGTTGACCACGCCGGGCGGCAGGTCCGCCTGCCGGCAGATCTCGGCGAACGCGAGCGCGGTCAGCGGGGTGGTCTCGGCCGGCTTGAGCACCACCGTGTTCCCGCAGGCGAGCGCGGGTGCGATCTTCCAGGCCAGCATGAGCAGCGGGAAGTTCCACGGGATGACCTGCCCGGCCACGCCGAGCGGCCGGGGGTCCACCCCGAGCCCTGCGTAGGCGAGCTTGTCGGCCCAGCCGGCGTAGTAGAAGAAGTGCGCCGCGACCAGCGGCAGGTCCACATCACGCGACTCCCGGATCGGCTTGCCGTTGTCCAGCGACTCCAGCACGGCCAACTCCCGCGACCGTTCCTGGATGATCCTGGCGATCCGGAAGATGTACTTGGCCCGTTCGGCGCCCGGCAGCGCCGACCAGGTGGTGAACGCCTTGCGCGCGGCCTGGACCGCGCGGTCGACGTCGGTCTCGCTCGCCCAGCCGATCTCCGCCAGGACCTCCTCGGTCGCCGGGTTGATCGTCTTGTGGCGCTCCTCCCCCTGCGGCTCGACCCACTCTCCGTTGATGAACAGGCCGTACGACGGCCTGATGTCGACGATGTCCCGCGACTCCGGCGCGGGTGCGTACTCGAACATCTTCTAGTCCAGAGTGAAGTAGTCGGGGCCGGCGTATCGGCCGGTGGCCATCTTCTGGCGCTGCATGAGCAGGTCGTTGAGCAGCGACGACGCGCCGAGCCGGAACAGGTCGGGGTCGAGCCAGTCCGGCCCGGCGGTCTCGTTGACCAGCACCAGGTATTTGATCGCGTCCTTGGTGGTGCGGATGCCGCCGGCCGGCTTCACGCCGATCTTCCGTCCGGTCCGCCGGGCGAAGTCCCGTACGGCCTCCAGCATGATCAGCGTCACGGGCAGCGTCGCGGCCGGCGACACCTTGCCGGTCGAGGTCTTGATGAAGTCCCCACCCGCGATCATCGCGAGCCAGGACGCGCGCCGCACGTTGTCGTACGTCGCGAGCTCACCGGTCTCCAAGATCACCTTCAGGTGTGCGGCCTGCTCTCCTTGCGCGCCTCCGGCGCCGTTTTCACGCTGCGCGCCTCCGGCACGACCACAGGCGGCCTTGACGGCGGCGATCTCCTCGAAGACCTTGAGGTAGTCGCCGGCCAGGAACGCGCCGCGGTCGATCACCATGTCGATCTCGCTCGCCCCGGCGGCGACCGCGAGCGCGGTCTCGGCCACCTTCACCTCAAGCGACGAGCGCCCACTCGGGAACGCCGTCGCGACCGACGCCACCTTCACCCCCGAGCCCTCGACTGCCTGTACGGCCGTCGCGACGAGGTCGGGATAGACGCAGACCGCGGCGGCGGACGGCACGGAAGGGTCGGCCGGGTCGGGCCGTACGGCCTTGGCGCACATCGCCCTGACCTTGCCCGGGGTGTCCGCGCCTTCGAGCGTGGTGAGGTCGACCATGCCGATGGCCAGATCGATGGCCTGCCCCTTGGCCGTGGTCTTGATGGATCGCGTGGCCAGCATCGCGGCCCGGGCATCGGCGCCCACCCGGTCGACCCCGGGCAGCCCATGCAGGAACGCCCGCAACGACGCGTTGGAGGTGGCGACCTCCGCGAACGGAGTAGTCAAAGTTGACACCACCCCAGCATCCCCGACCGGTCCGCCGGATTCCAAACCCACCCAAGCCGAGATCCCACCTGGGATTTTGGCAGCTCTGGCCGTCAGACATCATGTCGGCAGAAGTTGACCTAAGTTCTCGCTCCGCTGGCAGGCGCCGCCGGATCGACCTTGACGTTGTTGCTCTAAAAACGCGGTTTTCACAGCAACAACGTCCAACTCGATGAGCGCAGACCGTCGCCCACGCGGGGCGCCGGGGCGACGGCATTCATACGGCGCGCGGAGCCCTACCTGATGGCGCAAGCGGCAAGGGCATTAGGCAAGTCCTCACCTTTGTAGTCCGACCAGTCCGCACCACCCGTGTAGCGGTCCCAGTCCGCCTTGCTGATCTGCGTGCCGGGGTTGACTCGGCAAGCAACCCGTTCCGGGTCGGCGACGATCTCGGCGAGGTCTCTGAGATTCCACAGGGAGACTCCGCCGGGGCCGGCCGTCAAGGCGACGCCGCCATCGGCGCCGAGAGCCACGGAGTTGATCTCCCGCGTGTATCCCTTCAATGCGGCCAGCCGGGTCGGCTTGGACGGATCGGAAAGGTCCCAGAGGATCCCAGAATCGCTCGGCCCCGCGAGCAGGGCGGTCTTCCCATCGGGGGTCAAGGCCATGCCATACATATCGTTGAGGGGCACATCAAGCGTGGCCGTGCGAACCGGACGCGACCGGTCGTCGAGCTTCCAGACCTCGGCCCAATGTGCGTTCCCGAAAAGGATGACGCGCCCGTCCGCGCTCATCGCCGTCGCCCTCGCATACTTCCCGGCAGGCAGGGCCAGGTCTGCCGACTTGACCGGACGCGAGGGATCGGAAAGGTCCCAGACCGCCACCGCTCCATCGTTGAACAAGCCTTCGTACGAGATGACGGCGATCCCGCCGTCCGCGCTGAGTCTGAGGTCGCTAACGATGGAGGAGTCGCGCGTTCTCGTCATCGACAGGCGCACCGGATGAGACCGGTCGGTCAGATCCCATACGTTCAGGTCACGGCCGAGATCGGCGATCACAGCCGTGTGGCCGTCGCGCGACAACGCCATCGACTGCACGCTGTCGTCGTCCTCAGCGTTCTTCCCGCCCGCCAATACGGCCGCCCGGATCGGCTTGGCCGGATCGGTGAGATCCCACACGACCGTGTCGCCGCCGCCGCCGATCAGCGCGGTCCGCCCGTCGCCGCTCAGCGCCGTCATGCTCAGGCCCTCCCTGCGGTCCTTCAGCACAGCGATCCGATCGGACTTATTGACGATCTTGGGATCGAGCCAGGTCGTGAGGTCCCATACGCTCATCTCGTCGCCGCCAGTCAGGGCGATCCGCCCGTCATCGCTCAGCACCACCTCGCCGGAGGGGTCCGGGGTGAGCTCATCGCTGCCCATCCCAACCATTGTGTCGATCAACCCTGCCCGGGTCTGCTCGTCAGAGTGGATCTCGACTGCGACCAGGCCGAGGACCCGGGCCATGCCAGGGGCGGCTCCCCGCAGCTCCGCGGCGTGGAGCGCGAGCCCATGAGCCACTGCGATCCGGTCCTGAGCCGACGCCCTGTCGTGCTCACGCTTCCACACGAGTCCAGCGACGACCAAGAGCACGGCAAGCACCAACGCACACGCTCTCCAGCGGCGCCCGCCGCGTCCATCCGCATCGCAGGCTCCGGCCAGGTCACTCATCTCGGCCTCCAGTCCATCCCGGATCACAACGGCGCGTATTCCTTTCGCACGACGCGCTCGTGGTACGGGCCGCAGTCCCGGGGGCCGTACTGGCGAGGCAAGTTGCTGATCACACAACCACGGGTCCAGGTGATCACCTGAATGCCTCCCGCCTCGCCATACTCCCTGCTTCCGCTGAGCGCAGCGCTGATCGCGGCCGAAATCCCGCCGCATATTTTACACAAAAGGATCACAACCTCTTTTCAAGCAACCAAAAAATTAGAGAGGACAGCGACAACAAGCTCCCATAGACGAGAAACTTTATCGCGCTCCGATCTGCCCCTGGAAGTGCTATCACCATTCTCATCAGAGCGAAGAGGCAGAGCAGAACTCCAGCTATTCCAATTGACCTGCGAACCCATTTCATTGCGACCAGATCCCTCGCCTCGACAGGGAATCCCTCACCACAAACAGCCTCCTGTTGAGAATCTCCCGTCCTCATGGCAGATCAGCGCGGTCATTCCGTCGGGATCTTCTTGTGAAGAAGAGAAAGACCAAGCCTGACAATCCGATCACGAACCCTATCTCCACAAGCAGAACCCCATCCGGAGCCCCACAGGGAAGCGCTCTCCATAATATGAACACGCCAATCCCCGACACGGCCGTCCCGGCAAGAGTCAGCAGATTGCCCATCCACCTCACATCGCCCGGTCGCACTCGG
>NZ_BOOG01000076.1 GCF_016863115.1 Sphaerimonospora thailandensis
CTCGGCTCCGCCCGCCGAGCGGGCCGCCCCCCGCAGCAGCACCACGGCCTGCCGCACCTCCGGCCGGTCGAAGAACCGCTCGGCGCCGCGGAGCAGGTACGGCACGCCGGCCTCGCCGAACGCCTGCTCGTACGCCCCGGACTGGGCGTTGATCCGGAACAGCACGGCGATCTCCCTGGCCGGGACGCCGTCGGCCATGAGCTTCTTCACCGTGAGCGCGACTCCGAGCGCCTCGGCCTCCTCGTCGTCGTACTCCGTGAGAACCGGCTCGGGGCCGTCCGGACGCTGCGCGAGCAACTCCAGCCGGTGGGGCGAACGCGCCATCACCCGGTTGGCCAACGTGACCACCTGCGGGGTCGAGCGGTAGTCGCGCACCAGTCTGATCACACTCGCCGACGGATGCTCGACGGCGAAGCCGGTCAGATATTGCGGGGTCGCCCCGGTGAAGGAGTAGATCGTCTGGTTGGGATCGCCCACCACGCACAGGTCGTCGCGCCCGCCGAGCCAGGTGTCGAGCAGCAGCTTCTGCAGGGGGTTGACGTCCTGGAACTCGTCGACGACGAAGTAGCGGTACTGCTGCCGGATCTGTGCGGCCACCTCGCGATGCTCAGTAATCACCGCGGCGGTCAACTCCAGGATGGTCTCGAAGTCGATGAGGTTGCGCCGTCGGCGCAGGTCCTCGTAACCCTCGTAGAGCCGGGCCACCTCCTCGGGAGCGATCGGCGGGGTCCGCCGGGCCTTGGCGGCCGCCGTCGGGTAGTCCTCCGGACCGATCTGGGTGACCTTGGCCCACTCGATCTCGGCGGCGACGTCCCTGAGCTCTCCCCTGTCGGCGTTACGCCGCAGATCGCGCGACGCCTCGATGAGCAGCGGCAGTTTGGACTCGATCACCTGCGGCGGATCTCCGCCGATCACGCGCGGCCAGAAGTAGCTGAGCTGGCGCAGGGCCGCCGCGTGGAACGTGCGGGCCTGGACGCCCGGTGCGCCCAGGACGCGCAGCCGCTGCTTGAGCTCGCCCGCCGCGCGGGTGGTGAACGTGACGGCGAGCACGCTGTGCGGCTCGATCACCCCGCTGTGCACCGCGTACGCGATGCGGTGGGTGATGGCGCGCGTCTTGCCGGTGCCCGCGCCCGCGAGCACGCACACGGGGCCGCGGACCGCCTCGGCCACTGCGCGCTGCTCGGGATCCAGCCCCTCGAGGACGTCCACGTGGCGCTCCCAACATGCGGTGCGGAGGATGTACTGGCATCATCCTTCCAGCAGCCTCCGACATGTGTCCCACCGATCCGGCGGTGGGGGCCGGTCGGCGGCGCGACGTACACGCGCGACAGCGGGGAGGGACCAGGCCGTGCGGAAAGCGGCGAGAGCTGCGTTGACTCGCGTTTTCACGGCCGGTGGCGCGTTCGCGCTCACCACCGTGCTGCTCGCTCAGGGGCCCACGAACGCGAGCACGGGCGGCGCCCATGCGGGCGATCCCACGCCCGCCCCGACGCCGAGCCCGGCTCCCACCGCCACGGCCACGGCCACGGCCACGGCCACCGCCACGCCGGATCCCGCGGTCTCGCCCGCTCCTTCCCCCAGCGCCCCCGCCCACGCCGCCGTGCCCGTCGGCACCAGAGTGCGGACTTTCTCGTACGGCCAGCACCCGCGGCAGCGGATGGACGTCTGGTGGAACTCCACCGGCCCCAGACGGCCGGCTGTGTTCATCATCCACGGCGGCTGGTGGTCGAGCGGTGACAAGAGGTCGCTGACCTCGATCAGCCAGAGCTACGTACGGCTCGGCTACACGGTGGTCAACATGAACTACCGACTGTCCGGCGACGCGCCCTGGCCCGCCCAACGGACCGACGCCCTCAGCGTGATCAGGACGGTGCGGCGGCACGCCGCCCTGTTCAACACCGACCCCGATCGCTACGTCCTGGTCGGCTTCTCCGCCGGCGGCCACATCGCCACCGCGCTCGGCACGTACGGCGACGGTCTGCCCGGCCTGCGCGGCGTCGTCGGGATCTCCCCGGTCGTGTCGCCGCTCGTGTCCTACGAGGACGGCTCGGACCCGCTCGCGGACACCGCGGTGCGCAAACTGCGCAGGTCGGCCCTCCTGCTCGCCGGCGGGTGCACGCCCGGCAGGTGCTCCCGGGCGTGGTCGAGCATGGAGGTGGCGTTCCACGCTTCGCCCGGTGACGCGCCTGTGCTCACGTTCCACTCCGACGACGAGTTCGTCCCGCCGTACCAGAGCGAGATCCTCAGACAGGAGCTCCTGGCGGTCGGGGTCCCGATGACGATCATGACGATGCCCGGCACGCGGCACAGCTCGGCCCTCTACCGGGAACCCGGCGTCGCCGAGACCGTCCAGGCCTGGATCGCCTCCCGCCTCAACCGTTAGATCCCGCCCCAGTGATCACCTGTCTGTGAGATCACGGACCGGGGGGCTGGGGCGGGAACAGGAGGGGGCTGCGGCGTGTTCCAATGACTGCTCAGAACACCCCACGGCGGTGTGGTATCGAGAGAAAGGGACGAACGTGGCGCTCACGGTCTACACGACAAGCTGGTGCGGCCCCTGCAAGCGGCTCAAGAGCCAGCTCACGCGGGAGGGCATCGCGTACGACGAAGTCGACATCGAACGTCACCCGGAGGCCGCGGAGTTCGTGATGAGCGTGAACAACGGCAACCAGGTCGTCCCCACCGTCGTCACCGACTGCCACACGATGACCAACCCCTCGGTCGCCGAGGTGAAACGACACCTCGCCGGCGCCTGCTGACCGCCGAAAACTCCCCGGCCGTGACTCTCAGCGCCAGTCGCCGGTCCTCGAGACGGGCCCGCCGTACCAGGCCTCGATGAGCCTGCACGCTATCGAGACCGGGCCCGGCAGGCCCAACTCGCCCGCCTCGACCAGTGCGGTCAGCTCGGCCCTCGACAGCCAGTGCGCCTCGGCGATCTCCTCCCGGTCCAGTCGCAGTTCGGTCGTGACCGCGCGGGCGAAGAACCCGAGCATGAGGCTACGGGGGAACGGCCAGGGCTGGCTGCCCAGGTAGCGCGGCGCGGTGACGGTCACCCCGACCTCCTCCACGACCTCACGGATCACCGCGTGCTCCAGCGACTCCCCCGGCTCGACGAAGCCTGCCAGCACCGACATGCGGCCCTCCGGCCAGCCCTGACCGCGCGCCAGCAGCACCCGGTCGTCGTCATCGTGCACCAGCATGATCACCGCGGGGTCCACCCTCGGGAAGTGCTGGCTGCCGTCACGCGGACAGACCCGCATGTGCCCGGCCGCCACGACATCCGTACGGCTCCCGCAGCGCGGGCAGAACTCGTGGGTCGCGTGCCACGCCTCGAGGGCCACGGCATTCACCAGCAGCCCCGCGTCGCGGTCGTCGAGCAGTCCGGCCGCCTCACGCAGGGCCACCGTGTCCCCCGGCGGGAGCGGGGACCGCACGGCGAAGTACGCGACGCCGTCATCATCCACGCCGAGCAGATATCTCGCCTCCTGGGCGGCCTCGGGCGCTTCGAGGGGGGACGTCAACGTCAGAGCGGCGCCGTCGGTGAACCTGCGGACCGACGTGCTGCCCTCGTGGACGATCAGGACCCGGGTCTTCTCGGCGGCCCAGGCTCGCTCCAGCCAATCCCCGTCATTACGCAGGAGCGCCGAACGGTCGATCGTGCCACGAGCCAGAAGCAGCGGTCCGAGGGGCCCATCCGAGATTTCCACGGCGTCATCCTTCCATGAGTGCCCGCGAGAACAACCGACCCCCCTGCGGCGATTCCCCGCGCGGAGTGATCTGACAGCGGCTACGATGACGCGAGTTAGGTAAGGCTTACCTACTGCGGATCTCGGAGGTCGCGTGCGCCTGTACCTCACCACCCTCAACCCGACCGACTCCGTGATCGACGGCTTCCTTCCCGCCGCGGCGGCCCTGGGCTGGGATGTGACCATCCTGACCGACCAACCCGATGGTTACCCGGATCATGAGGTCATCGCGACCGACGTGTGCGACCCCCGGGCCCTGATCGACACCATCGCCGCGCACCACCGTCCGGACGTCGTGTTCTCCAACTCCGACCACCTGCAGGCCGAGACCGCCCTGGCCGCCGAGTACTTCGATCTGCCGCACAAGGACTGGCGTGCCTGCGCCACCGCCAAGAACAAGGCACTCATGCGCCGTCGCCTCCGCCTCGCCGCCGTGGAGCCGGTCCGCTCCGTACGGCTCCCGCCCGGCATGGCCGCCATGCCGGAGGCGGTGCCGTACCCGGTGGTGGTCAAGCCCGCCATGGGCGTGGCCAGCGAGGACGTCGTGCTGGCCGCAGGCCCGGCGGAACTCGCCGTCGCCGTGCGCGAGATCAGGAAACGGCGGCCGGACGACGTGCTGGTGGCCGAGGAGTACCTGGAAGGGCCGCTCCACACGCTGGAGACGCTGGGCGACGGCCGGACCACGGCGGTCATCGGGGGGTTCCGCACCACGCTCGGGCCGCTCCCCCACTTCGTCGAGGAACGCCTGGACTGGCATCCCGATCCCCCGACGGGTCACCGGCGCCACGTGACCGCCGCGCTCGCCGCCCTCGGGGCCGGTCTGGGCGCCTGCCACACCGAGTACGTCATCACCCGGGACGGCCCGCGCATCATCGAGGTCAACTACCGGCTGATCGGCGACAACTGCGACTTTCTGCTGGCCGACCTGGTCGGCGTGCCGCTGCACGAGTGGATCCTGCGCGTCCACGCCGGAGAGCCGCTCCCGGACCCGTTTCCCGGCGTCTTTCCCGGCGTCTTTCCCGGCGTCGCGGAGCCGTACGGCCCGGGCCGCCACAGCGTGGATCTACATGGTGCGGTGGTCAGCGTCGTCGCCGACCGGCCAGGCGTGATCACCGCCGCCCCGCCCGCCCTGGTCCCTTCCCAGGCCCCGCCGCTTCCCCAGGACCGCTCGACACCGCGAAACGGCGTGCGCCTGTGGCATCGTCCGCTGCGCGCGGTCGGCGATCGGATCGACCCGACCAACACCAACCGCGACTACCTGGGTCTGATCCGCGCGATCGGCTCGGACCGGGCCGGCATCGACTCCGCGATCGACGCCTTCCGCGCCGCCCACCCCTGGGTGATCGCATGACGCGTGTCTCCGGCCGGGAACGCCACCTGGCGGCGCGCGTGCTCAATGCCCTGATCAGGGAGGACTACGGCGGGATCACCGCCCGGCTCACCCGGGACAGGAAGGGGGTCACGCTGCGTCTCGCCTCGGGCCGGCGGGTGCGCCTGGCCGCCGACTCACCGTTCCAGGACTTCGCCGTCCCCGTGCCACCGCTCGGGGCTGAGAAGACGGAGAAAGCGGGGAAGACGGAGAAGAACGCCGAAGGAGGGCCGAGCCTGGCGGAGGTGCTGCGAACGCTGGAGGCCGTCGCCGAACCGGCCGACGCCGCCGGTGTCGCCGCCTTCACCAGGGAGTGCCGCGAGACGCTGACCGCGCTGGAGCTGCACCACCGCCACCGCGGCCGGGTGCTCAGCCGCCTGCGCTCGGAGAGCACCGGCCGCGGGCTGATCTTCTACGAGGCGCTGGCCGCGGGGGTGGATCACCCGGTCTATCCCACCGCCCGCTGCCGCCTCGGTCTGTCCCCCGACGACCTGGTCGGCCACGCCCCCGAGTTCGTCCCGGCGTTCCGGCTGGCCTGGGCGGCGGTGCCGTACGGACATGTCACGGCGACCGTCGATCCGGGCGACTTCCCGTGGTGGCCGCTCCCCGAGCACGTCGGACTCCCCCGGGCGATGTCCCGGACCCACCTGCTCTTCCCCGTTCACCCGCTCACCGTGCCCGCACTGGCCGACGCCCCCTTTGCCGACGCCCCCTTTGCGGACGCACCCGTCATCGCGGCGCCCGAGCCGTACCTGACGGTCCGGCCGACGCTGTCGATGCGTACGGTCGAGGTCGGCGAGCGGATCCACCTCAAGCTGCCGCTCCCGACGAGCACACTGGGCCTGCGCAACCGCCGATCGATCAAACCGGGCACACTGCGCGACGGCGCCCTCGCCGAGTCGCTGCTGCGGGAGGTGCTCGCCCGTGAGCCGCTGATGCGGGTGTCGCTCACGGACGAGCAGGCGTACGGCCATGCCGGGCACGAATACCTCGGCTGGCTGGTCCGGGGCCTGCCCGAGGGTGAGATCGTGCCGGTGGCGGCGCTGCTCGCCGCGCTTCCCGAACTTCCCGGCCTCGACTCCGGCGAGGGGCGCCGACCCCGGATGGTGTTGCACGACCTCGCCGACTGGTTCCACGGTGGTGACCTCACGGCGCTGCTGCGCGACTACCTGGCCGCGCTCTTCGACTGGAACGTCACCCTGTTCGTCCGGTACGGCATCGCGCTGGAGGCGCATCAGCAGAACCTGGCGCTGCTGTTCCGCGATGGATCGATGCGACTGCTGATAAAGGACAACGACGGGCTGCTGGCCTCCCCCGATCTTCTGCGGGCGGCGGGAATCGAGGTGCCGGATTTCGGCGACGACCGCATGCTGACGCGTGACCCGCACGCCCTGGCCGACGTGTTCGTGACCATCACCCTTCACCTGGCCGCGATGGCCGTGGTCCACGGAGCGCTCGCCGACGTCGCCACCGCCGGCGGTCTGGTCCGGGAGGCGCTGTCGGCGGCCCTCGACCGGTGCGGCGACGTCCCGATGGCCGCGCTGCTGCGGGCCAGGACGATCGACGCCGCGCGGCTCGTCGGGAAGTCGATGCTCGTCGCCGGGACGCTCGTCGCGAAGGAGCGAACGGGTGCGCGCGACATCAACAAGTTCTACGGCACGACCGGCCCCAACTATCTCCGCCCACGACCGAACCGCGCCGCCGTCGGCATCGCACCGCCCCGTGAAGCCGACCGCCGGGCACCCGAAAGGCTTTCATGAACAGCCTGCTGCTCGACCCGCATTCCGCCCTGGCCGAGGAGGTCACGCTCGGCGCCCTGCTGCGCTGCTGCATACGTGAACTGTGCGGGTCTCGGGTGCGGACCGCCGGGCCGTACCTGCTGGCGAGCATCGGGGGGACCCGCGTTCGCGTGCCTGCCCGTGGTGGGATCGCTCTGCACTTCTGTGATCGCGCTCAGCGGCTGGCCGGCGGAGTGTGGGAGCCGCTGACCTCGGACATGCTGATCAAACTTGTCGAACGGGAGCTCGCGGGAGATCTCGACGGTGGCTTCAACGGGGAGTTCGCGGCGCAGGTCGCAGCCAGCCGGGACGCCGTCACGACGCTCCTGGCGGCCCGCGAGCTCGCCACCCCCCCGGCGGACCCATGGCTCGCCTCCGAGCAGGCCCTCGTGGCCGGACACCCGTTCCATCCCTCGCCGAAGACGCGAACCGGCACGGGATGGGAGCGGTACGCGCCGGAGGCGCACGCGCACTTCCCGCTCCGGCTGCTCGGCGTCCGCGCCGACCTCGTGACGGGCGAGGGCGACACGTCGGCACTCGACACGATCGCAGCCGCTCCGCCGGGATACGTGCCGCTGCCCGCGCATCCGTGGCAGCTCGAACTGCTCGCGGCCGACCTGCGCGCCCCGCTCGCCGACGGGCGGCTCGTCGATCTCGGGTACGGCTCCCGCCCGGTCTTCCCCACCTCGTCGGTCCGGACCGTGTACGACCCGGTCTCGGCGGTCTGTCTCAAATTCAGCCTGGACGTACGGATCACCAACTGCGTGCGGAAGAACGCCTGGTACGAACTGGTCGGATCGGTCGAGCTCACCCGGCGACTCGGGCCGATCTTCGACCGGCTGGCCGAGCGGTTCCCGGGCACCCGATGGCTGCCCGAGCCCGGATATCGGTCGGCGGATCTCGGCACCCGGCTTCTCGAAGGCCTGGGGGTGATCGTGCGGTCCGGCCCCTGGTCCGGGTGCGGGCCCGGCGTCACCCCGGTCCTCGCCGCCGCGCTGGCCACCTCTCCATACGTCTTGGCCACCTCTCCATACGTCTTGGCCACCTCGCCGTACGGCATGGCGGAAGTGCGGGGCACGGGGGTTCCGGAGGTCGTCGAGGCACGCCGGCGGGCCGAACCGATCACCTGGTGGCGGGCCTACGTCGAGCGCGTTGCCGTACCGTCGCTCGACGCCTTCGTCCACCACGGCGTCGTGCTCGAACCGCACCTGCAGAACGTGCTGGTCGGGGTCAGTCCGGATGGCCTGCCCGTCGAGGCGATATTCCGTGATCTGGAGGGGGCCAAGCTGGTCGAGGGCCGCCACGACCTGTCGGGTCTGCCGGAGCGGGTCGCCGAGGCGATGACATACGCGCCCGACCACGGCTGGAACCGGGTCGCGTACTGCCTGATGGTCAACCATCTGGCCGAAATCGCCGCCACCGTCGCGGAAGTGGCCGACCAGGCTCGGGAGCGTCACGTCCTGAGTGAACTCTGGGTGGCGGCCAGGGAGGTGCTGTCTCGCTACGCCGAAGAACAGGGATGGCCGGCCCCGCTCAGGGCGTTGCTCTCCGGCGCGACATTGCCCGCCAAGGCCAACCTCGGCGTGCGGTGGCGACGGCATGCCGACCGCGCCGCCGGATACGTCCCCGTCGCCAACCCACTCGTGTCAATCGGCCCTGGCCACTGACCAGGGGTTGCACCCCAAGGGGGAGTCCTGCTCCCAGGGGTGGGGTTCTCTCCACCCGAGGCGCCGGTTTCCTCCACCGCGACCGGTCGTACGCGTTCCCGTCTCCCCGCCCCCCTTCATTCCAGTGCTGTTACGTTCTGTGGCCCCAAAACAACGATGCGTACCATCGGACGTCAGGAGCCCAGAGAGGATGGCGACGAGATGGCGCTCACGATGCCGACGAAGCACGGCAGGCACCAGCAGAACATGCGCATCCACGCAGCACCACCCCCCGCACCCGCCCACGTCCCCGAGCCAGGGCCGGAGCCGGTCGACGAGAAGGACGTCGTCCAGCGGCTCTGCCTGGAGCTCAATGAGGCCGGCTACACGGCCGAGATCTCACGGGGCCAGGTCGTCGTGAGCCCGAGGACACGCAGGGAGAGTTCCAACATCGTCGACCGGCTCTCCGACATCCTGTACCCGCTCAAGCTGGCCAACGGCTGGCGCTTCCACCAGACCTGGGGAGTGCATATCCCGCCCTTCCCCGACTTCCGGCTTCCCGACCTGATGGTCGCCCCGGACGATGCCGAACAGTTCGACGACATGAGCGTCAAGGGACACAGCGCGCTGCTGGTCGCGGAGGTGTGCTCGCCGGGCACCCGTTCCGTGGACTGGGAGGAGAAGCCGCTCGACTACGCCCGGGCCGGCGTCCCGCTCTACCTGATCGTGGATCCGCTCGCGGAGACGCGGACCGTCGTGCTGCTGAGCGATCCGCTGCCGGATCTCACCCCCGATGACGATCGGGATCCGTACCGGCAGATCTTGATGGTCGAGGAGGGCGAGCTCGTCGAGCTGCCGGAGCCGTTCGGGATCAAGCTGGACACCGGGACGCTCTTCGGCTGACCGGTCAGTCCACCTCGGGCACCCGCCGGATCAGGGCCGCCAGGCCGTCCGCGTCGAGCAGGTCCACGGGACGGGTCGTCTCGTTCGACCGGACATAGTGGAAAGCCGCGCCGACCTTCTCCAGCGGCGCCCCCGCCAGCGCGGCCCAGGCCATGCGGTACGCCGCGAGCTGCACCGAGGCGTTCTCGGCCGCCCTGCCCTGCGGACGCTCACCGGTCTTCCAGTCGACCACCACGAACCCGTCCCCCTCCCGGAAGACCGCGTCCATCCGACCGCGCAGCAGCCGGTCGGCGATCATCGTCTCGAACGGCACCTCCAGGTCGAGCGGCTCACGCCCGGCCCACTCGCTCTCCTCGAACCGCTCCTGCAGCTCGGTGAGCTGGATGTCGGCATCGGACAGCTCGTCCGCAGCGCCGGGCAGATCGAAGTCGTCGATGAGGCGCTGCTGACCCCAGCGCGTTTCCAGCCAGCGATGAAACGTCGTGCCCCGCCGGGCCAGCGGCGCCGGTTTGCGCGGCACCGGCCGGCGCACCTGGCGGGCGAACGCCGCGGGATCGGCGGCCAGTGTCACCAGCGACGACACCGTCAGCCTGGCCGGCAGCTCGACGACCATCCCGGTCCGCCGCCGGTTCGTCTCGCGCTCTCTCAGCAGCAACTCGGTGTCCCGCGCCCAGGACCGCATCCGCTCCCGATCGCGCTCCCTGAGACCCCGGGCCCGCAGGTCCGCCGCCTCGTCCGTCGCCGGTTCCCGGGCCGGCACCTCCTCCGCCAGCGCTTCTTCAACCAGCGCTTCTTCAACCAGGCGGGCGCCGTCGTCGACGCCGTCGGCCACGGAGATGACGGGCCACTCCTTACGTGGCGGCTCGGCTAGCAGCGGGTTCTGCTCGTCTTCGTCGTCACCGCTGTCGTGCCAGAGATCGATCCGGGCGCCCGCTCGGCGGATCTCCATCAGGAAATCGGACGGCTCCAGCGGCTTGGACGAGGTCCCCCACCGATAACCGGACGCCACCAGCAGGTAGTGCGCCCTCGTCACCGCCACGTAGGCGAGCCGCCGCTCCTCCATCAGATCACGCTCGCGGCACCGCTGGTCGAAGTCGGCCAGGACGTCCTTCTCCAAGCCGGCCAGCGCCGGCAGATCCGCCCGATCGCCACGCAGTGGGTAGGGCAGCTTGCGCGGGTTCTTGGTCCATCTCGAATTGGTCACGGGTGTGGCCGGGAAGACGCTTCCTCTGGCGATCTCCCCCTTCTGGGTCCTGACCTGCGACAGCCCGGGCACGATGACGACCGGCCACTCCAGGCCCTTCGACGCGTGGACGGTCATCAACTTGACGCTGTTGGTGTCGCCCACGCGCCCGGCTTCCAACCCGAACTCCTCGGCCTCCGCCGCCTTCAGGTAGGCGAGGAAGGCGCCGAGGGTCGGATCCTCCGCATCGCCCGCGAACCGGGCGGCCGCGTCGAGGAACGCGTCCAGGTCGGCACGGGCGGCGAGCGGGCCGCCGACTGCGCCGCCCCGCGCCGCGACCTCCACGTCGAGGCCCAGCCGCCGTTCCACCTCGGAGATCAGTTCGGGCAGCGGCTGCCCGGCGTGCGCGCGCAGCAGCCGGAGTTCGAGAGCGAGCCGCGGCAGCCGCTCCCGCGCGGCCGGTGAGAACCCCTCCAGCCACTCGGGCCGCCGGTCGAACAGCTCGGGTAGCTCGTCGAGGGCGTCGATCAGGCTGCCGCGCTCTTCGGCCAGGTCGAGGACGACCTGCTCCAGCGGGTCTTCGGCCCGCTTCCCGCTCCGCATCTCCCGGTTGAGCTCTCGGGCGAGGTCACCCAGCACCTTGAGGTCGGCCGGGCCGATCCGCCAGCGAGGGCCGGCGAGCAGCCGTACCAGCGCGTCACCGGCCGTTGGGTCGTACAGCGTCCGCAGGGTCGCCACGATGTCGGCGACCTCGGGCACCGTGAGCAGACCGCCGAGGCCCACCACCTCGACCGGGATGCCCTGCGCCGCCAGGGCCCGGCGCAGCGCCGGAAACTGCGATCGTTTGCGGGCGAGGATCGCGACGTCTTTCGGCTGCACGGCCTCACCGCGCGAATCACGCTCTCCGCGACCCCGCTCCCCATCAGTCCAGGGCAGGCCGTCCGGCGCGCCCTCCCAGCGGAGCAGCGTGGCCACGCGTTCGGCGATCCAGCCGGCCTCGTCCTCGGCCGTCTCGTGGAAGGCGCACACCACCCGGCCGCGGCCGACCCGGTTGTCACCCGGGACCAGCACCGGCACCTGACGCGCTTCGGCGCGCAGCGGACGCTGGATCTCGGCGGCGACGCCGAGCACGTGCTCGCCGTTGCGGAAGCTCATGGAGAGCTGCCGCACGGGCGCGGGATCCCTGGCGGCGGTCGGGAAGTCCCGGGGGAACCGCGACAGATTGCCGGCTGAGGCGCCGCGCCAGCCGTAGATCGACTGGCAGGGGTCGCCGACGGCGGTTACCGGGTGGCCCCCGTGATACAGCGCGCGGAGCAGTACGAGCTGGGCGTGGCTGGTGTCCTGGTACTCGTCGAGCAGCACGACCGCGAAGCGCGTCCGCTCGGACATCCCCACCTCGGGGTGGCGGGTGGCGATCCGCGCCGCCAGGGCCATCTGGTCGCCGTAGTCGATGACCTCGCGGCTCCGCTTCAGCCGTTCGTACGCCTCGACCATCGGCAGCAACTGCTCGCGGATGTCCTGGGTCTCCGCGGGCGTCCGCTGGTCCTTGATGATCCGCCCGGACAGGCCCGCCAGCCGCTCCCGCAGCCACCCGCCGACCTCGCGCACGTCGTCGGCGCCGCACAGGTGCTCGGCCATCTCACCGGCCAGGTCCAGGACCGCCTTGGTGACGCTCACCGGCCCGAGATCGACCTTGTCCATCGGGCCTTCGTACTGCCCGACGACCCGGGCCGCCAGCTGCCAGGCCACGGCCGGGGTGACCAGGCGCATCGTCGGCTCCAGCCCTTCGCGGAGCGCGTGATCGGCGACCAGCCGGGCGGCGTAGGCATGGTAGGTCGAGACCGTCGGCTCCGAGTCGAGCAGCTCCGGTTCGACCAGCCCGGCCTCCACCAGTCCGGTCAGGCGTCTGCGCACCCGCTCGGCGAGCTCGGCCGCGGCCTTGCGGGTGAAGGTGAGTCCCAGGATCTGCTCGGGCCTCGCCAGACCATTCGCGACCAGCCAGACGACGCGTCCGGCCATGGTCTCGCTCTTGCCTGACCCCGCCCCCGCCACGACGACGGCGGGTTCGAGCGGGGCCTCGATGACGGCCGCCTGCTCGGGGGTGGGCGGCATGATGCCCAGTCGGCGGGCGAGCTCGCCGGGGTCGAGTGCCGGGTTCCCCACTGCCTCGGTCAGCACACCTGGCCTCCGTTGTCGTTGACCGGACAGGAGATCTTCGCCGCACACGTGCGGCAGCCGTCGTTGACCTGGGCGACGAAGCGCGTCCGCGTCATCCCGGTCGCGACGTCCTCGACCAGATCCCTGGCCCAGTTGTGCTCGGGATCGCCATCGAGCGGCGGCTGCACCTGCTCGACCGCCGCGTCCGCCTTGCCCGCGGCCTTCCCCACATGTAGGAGCGAGGCGCCCCCCACTCCCCTGAGCCGCTCGAACGCGCCGAGCATCGCGGCGAGTTGGTACACCCCGAGCTGCGGATGCCGGTCGATCTCCTCGCTCCTGGGCTTGCTGCCGCCGGTCTTGATGTCGACGATCACCGCGCGGCCCTCGCGGTCGCGCTCCAACCGGTCGACCCGGCCGGTGATCTGCACGCCGTCTCTCACCATGACGGAGAACGCCTCCTCCGTCTCGACCAGCTCGCGCTCGTTGCCCTTGTGCCACCGGGCGAACCGGTCGATCATCTGCTCGGCGACCCTGCGCTGCTTGCGGTTGAACCACACCCCGCCGAAGTCGAGGTTGTCCCAGACGTCGTTCAGCCGCTCGATCAGGTCAACGCCGTCCTTGGTGCCCAGTACGGCTATCGCGTGGATGACCGTGCCGAGGTGCTGGCTGGTGCCCGACTCGCTCGCGCCGACCGCTCGCTCCAGCACCCAGCGCAGCCCGCATTCCGTGAACGTCTCGACGGCCGAAGGTGAGATCTGGACGATGCCGCCCGGCCAGTCGAGCGGCCGGTCGTCGGAGAGCTCCGTCTTCGCGTACCACTCGCTCGGCGCGGCTCCGGACACCCCTGCGCGGGCCAGCCTGGCGAGGTGGGCCGCCGCCTCGCGGCGCAGCGACTCCGGCTGCTCAGGGTCGCAGACCACCGAGCGCAGGTCCGCCACAAGGGCGGGCATGCTGAGCCAGCGCGCCCGGTCGTCCGTGGTGGCCTTCTCGACGCCGTCGGGCAGCAGTTCGGTGAGGAAGCGGGATGGCCGTTCCTCGGTGTCCTCACCACCCACCGCGGTGACGATGAGCCGGCTGCGTGCCCGGGTCGCCGCCACGTAGAACAGCCGCCGCTCCTCGGCGAGCAGCTTCGACGTGAGCGTGGCCGCCTCCGCCTTGGGACCGCTCGGCTCCGCACCCGCGGTCAGCTCCACGAGCGCGTCGGTGCCGAGGAGCGATCCCCGGAGGCGCAGGTCGGGCCAGATCCCCTCCTGCACCCCGGCGACCACGACGACGTCCCATTCGAGCCCCTTGGAGCGGTGCGCCGTGAGGATCCGTACGGCTTCGCCCTCCGGCGCCGACTCGGCGAGCGTGTCACCGGCGATCTCCTGGGAGGCCAGGTCGTCGAGGAACACCGCCACCCCGGCTTTGGGCAGGCGGTCGGTGAACCTGGCGGCATGGTCGAACAGCGCGACGACGGCGTCGAGGTCGCGGTCGGCCTGGGCCCCCCGGTGTCCGCCGGACAGCCCGGCCTCGGTCCACCGCTCGGCGAGGCCGCTGGCCTGCCATATCTCCCACAGCGTCTCCTCGGCGCCGCGGCCCTGCCGTACGGCTTCGCAGGCCGGCTTGAGCAGACGGGCGACCCGCTCGACCGGGGCCGCGATGTGCGGCTCCACATGAATCAGCTCGTTGGTGTCCCACAGGGCGGCGAGCAGCAGTTCGTCGGACGATCGCGGCACCCCGGGCCTGACGTCAGGCCGGGTGACCTGTACGACTCCGGCACCTGAATCGGCGTCATGAGCGGCGGCGTCCGGCTCCCTGGCGACGGCTTCGGCAGAGCCCGCGGCCTCCGGCTCCGCGGCGACGGCTTCGTTCTCGGCGATGCGCAGTGCTCTCCGCAGCCGACGGACCCCGATCATGTCCGTACCGCCCAGCGGCCCGGTCAGCAACTCCTCGGCCGTCGCGACGTCGAGCGCCTCCCGGCGGGTCTCAGCGTCGGGTGACTCCCGCCGTGCCGCGACCCTGAGCAGCGTGATGAACGGCCGGACACCGGGCTCGGCGACGATCGGCAGCTCGTCGCCCGCGACCGCCACCGGCACGCCGGCGGTCATGAGCGCACGTCGCAGCAGCGGCAGCTGCCGGGCCGTGCTGCGTACGAGCACGGCCATCCGCGACCAGGGCACCCCGTCGATCAGATGGGCCCGGCGCAGCGTGTCCGCCACCACCGCGGCCTCCTGGCTCTCGCTGTCGGCCAGCAGCACCCGCGCTTCGCCCGGCGCGACCGCCGGCGTCGGCAGCAGGTCGCGGTGGCCGCCGCCGGAGCCCGGCAGGGGGGCGGCGGGCAGCCGACGGGCGACCCGGCGGGAGGCGTCGAGCAGCACGGGGCCGCTGCGCCGGCAGACGCGCAGGGCGATGACCGGCGCGTCCCGCCCGTCCCGGGTCTGGAACCGCTGCGGGAACTCCAGGATCCCCCGCACGTCCGCGCCGCGAAAGCCGTAGATCGACTGGTCCGGGTCTCCGACCGCGATCAGGTCGCGG
This sequence comes from Sphaerimonospora thailandensis, assembly GCF_016863115.1. GTDB lineage: Bacteria > Actinomycetota > Actinomycetes > Streptosporangiales > Streptosporangiaceae > Sphaerimonospora > Sphaerimonospora cavernae. Next base: position 15,300 of record NZ_BOOG01000076.1, read on the forward strand.
CCGTCACCCGCGAGTTGCGCGAGCAGGAACTCCTGCGCGGGATCGGTGTCCTGATATTCGTCCACGAGCACCACGTCATACGCGTCCCGCTCACGCTGCCGTACCTCGCCGTCAGCCAGCAGATCCCCGGCGGCCCGGATCGACTCCGCATAGTCGAGCGCGCGCACTGGGTCGACATCGAAGCGATTCTGGTAGCGGTTGAAGAACGCGCCGGCCGCCGCCCAGTCGACCCTGCCCTGTGCCTGGCCCAGGCGGACGAGTGCGTCACCGTCCAGCCCACGCTCGGCCGCCCGGGACAGGAAGTCACGCAGCTCCTCGGCGAAGCCCCGGGTCTTGAGCAGCTCGCGCATGTCGTCCGGCCAGTGTCGCGCGCCGTCCTCCAGCTCGCCCAGGAGCAGCCGCCGTACCTCGAGGAGCTGCTCCGGGCCGGTCAGCAGCCGCGGCGGCGGCTCGTCGGCCAGTACGGCCTCGCGGCGCAGCAGCGCGTAGGCGTAGCTGTGGAAGGTGAGGGCGAGCGGTGTCCTCGTGGTGCGGCGCATCCGTCCGGTGATGCGTTCGCGCAGCTCACCGGCGGCCTTCCGGCTGAAGGTGAGGACCAGGACCCGTTCCGGGTCGACGCCGCGCCGCTCGATCCGGTCGACGACGGTCTCCACTATGGTGGTGGTCTTCCCCGTGCCCGGCCCGGCCAGCACGAGCAGCGGGCCGCTTTCGTGCTCGACGACGGCGCGCTGATGCTCGTCCAGCACGGGGATGTCGCGCCGCCCCAGGCCTTCCCGGCGCACCAGGCGGTAGTTCTGACCACTCACAACTCAGCATTCCACCAGATGACGGACACAGATCGTGCCCGATCGCCCAGCCCTGTGGAAAAGAGTGGCCAGGGCCCACACGTGTGGAGCAAGTGACCGGGCCGCCCGGCACCACTCAGCCGAAAAGCGCTCCGGTGTCCACCTCGATCCCGAACGGTTCCGGCAATGTGAGCGGCTCACCGGCGCGCCATCTGGCCGCCATCCTCTCGATCTCTCCCTACTTCCGATGGTACGCATGGTTGCCTGAGCGACACGGAACGTAACAGAGATGGAATGGATGCAGCGGGCAGCCGGAACCCGCGTGGCCGGCCACAGCGGAGGAAAGCACAACCCGGATAGAGAGAACTCCACCCGGCGGAGGTAAGACGCCTCCTAGCAACCCGTTATTTCGTGGCCGGGGTCGTCGAGGCGTTCCAGGTTCTCCAGGAGGGTCTGGGCCTGCCGGGTCTCGGCGTCGTCGACGCCCAGGACCGCGATCATCTCGGGGAGTAACGCGCACAGGAGGGTGACGGCCTGCCGCCGCTCCCCCAGCTTGATCAGGAGCGCGGCGATCTCCCGGCGGAGCAGCAGGGGGAAGGGATCGGATTCACCCAGGGTCACCCGGGCATCGGCGAGCAGGGCCGTCATCCGGCTGAGCGCGGCCTCGTTGCGGCCGAGAGCCGCCATGCTCAGCGCCTGGTTGTATCGGCAGTCGAAGACCGCGTGATGCCGGACTCCGAGCATGTCGGCAAGTGTGGGAAGCACGCCCTCGAAGTCGCGCAGCGCCGCCGCGTAGTCTCGCGCTCCGAATCGCGCGTTCGCCAGATCCATCCGCAGCGCGATCAGCAGTTGGCGCTCAGCGGGCAGGGCGGCGCAGGCGGAAACGGCGTCCTTCAGCACCTCGATCGCCTGGCTGAGCCGCCCGTCGATCGCGAGGCCCTCCGCCTGCTTCTTGGCCGCGATCAGTTCGTTCCTCGACAGCCTCGATGCGGGTGGGGTCGGCTGACTTGGGATCGGTGGACCGACGAGGGCGGTCTCGGCGATACGTTCGGCCACCACGGCGTACATCCGGCCGGGGTCAGGTGCGGGCGCAGCGGTCGTCGCACCGGGTAGCGGCGGCAGCGCCGTCACGTACGGCAACAGCCGTTCGTAGACCTCCGCGGCGGACGCGGGCCGGTCGGCGGGGTTCTTGGCCAGCAGTGACAGGACGAGGTCTTCCAACCCCGTCGGAACGTCCGCCCGTAGCGACCGCAGCCGCGGGGGCGCCTCGGAGTAATGCCGGGCCAGCTCGGCCTGTGGGACCGCCGACTCGAAGACCCGCCGCCCGGCCAGCAACTCGTGCAACACGCAGCCCAGCGCGTAAAGATCGCTGCGCGCGTCCGCCTTCCCCGTGATGGCCTGCTCGGGCGCCATGTAGCAGAAGGTGCCGACCCCCTCCCCGAGGCGAGTGATCACCGTCGCCCCGGGGTCCAGGACGGCGGCGATGCCGAAGTCGAGCACCTTGACCGTGCCGTCGGCGCAGAGGATGAGGTTCACCGGCTTGAGGTCCCGGTGGATCACCGATTGGGCGTGCGCGACGGTCAGCACCGCGCACACCTGGGCGCCGATCGCCGCGGCCCAGGCCACCGGCAGGGGATCGTGCTCGTCGATCAGGTGATCGATGCGATATCCGTCGACCAGCTCCATCACCAGGAACAGCGACGTCTCGTGGGTGCCGACGTCGTAGACGATCGGCACCCCCGGATGCCGGAGCTTGGCGGTGACCCGGGCCTCCCGGCGGAACCGCTGCTCGGCCTCGTCCAGCTCTTCCTGGAGTGGGAACTTCTCCGCGCGAATGAACTTGACAGCCACATGCCGGTCCAGCGACTGGTCGAAGCCCTTCCAGACCTCGCCGTAGCCGCCCTCGCCCAAGCGTGAGACCAGCTGGTACCGTTCCCCGACGACCGTGCCCGCATCCATGATCACGCTTATATCACTGGCGTATCACTCAAGGTCGTTGCTTTCGCGGATCATTCGGTACACCTGCTTGCGGCCCAGGTCGGTGATCCTCGACCGGAACAGCGAGTCGTCGAAGAAGCGCTGCACCAGGTTGGTGTTTCCGGTGTGGCGGTCGACGACGACCTTCTCCAGGTGGTCGGCGAAGACCTCGCCGAAGTTCGCCTCGTCGTTGACGAGCGCGGCCACCTTCAGCGACTCGTTGCCGACGGCCTCCTGGAACTGCTGCTCCACCCAGATCTGATCGGCATCGGAGAGGCCCAGGCCGTACTTGTCGTTGACGGCGGCGATCAGCGCGTGCAGCGACGTCATCTCCGGCTCGGCCGCGGCCGAACTCTCCCCGGACGGCGCGGGCAGCGTCACCTCCCCGCCGGGCACGGGCGTCAGGCTGACGTCGTGCTCGCCGGTCTTGCTGATGCGCAGGTGGGTGAGATCGACCTCGCCGATGTCCACCGCGGGGTCCTCGCGGCGCGGCAGGCGGTTCAGCAGGAACCTGCCGAAGAGATACAGCCGCTCCAGGTCGTCATCGGTGTACGGCACGACCTGCGACAGGAACCCGTACAGCCGCACGAAGCCCCGCAGGTCGGCACGGAACTGCTCGGCCGAGTCGTCGCCGGTCTCCGCGTCCTGCCGCTGCCGCTCCTCGAACCGGCGTACGGCCGGCTCGGTGAAGCGGTAGAGAGCGGCATGGGCCTTCTCCCAGTCGCGCTGCGTCGCCGACACCCGCTCGGCCTGCAGGTACGCCTCGGCCAGCGCCTGCATCTCCGACACCACGAGCAGGGCATGCCCATGTACGCCTGCCGCCCGGCGATAGAGCAGGTTGGGGTCGATCTCCTCGGCCGCCGTGCCCTCGTAGAACGGCTGGAACTCGGCCTGGATGTCCTCGGCCTTGTTGGCGAAGTCCAGCACGAAGATGTCGCCCTGCGACTTCAGCCGGTGGGTCCGGTTCAGCCGGGACAGCGTCTGCACCGCCGCCACACTGGCCAGCTTCTTGTCCACGTACATCGTGGTCAGCAGCGGCTGGTCGAAGCCCGTCTGGTATTTGTCCGCGACCACGAGGATCCGATATTCGGGCTTGTCGGCCGCCGGCGGTGAGGTGTCGTCGGCCCGGCAGTAGGCGAACCGGTCCGGCAGCTCCTTCTCGCCGAATCCGTTCAGCCCGGCCTCGGTGTACTCGTGCTCGACCCCGTTCTCGTCCGTCACCGTCAGCTTCTGTGAGAACGCGATCAGCGTGCCGCAGTTGGGGTAGCCGTTCACCTCGACGTAGTCACGGATCGCCTGGCCGAGCCGCAGAGCGTGCTCGCGCGAGCGGGTGACCACCATCGCCTTGGACCGGCCGCCCATCTGCGGCGCGGTGTGCCGGCGGAAGTGCTCGACGATGATCTGTGCCCGCTGCTGCATGCTGGTCGGGTGCAACTCGGCGAACCTGGCCAGCATCGCCTGTCCCTTACGCCGCTCCACCTGCCGGTCGTCCGGCTCCTGGCTCATCAACCGCCACAGCGTCTGGTAGGTGATGTAGTTCTTCAGCACGTCGAGGATGAAGCCCTCCTCGATCGCCTGCCGCATCGAGTAGATGTGGAACGGCCGCGGCCTGCCGTCCGGGCCCGGCGTGCCGAACAGTGTGAGCGTCTTGGGCTTCGGCGTCGCGGTGAACGCGAAGTACGACAGGGTGTCATGCCTGCCCCGGGCCAGCGCGCTCGCGGTCAGCAGGTTGCCGTCCTCATCGATCTCGTCGCTGCCGAGCCGCCGCAGCACCCGCTTGAGCGCCGCCGCGCCCTCGCCGGACTGCGAGGAGTGCGCCTCGTCCACGATCACCGCGAACCGCTTCCCGCGCAGGCCCTCCACGCGCTGCAGGATGTACGGAAACTTCTGCAGCGTGGTGATGATGACCCGTGCGGTCTCGCCCTGCAGCGCCTCGGCGAGCTGCGCGGAGTCCTGGTCGATGCGTTGTACGACGCCCGGCGTGTGCTCGAACTGGTAGATCGTCTCCTGCAGCTGCCGGTCCAGGACGACACGGTCGGTGATCACGATGACCTTGTCGAACACCGGATGGTTCGGCTGATAGCCCATCTCCAACGCCTCCGGAGCGATCTCGGCCAGGCTGTGGGAGGTGTGCAGGTTGGACAGCGAGTGGGCGAGCCAGGCGATGGTGTTGGATTTGCCCGACCCGGCCGAGTGCTCGATCAGGTAGTTGTGGCCCGAGCCGTACCGGCGGGCGTGCGTGGTCAGCTCGCGCACCGCGTGCCACTGGTGGTAGCGCGGGAAGATCAGCGGCAGCTTGTGCGCCTTCCCGGGCTGCGGCCTGCGCCCCCGGCCCTTCTTCACGTCCTCGTCTTCCACGTGCAGGAACCGCTTGAGCAGGTCAAGCCAGGTGTGCGACGCCCAGATCCGCTCCCACAGGTACGCCGTCTGGTAGGTGCCTGTCGCGCTGGTTTGGGGATTGCCCGCGCCGCCCTTGTTGCCCGGGCCGCCCGTCCCCTGGTTGAACGGAAGGAACCGCGTCTGCTCGCGGGCCAGCCGCGTGGTGAGGAACACCAGCTTCGGGTCGACCGCGAAGTGAACCAGCGTCCTTTTCGCGAACACCAGCTCCTTGGGGTCGCGCGCCTTGTACTGCTCCTTGGCGTCCTCGACCGTCTGCCCGGTGAGGTCGTTCTTCAGCTCGGCGGTGGCGACGGGGATGCCGTTGACGAACAGCGCCAGATCGACCGAGTCGTTGCCCGTGGCCGCGTAGCGGAACTGCCGCACCACGCTCAGGATGTTCTTCTCGTACGGCTCCAGCGCGTCGGCGGCGATCGTGTGGGCCGGCCGGAAGTAGGCGATCCGGAACGTGATGCCCCGGTCCTTGACGCCGTGCCGGAGGACCTCGAGCGCCCCGTCGGCGTCGATCGTCTTGGCCACGACCTCCGCCAGCCGCCGCGCTGCCCCCGCCTCATCCCCAGCCTGCAGGGTGACCAGGCGAGTCCATTGCTTGGGCTGGGTCGCCTGGACGAAGTGCAGCAACTCGGTTGGGTTCAGACCGAGCGCATGGTCGAACAGCTCGTTCGAGCCCCTACCCCACCCCCGCTTGAGCAGAGCCGACTCGATGGCGTCCTCAAAAACCTTCTCATGATGCACCGGGGCCATGCTCGCGTTCCCTTCGCCGGGGTCTCCATCATGGGGTGGCGGGACTTGCAAGGGCGGATACACATGGTGTCACTGGACGACACCGTCATATCGCCATGCGAAAGAACCCTTCAGCGGAAATGAGACCTGATCGACTCGTGAACATAGTACACAACTACATAGCCGAGCCCAACCGATCATCAGCCATGCTCCATGGCGGGACCGTAGAAATGCCACCGATGCCGGCGACGGTCTCATGGTGGGCTCTCAACCCACTCGACAGCACCGCCACCTCGACGTCCCTGTTCCACGGCCTTGAGAGAAGCTCTGTATGGATAGCGCCGCCATCTGCGTCCGACAGAGACGCTGGCAGGCAAACAGATGCCTGTGTATGCACACAGAGGCCTGTGTCCCAGACAGAGGCCGCAAAGGCGCCATGACGGTCGGGGCGGCTGGACAAGACCGGCCAGGAGAACGGATTCGTCTTGTGGCGTGTCTCTAGGGAATGGATGATCGGCTGGGCGGCCAGGCGGGCGTGAGCTCGATGAACTGCTTTGGGCACGGCGACGCCGAGGCGGCCACCCGCTGATGCGGCCCCTTGGTAGTGCTCCACAACGGCGCCAGTCGCTGCGCTCTCTGTGTCTATGTGGACCCTTGTGTCTCGGGGTTCAGGCGGCACCGTGGGCGATCTCGAACCACACGACCCCTGCTGCTTCGTCATCCAGGTGAGATCCCCAGGCGGTAGCCATGAGATCAAGCATCCACAGTCCCCGCCCACCGTCGCTGTCGTCGTGCACCTGACGCACCACGGGAGTACTGGTTGCCGATCCTTCATCGATCACTTCGACGTGCACCCTCCCGCACCCGGCAGCCAGATACACGGTGACCAGCCCGTCCGGTGCGATTCCGGAATCGGTATGCACGATCGCATTAGTGACCAGTTCGCTCAGCCGGCAATCCCAAAAGAATGTCGGCTGGTCGCAGGAGCAGTTGGCCGACAGGATCAGGTTCAGCCCAAGCCTGGTCGGCTTCATCGAGAGAGCCCAGCGACCCCCAAGCAGGGACTTTGTCGAGCGCTGCGACGAAGCCCTGGGAGCCAACGGCGAGCTACTGCGCCTTTGGCCTCTCATCAGCCGCGAGGCGAGCCCCAGATGGTTCCGCGAATGGCTGGACATCGAACAGGAGGCCCACACCCTTCGAACGTGGCAGCCGCTCCTCGTCCCCGGCCTGCTACAAACCGAGGAGTACGCCCGCGCGGTGCTGCGAGGCGAGCCAGGTGTCACGGACGAACAGGCAGAGAAGGCCGTACAGGCGCGACTTGAGCGTCAGATCATCCTTTCCCGCTCGAATCCCCCGATGTTCTGGGTAGTACTCGATGAAGGCGTATTGCATCGCCCTATCGGAGGCCGGGACGTGATGCGCCGGCAACTCGAACGCTTGTCCGAGATGGCCGAGAGTCCCCGCATAGCTGTCCAAGTGGTCCCCTTGGCCTTGGGAGCCACCACGGGACTCCTCGGCGGCTTCGTCATCGCGCAGCTTTCCGGAAGTCCGGATACCGTGTATCTCGAATCCGCCGGAGATGGCCAGGTGACCGACCGGTCGGAAAATGTCGAGGCCCTCCATGTGCGATACGACGCCATACGAGCCGAGGCACACCCCCAGCATGTGTCTATCGAGCTGATCAGAAAGGCAGCAAAGACGTGGACCTGAACGAGGAATTGAGGACCGCCGATTGGCGCAAGGCCAGCAAGAGCGGATCCAACGGAGGAGACTGCATTGAGGTCGCCCCTCTGTCCGGGGGACGTGTAGCGATTCGTGACACCGAACGCCCAGGTCAGGTGCCTTTCGTGGTGACCGCGAGCGTTTGGGACGCATTCCTGGACGGAGCCAAGCGCGGCGAGTTCGATTTTTAGTCGGACTACAACGCACAGAAAAGTCCCCCGGTAATCACTGGGGGCATTTTCATCACACCGGCGTGTGTGTCGTACGTCGAACTTCCACTACTCATGGTGCCCTGTCCGATCCCGCCTTAACGTCGAAGCCAGGACCGATGTGATGCAAGCGTCGGAAGGCACGGCTGCAATAGGGCGTGCTCTTAGCGGCTCTCAGAACGCGCGGGAGGTACTTTGCAGAGCCTCGATCTCCTCGACTTCGCCTGGTGGGAGATTACGGAAAAGTGTCAGCTCGCCTGTAATCATTGCTACGCCTCGTCCGGCCCCGATGGCAGCCACGGGACGATGACCGTCGCCGACTGGCAGCGCGTCATCTCACAGACTCGTGAGGCTGGCGCGAAAATGGGGCAGTTCATCGGAGGTGAGCCGACGCTGCACCCAGCGATGCCCCAGCTCGTCCGACACGCGCTCGACGCCGGAATGGAGGTCGAGATCTACACCAACCTCGTCCACGTGACACCGGCCATGTGGGAGACGTTCCGCCTGCCAGGAGTCCGGCTCGCGACCTCCTAC
>NZ_BOOG01000077.1 GCF_016863115.1 Sphaerimonospora thailandensis
AAGGCCGGTGCCGGAGCTCGCCGACGGCCCGGGAAGGCCGGTGCCGGAGCTCGCCGACGGCCCGGGAAGGCCGGTGCCGGAGCTCGCGGACGGCCTGAGCGGATCGGGTTGGCAGCCGCCGTACTCGCTCGGCCTGTCCCCCGACGGTCATCTCGTCATCGGGATCGCCGCCGCCGCCATCGTCCTCGGTGCGATCGGTCTCGCCGCCGGGCTGCTCTCCGTACGGCGGATGCCCCCCGCCCGTCATCTCCTGATCGCGGGGTGTCTGGCCGCCGGGGTGCTGGCCTTCCTGCCGCCCTCCGGCTCGTCCGATCACCTCAACTACGCGGCGTACGGCAGGATCGCCGCACTCGGCCACGACCCGTACGTGACCGTGCCCGCCGACCTGCCGGCCGACCCGGTCGCCGGCGCGGTCGAGGAGTGGCGCAGCACTCCCAGCGTCTACGGCCCGGTGGCGACGGCGGTGCAGGCCCTGGCGAGCCACCTCGGCGGCGACTCGGTCCGGCTGACGGTGTTCGTGCTGGCGCTCGTCAACGCGGCCGCGTTCATCGCAACCGGGCTGCTGCTGCACCGCCTCACCCGGGACGATCCGGTACGGCAGCGCCGCGCCGCCCTTCTCTGGACGGCCAATCCGCTGCTCGTCTATCACCTGGTGGCCGGCATGCACCTCGACACGCTGGCGATCGCACCCGTGGTGGCCGCGATGCTCGCCCTCGTGGCGATGAGAAACCGCCGAGCCCTCGCCGTGCCACTGGCGGTGCCGCTGGGGGTGGCGCTCGGCGCGGGGATCGCGGTGAAGGTCACGACGGGGCTGGTCGCCCTCGGGCCTGCCTGGGAGCTGAGGCGACGTCCTGCCCGGCTGGCCCTCGTCGCCGGGTCGGCGCTGGCAACCGTGTCGGCGGCCTACTGGGCGGCCGGACCGCACGCGCTCGACCGGGTGCGCGACGCGAGCAGGACCGTGTCGCTCGCCACGCCGTGGAAGCTCGTCAAGCAGGCACTGCAGGCCGTCTTCGGGTCCGGGGCGTACCACATCTGGATCCAGGCCGGTTCGCTGCTTCTGCTGGCCGTGCTCGCCGTCCTCCTGCTCCGGAGCCTCGGCCGCGGTGACCCCGGAGCGGGTCCGATGGTGGCGCTCATCTTCGTCGTGGCGTGGCTGTTCGCCACGCCGTACGCCCTGCCCTGGTACGACGGGCTGGCCTTCGCGCTGCTCGCTCTGGTCCGCGCCTCGTGGCTGGACGCGTTCCTGGTGGCGCGGCTGGCCGTGCTGTCGCTCGGCTACCTTCCGGCACGTCAGCGCGACCAGCCGCCCGACCTGGGCTGGCTGGTCGACGTGGTCAGGTCGCAGGTGGTGCCGGCGATCCTGCTCGTGTTGACGATCGGTCTGCTGGCCCTGGCGTGGGTGACGGCTCGGCGGCGGCGAGCCGGAGTGCCCGGACGGACGCGGCCAGTGTGAGCGGCACGGCGACGGTCAGGGCCATCGCCGGGATCGCGATCCCCGAGTCGTTGAGCAGGAATCCCGCGAGGGCCGCGGTCAGCGCGCCGAACAGGCCGGCCCGCAACTCCGGCGCCATGCCGTACGCCTGACTGAGCGCGGAGGCGCCCCACCGGGACGGCCGCGACAGCACGAGGAACAGGAACGCGAGCGCGGCCAGCGAGAGCAGCGTCAGCGGCAGATTGCCCAGCGTGTGCAGCATCGCGGCGAGCTTTCGCCCGATGACCGAGCCGCCCTCGCCATCGATCACCTGCTGTACGAACGCGCCCAGGTGGGTCCGCCGGTCGGCCGGGCGCAGCCAGTCCGCGACCGCGATCAGCCCGATGAGCCCGGCTCCGGCCAGCGCGATGATCGCTAGCCTCGCGGCGGACACCCGCCGCCCGGTGAACAGCAGCAGGAACACCGCCACCCCCAGGACGAACGACGGCACCCCGCCGAAGTCGGCGCCCCAGCCCGGCCAGCCGTCCGCGACGATCGCGAGCAGGCCGTACGCGAGGCACCCGGCGACGGCGACCCGCCTGCGTCGGCGCAGCGCGTGCGCGACTCCGGCGAGCAGCAGGATCGTGCCGGTCGAGTAGACGGCGTACGCCATGTTGCCGAAACCGTAGAACCGCCCACCCGTCACGGGCTCGTAGCCGCTCACCGCGTTCACCTGGAGGCTCGACCCGGTCATGACGTCGACGAGCAGTGCCAGCGAGCTCACCGCGGCGACGACGGTGAGCGGCCCGAGGACGTGCCCTCGCCACGGCCCGGCGAACGCGAGCCCGGCGATCAGGCCCGCGAAGGCCAGGATCGTGCCGATCAGCGCGGGCATCGGGTGGGCGAAACTCCACCACGGCACAAGTTGGGCGAGGAACGCCGAGATCGGCAGCGCGCCGCTGACCACCGCCACCGCCTGGACGGAGGCGAGCCTCCGCCGACGCCCACGTACCACGACGGCGGCCAGGCCGTAGAAGAGCAGCTGTACGGCGACGAGCGCGATGAAGAACGGCTCCCGCACCTGCCTCAGCACCTGACCGGCCAGATCGGCGTCGGCGAGACGGGCCACCGCCTCCCCCGTGTCACCGAGGGTGCCATCGGGCGCGTCGTCGCCGCCGCGCCACGGCTTGCCGACCACCTCCTTCGGCGTTTGTAGGCCGAGCACGCGCAGCACGGTCGCGGTCAGGTCGGTGATCGTGACCAGCGCGTCCTGACGGGTGGAGCTCGCGGTCAGCCACCCCCGCCCGTACGGCCCAGGCGCGCCGGTGCCGGTGGCGATGGCGACGTGGAGGTGCGCGGTGGCGTCGGCGTCCGACAGTCCGGCGACGAGCACGGTGGTCCCAGCGGCCGTGGTTTCAGGGGCCGAGGGGGCCGAGGGGGAGACGCGGGAGAGCACGTCTCGGACGGTCCGGTCGGCGGCGGCGACCGCGCTTCTCCGGACGTCGGGTGGGAGATCGGCTCCTTGGCGGGCCAACCACTCCCTGGTGATCTGGTCCGCCTCGGCGAAGACCGCCGTGTACGGGGTGAGGTCCGGCAGCTCGGCGGCAGTCGCCGCGTACTTCTGGACTTTTCCGCTTTCGTCGGCGGCGGCGAGTGCCGCTCCCGGGCCGATCGCCGCGATCTTCCCGCCCGCCGCGTCGATCGTCTGCCCGAGAAGTCCGATGCGCGCCCGGTATGAGCTCGATTTCTGGAAGGCGACGAACTCCGGCCAGTTCGGAATCGTGGCCGAACCCGACCCGTCCCCGGCCATCACAGGTGTCGGGGCGGCGCCGCAGGCCCTGTGCCGGTCAGCGGGCCTCGCGGCCCCCGCACGCTGCCCGGCCGAGACGGTCAGCCATCCGGCGACCGGACAGGTGATCGAATATCCCTCGGAGGGGATGGTCCTCGTGGACAGCGAGGCCGTACCACCCCGCGCCGCGAGGTCCCACAGGGTGGGCGTGTTCACCGGATCGAGGTCGTCCCAGCGGAGGCCGGGCACCCCGATCACGACGACCTGACCCCGCATGGAAGCCTCGGCGGCGGCCTCCGTCGCTCCGGCCGGTGACGGGAGACCCACGGCGATGAGGCAGGCCAGCAGCGCCGTCACCAGCACCGCCGCGGATCGCCTCGTCCGCCATGACGTGGACCGGTTGGCAGGCACTGTCCGGACTCCTCAGCTCTGGTGTGCGACGACAGGAACGGGAAGCCCCACGGTAGCCTCCCTTTCCATGACGACCGGTTCCATGACGACCGGCCGGACGACCGTGCGGCCCGTGTGGGCCTGGGCCCTCGCCCTCGCGGCCATCGCCCTGGCCGCGGCCCCCCTGGTCGCGTACTGGCTGACCAACCCCGAAGACCAGCGGCTGGTGGACCTGGACGTCTACCGTACGGGCGGAACGGCGATCCTGCGCGGGCTGCCCGTCTACGGGGTGATCACCCCGGCGCCGCAGCTTCTGCCGTTCACCTACCCGCCGATCGGGGCGATGCTGGCGGTGCCGCTCGCCCTGATCTCATGGCCGGCGGCCCAGTGGGTGTGGACGACGGCCATCTTCGCCGTTCTCGTCGTCACGGTCCGGCTCGCCTTCCGTCCCCTCTTCGAGGGGCTCAGGACGCCGCTCGGCCCACGACAGGGCCGTCCGCGCGGCCTCCTCAGTGGCTTCCCCGGTGGCTTCTTCGGTGGCTTCCTGGGCGGGGCGGCCGCCGTACCGCTGCTTGTCGCCGTACTGACCTCCGCGTGCATCTATCTGATGCCGATCAGGGACCAGGTGCGGTTCGGCCAGGTGGATCTCTTCCTCCTGGCGCTGTGCCTGGTCGACTGCCTGGCATGCGGGCCGCGCTGGCCGCGCGGGATGCTGATCGGCCTGGCGACGGCCGTGAAGCTCACCCCGGGAGTCTTCCTGATCTATCTCGCCGTCACCGGGTTCCCGCGCCGGAACGGCGATCCCGAGCAGCGGCGTGCGTTCTTCATGGCGACGTTCACGGCGGCCCTGCTCACGCTGCTGCCGTTCCTGGTGATGCCGCAGGACGCGCGGGACTTCTGGTTCGGCGCGCTGCTCGACTCCGAGCGCCTGGGGGCGAACGCCGCCACGACCAACCAGTCGCTGCGCGGCATGCTGCTCAGGCTCTACCTGCCCGGCCCGCTGACCCAGGTCATCTGGCTCGCCGCCGTGGCCGTCATCGGCTGGTACGGCTTCCGCCACGCCCGCCGGGCCTTCCGGGACGGCGACGGGCTGACCGGGGTGGCGCTGACCGGGCTGATGGCCGTACTGCTGTCGCCGGTGGCGTGGATCCACCACCTGGCCTGGGTGGTGGTCGTGCTCGCCGCGCTGGTCGGCGCGGGCCGTGATCGGATGCGACTGGTGGTCGCCGGGGGCGTGTGGCTCTACTACGTGCTGCCCATCCCGTGGTGGGGCGTGTCGATCAAGGCGCTGGAGATTCCGGTGTTCAGTCCGGTCATCGGGAAGATCGTGCAGAACGCCTTCGGCCTGGGCGCCATCGTCCTCGTCTGGCTGCTCGGCTTCCGGCTCCCCCGCCATACCCGCCGCGTGTCCGAATGCACTCACCCGGGGGTCAGGCGGGGATAACCTGGATGGCATGTCGAAGCTCGCCTACCTCGGTCCTCGGGGCACCTTCTGTGAGGCGGCGCTGCGGCTCCTGGCGCCCGACGTCGAGGGCGTGCCGTACGCCAATGTCACGGCCGCGCTCGAGGCCGCTCGCAGCGGGACCGCCGACGGCGCCGTCGTCCCCCTGGAGAACTCGGTCGAGGGGGCGATCACGCAGACCCTCGACGAGCTGGCCTGGGGACCGCCGCTTCTCGTCACCGGCGAGCTGCTGCTGCCCGTCGAGTTCACCCTGCTGGTCCGGCCGGGCACCGAGCTGGCGCAGATCAAGCGGCTGACCACCCATCCCGCCGCGCACACCCAGTGCCGCGGGTTCATCGAGCGGGAGCTGCCCGGCGCCGTCGTGGTCGCGGCGGCCTCCACGGCCGGCGCCGCGCAGGAGGTCGCCGCGCCCGGCTCGCCGTACGACGCGGCGATCAGCCCGGCCATCGCCGGCGAATACTACGGTCTCACCGCGATCGCCTCGAACATCGGGGACCGTTCCGACACGGTGACCAGGTTCATCCGGGTGAGCCCGCCCGGCCTGCTGCCCGAGCCCACCGGCGCCGACCGCACGTCGCTGGTCGTCTTCCTGCAGGACGACCACCCCGGCGCGCTGCTGGAGATGCTGAGCGAGTTCGCGGTGCGCGGCGTCAACCTCACCCGCATCGAGTCGCGTCCGACCGGTGACGGCATCGGCCACTATTTCTTCCACTTCGACTGTGAGGGCCACGTCTCGGACGCCCGGGTCGGCGAGGCCATCTCGGGCCTGCACCGGCTCTCCTCCGACGTGCGCTTCCTCGGCAGTTATCCGCGGGCCGACGCGGTCGCCCCGCAGGTCAGGCGAGGTACGGCGGATGCGGACTTCGCCGAGGCCGCCGACTGGCTGAGCCGCATCCGGGCGGGTCGCGTGTGAGAGCGGGAGGCCGACCCGCTCCGGTAGCCTTTGATCCGTGATTGACCTGCGTACCCTTCGTGAGAACCCTGACCGGCTCCGGGCGTCGCAGCGCGCCCGCGGCGAAGACGACTCGGTCGTCGACACCCTGCTGTCGCTCGACGAGCGGCATCGGGCCGCGCTGACCGGCTTCGAGTCGCTGCGCGCCGAGCAGAAGAGCGTCGGCAAGTCGGTCTCCCGGGCCTCCGGGGACGAACGGCAGGCGCTGCTCGACCGGGCCAAGGAGCTGGCCGCGCAGGTGAAGGCCGCCGAGGCCGAGGCCGAGAAGCTGGCGACCGAGCTCGACACGGTGCTGCAGAACGTGCCGAACATCGTCGAGCAGGGCGCCCCGGAGGGCGGCGAGGACGACTACGTCGTCCTGGAGGAGATCGGCGAGAGGCCGTCGTTCGACTTCGAGCCCCGCGATCACCTCGAGCTGGGTGAGCTGCTCGGCGCGATCGACGTCGAGCGCGGCGCGAAGGTCTCCGGCGCGCGGTTCTTCTTCCTGAAGGGCGTCGGCGCCCGCCTGCAGCTCGGCCTGCTCAACATGGCGATGCAGCAGGCGATCGAGGCCGGGTTCACTCCGATGATCACACCGGTGCTGGTGAAGCCGGAGGCGATGCAGGGCACCGGTTTCCACGTCGCCCACGACAAGGAGATCTACCGTCTGCCCGAGGACGACCTCTACCTGGTCGGCACGTCGGAGGTGCCGCTGGCGGCCTACCACTCCGAGGAGATCCTCGACGCCCGTTCGCTGCCGATGCGGTACGCCGGCTGGTCGTCCTGCTTCCGCCGCGAGGCCGGGTCGTACGGCAAGGACACCCGCGGCATCATCCGGGTCCACCAGTTCGACAAGGTGGAGATGTTCTCCTTCTGCCACCCCGACCAGGCGCACGAGGAGCATCTACGCCTGCTCGAATGGGAGAAGGAGATGCTCGCCAAGGTCGAACTGCCCTACCGGGTGATCGACGTCGCGGGCGGGGACCTGGGCACGTCGGCGGCGCGGAAGTTCGACTGCGAGGGATGGCTGCCGAGCCAGGGCCGCTACCGCGAGGTGACCTCGACGTCGAACTGCACGGACTTCCAGGCGCGGCGGCTGCGCGTGCGCTACCGGGACGAGGACGGCAGGCCGCGGAACGTGGCCACGCTGAACGGCACGCTCGCGACCACCCGGTGGATCGTGGCCATCCTGGAGAACCACCAGCAGGCCGACGGCTCCGTGGTCGTGCCCAAGGCCCTACGGCCGTACGTGGGGCTCGACGTCCTCCGGCCGGAATCCCGGTAGTTACCGCTTGGTCAAGGTCTTTCGCCTAAAACGGCCCTGACCTGGACATATCCTGACCGGTCTGAGTGTCGACGCCCACAGATCGGGTCAGGAACCCAATCGTCATGTTCGGGAAGACCGGCCATGAATGCTTCATGACGTCTGCCGGAATGGCGAAGGCGGGGCCCGCGTCAGCGAGGCCCCGCCTTCTATGAGTGCCCTGAGTCAGTCAGACACGTTTGGTGGGTGCGGCTCCCGGTCAGAGGCCCCGGACGTTCGACGCCTGGGGGCCCTTCGGGCCCGCGATGACCTCGAACTCCACCCGCTGGCCGTCCTCCAGGTTGCGGTAGCCGCTACCGGTGATGGCGGAGAAGTGCACGAAGACGTCGGGCTCCCCGCCGTCCGGAGCGATGAAGCCGAAGCCCTTCTCAGCGTTGAACCACTTGACGGTTCCCTGAGCCATTTAACGTTCTCCCTAAGGAAGTGAATCTTGGGGACCACACCTCGTGGACCCCGGCGTGTCGCACAGCTCCCCGGGTGGCTCATACAGTCAAACTGGTTTTCGCTACGGGAACAGCTAATACAACGCCTACACATCTAACACTATTCGGCGCACTCCCAAGTCCCAAAGGGCAGGATTTCCGTCCGCGCCGCCCTGACCAGTGTGATAACTCGAGGGGTTCCCGGCTCGGAGCCGTACGCCCGCGGTGCGGCGTTCGCCGCTTCCACCTGCGGACGTGCGCCGTGTCCGACGACGTCAGACCGTGGCGCCATGGCAATCGTGTCAGTCGTGATGGCTCGGGAGTCCGGGCCTAGCCCTTCGTCCCGCACGTCGAACACCCTACCGGATGTCCCGGCCGCGACGACGAAATCCGTTCTGTCGTCCCCCACGGGTACCCTCGTGCCCGGAAGGGCAACCGCCAGTCGGGTCAGCCACGGTGTGTGAACGGGAACCTGCATGAATCTCCCCCGCCTTGTCGCCACGGACCTCGACGGCACGGCCCTGCGTTCCGACGGCACGGTCTCTCCCCGTACGGCCGCCGCCTTCGCCAGGGTGGAGGAGGCGGGCGGCACGCTGGTCTTCGTCACGGCGCGGCCGCCCCGATGGATGCACAGCGTCGCGGAAGCCGTACGGCATCACGGGCTGGCGATCTGCGCCAACGGAGCGCTCGTCTACGACCTGCACACCGAGGAGATCGTCGAGGCGCGTCTGATCGAGCCGGCCGTCCTGGAGGAGTCGATCGTCCGGCTCAGGACGCGCCTGCCCGGGCTGGCGTTCTCCGTGGAGTACGAGGGAGGCTTCGCCCACGAGGCCGGCTATGTGCTCGACCGCTGGGACTCCCGGAGGGCGTACGGCGTGCGGGTGACCGCGTCGGCGGCGCTCGCCTCGCGACCGTGCGCGAAGCTGCTCGCGCAGCATCCCTCGATGGACCCGGACGAGTTGCACCGCCAGGCCCTCGAGTGTGTCGGGGACCTGGTGACGCCGACCCATTCGAGCGGCCACGCGCTGATCGAGATGAGCGCCCGCGGCGTGACCAAGGCGACGGCGCTCGCGGCGCTGGCCGGCGAGCGGGGGATCAGGCCGACGGAGGTGGTGGCCTTCGGCGACATGCCCAACGACCTGCCGATGCTGACATGGGCCGGTACGGCGTACGCGGTGGCGAACGCCCACCCCGACGTGTTGGCCGCCGTCGATCACGTGACGGCGGCCAACAACGACGACGGAGTCGCCCTGGTGCTGGAAGACCTCTTCGGGTCCAGCGGTGATCAGAGGTAGGGGCCGCCGACGCGGTTGCCGTCGTCGTGCCCCGGCTGCTGCATGCCGCCCGGCAGGGCGCGGCGCATCTGCTCCAACTGGGCCCGCGCCGCCATCTGCTGCGCGAACAGCGTGGTCTGGATGCCGTGGAACAGGCCCTCCAGCCAGCCGACGAGCTGGGCGTGCGCGACCCGCAGCTCGGCGTCGCTGGGCGGGGTGCCGTTCTCATCGCTGAACGGCAGGGACAGCCGTTCGAGCTCGGCCACGAGCTCCGGCGCGAGCCCCTCCTCGAGTTCCTTGATGGAGCTCTGGTGGATGTCCTTCAGCCGCAAGCGGCTCGCCTCGTCCAGGGGGGCGGCCCGCACCTCTTCGAGAAGCTGGCGGATCATGCTGCCGATCCGCATCACCTTCGCCGGCTGCTCGACGAGGTCGGCGACGGAGCGCTCCTCATGCCCGTCCCCGTTGCCACCGTCGCCGCCGGAGATCGAGAGGCCGTCGGGTCCCACGACCACGATCTGCGGGGTGCTCTCGTCTGCGTTCATCGATCGGTTACCACTCCTGATTCGCTCGGCTGGCTCGCGATTCGGGCCTCACGCTCCAACCTACACTCACCGGACCAGCAGGATTTTCCCAATATGTTCACCGGCTTCCAACATCCGGTGCGCGTCGGCGGCCTCCGCCAGGGGAACTGCGGCGTGCACGACGGGCCGGATGGCTCCCGCCCCGACCAGCGGCCAGACGTTGTCCACCACACCCCGGCAGATGACCCCCTTCTCATCCACCGAGCGGGCCCGCAGGCCGGTCGCGATGATCGTTGCGCGCCTGGCGAGCAGCCTGCCGAGATCGAGTTCGCCCATCGCGCCGCCCTGCAGCCCGATGACGACGAGCCGCCCCCCGATGGCGAGAGCATCGAGGTTCCGTGGCAGATATTTGGCCCCGATGATGTCGAGGATCACGTCGGCCCGGCCGGCGAACCGCTCGGCGAAGTCCTCCTCCCGGTAGTTCACGGCCTCGTCGGCGCCCAGGTCGAGGCAGCGCCGGACCTTCTCCGCCGTTCCGGCGGTGACCAGCACGTGAGAGCCGTACGCCTTGGCGAGCTGGACGGCGAGCGTGCCGATGCCGCTCGCACCGCCGTGGACGAGCAGCGTCTCGCCCTTGCGCAGCCGGGCCGCCATGAACACGTTCGACCAGACCGTGCAGGCGACCTCGGGGAGCGCGGCGGCCTCGATCAACGAGACCCCGGCAGGGACCGGCATGACCTGCTGCCAGGGCACCGCGACCCGCTCGGCGTACCCGCCGCCCGCGAGCAGCGCGCAGACCTGGTCCCCGGTCCGAAACCCCTCGACGTTCTCGCCGACCTCCACGATCACGCCGGAGCACTCCAGGCCGGGGAGCTCCGAAGCGCCCGGCGGCGGCGGATAGTGGCCCCTGCGCTGAAGGACGTCGGCCCGGTTGACCGCCGAGGCGACCACGTCGATGACCACCTCGCCTCGGGCCGGACGCGGATCGGGGAGTTCCTGCCAGACCAAAACCCCCGGGTCACCGGGCTCCGAAATCACGACGGCACGCATGTGACCTAAAGTAGCGTGGCAGGGAAACGTACAGTTGCCCACATTGACCGTATTACATGGCGCTACTCTGCATTGTGTTTGCTACCCCATTAGCCCATCCCGAGGGGGTACCCGGTGGCGAAACATGATCGAGAGGATCCCCATCTCGAGGACCAGCTCGCGTGGTTGGACGCCATCAAGGAGATGCCCGACGAGGTGGAGATCGCGGTGAGCGCCGTGACCTCGGCCACCCTCGCGCGTCCCCCGCAGTCTCCCGCACCGGCTCCCGATGAGAACGCGGGGAAGGCCGGTGGTCAGGACGGCGGCCAGGGGGCCGGGCAGGGCGTCGGGCACGGCACTGGGCGTGGGGCATCGCAGTCCGGTGGGCCGTTCGGCGGTCAGCGCGCCGAGCAGCCACCCGCCGAGCCCGAGAGCGCCTCGCCGTACCCGTCGGACCCGTGGCGGCTCGTGCCGTCCGACTCCCCCCTGACAGGAGCACTGTCCGGAGCCCTGTCCGGTCCGCTCTTCAGCGGTACGGGTTCCGACGGGATGTACGGCGCGCCGACGGCGGCGGATGTCGACAAGGCCCAGGCTTCGGAGCACGACACCGGCGCGGACGCGACGGCCGCCTTCGGTCGCGGCGCCTTCGCGTACTCCCCGGCGGACACCGATTCGTACAGTCTGGGCGGATTGGGGGCCTTCGGAGACCTCGGTGCCGGTGAGGCCGACAAGTCGCACAAGTCTTCCTCGTCGGACCTGTCGGAGTCGCCGGCTTCGACTCCGACTTCGACTTCGACTTCGGCTTCGGCGGGGTCGTCCGGCTCTTCGGGCTTCTCGGAGTCCGCCGAGTCCGAGAAGGAGCAGCCGCTGCGAGGGTGGCTGGAGCCGGCGGTACCGGTGGATCCGCCGGCCAACGCCGCGTCCGCGGACTCGCCCACCAAGGAGGAGGTCGGCTTCGGCCAGTTCTCCTCGTCCGCGGCTTCTTCCTCCCCGCTGTCGCCGACCTTCCCGGCTGACTTCCCCTCCCCTTCGGCCTCCCCCGGCTCCGAGAGCACGCCGCCTTTCACCTCCTCCGAGGACAGGGCGCCCACCCCCCTGGACGGCAGGCCGCTCTTCACGTCTGGGGAGTTCGGCACTGGAGAGTTCGGCATCCGGGAGCACAGCCCGGGGAAGTCCGAGACGGGAGAGTTCGAGACGGGGGAGTTCAACCCCGGCTTCGATACCGGCTTCGATCCCAGTTTCGATACCGGCGAGGTCGTCAAGTCCTCCTTCCTCGCCGGGCCGTCCGCCACCGAGCCGACCGACCACGCCGAGTCCCTCGGATTCTCCGAGGACCGGCCTACCGGACCATTCAGCACCACTGGCCCCTTCAGCACGACGGGGCCGCTCAGTTCTACGGGGCCGCTCAGTTCTACTGGGCCGCTCAGGGCGGTTCCGGAGGCCGAGGCGCGGGAGCCGTACGGACCGGGTCCGGCCGATCGGGAGCATGCGCCGTACGAGCGGGACCGCGACACGGCCGGCGACCGGGACCGCGGCGCCTTGGGGAACGATCGGGATCGTGATCCGGGCGCTGAGCGCGAGCACGAGCAGCACCAGCGCGACCGGGCGGCCTCAGGCGAGCGTGAGCCGTACCAGCCGAGGCGCAGGCAGGCGGCGGCGAACCCGCCGTTCGGCGGGACGGCGCGCGGGACCGGGGCGGGTAAGCCGAGCGCGGACAGCCTCGACCCGGTCAGCCTGCTGCGGGGCCGGCGGAACGCTCCCAGGTCCGGGTGGCGGCGGTTCGTGTACCGGGCATCGGCGGGGCTGATCAAGCCGGGCGAGCCGGCGGAGGTACGGCGCCGCCGCGAGCTCATGAACCGGGCCAGGACGCCGGTGGCCGGCGGGCATCACCGGGTGGCCGTGCTGAGTCTGAAGGGCGGGGTCGGCAAGACCACCACGACCGTCGGCCTCGGGGCCACGCTCGCCCAGGTGCGTGGCGATCGCGTGATCGCGGTCGACGCCAACCCGGACCGTGGCACGCTCTCCGACAAGGTCGAGCTGGAGACCGCGGCGACCGTACGCGACCTGCTGAACGAGCGCGGGCAGATCACGCGATATGTGGACATCAGGGCGTTCACCTCCCAGACGCCCTCGCGACTGGAGATCCTGGCGTCCGACCGCGACCCGTCGGTGTCGGAGGCGTTCAGCGCCGACGACTACCACACGGTCGCGCAGGTGCTGGAGAACTTCTACTCGATCTGCATCACCGACTGCGGCACCGGCCTTCTGCACTCGGCGATGTCGGGCGTGCTGGGCATGGCCGACCAGATCGTGCTGGTGAGCTCGCCGTCCGTGGACGGCGCGCGGGCCGCGTCGGCGACGCTCGACTGGCTGGAGGCACACCACTACGACGACCTGGTGCGGTCCGCCACCGTGGTGCTGTGCAGCGTACGGCCCCGGTCGAAGTCGACCATCGACCTGGACAAGCTCGAGTCCCACTTCGCCGCCCGCTGCCGGGCGGTGATCCGGGTGCCGTACGACCCGCACCTGGAGGAGGGCGCGGAGATCGACCTCGAGCGGCTCCAGGAGTCGACGCGGGACGCGTACCTGCGGCTGGCCGCCAGCGTGGGCGACGGCTTCGCCGGCGTGCAGGCGCTGACGCAGCGCAGGTTCTCCGAGATCCCCGACCACCTTTGACGCGCTCCGGGGCGGGCGGGGTTTTCCAGAAGCGGGTGCCGTGTGCGGGGCCGCGAAGGCGGGTCAGGTCGACTCCTGGGTCAGGTCGGCTCCTGGGTCAGGTCGACTCCGCCATGACACGTTCGTAGGCCTCCTGCAGGAGTCGGGATGCCGACGGGCGATCGGGGTTCGGGCGCGGGATGCCCAGGTGCGCCTCGCGTAGCTCGTCCATCAGGTCTTCCCAAAGGGGCGGGCCGGCCTCCTCCAGCAGGCGTGCCCGCACGCTCAACTCCGGTGTCGTCGGGCGATGCCGCAGGCCCCACGAGCCGAGCATGACCATGATCGGAACGGTCTGGATGCCCGCCTCGGTGAGACTGTAGGTCCCTCGCCGCCCTCGCCCCGCCGCCTCATGTGTCAGGAGACCTCCGGCAACGAGGGACTTGAGGCGGCTGCTGAGGATGTTCGACGCGATCCTCTCCTCCGAGTTTGCGAGGAGATCGCGAAAGTGCCGACGGCCGCCGAAGATCATGTCGCGCAGCACGATGATGCTCCACCTGTCGCCGAGCGCCTCCACCGCCGCGTTGATCGCACACCCCGATCGCGGTTCTTCTCGCATGGACAACCTCCCTGGGTGATTGCGGTCCGCAAGCACCCAGGCTACGCTCCGTTCTTGTGATTGCAATACGCAATCACTAAAGTGGATGGGAGAACACTCCATGTCACGGGTCAGGGTCCACAACTTCGCCGTCTCCCTGGACGGCTTCGCCACTGGTGAGGGGCAGAGTCTCGACGCCCCGTTCGGCCACGCCGGCGACCGGCTCCACCAGTGGTTCTTCGCGACACGAACCTTCCACGCCATGCAAGGGAAGACCGGCGGCGGCGCCGGAGTCGACGATGCCGTGGTCCGTACGTGGAATGCGGGCATCGGCGCGGAAATCATGGGCCGCAACAAGTTCGGACCGCAGCGCGGACCGTGGCAGAACCACGAGTGGACCGGCTGGTGGGGACCGAACCCGCCGTTCCACACGCCGGTGTTCGTCCTGACCCACCACCCCCGACCCGCCCTGGAAATGGAAGGGGGCACCACGTTCCACTTCATCGACGCCACCCCCGAGGAGGCGCTGCGTCAGGCGCGCGAGGCCGCAGGCGATCTGGATGTGCGGATCGGCGGCGGGCCGAGCACCGTACGCCAGTTCCTGGTCGCCGATCTGATCGACCATCTGCATGTGGTCATCGTCCCGATCGTTCTCGGCCGCGGCGAGCGACTGTGGGACGGGCTCGAAGGACTCGAGGAGCGCTTCCAGATCGAGTCCGTGACCACTCCCAGTGGCGTCACTCACATGACCTTCACCCGACCGTAGTCACACCCGGAAAGAGGCGGACAGGCTTGACCACGAACATCACCACCGCGAACATCACCTCCAAAGACGGCACGACCCTCGCCGTCGACACGGCCGGCCAGGGTGCACCGGTGATCCTCGTCGGCGGCGCGTTCAACGACCGTTCGACCGTGGCCGCGCTGGGCGCCGAACTGGCGCCGGCGTTCACCGTGGTGACCTACGACCGGCGCGGCCGGGGGGCCAGCGACGACAGCAGCGAGGAATACCTGGTCGCCAACGAGATCGACGACCTGGCGGCGGTCATCGAGCACGTCGGCGGCCGGGCCTCGGTATTCGGCCACTCGTCGGGTGCCGTCCTTGTGCTGGAGGGGGTCATGCGCGGACTGCCGATCGACCGGGTCGCCGTGTACGAGCCTCCGTACTGCGCCGACGAGAACCAGCCGAAGCCGCCGGCCGACGTCTATGCCCGTCTCAAGGCCCTGGTCGCCGCCGGGGATCGCGACGGCGCCGCGGAGCTTTTTCTCGGCGAGCTGATCGGCGTCCCGGCCGAGGTGATCGCCGGGATGAAGGCCGGAGAGGAGTGGCCGTTCCTGGCCGACAAGGCTCCGAGCCTGCCGTACGACGTGCTGGTCACCACGCCCTGGCAGCTGATGCCACTTGAGCGGATCGCCGGGATCAGCGTGCCGGTGCTGGCGGTCTACGGCGACCAGACCGCGCCCGGCCTGGCGGCGGCGACGAAGATGGTCGCGGCGACCGTACCGGGCGCCGAACTGAAGGTGATGCCCGGGGAGGACCACGCGGTGTTGCAGCGGCCGGCGGCACTGGCGTCGATCCTGACCAAGTTCTTCAGCGCGGGTACGGGCCGCCGGAGCGAGTGATCGTCTTTTGCCGTCGCGGTCACGGTGCGGGTGATGAGAGACTAAGGTGCGGTATGGCACCTGCGGGTGCCGACCGAGGAGAGCTCGCCTAGTGGACGATGGCGGCGGTCTTGAAAACCGCTAGGGCCGGTGACGGTCCTCGTGGGTTCGAATCCCACGCTCTCCGCTCAACCAGCCAAAACGGCGTCTGACCGGCGGTTTCGCGACGGTCAGACGCCGTTGATCGTTTCCACCATGCGCAGCCGTACGCCACCCTGAGCACTCCTCGGCCGCTGTTCGCGGGATATATGCGGGATGGATCTCGACGTGTTGCCGCGATGGGCTGCGGTGGCGTTGAGCGCTGCGGTGAGTTCGCCACCGTCGAGATCATGAAGTGAGACCAGACGAAAGAGGTCCGCGTAGTCGCGGTCCCGAGTGTTGAGATCACCGAGGGCAACCGCGGTGGAGAGCTTCTCGGCGATGACGGTAGCCAGGGGATAACCGAAGATCTGGAATCTTTCCGCGGAGAGCTGCTGCGGATAGTCGATGACCTGGGGTTCTGGAGTGATCGGGTCGCCGAAGCTCACGTCGAGTTGGAGCTTGAGCCGTGCGCGGGCGATCACGGCTCCCATGACCAGGCGAAGACCGTGATATTCGTCTTCCTCGCGGATCGGCATGGTCTTCATGCGTGTCAGGTTCGAAGGCCACACGGTAGAGGAAACGCTCAAGAACGTATTCGATCACGAGCTCGTCGGTCGATCGCCTGCTGCGTTTGGCCAGGTTGCGTAGGTCGTTGTAGACGCGCCCGGCCGTGGTGGCGCGTGTGGGATTGGGCATCAGGCGAGCACTGCCTCGACGGCGGGACGAATGACCGTCAGCGCCCCCAGCTTGCGGGCGACGCGCTGAAGCTCACCGATCTGTTCCGGGGTGGCGCGGCGCACATACCGGCCGAGTGCGGAGAGCGCGAGAGTCTCACCGATGCGGTGGCGATGGCGCATGGCGTCGACGACGCTGCGGGCCGGGCCGTAGAGGGGAACGGTTTCTCCCGGCGCGGCTTCGAACCATTCGATGCCCAGAGTGAAGGTGGCGGGAGAGTACTGGGCGACCACAACCGGCGGGTAGGAGATTGATGGACGGTGGCGTCCCCGGGGGACCGCGATGTGGACGGCTGAGGGGATGTCATCGATCAGTTCGTGGATGGCAAGGGCGGACTCCTCGCACACGACAGCGTGAGAGGCGCGGATATACACGGCCAGGATGTCGAGATGTGCCGTCTCCGGGGCGGATGCCTGCCGGTAGACCCCTCGGGAGAGTTCATAAATCCCCCCATCCGCGACCAGGGAGGCCAGATCACGGGAGAAGAGGGCAGCCAGACGCGCTTGCCCTGCTGTGAAGGTCGGAGGGAGCGCAGTCAACCTTGTATCCAGCCTGGAGGTCTCCGATGGGCCCATGTATCAAATCCTACCCATTAACTGATCAGAAGGGATGGGTTTGATACAGGCCGCGAACCCACCGGCGCGGGCGTGGGAGGAGACCGCACCGATCTGACCGCCACCGCCGATGAGGCGTTCTTTCACCTGCGGCTGTTCACCGACCGATTGAACGCCGAGGCCGCCGCCGGAGAGATCGCCGCCGCGTTCGACGTGCTGGCAACGGCGGCGGCTCCTCACGCGGTGGCAGGTCGTCGGGGTGACGTGGCCGTACGCCCGCCGGGATGAGGTCGATCCGCCACCAGGTCCAGCAGCCGACACACTGGGCACCGCTGGGAACGCCATTGCCAGGCCAAGTCCAGCACACCAGGTGATGACCGCAGCCGGCCATAAGCGCCCCTCCGCATCGTCCGCCGACGACCCGGCCGGTTCGATCGTGGTCATCGCGCCGTTCCCATCAGCACCTTCAACCACAGGCGCTCGGCCTCCGGAACGCGCACCCACTCCGACTCAGTGATCAGCGTCTTGCCGCCGGAGCGGGAAAGACGGCGGACGAAGGACAGCCCGCCGGCCTGGCACAGCTCATACACGATCGCCTTGCAGTCGCAGGTGTGCCGGCGGACCCGCACGCGGGGAGCGCGCGGCACGCTCTTGCGCCAGTTCACCCGCTCATACCCCTCCTGAGGTACGGCCGCAGCGTGCAAGCCCGGACAGGACCGGATGAACTCCAGCCAGTCAGTCATGATCGCACCGCCGTTTCCTGTCGGAGGCCTGTAGGGGCGGGCACCCGCCGGTGGGTGGGAAGGTCACCACCGGCGGGCGCGGTCAGCAGGTGGTCCCCTCGGCCTGCTCCGTCGGCCAACTCCGCTTGGCCAGAGGGGACCACCCGTCCTGCGGCACCCAGTGGCGGAACGTTCCGCTTCTGGGGCCAGGTCTGTTTCGTGTTCGGCCGCGACAGGAGGTGGCCGCAGCGGTCGAGACTGGACGTGCCGGTCATGCGGCGACCCTCGTAACCGGAGCGGGGATCTCACCGCGGGCGCTGAAGACCGTCTCGGCCTGGTACATCAGCCGCTCCAACTCGGCGGCCGTGGAGGCGGAAAGGATCAACGGTTCACGCACTGGCCAGGCCACCATGGCGTAGAACCGGCGACTGGCCGGGCCGTACAGGACAGACCAGCCCTGCCAGTGCTGGTCGAGGCTCTGGGCCGTACCGCGTGCCTGACCGTCCCAGGGGCGGCGGCGGAAGGGGGAGGGCGTGGTTCCGGGCCGGTGACGTCCCCTGGCATGAGATGGACGGCTCACTGAGACGCCTCGCCGGCCAAGTCCTCCTGAGCGGCGACGGCCGCCGCCAGCTCGGCCGCGTCGTCACCGTCGACCGTGCGGAACGCACCCGCCTTCTCTTCCGCTGCGGAGAACGGTGTCTTACGGCTGGCCCACAATCGCCCAGCGTCGCTACGGAAGAGCACCCACTCGGGGAAGGCGTCCCGTACATCGTCGAGGTCGTAACCCGCTGTCGCCATGGCCCGAGCCTAGGTTACCTGTCCTATCCTGTCTACACCATTCCTAGGAATTGCTGTTCTATGTTCGCAGGTGGGGGCATACCTAGAGTCGTCCTGTGATCGAGTGGGACCCCAGGCTCTACAAGTGGGAGCAGATAGCGAACGTCGTCGCGGAGCGCATCAAGGACGGCACCTATCCGCCCCTGTCGCTGATCTCTGAAGTCAAGCTTCAGGAGGAGTTCGACGTGGCGCGGGTGACTGTCCGCAAGGCGATGGAGGCCCTCCGCAAGCAGGGCTTGATCACAACCAAACCAGGCAAGGGCTCCATCGTGAGTCCGAACGACGCGGAACCGTAGCCCCACGGCCTCCCGCTATCTCCCCAGCCGCCGCCAGGCCCGACAACGCAGCCTCTGGACGCCCGGTGAGCAGCGAGCCCCTGCCCGATGAGAACTTTCTCCACGCCTTTAACGTGGATGATCTCCGAACTGGGACAGTTGACGAACTACGCTCCTGCCATGCCCGAAGCCGGGGCGTTTCAGCGAGGGGATACCTCAAGATTCTGAGCAAGGTAGACCTGCCTCCTTGTCGATCGCGGCCTCGTAGAACGCGTCGGCGAGCGCCACGATGATCCCTTTGATCCCAGAACGAGGTGCCGTCGATGAGCTGGACCAGGCCCTTGCGGTCGGGGTGCTTGGTGTTGTCGAGGATCCAGATGTAGGTGGCGATGCCGTTGTTGAAGAACATGTTGGCCGGCAGCGCAATGATCGCCTCGACCAGGTCGTTCTCCAGCAGCCACTTGCGGATGTTGGACGGGCCGGACTCGGCGGCCCCGTTGAAGAGCGGCGAGCCGTTCATGACGATCCCGGCCCGGCCGCCGCCGTCCTCGGGGGCGCGCATCTTGTGCGCCAGGTGCAGCAGGAACAGCATCTGGCCGAGGTGGCGGGCAGGCCCGGCGCGAACCGGCCGTACGGGCCGGCCTCGGCGCGCTCCTTGGTTACGGCCTTGGCGTACTGCTTCCAGTCGACGCCGTACGGCGGGTTGGACATGCAGAAGTCGAACTGGCGGCCCTTGAAGGCGTCGTCGGTGAGCGTGTTGCCGAAGGCGATGTTGGAGGCGTCGTGGCCCTTGGCGAGCAGGTCGGACTTGCAGATCGCGTACGACTGCGGGTTGTACTCCTGGCCGTACAGGCTCAGCCGGGCGTCCGGGTTCTGTGCGAGCAGGTGCTCCTCGGCCAGGGTGAGCATGCCGCCGGTGCCGGCGGTGGGGTCGTAGAGCGTGCGGACGATGCCGGACTCGGTCAGGTCGGCGTCCTTCTCGGCTAAGAGCAGGTCGACCAGCAGCCGGATCGCGTCACGCGGCGTGTAATGGTCACCGGAGGTCTCGTTCGCGGCCTCGTTGAACTTGCGGATGATGTACTCGAACGCGTCCCCCATGTCGGCGTTGGACACGACATCGGGGTGCAGGTTGACCGCGCCGAAGGACTTCACGATCTCGCGCAGGAGACCGGCCTTCTCCAGGGCGATGATCTCCTTCTCGAAGTCGAAGTACTCGAACACATCGACGTCGGCGGAGAACCGGTCGATGTAGTCGACGAGGTTGTCCCTGAGCCCGTCCGCGTCCTTTAGAAGGTTGGCGAAGCTGTACTTCGAGGTGTTGTAGAACGGCCGACCGGTGGCCTTCTTGACCTCGACCCGGAGCCGGTTCGGGTTCTCGTATGCCGCGGCCAGGTCTCGGACGGTCTCGCGGTCCGACCCCAGGATGCAGTCGAGGCGCCGAAGGATCGTGAACGGGAGGATCACGTTCCCGTACTGGTTGGGGCGGTAGGGACCCCGAAGCTGGTCGGCGATCGACCAAAGAAAACTACCGAGCGTACTCGCAAGGCTCCTCAAAGGGATCATTCAACGTGCATGGCTGCGTCGGCCCACTGGGGTAGTCACGCCACACGCAAGGCAACGCACGTCCGCTGACGGGGGCGTCATGAAGCCATCTTCGCGCACCTCGGCCTCCTGCGTACGCGGGGAATCAGAGGGAATTCCAGGCCTGCCCGCACCATAGCGTTTCCGGTCCTCGAACCTGGCGGCCCTGCGGTCCGGGTCCGCTTGCCACCGGATGACCGGGGCTGGCCGTCGGCCAGTGTGCTGTGGAATGGCGGGTGACCGGCTACGGTGTGCTCGTGCAGCGACTCGCGCTTTTCGACTTGGACAACACGCTCATAGATCTGGAGCAGGCGTACCGGGTGTGGGCCGAGGATTTCGCAGATGAGCACGGTTTGGGCTCTGAGGCGGTTGGCTGGCTGCTCGCACTCAACCGGGATGGCTACCCTCACCGTGAGGTGTTCTTCACCAAGGTCCAAGAGCGCTTCGCCCTGCCTGACCCTGTCGAGGAGCTGTGGGGCCGCTACCGGCGGCGCATGCCGTACCTCGTGCGCTGTCGGCCCGAAGTCCTGGACGGCCTGGCCCGGCTACGCACGTCAGGGTGGCGTGTTGCGATCGTCACCAACGGGACGGCGGACAACCAGCTCGGGAAGATCCAGCAGACCGGGTTGGCCAAGGCCGTCGACGCCTACGCGCTGTCGGGAGCCGAGGGTATACGGAAGCCCGAGGCTGGCCTGCTCGAGATCGCGGCCAAGCGTTGCGGTGTGACTCTCGCCGAGGGTGGATGGATGATCGGTGACAATCTCACTGCTGACATAGCCGGAGGACGCGCCGCTGGTCTTCGTACGATCTGGATCGACCGAGGCAACTCACCTGACGCCGAGCACCAGGCCGACCATGTGGTCGCCGACGTGCTTCACGCCATTGAGATCCTGCAAGGCTAGCGGTGGCGCCTCGTTCGAGTGCTCTCGGTCGAGTCATACGAAGGCCCAGATCATCAGCTCCCGGACGCTCCCACGCCTGTAATCAGCTCCGGTTGGTTGGCCGCGTCCGGCTGTCACGCCGTAACTCCGGGTGATCCTTCCCGATGCATTCCGTCGGCCTCATCCTGCTCTGTCTGTAGGGACGAACAAGGGGAGTAGGTTATAAGCCTGCAACCACATCACTAGGCTGAGTCCTGTGAAGATCACGCGTAGTCACGTCTGGGCCACGATACTTGTGGCGGTTGGTGTCGCGCTGACTATCTACCTTGGTGTGCTGAGTGGGGCGGATCAGCAACCGTCTCGGGCGACCAGTGCTCTTCTCGTGGTGTTGGCGGGGGTCTTCCAAGTAGCAGGTGCTTCCAGGTTCCATGCCATCGGAAAGGCCGACCCTGGACTAGCTCGTGCTGCTGTTCGCCGGCTGCTGAAGATGGTACGAAGGGCGCAGGAGGCCAAGCTGATAGCTGAGACCGCTTACGAGAGCAACGCAAACGCTGGGGAGATGCGCAAGGCGATGGGGCGCGTAAGCGTCGAGCTCAGTTGGATCGAGGAGGGTCTAGTCGATTCCATCGACGATTGGAATGAGTTTCATAAAGACGCTCTGAGAAAACTTACGGAAGGCGGCGACAATGCCAAGTAGAATTGAGGGCAAGGTTGCCCAGATTCTTACTGCGCGCGAACTCGTCATTAATAAAGGTACGGTCGATGGCGTAGAGGTTGGTATGCGATTCGCCGTCCTCAACAGTCGAGGCGTCGATATTAAAGACCCTGATACAGGAGAGGCTCTCGGCTCTGTCGAGATAGAGAAGGCTATCGTAAAGGTAGTTCGCGTTAGCGATCGGCTCGCTGTTGCCAGGACGTTCCGCACTTATAGAATTCCCGGCGGATCATTCTATCTCGGAAGCACTAAAGTTCTAGAGCAAATGATGAGGCCTCCACGTACGGAAATTGAAACACTTCAAACCGATGAAAGGAGACTAAAGGATGAATTAGATGAAAGCGGTTCATATATCAAGAAAGGCGATCCCGTTGTTCAAGTAATAGGCGACGAGTTCGACCAGGATGACTCGCAATGATTTATATGCCGTTCTTTCTGGAGAGGCTCAAGCGTCGACGAGGACATTCATTGACATACCCCGAGACGAGAGTGTTGAGTAAACCGTTTATCGCTGATTGCCGAA
>NZ_BOOG01000078.1 GCF_016863115.1 Sphaerimonospora thailandensis
GCCTCGGCGGCCAGGCCCGCGTCCGCGGTGTGTCGGGTGTCTGGAAGGACCTCACCGACAACGTCAACTCGATGGCGAACAACCTCACCTACCAGGTGCGCGACATCGCCGAGGTGACCACGGCGGTCGCCAAGGGCGACCTGACCCTCAAGGTCGACGTCGACGCCCAGGGCGAGATCCTCGCGCTGAAGACCACGATCAACCGGATGGTGGACCAGCTCTCCTCGTTCGCCTCGGAGGTCACCCGAATGGCACAGGAGGTCGGCTCCGAGGGCCGCCTCGGCGGCCAGGCCCGGGTCGAGGGCGTCGAGGGCATCTGGAAGGGCCTCACCGAGAGCGTGAACGAACTGGCCGCCCGCCTCACCACACAGGTGCGCGCGATCGCCGCGGTGACCAGCGCGGTCGCCCGCGGCGACCTGACCCAGTCGGTCACGGCTGAGGCCGAGGGCGAGCTCGCCGATCTCAAGGACAACATCAACACGATGGTGGCCAACCTGCGGGCCACCACGAAGGCCAACGAGGAGCAGGACTGGCTCAAGTCCAACCTGGCCAGGATCTCCCGCCTGATGCAGGGCCACCGCGACCTGTTCGAGGTCGCCAGGCTGATCATGAGCGAGCTCACCCCGCTCGTCTCCGCCAGCCACGGCGCCGCGTACCTGGTGGTGGACGGCGAGCTCAACCTGATCGCCGGGTACGGCATCCAGCCGGGCTCGAGCCCCCGGCAGAGCTTCGCCTTCGGCGAGGGAATCGTCGGCCAGGCCGCCCTGGGCGACCAGCCGATCATCCTGGAGAACATCCCCGGCGAGAACATCACCATCGAGACCGGTCTCAGCAGGTCGCAGCCGGCACAGATCGTCGTCCTGCCGATCCCGTTCGAGAACAAGGTCCTCGGCGTGCTGGAGATGGCCTCGTTCACCCAGTTCAGCGAGGTCCACCTCGACTTCCTCACCCAGCTCGTGGAGACCATCGGCGTCACCACGAACACGATCATGGCCAACTCCCGCACCGAGGACCTGCTCACGGAGTCGCAGCGGCTCGCCCACGAGCTGCAGGAGCGCTCCGACGAACTGCAGCGCCAGCAGGAGGAGCTGCGCAGGTCCAACGCCGAGCTGGAGGACAAGGCGGCGCTGCTGGCCAAGCAGAACCGGGCCATCGAGATCCAGAACTTCCAGATCGAGCAGGCCAGGCGGACGCTGGAGGAGCGGGCCGAGCAGCTCGCGGTCTCCTCGCGCTACAAGACCGAGTTCCTCGCCAACATGTCCCACGAGCTGCGCACCCCGCTGAACAGCCTGCTCGTGCTCGCCAAGCTCCTGACGGAGAACACCGACGGCAACCTGACCGCGCAGCAGGTCGAGTTCGCCAAGACCATCCACGGGGCGGGCTCCGCGCTGCTCCAGCTCATCAACGACATCCTCGACCTGTCCAAGGTCGAGGCGGGGCGGATGGACATCGACCCGCAGCAGCTCTCGCTGCCCAAGCTGGTCGATTACGTCGAGGCCACCTTCGCGCCCCTCGCCCAGGACAAGGGGCTGTCGTTCGCCGTCACGGTGGACCCGGCCGTACCGAACGAGCTGCACACGGACGAACAGCGCCTGCAGCAGGTGCTGCGCAACCTGCTCTCCAACGCCGTCAAGTTCACCCCCAAGGGACAAGTGCGGCTGGAGGTCACCCCGGCTCCGCGGGACGTGTCGTACGTCGACGAGACGCTGCAGGGCCTGGACGGAGTCGTCGCGTTCAAGGTCGTGGACAGCGGCATCGGCATCGCCCCGGACAAGCTGGAGGTCATCTTCGAGGCGTTCCGGCAGGCCGACGGGACCACGAGCCGCAAGTACGGCGGCACCGGCCTCGGCCTGTCGATCTGCCGTGAGATCGCCCGGCTGCTCGGCGGGGAGATCCACGTGGACAGCGCACCGGGGGTGGGCAGCACGTTCACCCTCTACCTGCCGATGGTCTACTCGGGACCGCTCGCGTCACCCGACGGCGGGGCCACCACCGGCAGGCCGGCTGTCGATCACCGCGTCTCGGTGCCCGTTCTGGAGGCGGAGGAGGTTCGCCCGGAGATCCCGATGCCCACCGACCTGCCGACTCCCCAGATCATGCCGGTGCTGGACGGGCAGGATTGGCAGGGTGACGACCCGCTCATCGGAACCAAGATCCTTATCGTGGACGACGACATCCGCAACGTGTTCGCGCTCACCAGCGTGCTCGAACGGCACGGCTCGACCGTGGTCTACGCCGAGAACGGCCGCGAGGGCATCGAACAACTCGAACGCAACGAGGATGTCGCGCTCGTCCTGATGGACATCATGATGCCGGAGATGGACGGCTGGGCCACCACCTCGGCGATCAGGCAGATGCCCCAGTTCGCCGAACTTCCGATCATCGCGCTTACCGCGAAGGTCCTGCGCGGAGACCGGGAGAAGAGCATCGCCTCCGGAGCATCCGACTACGTGCCCAAGCCGGTCGACGTCGACCGACTCCTGGAACGACTCCGCGGCTGGCTGATGCGCGGCCGCTCCGACGTGGCGGAACGGCCACGGTCGACCTCGAACGCAGCGCCTCATGAAACCGACGAAGGGGAGTGATCGATGGCTGATCGCGTAAAGGTCCTCCTCGTTGACGACCGCGAAGAGAATCTGATCGCGCTTGAGGCGATCCTCAGCTCGCTGGACGTGGTCCCGGTGCGGGCCAAATCCGGCGAGGAAGCGCTCAAGGCCCTGCTGTCATCCGATTTCGCGCTCATCCTCCTCGACGTGCGAATGCCCGGAATGGACGGTTTCGAGACCGCCGCACACATCAAGCGGCGGGAGCGTACCCGCAACATCCCGATCATCTTCCTGACCGTGGTCGACAGCGCCCCCGACTACGCCTTCCGTGGGTACGCCGCCGGGGCCGTCGACTACCTGACCAAACCCTTCGATCCCTGGGTCCTGCGGGCCAAGGTCGCCGTGTTCGTACAGCTCTACACGATGAACCAGCGTCTCGCCGAGCAGTCGGCGCTGCTTCGCGAGCGGTTGGCGTCCGAGGTGTCGGGCGGCGCCGGGGCCGCCGGGGGCGTCGGTCAGGTGTCCCTACTGGCCGAGTTGTCCAACCGGATCGTCGCCGTCCAAGACGAACTCCGGCGGGTCCGCGAGATCGCGGACAAGTCGGGAGACAGCACGCTCAGCGGGGCGATCGCCGAGCTCAGTGAACGGATCAGGCACCTTCGGGCCGGATTCGACGCCCTCCAGTGACGCCCACGCCCACCCCCAAGCCCGTGATCGTGCGAATACTCGCACATCGCGTCCCGACCAGGCATTCTGAGGTTCGCGCAGGTCAAGGAGATGGCTTGCGAGAAACTGCAAGATCACGGGGGGTTGGGGTCGGGGGCCTAGAGATCTAGTGGCGTGCTCGTTCGAGTGCGTCCCAGAAGCCGCGGCGGAGGGCGTGACGCACCTCGTCGTGGAGCAGGAAGTCGATCGGCAGCGATGATCCCTGCAGCAGACGCGCCTCGAGGTCGGACGGCATGCGGGGTTTACGCGCCAAAACCGCCTCCAACCAGAGAGCAGGAGCATCGCGCGCCACCGAGTCACCGAAGTCATGGCCCTCCTTGTGCGCGGCCTGCACCGCCTCGGCGAGGGTCGTGGTGACCGCGGACTGGGGCGGCACAGGAGCGGGGTGCGGCCCTGTGTACGGCCCAAGCGCGGGCGAGTAGCTCCCACCGCCCCCGTACTGCTGTGAAGGGGAGGACATCGGCGGCTGGGACGGAACACCTTGGGACGGAATCCCCTGCGGCGTCCCTTGCGGCGTCCCCTGCGACGAGGCATGTTGCGACGACGCGCCCTGGGATGACGGAGCCTGCGGCGGAGCAGCCGACTGGGGCTGATGGCGCGCCCGCTGAGGTAGCCCCTGGGACGGCGGCGACTGCGGCTCGGAGACCAACCCCGGATAGCCGGACGGCGAACTCTCTACGGGCGTCGGCGAATGGGCCGAGGTCGGGGGCTGGGTCGGGTTGGATGGCGGCGCAGAGCCGGACGAGTGGGCGGGACCGGACGAGCCGGCGGGCAGCGCGGGCTGGGCCGGGCCGGACGGCGGGGCCGGCGGGAGTTGCGCAGGCGGCGACGGCTGCGCCGGCAGTGCGGGTTGTGAGGACTGCGAGGGCTGCGAGGGCTGCGAGGGGCGAGCGTGCGCCGCGCCCGAGGGCCGCCCGCTCCCCTGTGACCCGTTGGCATGCGGCACCAGACCGTTGCCGTGCCCTTGGCTGTTGCTGTGTGCTTGGCCGTTGCCGTGCCCTTGGCTGTTGCTGTGTGCCTGGCCGTTGCCGTGCCCTTGGCTGTTGCTGTGTGCCTGGCCGTTGCTCGCCGCCTGCTGGTGGCGGTGCTGACCGTTGCCACTCGGCGGACCACCGGGATCGGCGCTAGTGATCATGGTGATGTACGGCCGGAGGTGACCGGCGCCGATCTCGATGAGGTCGTCGCACTCCTGCCGCAGCGTCCGAGATGCCGCCCAGGCGCTTTCGGCGGCGATCTGCATGACGGTGACACGGATGCCGAGATCCTGGGCATCGCTGACCACCTGGGCCAGATCCTCGTCACCGCTGACGACGACGGCGTCGCAGATCGCGTTGTTGCGGGCCAGGGTCATCAGGTCGCGATGCGTCTGGGCGTCCACACCCTCACGACGACCGGGCCGGATCCGGGCCAGGCGCAGCTTGAGGCCCGGGATGTCGGCCAGCACATCGTGCTCCGGCGTCCGGCGACCCTCAACGGTCGCCTCGTACCAGTAGCAGCGCAGCAACGGCAGGCCGGTACGCTCACGCGACAGGCCGGTGAGCAACTGCAGCAGACCGGGATAGTCCCAGGTGACGGCTTCGCGATGGCGGGTCCCATGCACGGCCATCGCGCCGTCCGCCAGCAAGTAGCCGGCGTCAACGAACAGCGCGCACCGATCCACGTGACACCGCCCTTCCTACGTGGCTCTATCAGGGTAGTGAAGCGGGTAGATCGCGCGAGGCGATTCCCGGCGATTCAGCCGACGCCCCTGACGTCGCAGTGCTTAACGCAGACCGTACCAGTTTGCCCTGTTTTTGCCTTCCCTCCGGTGGTCAGGAGGTTAGGACCACGTGTGGGTGGTGATCGCGGCGACTCCGAAGAGGAGCCCCTCGCGCCTGGTCTTCAGCCGGAGCACCGGGTGGCGGCCGAGAAGCGTCTGGAAGGTGTCCACCGCCACCGCCGACACACCGGTTCTTCTGCCTCGATGACCGGCACCCGCCCGTGACCGGTCGCTCAACGTCACCACGCCGTCGCCCGCGCCGGTCGCGTTCCACAGCACGAGATCGACTCTGGCCGGTGCCGTGTCGGGAGCGAGACCGTCAAGCGGGATCTTCGTCGTCTCGCCGCTCCCCATCGAGGCCGCGTCCAGGACCGTCGCGGTGCCGTACGGCTGCCGCCTGTCCTCGGCCACCACGACCAGGCTCCATCCGGCCTGCCTGGCGGCCCCCGGCCCGGTGGGGGCGTCGGCGACCCACCAACGGCCCCCGCGAGCCTCACGGACCATGGGGGTGACGTCCGCGAACGCCTGATAGCCGGTACGCCGGTCCCGGTGGGTCACCTCCGTCGCCTCGATCGTCCGATAACTCGGGGCGCCCGGAGGCCGGACCCTGACCGCTCGACCGGGATCGGATCTCGGGCTGGCGCCGGAGGCCCGGGCATCGCCGGTGTTTCGGGTGCTCTCCTGGCCGATCGCCGACCAGTAGAGGCCCGCCCAGAGCACCCTGCTCCCGGCGGGCAGGTCGAGGCGGGCGCAACTCGAGGTGCGCGTGGCCGGATCGTCGTCGAGGTCGACCGGCACCGCCACGCCCGAAC
Source organism: Sphaerimonospora thailandensis (assembly GCF_016863115.1). Classification (GTDB taxonomy): domain Bacteria; phylum Actinomycetota; class Actinomycetes; order Streptosporangiales; family Streptosporangiaceae; genus Sphaerimonospora; species Sphaerimonospora cavernae. The sequence continues at coordinate 5,844 of NZ_BOOG01000078.1, forward strand.
CGCCTGCCCGCGGCTCACCGGAGTCGGCGGGTACGCAGTCCGGGCGTCTGGCGACGCGGCCCCGCAGCGCGTTGCCGATGGTCCGGGTCAGCACCCGGCCCGTCGCGGCGAACCTGGCCGCGGCGTCGGCGTCCCGTACCCCCGACTCCGACTTGGCGACCGTCTCGAGTGAGCCGGATCGCACCGATGCCCCGAGTCCCTCGCCCTTCGGGGCATCGGCCGCCACGTTCACCGGCAGGAAGAGCGTGCTTTTCTCACCGGGGGCGAGTCCCGGGTGAGCGCATCGCACGCGCTGCCCGGCCGTACGGCAGGTCCAGCCGTCCCGCGTGCCGGAGTCCGTCGGGGTGACGCCCCGCGGCAGACGTACCGTGGCCGTGACGCCCTGCCCGGCCGCCGTACCGGGGTTGCGAAGCCGAAGGGCGACGATCCCGGGTCTGGCCGGCACGAGCGCACCGAGCGGGGCGATGCTCGCGACCAGCGCGGGCCGCGTGGCCCCCGACTCCCTCGGATTCGTCGGATTCGTCGGATTCGTCGGGCCCGTCCGGGCCGTGGGCGATGTCTGCCGCCGGACCTGTTGACGGGTAACAGGCGGGGCCGCCCGTCCAGGCTTGCCGAGCACCCGCGCCGGTCGATCCTCCCGAGCGCGGGTCCCGGTCGTCTGAGAACCGGTCGTCTGCGAACCCACCGCCTGCGAACCCGCCGCCTGCGACCCGGCCGTCTGCGAACCCGCCGCCTGTGAACCGGTGGCCTGTGAACCGATGGCCTGTGAACCCACGGCCTGCGATCCGGTCGTCTGTGAACCGGCGGCCTGCGACCCCGTCGCCTGTGAACCGGCGGTGCCGGTCGCGGCGGACAGGGAGGCATCGGATTCGGCGGCGGGAGTGCCCGCGGGTGAGCCGGAAGCGAGGTACGGGAGCAGAGCCGATTCTCCCCTCGCCAGGGGCTTCTTGACGGCCGGCCCGGAGACGAGCAGGAACATGCCCAGGGCCAGGGCGGCGGCGGCCGCGCCCGCCATGACGGCGCGGTACGGCGTGGGCAGCCAGGAGAGCACGGGCACGCCCCGCGGCTCGACGCCCACCCCGTCACCCGCCGCGCCGAGGTCCGCGAGGTAGTCGTCGATGGCCGGCCCGGCCACGAGCGGACCGACGATCGCCCGCAATCCCTGCGTCACGTCCGCGAGTTCCAGGTACACCGACCGGCAGTCGATGCACCCGGCGACGTGCTCGTCCACTCCGCCGGCATCACGCTTGGGCAGACCGCCCTCGACGTACTGCACGATCTTGGGCAGGACCGGGCGGCACTCCTCATCGGGTCCGGCGTCCTCGTGGAGCCTGAGGTAAGCCTGCCGGAGTCCCGCACGGGCCTGCGCGACGAGGGCCGCCGTGCCTTTCGCGGAAAGGTTGAGGAACGAGCCGATCTCCCCCGGCCCCGCGCCCTCGACCTCGGCATGCCACAGCACCATCTGCCACTGCTCGGGCAGCGCGAGATAGGCCCGGGCGACCGCCGAGCGTTCCAGCCCGGCCAGCTCCGGGTCCACGTGGACGTGACCCGGATGCGCCAGGTCCACCTCACCGATGGCCAGGTAGCGCCGGATCGCCATCAGCAGGTAGGGACGGAAGGCGCAGGCGGGACCGCCATCGCACCGGATCATGTCCAGGACCCGGGCGAAGGTCTCGACCAGCACCTCCTCGGCCTCGTCCTCGCCCTGCACGAGTTGCCGAGCCAGGGACCTGGCCGCGCCCACGTGCCGCTGGTACAGCACGCCGTAGGCCGCGGTGCTGCCGGCGTGTACGGCCTCCAGCAACTCGATGTCGGTTTGCCGGGCTTGTCTACTCATCGTGACCTCGCGATTACCGGGCGTTGCAAGGCCATTAATTCCGCACTCCACGGCATGGCTAAACCGAGGTGACCGGTTTACCCGGAGCGACAGGTGACCGACGCGTCATCGCCAGGCCGTACGCTGAGCACCATGAGCGACCGCGACAGCCTCCTTGACGAGATCAAGAAAAAGGGAATCGTGCACGGCCGGGTCGTGCTCTCGTCGGGCAAGGAGGCCGACTGGTACGTGGACCTGCGGCGCATCACGCTGGACGCGGTGGCCGCGCCGCTGGTGGGCCGGGTGATGCTGGATCTCACGGAGGACCTCGGCTACGAGGCCGTCGGAGGACTGACGCTGGGCGCCGACCCGGTGGCGACCGCGATGCTGCATGCGGCGGCGGCGCGCGGCAGCGCACTGGACGCGTTCGTCGTGCGGAAGGCGGGCAAGGCGCACGGCCTGCAGCGCAGGGTCGAGGGGCCGGACGTCGCCGGGCGGCGCGTGCTGGCCGTTGAGGACACCACGACCACGGGCGGTTCGGTGCTGACCGCGGTCGAGGCACTGCGGGAGGCCGGCGCCGAGGTCGTGGGCATCGCGACGATCGTGCACCGCGGCGGCGACGAGAACCTCGCCGCGACCGGCCTGCCGTACCGCTCGGCCTTCAGCCTCAGCGATCTCGGGCTCGCGTGACTTTGAAAGATTCACGCTCGCCGGGCTTGCCGGCGGCGCGGGGCTTGCCGTTCTCGAAGACCTGGACCGCGCTTCCGTCACCCAGGACCACGTCGAGTTCAGGTTCGAAATAGGACGCCTGCTCATCCTGGGTCAGGTCGCGGTCGATGAGCACGTCGCCGCCGGGCACCCGGACGAAGACCGGGCATCTGTCGGCCTCGCAGACGATCCGTACGGTGGGCACCCCCGTGTTCTGAGTCCCCGTGCTCTGAGTCCCCGTGCTCTGCGGTCGCGCCGTCTCCGCGGGGGTCGCGGGAGCGGTGGCGGGTGCGCTTGGGGACGGAGCGGGCTCCGGAACGTCGCCGGAGCCGAGCGCGGACAGCAGCGCCCGCGCACCGATCACGATCAGCGCGACCAGCAGCAACACCGCCAGGCCGACGAATGCCAGCCTGGTGATGCCCATCGGGTCAGACCTGTGCCGTCCCACATTGTGGAAGGGTAGCGGGTGTGAGACTTGTCTCAGTGCCTATGGGTCACTTCGGCGCGTGATGGCGGCCCTTCGGCTCGACCCGGGCGGCCTTGCGGTTCTTCAGCACCTCCCTGACGATCGGGAGGATCGACAGGACGACGATCACGAAGACGCCGGGCAGGATGTACTTGTCGATGTTCTCGACCCTGGTGCCGAGGAAGTGGCCGAGCACCAGCAGCGCCTCGACCCACACGACGCCGCCCACGACGTTCCAGAGGAAGAAACGTCGCGGGTCCATCTCCAGCACCCCGGCGACCGGGTTCATGAAGGTACGGACGATCGGCATGAACCGGGCGACGACGACGGCCTTGGCCGGGCCGAACTTCTCGAAGTAGAACTCCGCCTTGTCGACGTGCTCCTTCTTGAACAGCCGGGAGTCCGGCTTGTCGAACATCTTGCGGCCGAATCTCGAGCCGAGATAGTGACCGAGTTGCGCTCCCGCGATGGCGGCGAGCGGCGTGAAGACGAGCAGCGCGGGCAGCGACAGTGGTTCGATGCCCAGGCTCTGCGCGGCGGCTGCGCCGCTGAAGATGCCCGCGGCCACCAGCAGCGAGTCGCCCGGAAGGAAGAACCCGACGAGCAGGCCGGTCTCGGCGAACACGATGGCGATGACGCCGATCGTGGCGAAGGCGCCGAGCATGCCCAGCCACCACTTCGGGTCGAGTAGATCGAGGAGGACGTCCACGAGGTGAGCCTACCCGGCGCGTATCAGCCGAGAGTCAAGCGAAACAGGCGCTCCGCGCGTACCTCGCGGCCCTCGGCGGTGCCGCTTTCCTCCGCGGCGTGACCTTCGGGATACTGGGCATCGCCGGGTTAACGTCCAAGAGGAGATGACTACCGATGGCTATCGCGACCCCAGAGGTCTACGCCGAGATGCTCGACCGGGCCAAGGCGGGTGGCTTCGCCTACCCGGCGATCAACGTGACCTCGTCCCAGACGTTGAACGCCGCGCTCCGCGGTTTCGCCGAGGCGGAGAGCGACGGAATCATCCAGGTCTCGACCGGCGGCGCCGAGTTCCTGTCCGGCACGACCGTGAAGGACATGGTGACCGGGTCGGTGGCGCTGGCCGAGTACGCCCGGGTCGTCGCCGACAAGTACCCGGTGACCGTGGCCCTGCACACCGACCACTGCCCGAAGAACAAGCTGGACGGCTTCATGCGCCCGCTCATCGAGATCTCGCGCGAGCGGGTCTCCCGGGGGCAGGACCCGCTCTTCCAGTCCCACATGTGGGACGGCTCCGCCGTACCGCTGGAGGAGAACCTCTCCATCGCCGCCGAACTGATCGAGAAGTGCGCCGCGGCCCGCATCGTCATGGAGATGGAGATCGGTGTCGTCGGCGGTGAGGAGGACGGCATCGTCGGGGAGATCAACGAGAAGCTGTACACCACGCCCGAGGACGCCATCGCCACCGCCGAGGCCGTCGGCCTGGGCGAGCGCGGCCGCTACATGCTCGCGGCGACCTTCGGCAACGTGCACGGCGTCTACAAGCCCGGGCACGTCAAGCTGCGCCCGTCCGTGCTCAAGGACATCCAGGAGGCCGTCGGGGCCAAGTACGGCAAGGACAAGCCGTTCGACCTGGTCTTCCACGGCGGTTCCGGCTCGCTGCTCGAGGAGATCCACGAGGCGATCTCGTACGGCGTGGTGAAGATGAACATCGACACCGACACCCAGTACGCCTTCACCAGGCCGATCGTGGACCACATCTTCAAGAACTACGACGGCGTCCTGAAGGTCGACGGCGAGGTCGGCAACAAGAAGGCCTACGACCCCCGTTCGTACGGCAAGTCCGCCGAGGCCGGCATGGCCGCCCGGATCGTCGAGGCGTGCCGGCACCTGAAGTCCGCCGGCACGAAGCTCAAGTAAGTAGGTCCGGCCACGCGGAAACGGAGGATTTTTCGGCGATCTTCCGTTTCCGCGTGAACGCGGTGAACGTCACTGGGACCTGCCATTACTTTCGGGCCCTCCACAGGTGAGACTGTGCACATGGAATCGCATGAGAACCTCCTTGCCGGTCCGGCGCCCACCCTGCTGCCGGACCACCCCGAGGCCCGCGAGATGCTGGAGGCGGGCACGAAGGCGGCCGACGTGGCCGCGCGCTTCCCCGCCTACCCGGCGGCCTGGGCCACCCTCGCCGAGGACTACTTCGCGGCAGGCCACGCGGTGACGTCGTACGCCTTCGCGCGCACCGGTTACCACCGGGGGCTCGACCAACTCCGGCGTTCCGGATGGAAGGGCCACGGCCCGATCCCCTGGGAGCACGAGCCGAACCGGGGGTTCCTGCGATGCCTGTTCGCGCTCTCACGGGCGGCGCAGGCGATCGGGGAGAAGGACGAGGCCGAGCGCTGCGCCCAGTTCCTGCGGGACAGCAGCGCGGCCGCCGCCGACGCTCTGAACGGCGCGCCCTGACTGGTTTCCGACGGCAACGCCCGATCATCCCAGGTCCCCGGAGCCGCGGGGCCTGGGATAGTCTCTGGTTGCAAGAGCCCCTGTCGCGCTTGCGTCAGGGGTTTTCCATTTGTGCTCGGGAGTGGGACCATGCCGGCTGTCGTTCTCGTTGGCGCCCAGTGGGGTGACGAGGGCAAGGGAAAGGCCACCGACCTGCTGGGCGGCGACGTCGACTATGTCGTGCGCTACCAGGGCGGCAACAACGCGGGCCACACCGTGGTCATCGGCGATCAGAAGTACGCGCTGCATCTGCTGCCGACCGGGGTGCTGTCACCTGACGTCGTGCCGGTCATCGGCAACGGCGTCGTCATCGACCCCGGTGTGCTGCTCAGCGAGATCGACGGCCTCGCCGAACGCGGAATCAACTGCGACCGCCTGCTGATCTCGGCGAACGCCCACCTGATCATGCCCCACCACAAGGCCATCGACAAGGTGACCGAGCGCTACCTCGGCAAGTCCAAGATCGGTACGACCGGGCGGGGCATCGGGCCCACCTACGGCGACAAGATCTCCCGCATGGGCATCCGCGTACAGGACCTGCTGGACCCGGGCATCCTCGGACAGAAGATCGAGGCCGCGCTCACCGAGAAGAACCAGATCCTCACGAAGATCTACAATCGCCGCGGCCTGGAGCCGGCCAAGATCCTGGAGGAGTACCTCGGCTACGCCGAGCGGCTGCGCCCCCACATCACCGACACCTCGCTCGTGCTGACCCGGGCGCTCGACGAGGGCAAGGTCGTGCTGCTCGAAGGCGGCCAGGGCACGCTGCTCGACATCGACCACGGCACCTACCCCTTCGTCACGTCGAGCTCGCCCACCTCGGGCGGCGCCTGCACCGGCTCGGGCATCCCCCCGAACCGGCTGACCAGGATAATCGGCATCCTGAAGGCGTACACCACGCGCGTCGGCTCCGGGCCGTTCCCGACCGAGCTGCTGGACGAGCAGGGCGAGTGGCTGCGCCAGACCGGCGGCGAGTTCGGCGTCACCACCGGACGCAACCGCCGCTGCGGCTGGTTCGACGCGGTCATCGCGCGCTACGCCACGCGGATCAACGGTGTCACCGACTTCTTCCTCACCAAGCTGGACGTGCTGTCCGGGCTGGAGCGGATCCCGGTCTGCGTCGCCTACGACGTCGACGGCGTGCGGCACGACGAGATCCCGATGACGCAGACCGAGTTCCACCACGCCAAGCCGATCTACGAGGAGCTGCCCGGCTGGCAGGAGGACATCACCGGAGCCAAGACCTTCGAGGACCTGCCGCCGAACGCCCAGGCGTACGTCAGGGCGCTGGAGGAGATGAGCGGCGCGCCGGTCTCCGCCATCGGCGTCGGTCCCGGCCGCACCCAGACGCTGCAGCTCCGCTCCCTCGTCTGAGTCTCGCCACGTCCGGGTCACGTACGGCTGGATCCAACATGCGCGTGTCCCAGGTGCGGCACCCCGTCCGGTAAAGTCCCGTACGGCCACGCCGTATGGGACGGTAATGCGCGGCACTGAGCGGGCGACCCAGTAGGGTCTGCCCTTGTGCTTGAAAAAGTTGAGCTGCATGGTCACAGAGGGGCGCGTGGGCTCAGACCGGAGAACACGCTCCCCGGCCTGGCCTTCGCACTCGAACTCGGGGTGGACGCACTGGAGTTCGATGTAGCCATGTCCGCCGACGGCGAGATCGTCCTCACCCACGACCTCGTCGTCTCGTCGGTGACGAGCGCGGACACCGGCATGGCCGCGCCGAGCGACGAGATGTTCCCCTATGTCGGCAAGCCGATCATCTCGCTCACGCTGCCCCAGTTGCGCACGCTGGACGTCGGCGTACGGCTGCCGCAGCGGCCCGACGACCAGTTCGCCATGACCCAGGTGCCGCTGCCGGACACCCGGATGCCGACGCTCGGCGCGGTGCTCGGCCTGATCGGGGCGCTGGGCGCGGACGACGTGCGGCTCAACGTCGAGTTGAAGTCCGATCCCACCCGCCCCGACCTGTCGGCGGACCCGGGTAAGTTCACCGAGCTCGTGGTCGCGGAGCTGGACCGGCACGATCGGCTGTCCAGGTCGGCCATCCTCAGCTTCGACTGGCGGATCCTCGAGGCCGCCCGGCCGATGACCGAACGGCGGTACGCCCTGGTCGAGCGGGACACGATGCACCCGGTCTGGATGAACGGGCTGCGACCATCCGACTTCGCCGCCGGAGTCGCCGGAGCGGCGGCCGCGGTCGGCGCCACCACGCTGTCCCCCGATCGCAGGATCGTCGACGCCGCTCTCATGGCCGACGCGGCCCGGCACGGCCTCCCGGTCGTCGTGTGGACGGTCAACGACCCCGTGGAGGCCGGCCGGCTCATCGACATGGGCGTCTCCGCCGTCGTCACCGACTATCCCGACCGCATGCGAGACCTCTGGCAGGCCCGCAAGCTGCCGCTCGCCAAGCCGATCAGCCCCCTCCGCCCGGTGGTCGCATAACCCACGGCTTCCCCCCTTCACCCCCTTCCCGTGATCTTGCGAATTCTCGCGCATCGGGCTTTGACCAGGGCCAGGGGAGCCTAGGGTGTGATGGACAGGGCTCCTGACGGGCAGAGCCGTACGGCCTGCTCGGCCGCGGCGCGCAGCGCCTCCGGCGGTTCGGGGTCGAGCACCACCACCGTGCCGTCGTCGTCGCTCTGATCGAAGACCGCGGGCGCGGTGAGCGCGCACATCCCGGCGCCCACACATCGTCCGGCATCCGCGTTGATCTTCATTTTCACCTCCTACCAGGCCACCGGAAGGCGATGGACGCCGTAGATCGCCATCGCGGCCCGCATCGGGACCTCCTCCGGTGGTACGGCCAGGCGCAGGCCGGGGAAGCGGCGCAGCAGGGCGGGAAACGCGATGCGCATCTCCGCCCGGGCGAGCTGCTGCCCCAGGCACTGGTGGACCCCGTGGCCGAACCCCAGATGGCCCTGCGCCGACCGCGCGAGGTCGAGCACGGTGGGATCGGCGAACCGTTCGGGATCGCGGTTGACGAGGGGCAGCGAAAGCAGCACGGACTCCCCGGCGCGGATCAACCGGCCGTCGATCTCCACGTCCTCGAGGGCGGCCCGGATCGGGCCGAGGTGGACGACGCTGAGGTAGCGCATCAACTCCTCGACCGCGTTCTCGACGCTGCCGGGGTCATCGCGCATCACCGTGAGCTGCGCCGGGTCGCACAGCAGCGCGAACGTGCCGAGCCCCAGCATGTTGGCGGTCGTCTCGTGCCCGGCGATGAGCAGCAGCAGCCCCATGCCGGCGATCTCCCGGTCGGTCAGCTCGCCGGCGGAGATCAGCCCGCTGAGCAGGTCGTCTCCCTGCTCTGTCGACTTACGCAGCACGAGTTCGTGCAGATAGGCGAACAGGTCGTCCAGGGCGGCCTGCGCGTCGTCGAGCGGCGTCTCCAGGTTCAGCAGCGTGGCGGAGTCACGCTGGAACCGTTCGCGGTCGCCGTACGGCACGCCGAGCAGTTCGCAGATCACCAGGGAGGGAATGGGCAGCGCGAAGGTCGGCACCAGGTCCACCGGAGGGCCGTGGCGTTCCATCGCGTCGAGGTGGTCGGCGACGATCTCCGCGATCCTGGGCTCCAGGAGCTTCATCCGGCGCACGGTGAACTGGCCGGTGAGCAGCTTCCGGTACCGGGTGTGCTCGGGAGGATCCATCCGGATGAAGAAGCCCGGCGGCATCCGCTCCAGGTCTTCGCGTCTGATCGGGCGATTCGGGAACGGCGAATGAAGCAACTCGGGGCGGTTGGAGAAGCGGGGGTCGGCGAGGATGGCGCGAGCGGCGGCATACCCGGTGACCACCCACCCCTCATGGCCGTCCGCGTAGGTCATCCGGCGGACGGTCGCCTCCTCCCGCCAGCGTCCCAGCTCGTCCGGCGGGTCGAAGGGACGCTCACGCGTGATGGGAAGGGTCTCCCGTGTCTCCCGGCGAGGTATGGCCTCTGTCATGACACGCTCCTGTAAAGTTGGAAACGGTCGCCTGTCGAGGTCCTGCCCTGCCAGATAACAATATCAATCCGGAAATCGCAATAAATAAAAATTCATTGCATATGTCATGAAATTCCGGGAAGGTTTGCGGTCAGAGCCAGCCGTTGCGGCGGAAGGCGCGGTGGAGGAGCGTGCAGACGAAGGCCATGACGCCGAGCACGACCGGGTAGCCCCAAACCGTCTTGACCTCGGGCATGTAGTCGAAGTTCATGCCGTAAAGGCCCGCGATCATGGTGGGGACCGAGATGATCGCCACCCAGGCGGAGATCTTCCGCATGTCCTCGTTGGCGAGCGCGTTGGAGCGCGCCAGGGCGGCCTGCAGGATCGAGTCGGACAGCTCGTTGGTCGCCTGGACCTGCTCGCACACCCGGGACAGGTGATCGCCGACGTCGCGGAAGTACTCCCGCATCTCCGAGGGGATCATGCGGCGCTGCGGCAGCGCGTTGAACGGCGTCTGCAGGGGGCCGACGGCCCGCTTGAGCTCCAGCATCTCCCGCTTGAACTGGTAGATGCGGTTGATGTCGCGGGAGCTCACCTGCGTGAAGACGGCCGACTCGACCTCTTCGAGCTCTGTCTGCATCAGGTCGGCGACCTGCAGGTACTTGTCGACCACATGGTCGGCGATCGCGTGCAGCACACCGGCCGGTCCGCGCACCAGCATCTTCGGTTCGGCCTCCATCCGCTCCCGGACGTCGCTGAGCGGGCAGTGCCGGCCGTGCCGTACGGTCACCACGAAGTCGGGCCCGACGAACACCATGATCTCGCCGGTGCCGATGATCTCGCCGGTGGCGGCGGTTTCCACGTGGTCGATGAAGGCGACGGTCTTGAGCACGACGAACAGCGAGTCGCCGTACCGCTCGACCTTGGGCCGCTGATGGGCCTTGATGGCGTCCTCGACGGCGAGGGGGTGCAGGCCGAAGACGTCGGCGAGCCACTCGACCTCGGGGGCGTCGGGCTCGTGCAGGCCGACCCACACGTAGGCGTCGGGGACGGGGCTGTCGTGGTTGTGCTCGCGGACCAGCCTGACCGCCTCGGGGATGTCCCGGGCGGGGACCTTCTCGCCGCCGACGTAGGCGCCGAACTCCACCACGGAGTTGTCCGGCGGGCCGCTCGGCGTGGCGGCGGCGGTCACCGACCCGTTGAGGCGTGGCGGCACCATCCGGCCGTGCCTGTTGATGCGGGTGAACAGAATCGAGGAGCGCATGGCGGTCCCTTCCCGCCCGAGTCGGCACGCTCTACGCGCGACGTGATGTCACCCCTCAATACAGGCGTGAGCTGCCCCTCGGGCTTCGGTTTCGGAGTGGTCGGGAATGCGCACGTCGTACGTGCGCCAGCACGTACTGACAGGATCACCAGGATTCATCCCGGACCACCTCCAATCGCCACGAGACAGCACTCAGCCCGCCCAACCTACCACAGGTCGGCACCTTTCTCAGGCTACCCCCAGGAAGCATCGCCGATCATGCGTTTCTTGCCAAAAGCAGCCGCCATATCCTGGCGACCCCTGTGGCATCCCGTTCGGCGGCGCGAAATCGCGCCGGGCCGGTGCGAGACAATGGGCGGGTGCGCGTACTTGTCATTGGAAGCGGAGGGCGCGAGCACGCCCTCTGCCGTGCCCTGCGGCTCGATCCCGCCGTCACCGAAGTCCACTGCGCGCCCGGCAACCCGGGCATGGCCGAGATCGCCGAGCAGCACCAGGTGGTCGCGACCGACGGCGCCGCGGTGACGGAGCTGGCCGGCCGGCTGGACGTCGACCTCGTCGTCATCGGACCCGAGGCGCCGCTCGTCGCCGGAGTCGCCGACGCGGTCAGGGCCGCCGGCATCCCGTGCTTCGGCCCCGCACGGGAGGCCGCGGCGATCGAGGGGTCCAAGGCGTTCGCCAAGGACGTCATGCTGGCCGCCGGAGTGCCGACCGCCCGGGCCTTCACCTGCGTGACCGATGAGGAGGCCGCCGCCGCACTCGACGAGTTCGGCCCGCCGTACGTGGTCAAGGACGACGGCCTGGCGGCAGGCAAGGGCGTGGTCGTGACCGACAGCCGCGACGAGGCCCTCGCGCACGCCAGGGCATGTGGACGGGTCGTCATCGAGGAGTACCTGGACGGCCCCGAGGTGTCGCTGTTCGCGCTGTGCGACGGCGCGACCGCCGTGCCGCTGCAGCCCGCGCAGGACTTCAAGCGCGCCCACGACGGGGACAAGGGACCGAACACCGGAGGAATGGGCGCCTACACGCCGCTGCCGTGGGCTCCCGACGGCCTCACCGACCAGGTCATGGCGGAGATCGTGCTGCCGACCGTCGCCGAGTTGGCCGGCCGTGGCATGCCGTACACGGGCGTGCTGTACGCGGGCCTGGCGCTCACCGAGGCGGGTCCGCGCGTCATCGAGTTCAACGCACGCTTCGGTGACCCGGAGACGCAGGTCGTGCTCGACCGGCTGGAGACGCCGCTCGGCGGCCTGCTGCTCGCCTGCGCGACCGGCGACCTGGCCGCGCACGAGCCGCTGCGCTGGCGCGGCGGCGCGGCGGTCACCGTCGTGCTGGCCGCGGAGAACTACCCGGCCGACCCCGTCAAGGGCGACGAGATCACCGGGCTCCCGCCCGGTGGCGGGCCGGCCGGCGGTGCGGGGACGTACGTCCTGCACGCGGGCACCTCGCGTGACGAGAGCGGGCGGCTGGTGTCCAACGGCGGCCGGGTGCTCAACGTGATCGGCACCGGGACCGACGTGGCCGAGGCCAGGGCGCACGCCTACAAGGCGCTCGAACAGATCTCCATGCGGGGCTCCCACCATCGCTCCGACATCGCGCTGCACGCGTCCGGCGTCTGAACAGGACCTGACAACCGGGGCCTGGCAACCGGGGCCTGGCAACGGGGCCTGAACCGGACCTGAACGATACCTGTGAGCAGGCTTGTTTCAGTGCCCCCGTCCGGGGCACTGCGCAAGCCGTCCGGACCGGTACGGCGCACGCCCCCAGGCAACCCGTGCGAGTTCGGCTGAAACATCCGGATCAGGGGCTACGCTGTGGCGAAGCCGCCGCCTCATGCGGATCCCCCATCCCTCCCCCAACATAGGAGTCTGGTCCATGGTTCGTTACCGCGTCCGTGGTGGCAATGTGCTGCGTGGTACCGCCTTCATCCAGGGTGCGAAGAACGCCGTACTGCCGATGATCGGGGCCGCGCTGATGGCGGCCGAGGGCCGTACCGTGCTGCGCAACGTGCCGGTGATCGAAGACGTGCGCCGGGCGGTCGAGCTCGCGCAGGCCGTGGGCGCCAAGGTGGAGTTCCACGAGACGGAGCGCACGCTCGTCATCGACGCCTCCCGGCTCACCAGCCCGGTCCTCCCCGCCGCCATCGCACGGCGGTTCCGCGGGTCCGTGCTGTTCGTGCCGGCCCTCCTCCACCGGCTCGGCGAGGCGGTCATCGAGGGCATCGGCGGCTGCAACCTCGGCAGCCGGAACCTGGACTTCCACTACCTCGGCTACAAGCGCCTCGGCGCGGTCGTCGACGAGGGGGAGAGCGTCATCCACATCAAGGCGGCCGGGCTCGTCGGCCACCCGCTCTACCTCGACACCCCCTCCCACACCGGCACCGAGAACCTGATCATGGCGGCCTCGCTCGCCAGGGGAACCACCGTCATCGAGAACGCGGCGCTCGAGCCCGAGGTCCTCGACGTCATCGCCATGCTCGCCCGGATGGGCGCGCGGATCCACGGGGGCGGCACCGGCTTCATCACGGTCGAGGGAGTCAACGAGCTCACCGCGGTCGAGCACACGGTCATGCCCGACCGGCTCGACGCCGGCGTGTTCGCGATGGCGGCGGCGATCACCGGCGGCGAGGTGAACCTGGTCGGCGCCTCTCTCGAGCACCTGGGCGTGGTCCGCTGGAAGCTGGAGCAGATGGGCGTCGAGTTCGAGACCCACGGCGCCGTGCTGCACGTCCGCCGGGAGCGGACGCTCCGCCCGATCAACGTGATCACCGACACCTACCCGGGCTTCGCGACCGACCTGCAGTCGCCGTTGATGACGGTCGCCTGCCTGGCCGACGGGTCCAGCTACATCCACGAGCGCATCTTCGACGGGCGGTTCGCGCTGGCGGGCGAGTTGAACAAGATGGGCGCGAACATCGAGGTCGACGACAGCCGCGCGGTCGTCCACGGTCCCACTCCGCTGCACGGCGCCGAGGTGACCGCGCACGACCTGCGTTCCGGCATCGCGCTCGTGCTCGCGGGCCTGGCCGCCGAGGGCGAGACCTCCATCGGGTCCGGCTATCTCATCGACCGCGGCCACGCCGCGCTCGCGCAGCGCATGCAGGCGCTCGGCGCCGATGTAGAACGGCTGGCAGATGTGGAACATGAAATTTCCCCTTTGAGCGAGGCATGAGCCTAGAATCCCATTTTTCCGTCTTGACCAGCGGAAACATTGCATTGTAGAGACCGGGTCAGCGACACCCGAATGGTATTCCGGTAAATCCGGGCGTGACATTTCGGCCCTAACCAGCGATCGTTCCAATGGAAGCCATGACGACGAGGCACGTGGGATGGGACGAACATTGGTCGAGCGCACGGAAGACAATCCGCGCGGGTCACGCCTGAGCACGGTGGCGCCGGAGCTCACAATCGGTGTGGTGGGGTCGCATGATCTGGTCGAGAGGGTGATGCTGATGGGGCATTCAGCCGCCCCGGTGCCCTGTCGCCTGGTCGCGGCCGCCTACCGCGACGAGCAGGAGGCGGCGGACAAGGTGACGCGGCTGGGCCCCGGAGTGGACGCCTGCCTTTTCGCGAGCCCGGTGCCCTTCGAGCTCGCCCGGCGGGCCGGCGTGCTGACGATGCCCGCCACCCACGTGCAACTCGGCGGGGCGGCACTGGTCGCGGCGATCGCACGGGCGGCGTTGGACGACCGGATCGATCCCCGGCGGGTGAGCATCGACGTGGTGGGCCGATCGGAGATCGACGAAGCCTACGTCGATCTCAACCTGCCGTCGAGCGAGGTGCACAGCCGCGAGGACGCGGGCCCGGTCGGCACGATCACGGCCTTCCATGAGCGGCTGATGCGCCAGGGGGCGACGACCGGTGCGCTGACAAGCGTTCAGGGGGTGGCCGACCGGCTGACCGCTGCGGGGGTGCCGGCCGTGCCGATCCGCCCGACCGCCGCGGCGGTCCGTACGGCCCTGCACACGGCGGCGCTGCTCGGCGCACGGTACCGGCTGGAGGAGTCGCAGCTCACCGTGGTGCTGGTGGAGGTGCCGACGCTGCGCGAGCCGGTACGGAGGACCTCACCGCGATACTGGCGGGG
>NZ_BOOG01000079.1 GCF_016863115.1 Sphaerimonospora thailandensis
GGCCGCGGGTCTGAGCGGTTGCCGGATCCTTTGCCGTGACTTGGAACGTTCGGCGGCCGCGTGCCCGGCGACCTGCACGTTTACCGGGTTACAGTGTCGAGACGTTTCTGCTCTCCCGTTCCGTGCGCCATATCGTTCAGGTGATTCTCTGTGGAATACATAGTCGTCGCGATTTCCGCGATGATGCTTGTCTTTCTTGTCCAGACTTTCCTGAACGGAGACGTGGCGTGGCGGGCCCTGCGGGTGCTGCTCCTGGCGTTCGTCGTACGGTTGGTCATCCATGTCCTGGTCGTGCGGAGTGGTCTGCTGCCGTACGGGGGCGACAACTACACGTACGAGTACAGGGCACTGGAGGTCGTCGCGTACTGGCAACGTGAGGGCTTCCAGTTCGTCACCTCCGATCAGATCAGCTCCCTCGACGGCGTGGCGGTGCCGTGCAATCTCTTCGCGCTCATCTTCTACGTGTGCGACGGCCCGGCCCTCCTGGCATGCACGTCTGTGATCGCGCTCATCGCGTGCGCGCTGTGCATCGTCATGTACAGATTCGCCAGGATCATCGGCGCCGACGAACGCGCCTCCTACCGGCTTCTCGTCCTGACGGCGTTCATGCCCGCGTTCCTGCTGCACACGTCGGACACGTTCAAAGACGGTTTCAATGTGTTCTGCGTCGTGGCGTGCCTGGGACTGGCCGCGTCGAACGTCCAGAGATTCGACATCCGGAAACTGCTGCTGCTCCTGCCGCTGCTGTGGGCTCTGTGGCACGTGCGCCCCTACATGGTGTTCATGTGCGGGCTGCCTCTGGTCCTCGGCTTCGTCGGGGCCAGGCGCGCTCTCCCGTTGTGCGCCCTCGCCCTTCTCACCGGGCTGCTGGTGCCCGTCATGTTCTTTCCCGAAGCGACGCAGAACGCGGTGGTCGAACCGATGCAGGCGCAGCTTGAACGCGGGCAGTCGGAGACGGTCCGCCTCGCGAACGCGGAGGGGGGTTCCGGGGTCGTCTTCGAAGACGGCGGGAACCCGTGGAGTGCGTTCGCGCCGAAGCTCGCCTACACACTGCTGTCACCGTTTCCCTGGATGGGCGGAAGCGCTGTGTTGCAGCTCGCGAAAATCGAAACGCTGCTCTGGTATTACCTGCTCTTCTGCGGGGTGTGTGGAGCGCGTCAGCTGTGGGGCCGGCATCGGAGAACGCTGATGATGATGCTTCTCTTCATCGTGCCCTCCACGATTGTGTACGCGACGAGCATGTCCAACGTCGGTCTCATCTTCCGGCAGCGGATGCCGATCGTCATGGTCGTGAGCCTGCTGGCCGCGGTCGCCTGGACCAAGGCCGCGCGGCGACGAGAAGAGGACCGGAGCGATCGCCTCGGGTGTCGCGGTCAGGGAACCTGCTGCGGCGCGCTTTCCGCTCGCGGCGTCTCCTCACCGGAGTCGGCGGCGGAGACCGGTGCCCTGCGCAGATCGGCAAGGCGCGGCACCAGTTCGGACGCGGACATCCGTGCCGATCGCAGGAACCACGCCGTCTCCAGTGACGCCAGCAGCGTGTAGGCCACGGTCGACGCGAGCGCCGCGCCGACCGCTCCCCACTGCGGAATCGCCACCAGGTTGAGGAGCAGGTTCACCGCCAGCGCCCCACAGGAGATCGCCGTCATCGTGATCGGCCGGCCGAGCCGCACCAGGTACTGTTCGACCGGCCGTACCAGGGTCAGCGCGACCGCGCCGGGAGCGAGCACCAGCAGGGGAGCCACACTCGTGGCGAAGGCCTCGCCGTACACCAGCGGGATCAGCCAGGGAGAGGCGGCGGCGACCAGCCCGAGGAAGACTGTGGAAATGAGCAGGGTGAGCCGCAGCGTGTGGGCGGTGACCCGCTCCGCCTCGAGTGCTCCGCTGACGGCCTGTCTCGGAAGGACGACCTGAGTGATCGAGTCCGCGGGGATCCGGGCCAGGCTCGTGACCGTCACGGCCACCGTGTAGAGACCCACGGTGGCCGCGGAGTCCATCGCGCTCAGCAGGAAGATGTCCGCGCTGAGAAGGAAGCTGTACGCCACGAGCCCGACGTGGTAGCGGCCAGAAAGGCTGACCTGGCGCCGTACGAGACTCCTCTCACAGCGCGGGGAGATCGGCCACAGGGCCCGGAGCGAGATGAAGAACGGCACGACGGTGGACGCGGCCCAGCAGATGACCACGCTCGTGATGGTGACGTGCCCGGCCGCCGCGAGGGCGAGAATGGGCAGGCATTGCACCATCGAGGCGATCACCGTGGCCTGGTTGACCGCCTTCCGTTGCGACCGCAGCAGCAGGATCGCGGTGAAATTCACGGAAGCGCTGCCGAACGGGATGGCGAGCAGCGCCGTCGCCCACAGCGGAAATGTGCCGGGCAGGTCGTTCACCATGACGAATCCGGCCGTGGCCAGCGCCGCGAATGACCCGAGGGACATGCCGAGGACCAGCGCGTTCGTGATGAGCGGCCGGTGGCGGGAGAGGTCCGGCCAGAAGGCGATCTGCGACTTCTCCAGCGACAGGTGGCCCACGACGATGGCGGCGCCGGCCGTCGTCGCTATCACGGAATAGACGCCCCTGCCCTCGGGCTGCAGGGTGCGCGCGATGAGCACCCCCGTCACCGCTCCCAGGGCCAGCCGCAGCACGCGGCTGGCCAGGATGCCGGCGACGGCGGTCAGGGAGGAGCTCATGACCGGGACACGGAGCCGGCTACCTCGCACATCGTTCCTCGAGCAGGCGACGGTAGAGGGCGACGTGCTCGTCGACCATCATGTCGAGGTCGAGGTTCTTGCGCGCCCACGCACGTGCCGCGGTTGCGAGTCCGGCCGCGAACTCCTGGTCGTCCAGCACGCGCAGGATCCCGTCGCTCAGCGCCGCGGCGTCCGCGGGAGGGACGAGGACACCGCGGTCCTCGAGCAGTTCGGGGTTGCCGTCGATGGCCGTCGCGACGACAGGCCGGCCGGCGGCCATCGCCTCCATGATCGCGTTGCTCAAGCCCTCGGCGGTCGAGGGGAGCACCACCACGTCGGCCCCGGCCAGCAGCGGCCGCACGTCCATCCGGGTGCCCAGGAAACGGACATCGACGCCGAGCGCACGTGTCCGCGCTTCGAGGTTCTCCCGCTCGGCGCCGTCGCCCACGAGCGCGACCGTACAGGGGCGTCCTCGACGGGACAGGATGGCGGCGGCGTCGATGAGGAATCGATGCCCCTTTTCCGGGCGCAGCCCGGCCACGCACACCACGACCGGCAGCCGGGTGTCGATGAGCTCAGGCTCCACCGGGTCGAACGCCGAACGGGAAAGCCCGTTGTAGATCACACTGATTTTGTGTGCGGGGATGCGCTCGACCGTACGGGCGTCCCGCGCGACGGCCACCGCGTTGGCGACCACGTGATCCGCGAGGTGAGTGACCATGGTGCCGATTTCGAAGGCCCAGTTGCGCTTCTTGAAGTTACTCACGCCGCGTCGCCCCGAGACCATCACGGGGACCCGGGCCAGGCGCGCGGCAGGCGTCCCAAGTAGGTAGCTCTCCATCAGGAACGCGTGCAGGACGTCGGGCTCGAAGCGGCGCAGCAGACGCACCATGCGACAGAAGGCCCGGATGTTCCGTACCGGCGCCAGCGGGCCGGACGACCACGGGACGAAGCCGAGGTGGTGCACCGCGATGCCGGCGTCGCGCAACGTCGCCTCGTGGGGCCCGCCTCTGGTCAGCAGGAGCACGCACACTTCGACGCCCCGCGCCCGCAGTTCGAGCGCGAGCAGGGTCAGTTGCCTCTCAGCGCCTCCCAGTCCCAGTTGTCCGTTGAGGAGCGCGACGCGCTGGAGATCGGCTTGCTTTCTCGGAGACACGGCGGAACCTCTCCCTTGCTGCTCTCTGTGCTGAATTGATCGTGCTCAGCGGTTCCCGGCTCGAGGGCAACCCGTCTGCGCCCCGATGAGTCCGCTCGGCTCGGCGTGCGCGCGGTGCCACAGCTCGAACTGGAGCAGGGCCCACAGGTGGTCGCTGTGGTCGGCGCCGCTCGCGTGCCGCAGCAGGAGGTTCCGTACGGCCGCCGGCTGGAACAGGCCCCTGCTCCGCGCGGTGTCGTCGGTGAGCACGTCATGGGCGAGGTCGCGCAGCTCGCCGCGGAGCCACGCGGCGAGCGGAACACCGAACCCCTGCTTCGGACAGCGCAGCAGTTCGGGAGGCAGCCAGGGCGCGACCGCGCGCTTGAGCAGCAGCTTCGTGCGGCCGCCGCGGATATGCAGGCCCCCGGGAAGGGATGCCGCCCACTCCATCAGGTGATGGTCGAGGAACGGCGATCTCGCCTCCAGAGAGTTGGCCATCGTTGTGGTGTCCACCTTGACGAGCAGGTCACCGGGCAGGTAGCTCATGACGTCCACATCGAGGACGCGCCCGAGGTCGGTGCCCGCCGAGGAGTCGCGGTAGATCGCCTCAAGGAGCAGGTGGCTGTCCGTCCCCGCGAGCCGGTCGCGTAGCGCGTCGCTGTAGACGCCGGCCTTCTGGTCCGATGTGAAGCAGGACATGAGGGTGGCGTAGCGACGGGTGGGATGCTCCGCCGCGAACCGCATCAACCGGCCGAGTCGCCGGAGAGACGACCGTGCGTGGCTCCGCCGGATGATGAGATCGCCGACCCGCGTGGACACCGCCGCGAGCGGGCGGGGCAGGGTGGGGATCCTTCGGGCCTGGTTCATCAGGGCGTACCGCTGGTAGCCGCCGAAGCATTCGTCGCCTCCGTCGCCGTTGAGGGCCACGGTTACGTGCCTGCGGCTGAGCTGCGCGACGTAGAAGCTGGGGATGGCGGACGAGTCGGCGAAGGGTTCGTCGAACTGCCATGCCAGGCGCGGCAGGATGTCGAGCAGGTCGGTGGACACCACCAGTTCGTGGTGGTCCGTGCCATACCGGTCGGCGACCATCCGGGCCTTGCTCCGCTCGTCGTACCTGCTGTCTTCGAAACCGACGCAGAAGGTCTTCACGGGTTCGGAGCTCTGCAGGGCCATGGCGGCGACGACGGCGGAGGAGTCGATGCCGCCGGAGAGGAACGCGCCGATGGGACGCTCGCTGACCATGCGGATCCTGGTCGCTTCCAGCAGGAGATCCCGGAGTTGTTCCTCGGCCTCCCGCTCGTCCACCCTGCCGTCTCCGGTCCGGTCGAGGCTCCAGTAGCGGCGTACCGTGACCCTGCCCCGCTCCCAGATGAGCAGGTGACCCGGCGAGAGCTTCCGCACCCCCTCATAGATCGACCAGGGGGCGGGGACGTACTGGTAGGTCAGGTAGTGGTGCAGGGCGACGGGGTCGATGTCGCGGGCCATGCGGTGGTCCTGGGTGAGGGATTTGAGTTCGGAGGCGAAGTGGATGGTGGTGTCGTCTGCCCGCCAGTAAAGGGGTTTCTTCCCCACGCGGTCTCTGGCGAGGAGGAGGCGTTGGCGGGTGCGGTCCCAGATGGCGAAGGCGAACATGCCGCGAAGCCGGTGGACGAGATCGGCGCCGTGCTCTTCGTAGAGGTGAACGAGGGTTTCCGAGTCGCCTCGGCCGTGAAGGCGGTGTCCCTTGGCGGCGAGCTCGCGGCGGAGCTCCGGGTAGTTGTAGATCTCGCCGTTGAAGACGGCGACGATGGTCTCGTCTTCGTTGCAGACGGGCTGGTCGCCGGTGGCGATGTCGATTATGGCCAGGCGGCGCATGCCGAGTGAGGCGTGCCGGTCGTCGTGGTAGCCGGCGCCGTCGGGACCGCGGTGGACGATCACATCGCACATACGGCGGACCAGGTCGGGGTCCGGGGTCAGCGTGGACGCCGTTCCGGCTATCCCGCACATCGATCCTCCAGTCGCCGCTTGTAAGGGTTCGGATGCCGCGGTTCCCGGTGGCTGAGCCGTTCGGGATGCCTGTCGACGAGAAGACGGACGGCGCGGTGTCAGTTTGGCGGCGTGCGGAGAGGCGAGGGGGACCGACGTTCGCGTGCGGCGGTGTCCTTGCCAGGGCTTTACAGACCTCCGAAGCATGCTCGCGGAATCCGCTCACCCCGGTTTCCATGGCGGGTTCGGCCACCTTGCACGACACGCCCGCGCCGTCGTCGAATCGGCGGCTTCAGATCCCTTGACTTCTAAAGTCGGCGGGTAGCTCGATTCGAAGTCACGGGGGTCCTGGAATGGGAGAGAAACTGGTCGTGATCGGCCAGGGATACGTCGGCCTGCCTCTCGCGATGCGTGCGGTCGAAGCCGGGTTCGACGTGGTGGGGATCGACCTGGACGACCGGCGGGTGAAGTGCCTCAACGCCGCCGAGAGCTATGTCGAGGACATCGCCGACGAGGCGCTGGCCGCGGCCCTCGGGTCGGGCAGGTACCTCGCCACCGCCGGCTACGACGCCGCGGAAGGGTTCGACGTCTGTGTCATCACGGTGCCGACACCCCTGCGCGAGGGTGCCCCCGACCTTCGCCACATCGCCTCGGCCGGTCGGTCCATCGCCCCGTTCGTACGGCACGGCGCCACCGTGGTCCTGGAGTCCACCACCTATCCCGGGACCACGCAGGAGTATCTGCGCCCGATTCTCGAGGAGGGCTCGGGGCTGCGGACCCCTGAGAACTTCTTCCTCGGCTACAGTCCGGAGCGGATCGACCCGGGCAACGGTCGCTGGCGGCTGGAGAACACCCCGAAGGTCGTGTCGGGCCTCGACCAGGCCTCCCTCGTCCGGATCCAGGCGTTCTACGGCGCCATCGTCGAGCAGGTCGTCCCGGTGTCGTCCATCCAGGTGGCCGAGCTGTGCAAGCTGCTGGAGAACACGTTCCGGCACGTCAACATCGCTCTGGTGAACGAGCTGTCGATCTTCGCCCGGCAACTCGCGATCGACGTCTGGGAGGCCATCGAGGCCGCCTCGACGAAACCGTTCGGCTACATGCGCTTCACGCCGGGGCCGGGCGTGGGCGGGCACTGCCTGCCGATCGACCCGTCGTACCTGTCCTGGAAGGTCAAGCGCAGCCTCGGGCACGATTTCCGGTTCGTCCAACTGGCCAACGACATCAACGACCACATGCCGGAGCATGTGGTCCACCGGCTGACCCTCGCGCTGAACCGGCGGTCCAAGCCGATCAAGGGGAGCCGAGTGCTGCTGTTCGGTCTCGCGTACAAGAAGAACACCCGCGACTGTCGTGAGTCTCCCGCGATCGAGGTGGCCCGCGCCCTGGCCAGGCTCGGTGCCGAGGTGCGGGCCGCCGATCCGCACGTCGACCTCACACAGCTGCCGGCCGGGCTGGAAATAGAGATCACCGACGTGACGCACCGCGAGCTGGCCGCGGCCGACGCGGTCGTGATCCTCGCCGACCACGACTGTTTCGACTACGAGATGGTCCAACGGGCCAGCGCGTTCGTCTTCGACACGCGCGACCGGTGCCGGGGTTCCAACGTGGAACGGCTCTGACCGGGGGCCGGTCACTCCCTGCACGTTCAGGACGGCGAGATCTCACGGGTGGCCAGGGGAGCGCATCGCGCGTTCACGCACGCACCCGTGGCCAGGTCGAAGGCGAAGTTGTGACTGAGGCAGTGGATCTTTCCGTCCTCGATGACGGCGCTGATCGACAGGTCCTCGCCCGCGTGTGGACAGTACCTGGCGATCTCGAACGCCCGGTCGCCATCGGTGACGGTGATGCGTTCGGTCTCGTCCCTGCCGGTCTCGTATTCCTCGACGGCCTCCAGGGCCGGTGCGTTGGCGTGCTTGAGCAGCCCGACCAGGTAGCCGTTGTACACGTCGGGGTCGCGGCCCAGGCGAATCCGAAAGGAGAGCAGCAGGTCTTCCCATGCGAGGTCGCCGGCCAGGATGGGCTCGACCCAGCGCCCCCGCACGGTGATCGTGTAACCGGGCCGTTCGGTGGTCGCCGGGCCGATGGCCAGGCCGTCCGCATTCATCCGGACGTCCCAGACTCCGCCGTTCGGCCCTGTGATCTCGAAACGGACCGTCATGTCGATGTGCTCGAGGAAGTAGTCGCTGAGCGTGCCCAGCCGGGTGAAGTGGTTGACGAAGCGCTCGGGGAAGCCGGGGCCCGGTTCGGGGTACTCGACCCGGATCTTCTCGAGGACCTCCGCCCGATCCTCGGCGTAGCGCCGGATGTACTCCTCGACTCCCTCGGTGAAGCTGAACTCCGCCGAAACGGGATCACGTGTGATCTCGCCGGTCCTGAGATCGAGGCGATCACCCGGCTTCAATGTCTCCCAGGCCTGGCCGGGCAGGTGCTCGCTCAGCCAGTTCCTGGCGGCTTCCGGGTGGACGAAGGCCCCGTGCTCGGTGTCCAGCACCCGGTTCAGGTCGCGCAACTCCGGGTCGAGATAGCATGGCGGGCCGGCGAAGGGAAGGGCGAGTTCCGGTTCTGTGGCACGCACCAGACGGTGAACGGCACGCAGCTTGATCATCCGCTTCTCCATGGCGATGCGCCGCTCCTCCTCCGCCGGGTACGAGTAGCACATCGGATGCCAGGCCGACGAGGACGCCTGCACGGCCATGACGTCGAGCCGGCCGCCTGCCAGGTGCTTGGCGCGGCGTGCCTGCGACGCGGTCAACTTGGCGTCGTTGCAATTCAGTACCGATCTGCCCTCGGTCACGATGAGGAACCCCGAGTCATGGAACATCGGAGACAGTTGGGGGATGGTCATGATCCATGAGCCGCCGTTGTCCAGCGGAAAAGGCTCCCATGAATTGATTTTGATGATTCTGTCGACTCCGGACTCGCGAATCCGGTTGGCGAATGTGTCCGATGGATATGCGGGGATCAGCACCGTGGTTTCGTCGCTGAGCTGCTCCAGAAACCAGGAGTCCATGTGGTCGAGATGTTCATGTGAGATCGCCACATAGGTCGCCGAGGTCAGGCTCTTGATGTCGAGATGATCGTTACGGGGAAACTGGAACCACGATCCCATATAGGCTCCGTATGGACTCATCCAGGGGTCGAAGACCAAGGTGAACGTGGAGGTTTCGATGAAGAGCCCGGCGTGGCCGATGGAGGTGAGCGTCGCCATGTGCCTCGATCTTCCTTACCCGGGCATCAATGGAACGCCCATGCCCGCTAGGCCATCAGATGGTTTACTCCTGAAGTCGAAGTCAATCATGCGATGTGAGTGGCCGAGCGGGTGTTTCGGAATCTCGAACTAAGAATACCGTAAAGATAAATAAAGCCGAGTGGGTGAAGGGCAATGCCAATCGGCTGAGGTGATAAATCCTACGATGTGCGGATTGTTCGACCGCTTCGACTACGAACTGGTCCGGCGGGAGAGCGTTTTCGCGTTCGGCCGCGGCGACCGTTGCGCAAGGCCCGGTGCCGAACGCCTCCGATCGCGAACAGCGCCTCTTCGGGCCGCCCACGCGGCCCCCGCGATCGCGATCGACGTGGGAAGCAGCAGTCCTGCGACGATGGTGCCGCTGCCTCGCCCGCAGGTCAGGGCGGTCGCCGCGGCGGCGAGGACGAACCCGGTGAACGGCGAGGCGGACGGGCCCAGCCGGCTTCCCCGGCCCGCGAGGCAGGCGCAGGCCAGCGCCGCGAGCAGTGCGCCGGGCAGTACGGCATGGGCCGGCTGGGACGAGGCGAGCGCCGCGCAGGCGAGGCAGGCGGCCGTCACCGCCGCGGCGCTCACGGCGGCACGGTCGAACCGGTCGAACCGGTCGAGCAGGGCGAAGCCGTTCGTCACGGCCACCGTCCACATCACGGTGACCGGCCCGTCCGGCAGTTCGCCGGTCAGGGTGATCTGCAGACCGCACAGCACGATCCCGCCGGCGGCCAGCGACTGCACGCTCAGCCGGGTTAGCGCGGGGAGCGGTGAGATCTCATCGATGACGCCGAGCACGGCGACCGCCCACGCCGCCAGCAGGATCGGGGCGACCCGCCAGTCGGCGGAACCGGAGGCTGCCACCGGCGCCGTGGTGATCGCCGCGATCGCGACGCCCCTCATCGGCGGGCGCCTCATCGCGGCACGCCGCACAGCGACCGGTAGAGCGCCTCGGTGTCGGTGACGAGCCGGTCGACCCCGAACGCCCGCGTCGTCCACCGGCGGGCCGCCTCGCCCATCCGCCGGGCCAGGCTGGGATCCTTCAGCAGGCGTACGGTGTGGTCGGTCAGTTCCGCCACGTCGGGGTCGGCCAGCAGGCCGGTCCGCCGGTCCCTGACGACCTCGTCGACGCTGCCCATCCGGGTGGACACGACGGGGACCCCGGCCATTCCGGCCTCGACAAGTGCCAGCGGCGTGCCCTCGTTGTCGGAGGTCAGCAGCAGCACGTCGGCCGCCGCGTACACGGTCTCCACGTCGCGGCGCCAGCCCAGCAGGCGGAAGGAGTCCCAGACCGGGCGGATCGCCCGCTCCACCTCCTCCCTGAGCTCTCCGCCGCCGCAGACGAGGAAGCGGCAGTCGGGCATCCGCTCCAGGACCTCGCGCGCCACCTCCACGAACCGGTCCGGCCGCTTGACCCTGGACAGGCGTCCGACGTAGGCGACGACCGGCACATCGGCCGGGATGCCGAGGGATCGGCGGGCGGCCATGCGATCGGGAATCGGCCCGAGCTGAACGCCCGGCGGGATCACGACGTACTGCTCCAGACGGCCGACGCCGGCGCTCAGCAGGTCGTCCCTGACCTTGAAGCCGCCGGTGACCAGCCGGTCGCATCCCGCCGCGACGAACCGTGCCGCGACGAACCGCTGCGGCCGGACGCGCAGCGACCGTCTGAGCCGTGAGGGGCGGCCGCGGGGGAGCGGGGTGTGGAACACATGGATGCGCGCGGCGTCGACCCCGGACAGCCGAACCGCCAGCCGTCCCAGCGCCCCCGCCTTGCCGGTCCGGGTATGGACGATGTGCGGCCGGAACTCGCGCATGGCGGCGACCAGCCGGCGGAGTGCGCGGTAGTCGGCAGGCCTGACCGACCGGCCGAGGCCCGGGATCCGGTGAACCGGGATCACCGTGTCGCGCAGGTTCAGGTGGTCACCCTCGCCGCCGTCGACATGGCCGGCGTAGAGGCGGTGGTCGAACTCGTCGGAGTCGAGCCGCTCGCACAGCCCCGCCACCTGGGTGGCGGGGCCGCCGACGTTCATCCGGGCGATGATTTCCATGACACGAATCCGGTTGTCCGGTTTCATGTGGGCTCCTCCCTGATCACGTCGGAGAAGCTAACCCGCCGCCCTATTCCGTCGCGCCCGCTGTCGCGCCGTTTCGTGGAAGGTTTTCCAGATTTCTATCCGCGCCTTGCTTTCGGCCGTTCAACGCTCCGATGTGCCCAGAACCCTGGCGATGAGTTTCTCGACCTTGGCGTCGAGCCGGGAGGCGCGGGTCCAGCCCGCGTAGTGGGCGAGGAAGGAGACCACCTCGCGCAACTCCTCCGGGGTCAGCGTACCGGTGCGCAGGGCCGCGTCGAGCTGGATCTCGATCATGTCGTCCACGCCGTCGCCCACGAGTAGGCCGAGCAGCAGCAGGCGCCGGTCCCGATCGGTGAGCTTCTCTCCGGACCACACCTCCGAGAACATGCGTTCCAGCGCCACCCCGTCCATATGCTCAGCTCCCCACCGGCCAAGGATTGCCTGACATCACGCATGAAGATGTCGTGTTCGAGGTCGCCAGGTGTTACACGCCGGAAAGACAGATCCTGATAACGTGACAGTTCCCGGGCTCAACATCACGACAGCAATCATAATTCGAGCACGATTTGGTCAAATTTGTGGGAATGCCGTGGAACGTGCCTGCGAGGGAGATTTGGGAAAACGGGCATCACTACCTCGTGCATCCGCTGGGACACGACCTGGGCAGAGTTCGGGTTCTGATGGGGGCCGCGCTCGCCGCTTCGCTGCTTTCCGGCTGCGCGGGCCCTCAGTACACGTACGTACGCGACGATGACGGGGCGACCTACTTCAAGGTGCCCGCCCAGTGGCGGAAGGTCGACCAGGAGGCGATCGAGAAGGCCGTCTTCGGAGAGGAGGACCAGTCGGCCCTGCGACGGGCCGTCTGGATCGTGGCCTACGACGCCGACCCGCAGCCGTCGATCAATCATCTGGTGACCGGGGCGTCCGGAGCCGACGACCGGCCGTTCGTGCTCGTCAAGGTGCAGAAGCTCAGCGAGGAACAGCGGAACCAGGCCTCGCTGAACATGCTGCGCAACTCCCTCGGCTTTCCTGTCGCGCTCTCCGACGACGTGCGCCGCCGACTCGACGAGAGCGGGATTTATCCGTACAAGGACTTCAAGCTGCTGACGGACCGGGTGCTGCCGGTCGAGGATGGGGTACGCGGCGTGCGCAGCGTCTTCAACCTGCGGCACGGGATCGGGCCCCCGCAGACGTACGACGAGACCGCCTACCTGTCGGCGGACGGGACGCGGATCTCCAGCCTGGTCGTCCGCTGCTCGCCCGCGTGCCATCGCGAGCGTGCCGCGGAGATCGATCTGATCGCCAAGTCCTTCAAGGTCAAGCGCATCCTCATCCCATGAAGGAGTCCCTCGTATGAGCCTTCGCGCACCGGGGTCCGGTCCCGCCGACCGAGACTCGGCGACCAGGAAGCGACTCGCGCTGTGGGACCGGGTGAAGTTCCTGATCCTGCTCGCCGTCGCGTTCTGCGCGCTGATGTGGAACGACATGGTCGCCTTCCCCGGCCTCATGTCGGCGCACGACGCCCTGGTACGGATGATCGAGAGCTCCTCGTGGGTCCTGTGGCTGGCCGGGATCGAGGCCGCCAGGCAGGCGCACTTCCTGATCAGTGAGCGCTCGGCGGCCTATCACCGGTTCTGGACGCGCCGGGTCTTCGGCGGCTGGAACCGCTGGACGCGCCGCAGGTTCAACGACTGGAACCGCTACCGCATCGCCCGCGCGGCCAAATGGTTCATCTGGATCGCGGTCATCGCGCTCGTGCTCGGCAAGGTGCAGCACGTCTCCCCGCTCGAGGCGCTGTACAGCGTGCCCGCCACGGTCTGGGGGTTCCTGCCCACGGTCCTGCAGGTCGTGCTGCTCATGCTGCTCGCCGTCGGCCAGTTCGTCGCGATCTTCTGGTTCCTGTCACGTGGCGGCGTCGACGTCTACTACCCCGACGACATCAAGACCCGATTCTCCGACGTGTGGGGCCAGGACCACGTCGTCGAACGGGTGAAGGAGAACATCGTCTTCCTGGAGCGGCCCGACGAGATCGAGGCCAAGGGCGGCTACGTGCCGAGCGGCATCCTGCTGTGGGGGCCGCCGGGCACCGGCAAGACCCTGCTCGCCGAGGCGGTGGCCGGCTCCACCGGCAAACCGTACGTCTTCGTGGATCCCGGCGCGTTCATCAACATGTTCTTCGGCGTCGGCGTGCTCAAGGTCAAGTCGCTGTTCCGCAAGCTGCGCAAGCTGGCCCTCCGCTACGGCGGGGTGATCGTCTTCTTCGACGAGGCCGACTCGCTCGGCAACCGCGGCGCGCTGGCCCAGGGCGGACCCGCCGGGCCCGGCGGCGCCGGCGGCTGGGGCCGCGCCGCGTCCGTTCAGGCGGCATCGTTTCAACGGGCCGGCTGCAACGGTTTCGCCTACCTTGACGAGGACACCCGCCACCTGATCGCCAACCGCATGGTGTTCGGCGGCGGTATGGGCGGCGGAGGTGGGATGGGCACGCTCGAGGCGCTGCTCACCGAGATCTCCGGCCTGAAGAAGCCGCGCGGCTTCGTCAACCGGTACGTGCGCCGGCTGCTCGGCATGCGACCCAAGCCGCCGCCGAAGTACCGCATCCTGATCATGATGGCCACCAACCTGCCGGAGGCCCTCGACGAGGCGCTGCTTCGGCCGGGCCGGATCGACCGCATCTACAAGGTCGGCTACCCGTCCAAGGCAGGCCGGATCCGGACCTATCACGGCTACTTCGGCAAGGTCCGGCACGAGCTGACCGACGAGCAGATCGACAAGCTCGCCACGATCACCCCGTACGCCACCGGGGCCACGATCAAGGACCTGGTCAACGAGTCGCTCATCACCGCGATCCGGGACGGCCGCGACGTCATCACCTGGGCCGACGTCATGCGGGCCAAGCGGCTCAAGCAGCTCGGCCCGCCCGAGGACGTCGAGTACATCGAGCGCGAGCGCCACGCGGTGGCGGTGCACGAGGCCTGCCACGCGGTGGTCGCCTACCGCACCCGGCATCACCTTGAGATCGACATCGCGACGATCGAGAAGGGCGCCGACTATCTCGGCATGGTCGCCAGCATCAAGCCCGAGGACCAGTTCACCCGGTGGAGGTCGGAGTACGAGGCGGACATCATGGTCTCCCTCGCCTCTCTGGCGGGCGAACGGATGTTCTTCGGCGAGGACAACTCCTCCGGGGTGTCGGGCGACCTGCAGTCGGCCACCATGCTGACCGGGCTCATGGAGGCGCACTGGGGCATGGGCATCGGCGTGGCCTCGCTCCCGGCGCTGCAGGAGCTGGGACTGCGCGAGGGCAAGGCGGCCCAGCGGCAGTCCGGGGGCGTACGCGACGATCCGCTGCCCGACCTGATCCCCGAGCGGATCGAGCTCAACCTCGCCCGCCTCCTGGACAAGACCGCCGACCTGCTGCGCGACAACCGCCGCGAGGTGCTCGCGGTCGCCCATGCCCTGGAACAGCACAAGACGCTGGGCGGCGACGACGTGGTCGCGGTCATCGAGTGCGCCGGGGGACCGCTCGTCGACGGCAGCGTCTACGGCTCCGACGAGTTCTACGCGGAGATCGAGTCGTACCACGAGGCCGCCGCGCAGGCGCACCGCGGCCACGGCACGGTCCCGGTGGAGCTGCCCGTGCCGCCACGGCGGGAGCTGACCAGAGCATCGGCGGTCGGCTCGGCGCCCGCGGCCGCGGTGGCCACGGCGGCGCCGCCGGTGCTGGTCGCCGCCCCCGCCTTCGTCCGCCACGACGGCTTCGCGACCCGCAACAGCGGGCCGCCGCCGGTGGCGTCCGCTCACGTTCCGGCCAAGTCGTCCGGCGGCACGTTCTGGGCGATCACCGGCGGGGTCGCGGCCGTGCTGCTGCTCGTGCCGCTCGGCATGGTGCTCGCCGAGCCGCCGAAGGACATGCCGAGTGGTCTCGTGCTCGCACTGGCCGTCGCGCTCATCGCGTTGATCACCGGCCTGACCGCGGCCGTCGTGGTGGCACGCGTACAGCGCCGGGCACGCAGGCAGGCCGAGGCGGCCAGGGACCGTGCGGCTGAGCGTGCCCAGCTGCTGGCCGCCGCGATGGATCCGGACGTCGCCATGCGGCTGCTCGGGTACGACGGCCGCCGCGGCCCCGAGTGATCAGATGCGGAAGCCCAGATCGGGCGTGATCTCCGCCACGTCCATCTGGGCCTTCTGCAGGCGGCCCGAGTAGTCCCAGTTCATCGCCTGCCACCGGGTGAACTGGTCGAGCACCCACATTCCACTCTGCCTGCTGCCGTTGCCCGACTTGCCGTTCCCGCCGAACGGCAGGTGGGCCTCGGCGCCCGACGTCGAGTTGTTCACGCTGACCATGCCCGCCGAGATCCCGGAACGGAACCGGAACGCCGCCTTCGGGTCGGTGGTGTAGATCGACGACGACAGTCCGTACCCCGGCCGGTTGGCCAGCTCGATCGCCTCGTCCAGCGTGCCGAACGTGGTCACCCCCACGATCGGGCCGAAGGTCTCCTCCAGGAACAGCCGGTCGTCGGGGCGCACCCCGTCCACGATCACTGGGTGGTAGTAGAGGCCGGTGCCGTCCATCCGGCCGGTGGGCCCGGGCAGCACGGTGTGGTGCGGCCGGATCCAGGTGAGGTACTCCTCGTACCGCTCGGCGAACCTGTGGTCGAGCAGCGGGCCGTACAGCACGTCGCCGGTCGGGTCGCCGATCTTCGCGTTCCGTACGGCCTCGGCGAACCGGCCGAGGAACTCGTCGTGGACGTCCTCGTGCACGATGACCGTGCCGAGCGAGGTGCACCGCTGCCCCGCCGTGCCGAACCCGGAGAACAGCGCGCCCTCGACGGCGAGGTCGAGGTCGGCGTCGGGCATGACGACCATCGGGTTCTTGCCGCCGAGCTCCAGGCACGGCGACTGCAGGTGCCGCCCGCACAGCTCGCCGATCTTCCGGCCCACGGCGCTGGAGCCGGTGAAGCCCACCTTGTGCACGGTGCCATCGGTCAGCGCCAGCTCCAGGCCGTCGTAGGTGTCGGCGCCGGAGGCGAAGACGACGTTCAGCACGCCGGCGGGCAGCCCGGCCGCCGCGAACAGCCGGTAGAGCGCGTGCGCGGAGGCCGCGGCGTACTCGGCGGGCTTCCACACCACGGCGTTGCCGCAGAGCAGGGCGGGCACCAGATACCACGATGGGACGGCCACCGGGAAGTTACCCGCCGTCACGATGGCGGCCACGCCCACCGGCACCCGGAACGTGAACAGGCTCTTGTCCGGCATCTCGCTCGGCACCGTCTGGCCGTACAGGCGGCGGCCCTCGCCGAGGAAGAAGTCGCAGGTGTCCACGATCTCCCGCACCTCGCCCAGCGCCTCGGCGTACGGCTTGCCGATCTCCTCGGTGACCAGCCTGGCCAGCGCCTCGGTGTTGGCCTCGACCAGGCGGCCGATCGACGCGATCACCCGCCCCCGCACCGGCGCCGGGACCCGCGCCCACTCCCGCTGCGCGGCGGCGGCCGTACGGCACGCGCCGGCGAACGTGGCGGCGTCGGCCAGCGCCACGGCCGCGACGGTCTCGTCGGGCCGCGCCGGGTTGATCGACGCATAGGCCGTGCCGGACGCGACGTCCTTGCCCCCGATGACGGAAAAGATCTGACGAGCCACCGCTGACCTCCGGATTTTTTGGTGCCTGGAGCCTCGACTCCACCGTAATCTCCACCCGGCATGCCTGCCTACAAGCCCTCGCGGTGTCGTCGTCGTCGACGCGTCGCGGCACCGGCGAATGTGGTGCAAATCACATTCATCCGCCACTTGGGGCAGCTTAAAGCGTGTTTGAGATGGGTGGTAAGTGCGTCGGACACATTCCGGATCGTCGTCAGAACGCCCAGAGCAGGGTCTGCTCGATGTCGTCGCGCCCCCGCCAACTTGCGGCCATCACCGCGACGGTGACCAGCGGCCGGGTGATGTCTTTGATAAGCCGCTTCCGGCCCCTGATCTTCTTGGCGGCGTTATCGCCGGCGGGGCCGACATCATCGACGCTGAGGGAGTCGGTGATCCCCGCCGAAGGCTGCTCGCGGCCGGCCTGCGGGCGAGCCTTGATGCGCAGTTCGGACAGCAGTTCGGTAATGACCCCTGCCTGTTCCCACTGCTGGAAGTACCAGTACACCGTCTGCCAGGGCGGCAGATCCGTAGGTAGATACCGCCAGGGACAGCCCGACCGCACCACATACAAGACCGCGTTCACGACCTCGCGACGTGGATGCTTTTCCGGACGCCCGCCCGTGTTCGGCTCTGGAAGCAAGGGTTGGATCAGTTCCCACTGCGCGTCCGTCAGATCGGAGGGGTAGCGGCGGGAGGACATATGGCCATTATGACGACCCGTTGGAAGGGGGGCGCGTGGTTACGCGGGACGCCGGTGACCTTCTCAAACACGCCCTCAAATTCTTGCGGACAGTAGTCGACTCCAATTGTCTTGCGGGTGGTCGCCAAGTGGTTGATCACGTACCTGAGCAGTGCTTTCTCCTCTCCTTGCCGTTTTGCTGTCGGACCAGATGATCACTCTCCGCTGACCTTGACGGAGCTTGCTTACCAAGGATTGGGTGCTTTCCGGCGACAGTTTCTGGTACGAGATCATTCCGTAAATATCTGGCATAGTTGGTGGCCGT
>NZ_BOOG01000080.1 GCF_016863115.1 Sphaerimonospora thailandensis
GGACCGCGGAAAGGCCTGCGAAAAAAGCCTGCCGCCGTTACCGGGCGGCAGGCGTGGAAGTGGTCACGAGATCAGGGGAACGGATGGGGCACCCGCTTGACGTCCTCCTCAGGCAGATCGTCGAGACGGCGGCCGGCGGCCCGCAGAGCAGTCCGGAGCCTGGGCATCAGCAGCGCACGCTGCCGGGTCCACCCGAAGTCGATCGGCAGCAACCCCGGCACGATGGTGGTGACCGTGCACAGACCCGTCCGGTACTGCTCGGGCGTGGTCTGATCGACGGCGATGACGTCGAAGCCCGCCCCCGTCAACTCGTCGCGGAGCGACCTCAGATCGTCCAGCAGATCTCCGGTACGTGGCCGGACCCGCTCCCAATCGCCGAACGTCTCGCTGAGCGACCGAATCCCCGCCGGCTGCAGGTATTCGCGGGCGTGCTCGGCCATCCGCGGCAGCCCATAGAGCTGGGCATGATCCTTCAGGTAGCGAACCTTGCGGTAATCCTGTGCCATCTCCTCCAGCTCACTGTGTCGTTCGGCGACCTGGTAAGGCAGGTGCGGGATATAGGTGAGCACTTCGGAGAGGGCGGCGTCGACGGTGGTCTCGGGGTCGAATCCGGCGGCCGCGCTGAAGGAGAGGGTGCCATGACCGCCATCGCGGCGTACCGCCAGCGCGGTGACGACGGGGACGGCCAGGTCCATGCGGGTGTCGAAGGCATGGACGTCGTAACCGTGCAGAGCGGCCCTGTCGATCATGCTGTGGATGGCGGAGCTCTGGCAGGTGGTGAGGTCGATCTCGGTGAGTCGCGCACGCCCGTACCAGGCCAGGAGGAAGGCGTCACGTTCGATGAGTTCGAGAAGCCCGTGGAGGATCGCCTCCTCCAGCCTGGAGCCGGTCGCGCACCCGTTGGAGCATTCGAAGACGAAGTTGTCGGCGTCGACCCCGGCGCCGTAGTGGGCGAGACGGGCCGCGACCAGAATCGGCCGGTCCTCGCGCAGGGAGTGACCCCAGACCCAGGGAATCTCCCGGTCGGGGTCGAACGGGCTGAGGAGATGATCCTCCTCGTATGTCTGGGGGGTGTAGAAACCGCAGTCGGCGGGGTTGAGCACGGGCCGGCCATCCGCGAGCAGGTCGCGGTATGAGGCGATGACGGGTGCGGTGCCGCGTCTGCGATGGGTGCCCGCGTACCGTTCGAGTCCCTCCAGGTAGGCCAGGGTCCGGCTGGTGGCGTAATTGTTGGCCTGTCCGCTCCAGGTGACGTCGTTCAGCCCCGTGTAGCCACGGACGAAATGAGCTCCGCTGACCGGAGCGGTGGTGGTGGAGGCGGGGTTGATCCAGGTGGTCGAGCCGAGCGCTCCGCACACCGGGTTGGCGAGCGCCGCGGTCGGGAGCGGATACGCCTGGAGAGAGCGCAGCCGGTAGCTGTCCGGGGCCGGTTTGGGAACGGAACCGAGAGACATGCGGGCGGATTCGGCCGTGTCGGGGAGTTCGCGCACGCAGACGGGGCACAGCGGGTCGGGCAACAGGGGGAAGGTGGCCGTCGCCAGGGTGGCGAGATCGACCCTGGTGACCTGGGGCAGCGTGCGATCGGCGATGGAGGAGGAAGCGGGGGCGGGACGATCGCCCGAGAACGTCGCACAGTAGGCGGCCCACACGGCGTCCACGATGTAGCCGGTGAGGACCGGCCATGCGGTCGCACCGTACGGTTCGTATCCGAGCTCGAGCGCTTCGCGCTCGGAGCGGCTGCGCAGGCGTTGCCATCGCATGCCCAGGCACTGTCCGCAGGCGGTGTCCTCCGGCGTCCCACCCCACGGGCCGATGAGCACGGCCCGCGAGGTGAGGTGAACGGTGGCGGTGGGACGGAGCGCGGCGTACGGGTCGGCCTGTCCGAATCCGAGGGTGTCGGCGGCACCCAACGGCACCACCACGGGCTCGGGCAGGCCGGCTCCCCGATGGCGCACGGCCAGTTCCCGTTGCAGCTGAGCGCGGGCGGTGTCCAGCGGCGAGCCCATCGCGGTCGTCATGGTCGTCATGGTCGCGGTCGTCATGACTTGTCGCTCCAGCGGAAGGTCTTCAGCGCGATCGCGCCGAAGACGACGGCGAAGGCCGCGAGGACGCCGCAGTCCACGAGGATGTCGGCGCCGCTCCCGCTCCCGGTGAGGGCGGCGGAGACCCCGTCGTTGAAGTAGTACAGCGGCAGCGCGTGGGCGAGACTCTGCATCCAGGCGGGCATGGCGTCCAGGGGGAAGAACGAGCCGGAGAGGAACGCCATCGGGATCATCAGGCAGTTGGCGATGGCGGCCACGGCCTCGGGTGTCCTGGCGAACGAGCCGACGATGACACCCACCATGAGGAACGCGGTGACGCCCAGCACCAGCACGGCCAGGGCGAGCGGCCAGGTGGAGGCCAGCGTCAGCCCGAAGAAGGGCAGCAGAGCGATGCCGACGAACAGCGCGCTCTGCACCACTCCGATGGCCAGGGCCAGCACGTAACGCGACCCCAGGACGGAGGTCAGCGGTGCCGGGGTCATCCTGATCAGCCGCAGCAGATCGTCACGACGCCACTGCATCAGCACGAAACCCACGCCGAAGACGGCGGCGTTGGCCACGCCCCAGGAGAGCACCCCGGGAGCGATGTAGTCGATGTACGGCTTGCCGCTCTGCTGGACGGACTTGCCACTGAAGATCAGACCGAAGACGACGAGGAAGAGCAGAGGGAAGGCGAAGGTGAAGAAGAGCGTGGTCTTGTCGCGGACGTAGGCGTAATATCCGGCCCGGCTCAACGCGGTGTAGGCGCTCATGCGAGGTTTCCTTTGCTGCGGGGTCAGCGGGTGTTGGTCAGGTCGAGGTAGACGTCTTCGAGGCTGGCGGTGCGGGTGCGCACCCCGTGGAGTCCGGCGATCTGGTCGATGGCGGCCAGGACGGGACCGGAGTCCGAGGTCTCCAGAACGATGGCGTCGGCCTCCTCCGTCACCTTCAGGACGCCGGGGATGGCCCGGGCGGCCTCCGCCGTCAGCCGACCGGCGGGCACCAGCAGCTGGGTGGTGGCGGTGGCTTCGGCGACCAGGCGGGCGGGGCTGCCCAGGGCGCGGATCTGACCGTTCATGACGATGGCGACCCGGTCGCAGAGCGCCTCGGCCTCGTCGAGGTGGTGTGTGGTGTAGACGATGGTGCGGCCCGCGCCCTTCAGATCGCGCAGCACCTGCCAGAGTGAACGGCGGGCCTGCGGGTCGAGGGCGGCGGTCGGCTCGTCCAGGAAGATCAGCTCTGGGTCGTGGACCAGAGCGGCGGCGATGGCCAGGCGTTGACGCTGCCCGCCCGAGAGGTCCTCGACCCGGATGTCCGCCTGTTCGGTCAGGCCGACCAGGGCCAGGGCCCGCTGTGCGGCCTCCCGGCCGGCCCGGTAGAGCGCGGCGACGGTCTCCAGATGCTCACGTGCGGTGAGCCGCACGAAGAAGGCCGAGGCCTGGGTCTGCACCCCCAGCCGGGGAAGCAGGTCCGCGTTGCGCGGCCCCGGGCGGAAGCCCAGGACCGACACCGTGCCGGAGTCCGCTTTCCGCTGCCCCTCGATGATCTCGATGAGGGTGGTCTTGCCCGCTCCGTTGGGACCCAGCAGGCCGAAGAACTCCCCGCGGTGAATGGTGAGCGAGATCCCGTCCACCGCCTGGATCGACCCGTACCGCTTACGTACGGAGTCGATGACGACGGCTTCTTCCGGATTGGTGGATGACATGGTTCTCCTTGGCTGTACGGCGTC
This sequence comes from Sphaerimonospora thailandensis, assembly GCF_016863115.1. Lineage (GTDB taxonomy): Bacteria > Actinomycetota > Actinomycetes > Streptosporangiales > Streptosporangiaceae > Sphaerimonospora > Sphaerimonospora cavernae. The sequence goes on from NZ_BOOG01000080.1 coordinate 3,751, forward strand.
ACGCCGCTGACAGAAGACGGTGAACGATCGCCGCGAGGGCCGCGGCGAGAGCGCCCAGGACAAGCAGCGCGCTCCATCCGTAGACGGTGTAGGCGATCTTCGCTTGGCGAGGGTAGCGGGTCGCGGCCGCATCGCGTCGCGCTCTGAGTTTCAGGTAGGCGCCGGTGGAGGCGGCCAGATCCGTGGCGCTCAGCAGCTGGCCGGCGATCTTGTAGCCGTCGAGGGGAGGGAGGGGGATCAGCATGGTCAGGGCATGCACGCTGCCGAGGAACAGCAGGCCCGACAGGGCCTCGCGGGTGGCGGCGTCGACGGGGGCGAACGCCCATACGGCGAAGAAGGGCAGGAGGAAGAGCAGGTTCATCGTCGCTCCGGCGGCGGCGATGGCGATGCGTTGGCGGCGGGTCCCCAGGTACATGTAGTCGTCGACCGTGCAATACATGATCACAAGGGGGAGCCGCCAGCGTAATCCGATTTCGGCGACGTGCCCGCCGTAGTGGCGGGCGGCCACGCCGTGGGCGAGTTCATGCAGGGCGGTGCTCAGCCACAGCAGGCAGGCCACTCCGGTGAGGAGCACCGGCTGGTGGAACAGCTCCCATGTGGCGTCGACGAGTTCGCCGGCGTGCGGGACGAGGGCGACCTCCATGATCGCAATCATGATGAGGAGCGGCGCCAGCCAGGCGGGAGCCAGCAGGAACCCGATGGCCCGGTGCAGCCGTGTGATCGCCGCGTCGGCGTCGGCGACCAGGCGGATGCTCCCCCGCAGCGGCGAACGTGCGGGCTGCGGACTCGCCGCGGCCGTCGATGACGCGGCCGTGGACGACGCCGCCGTAGCTGACTCTCTCGTAGACGACGTGGCCGGGGTTCCGGCCAGCAGCCCCCGGCTGCCCAGCAACGAGAGGATCTGCTGCCAGGCGGTTTCCGCGAGGGGGTGCCCGCTGGCCAGGGCGTATTCGTCGGAGATCTCCGCCAGGCTGCGCTCGCCGTCCATCCGGGAGATCAGGAAGTGTTCCCTGACGCCGACCCGGAAGGACGCCCCGCTGCCGGTGTCCTTGATCAGATGCACGATCGTGGCGTCGCGCAGCAGTGCCTCGCTGACCAGCACTCCCTCGCGCAGGGCGGGACGATAGGCGGGGGGCATCGTGACCGCGGTGGTCATCCCAGCTCCCGCAGGCAGCGGCCCAGCACATGCGAGAGGTAGGCCTCGTCGCGGATGGTGACGTGCAGCCGGTTGTTGGTCATGTGCATGTAGGGGGAGAGCAGCCGCGGCAGGGCCAGGGACGGATCGGTGATCTGCTCGTCTCGCTCGCCGTCCCAGGATCGGAACACCAGCTCTCCGGCGAGTGCCAGGGTCCGCGCCCGGTCTCGCAGCTGCGAGCAGTGCACGGCCCAGTCGGCGAGAGACGCGGGCAGCCGGTCCGGCTCCCCGGCCGCGACGGCGGCGACCGCGGCTCGGATGTGGGTGAACCGGGCGGCCAGCTCCGGCGCCAGCTGGGCGTAGTTACGGTCGTATTCGGTGCTGCCGATGAAACCGGTGCCGGGGAAGGCCCGATGCCAGAACTCGTAGTAGCTGTCGAGGTAGGAGATCAGCTCTTCCCTGTCGGGCAGGAACGTCGCCGCCATCACCATCATCAGCTGCGCGGAGGTGCCCAGCAGAACCGTGCGCAGGTGCAGGTTCTTCGTACGGAAGGCGTCGATGACCAGGTCGCTCGAGTGCCGGAAGTGCCACTCGGCCAGGTCGATGCCCGCGACGCCGCCGTATTTGCCGTACTCGGGCTCGTACGGCTCGGCGCTGCGGGAGTTGTTGGCGCGCAGGTTCATCCGGCCCTGCTCGTCGAGATAGGGATCACGTTCGCTGCCGGGGAACTCGATCTCGAACAGGCTGTTGTAGAAGTCGTTGAGGAAACCCGCGTCCACCTCGTACAACGCGGGACGCTCGGCCAGGAAGGCGTCGATGGCCCGCTCGGTGCGGCGGCGCACCTCGGGGCCGGCCTCGGGGGAGGAGGGCTTGACGCGCAGGCGGACGTGCGGCCCCTCCAGCCAGTAGTTGATGAAGAAGTAGTTGGCGAGCAGCCCGTCCGCCTCCAGCTCCGCGACCAGCGGGCGGACGCAGTCGAGGAGCAGGGGTCGCGGGTTGGCCGCGTAGAAGATGTGGGTCGCCTGCCAGGGGGCGGTGGTCGCGACGGCCGTGGTCATGAGGCGTTCTCCTTCCGGGTGAGGGGGGTGGGAGGTGTTTCCACGGCCAGTTCGGCGACGTGGTGGCCGCGTTCGGAGCGCACGTGCAGTCCGTCCTCGTCGGGCAGCATCTCCCGGAAGACCACCCGGGCCTGGTCACTCTTGATCAGCGCCTCGAACGCCGCCAGCGACAGCGGGCTGTCGAAGTCGACGTACTGCGGTTTGGCTCCGGTCGCGCCGCGGGCGCCGCTGTCCGAAACGGTCGCGAAGACCTGACCGGGCAGGTGGTGCGTTCTGCGGAAGCGATGCCAGCCCAGGAACCAGTCCGCGTCGGAGCCGCCCGGCGCCTGGATCGGCAGTGCGGAGACCGGGGCGCTCCAACTGCGCCGGCTGAGCACGATGCTGCCGTGACGCACTCGCGGCCTGGCGGTCACTCCCGCTGTCGGCTCCCCCTCGGGGATGCCGCCCCAGACGTTGAGCGGGGCCATCGAGGTCGGGGAGAGCAGCAGCAGCGCGCGGGGCAGTTCTGGCAGGGCCAGCGGCACCAGATAGCCGAGATAGACGGGGATGACCTCGCGGCCGAGCCGGGCCGAGCAGAGCACCAGGCGGTCCTCCTGCTCGTCGTGCTCGATGAACAGGTCGTCGAGACGGAGCTGGAACTCCGGTGCCAGAGTGCCCGTTTCGCCCGGCCCGACGATCTCGTATTCGGTCAGCCGGCCGTGCAGGTTCAGATTGGTGGTCACCGGCCCGCCGGTGACCTCCGCGAAGACGGCGTCCTTCGGGCAGATCACGGTCGACTGCTCGAGCAGCCGGTCGTCGAGACCGTCGAAACAGTGGGTGAAGCGGCTGAACGGGAAGGACAGCCCGCCGTACGACCGGTTGAGGACGATCAGCGGATCCCCGGCACGGTCCGCGACCTGCAGATGATGGCTCATCGGCGCGAAGCGCGGTGTGACGGAGTCGAGCTCGCCGGCGACGTCGGCGACGAAGTCGTCGTCCAGGGCGATCTCGTCCCGTCCGCCCGCCGCGTCCCACAGCGCCCGCATCCGTTCCACGAAGGCCAGGCGCGCGGTGTCGAGAGCTTTCAACTCGGGCAGCCCCAGCCAGTTCTCCTCCGGCACGTACCGCCCCTCGGCGTCGAAGGTGGTACGCCCGGCGGTGAACGACATGTACTGGTCGAAGAAGTCCTCGTGGAAGTCGTGGACGAGTTTGAGCAGGTCGCCGCAGTGTCCACCGCGCCCGTAACGGGCGAGGAAGAACCCTTTGAACAAGATCCTCTGGGGCAGTGTGAGGTCGAAAGCGGGCAGGAGCCGCTCCACGGCGCGCAGCGGTTCCGCCGCCAGCTCGGCCCAGGCACGGGCGCTCAGCGAAACGGTTCCTCGGGCGGCCGCGTCCTCGTACAGCACCGTCTGCGGGACCTTGCCCTGTTCCGCGCGCAGTTCTTCCTGGATGGTCCGCAGCTCGGTTCGCAGTTCCTCCAGGAGTCCGCGCCGCTCGGCCGGGTCGGCGCTCACGAACCGGTCGACGCAGGAGGCGAGCGCGTCCAGCCGCGTGGCGAGGGCGTCGGCCCAGGGCCGGTCGATGTCTCTCAGCGCCGCCTGGAAGGCACGCAGCGGATCTTCGTGGTGCACCTCGGTACGCAGGCACGGAACCTGCACCATGCCGAGGTCCAGCAAGGTCTGCAGGTACTGCTCGCACTCCTCGGCGTCGGCGTTCTGGTCGTCGACGAGCCAGGAGGTCAGCTCCCCGTAGCGGAGAGTCCCGCGCTGCTCGAAGAGGCCGAGCAGCCGTTCCAGGGTGCCGCTGCGCCGGAGGAAGAACAGGCGATCCTTGATCGCGTCGAAGGTGACGGCGGTGTCGTCGTCTCCCGCGGTCACCCAGCGTCGTACATACCGAACCTGGTCGGCGTCCCGTCCCCAGCCGGAGGCGAGGGCGACGGGGAGATCGGCGCGGCGGGCGGGATCGGCGATCACCGCTTCGGCCAGCCGTCCGAGGGCGACGACGTTGATGCGCGCGTATCCGTCCCACTCTTCGGCGAGTTCCGTCCGCAGGCCCGGCCGCTCCGGCCGCTCCGACTGCTCCGACTGCTCCGGCAGCTCAGGGTCCTCGGTGAACTCGCCCAGCGCGACACCGGTGAAGGTGGAGAACGGGCTGGTCTTGCATGCCGTCCGGTACAGGTAGGACAGCAGCGAACGCTCTATCTTGCGCCGTTTCTTGTCCGGTCGCGCTTCCGGGTCGGCAGCGGTCAGGCGCGCGTACGCGTCCACCTGCGCGTCCAAGGACGGCGAGGCCAGCGGCAGCCCGCCGCGCAGTCGCTGCTCGCCCGCCAGGCGGCACAGAGCCAGCCGGCTGCGGCCGGTCTCCGCGGCGAGCAGTCCGGCGCCCTCGGCCTGGCGGTCGGCCAGCAGCCGGCGGGCGGTCAGCCAGTCGGCGAGGGCCCGGCCCGCCGCCGGATCGAGATCGGACACCAGGGCGAGGACGGTTTCCGCGTCCTTGGGCAGCCGGTTGTTGAACACCTCCCGGCGCAGTTTGAGCAGGGTGCGCCGGCAGCTCTCATCGTCGTTCTCGCCGATGAGGGCGTGCAACAGGTCGGCGACGGTTTCGCCCGTGGCGTGCGAGGTATCCGCCAGGTCGAGGACGTCGTCGGCCCATCGGCGGCTGTCGGGGCAGCGCAACTCGCGCACGGTCTCGACGGGGAGTCCGGCTGCCCGAAGCATGAACGGCATGGCGACCTTCTCCTTCGCTGTGCTCATCGGCTCAGGCGATCTCGTACCGGAAGTCGGCGGGAGCGGGCCGCTCGTTGCCGATCATCATGATCAGCAGGGGGGCCTCCCCCGTTTCCTCGAGGCCGAGCTCCTCGATGTAGGAGATGTTGTCGAAGCCCAGGGCCACGCCGCAGCCGATCTCCAGCGCGGAGGCGGCGGTGTAGACGGCCTGGGAGACGGCTCCGATGGTCGCGTTGACCAGCCGGTAGCCGCGGTCTCCGACGGCGTCCAGGACGGCGCCGGTGCGCACGGTGGGCACCAGGACCGCCCCGGCCTGCTCCAGGTTGTAGTTGGACAGGAAGTAGTTCTTCTGCAGGAAGGCTCCGGGGCCGCCCTCCTTGACCAGCCGCAGGCGGCGTGTCTCGGGGTCGTATTCGTAACTGCCGGGGGCCACCCCCTCCACGTGGTTGACGAAGGCGTACAGCTTCGCCAGCCGCACGTCACCGGTGTCACCGCCGAGTCGCGCCCCGGCGACGGCGGCCGCGAGGGTGGCGGCCAGCTGGTCGGCCCGCAGCGGGCGCTGCGCCTCGAAGCGGCCGAAGCTGCTGCGGCGGCGGCGCAGCGCCCGCCGCACATCGGTGTCCAGCGGCCGGGCGGCGGGGAGGGTGACCTCGGTCCGGTCGTGGCGGGCGGGTGGCGCGGCGGCCGGGACGAGTGCGTTCACATCGGGACGGGCCGTCGCGTTCTGGGCGGTGGCCGCCTGCATCTTCCGCACGGCGTCGAAGGTCAGCACGGTGCGGGAGCGTTCGACGTCCGCACGCCGGACGCGGGCGGCGGCCGGGACGGAGGGAGCGGGCGGCGTGCCCGTCCAGCGCAGCGGGACGACCGCGAAGACGCCCTCCTCCTCGGTGCGCACGCCCAGCAGCCGGGCGAGGCGCTCCTCGTCGAACCAGAGGGCGGGTTCGATGGTCAGACCACGGGCCCGTGCCCACATCCGCCAGCTCTGCAGGGCGGTGCCCACGTCCATGCTCACCGCGTGGAAGGAGAAGCTGTTGTACTTGAAGGCGTTCTGCCAGTACTTGACGCCGAGCACCAGATACTGATCGGTGGCCGGGCCGGGCGCGCCCTCGCCCAGCGCCGCGCGGACCTCGCCGGTGACGTCGCCGGTCAGCAACCGCTGCATGGCGTGCCGGCGGGTGGCGTAGTAGTGGATTCCCGGCGGTACGGGTCCTGTCGGCCCGGACACCCAGTAGATCTGCACGGGATAGAGGCCGCCGCCGGATGCGGTGCCCCGCGACCAGTTGGCGAGCGGATAGAAGGGAAGGGCCCTCAGGTCGGTGTTGGCCTGGACGCCCAGCCGGCGGCCGGTCAGCCCGTAGGAGTCGCGGAGCATGCCCGCCAGAGCGGTGAGATCGAACGGCCCATCCCCGTCCGGGGCGCCGTACAGCCCCTTCTCCAGGGTGGCGTCGGCGGGGTAGGGGCAGTCGGGCAGCGGCATGCTGTCCACGCCGGGATAGAACTTGGTCTTGCGCGGCCCATCTGCCCAGTTCGGCACGTAATCGACGGGCTCCATGTAGACCCGGCCGCGCTGCATGATCGCAGCGGCGTAGTCATGGGCGTATCCCATGGTGAGCTCCTCAGGTCAGGGGAAGGGGTGGGGTGCGGGGTTGAGGTCCGCGGGGACCAGATCGCGGTCGCGCAGCCCGGCCTCGCGTAGCGCGGTGCGCAGCCGCGGCATCCCCAGCGCGCGCTGCCGCGTCCAGCCGAAGTCGATCGGGAGCAACCCCGGCACGATGACGCTGACCGTGGTCAGTCCCAGGTCGCGTTGCTCGGGCATGGTCTGGTCGACGACGATCACGTCGAAGCCGGCGGCCGTCACCGTGTCGACGCAGCGCATCAGGTCGTCGCGCAGGTCGTCGGAGACGGGCAGGACGGAGCCGTCACCGTACAGGTCGGCGAAGGACCGCGGGGCCGGCCGGGGGGCGCCCGGTTCGCCGATCAGGAAATGCGCGTGGTCCCCCATCTCCGGAATGCCGTACGCCAACGGGTGATCGTGCAGGGCGGCGACCTTGTCGAAGTCGTGGGCCATGGCGCGCAGCCGCTGTTCGTCGCGTTCCGTACGCTCCTGAAGGTTGACGGCGTCGGTGGCGATCTCGCAGAGGGCTCCGGCCAGCGCGGCTTCGGGATCGAGGCCGGCGCCCGCGCCGAAGCACATCCGGCCCAGGCCGCCGTCGGGCCGCACCGCGACGCCGGTGACGACGGGGATGGGGAAGGAGATCCGGGTGTCGAAGAACCGGGCCTCGTAGCCGTACATCTCCAACCGGTCGACCATCTCGCGGGTCGACCGGCGGGTGCTGGTGCGCGGGTCGATCTCGGGCAGCGCGGCCCGCCCGTACCAGGAGATCAGGAAGGCGTCCCGCTCGACGACCTCCATGAGCCCGAAGTAGCTGGCCTCCTCCAGGCTTCCGCCGGAGGCGCAGCCGTTGGAGGACTCCTGGACGAACCGGTTCTCCAGCCCCGGAGCGTGGTAGTAGGTCAGCACCTCGGGGACCAGAATCGGTGCGTGGTCGCGCAGGGAGTAGCCCCACACCCAGGGAATCTCCCGATCCGGGGAGAACGGCGTGACCCGCGGGTTGGCGCGGTGGAACTCCGGCGAGTACAGCCCGCACCTGTGCGGATCGAGGGCGCGAACGCCCTGCCCGAGCAGGCCGTTCAAGGAATCCCGCACCTCGGCCTGCTTGGCACGTGAGCGCATGCCCGCGTACCGCTCCAGGCCCTCCAGCACGCCGATTCGGACACTCTGCGCGAAGGTGTCGGCGTGGCCGCCCCAGAACGTCTCGCGCAGATATTCGCCCGAGCGCATCGAGAAGCAGCCCACGGTGGCCGAGGTGGACAGCGAGGTGATGTCCTGGACGACGGCCTGTCCCAGTGAGCCGCACACCGGGTTGGCGTAGGCCTCGACGGGCAGGTCGTAGGCGCCGATATCGCGGACCCGGAAGCCGCCGGGCCGGTGCTTGGGAGCGGGCCGCAGATCGAGGACGGCGGCCTCGGCGCTGTCCTGCGCCGGGCTGCCGCAGCGCGGGCATTCGGGGTCGGGCACCAGCGGATAGCGGCGGATGGTCAGCGACCGCAGATCCACCAGGTGCACGGCGGGGAAGGCTCCGGTCGCGGGCCCGACGCCGCCGAGCCGAGCGGCGATCAACGAGGAGAGGGCCGCTGCGCCGAACGGGGTGACGTGCGGTGACTCGCCCGCCGCCCGGGTGCCGGACCCGAGCTCGAGCGCATCGCGCAGCGCGACGGATCGCACGGCCTGCCAGCGCCGTTCCAGGCATCGGGCGCAGGGGCGTCCGCCCCGGGTCTCGCCGGGGAAGGGGCCGACGATCGCGTGCCTGCCATAGAACCGTACGGGCACGGCGTCGTCATGTCCGCCGTCCTGTCCTCCGCTGGGTGCCACGCCGGCGAACGCGTCACGGATGCCCAGCGAGTCGATGTCGAGCGCGACGCCGGCGCCGTGGGCGTCGAGCTCACGCCGGAGCAGGATGGCGGTGCTGTCAGCGGCGGACATCGGCGCCGTCCACGGTGAGCAGGACCCGGGCCGTGCTGATCCCGCCCGCGGGAAGGTCTGCCGGGGTCGTCGCGACGTACAGTGCGTCCCGCCCGGCCTCGCGCAGCCGGTCGAGAACGGCATCGAAGGTGGTGGTCTCCGCCCCGGCGGCCGGTTCGGGACCGGTGATCGCGATCGTCCCGGCGGCGAGGTCCGTCACCAGCGGGTCGCCCATGTCGACGGCACCGCACTCGGCGGCGAGCTGCACCTGCCCCAGCAGATCGCGCAGCGCGGAGCAGGCCGCCTCGGCCTGAGACAGTCCGGCGCCGAGGGCCCAGCGTCCGGTGCCGTCGGCCGTCGCCTCGCGGGCCAGGACGACGTGGGCTGAGGAGCGCCGCTGTTCGCCGAGATCCACCAGTTCGGTCTCGATGCCGAGGTTGCCCGCCGACCTGACCAGGAAGACCAGCTCCGGATCGTCACCGCCGACGGCCAGGGGGCGCACCTCGGTACGACCGCCGAGCGCCCGCATGAGCGCGTCGTGCGCGAGGGCGGACAGCAGGCCCCTTCCCGCCGCCTCCTGCGGGTCGGCGCCGGCCCCGGACCCGGCGCTCGTCGCCTGGTGCAGCCGGTCGCGGTTGTACTTCCCGAACGGGCGCACCGCGGCCGCCGGCACTCGGAACGGCTCCTTGGTGATCAGCGAGGTCGCGGTGACCCAGGCGGTGACGGTCGTCTCGACGCCGCCGGTGGTCAGCGCGGCGGGGCCGAGCACCGCCTCGCCGGGGCCGGCCGCGCCGGTCTCGGCCCGCAGCGGGACCACGTGTTCCACGTACGTCTCGGCCGCGGCGTACAGCGCCCGCATCCGCGCCCCCGCCAGATGGTGCACATCGAAGGCGGCGATCTTCCTGCGCACACCGGGGCGGAGCGCCACCTCGACCTGGCTGATCTTCAACGGGATCTGGGTGATCTCCTCGTCCTCGTAGCTCCTGAAGATCCCGGTATACGGGCGGACCAGCGCGGCGCTGACCTCGTTGAGGTTCTCCACCAGGGCCTCCGCGTCACGGGCGGTTTCCACGGTCGGAGTGACCGGCAGCGCGAGGGAGACGGGCACCGGCTGCCCCTGTCCGTTCGCCGTGGACAGGGCGGCGCAGCGGCGACACCGCGGGTGCGGCTGGACCGGTTCGGCGACGACGTCCAGCGACTGCAGGTTCTGGATGAGCACCTGGCCGTCGGTCTCGGCGGGGAGCGCCCCCGTCGCGATGCGGAAGATCTCGTAACCGATCAGGTTGCCGGACATGGCCGCGACCGGCCCGGACAGCGGGCCGTCATCCAGCAGCGAGGGGGCGCCGGCCGTACCCGCCGCGACCTCGCTCCACAGTTCGGCCGCCGCCGTGGCCTCGACGTTGCCTCCGAGCCGCAGCACCGCGCAGGACCAGCAGCAGGGGGCCTCAGCGGTGGTGAGGGGACCCGTGACGGAGTACTCGCCGAAGGTCCAGACGGGAATGAGGGTCTTCCCGTCGGGCACCCCGGCGGAGAGGAGCCGGTGGGTCCGGGCCTCCGCCCCGGCGCCGGCGACGACCACGATGTCGTACTCGGCCAGCGTCTCCCAGTCCACTCCGGCCTCGACCCGGTTGATCCGTACCGTGTCGATCTGTACGGGGCAGCCCTCCTGCTCCTGGGCGGCGGCCTCGGCGGCGATCTCCGGGAAGTCGCCGGACACGCCGATCCGGCCGCAGCCGTTGCGGATCAGGCTCAGCGCGCACCACCGGGCGACCTGGTCGCCTCCCAGCACGGCGACCGCGGTCTCCCGGAAACGCCGGAAGCGCTCGGGCGCGTTGTCGGCGTAGTGATCGATGTAAGCGATCTGCGCGACGAACCGGCGGGCGACCTCGTCGCCCAGCGAGGGTCCTTCTGCGGAGGTTTCGGGCGCGTGGCGGGCGAATCCCCGGTCGTACAGGCTGCCGACCAACTCGGCGGCCATCGCCTGCTGGGCCGGGCCGAACCCGGTGCAGATCTCGGCCAGCGAGTGCTCTCCGGTCAGGTGGGGGACCATGAGCGCGGCGAAGCGGTAGGCCGCCCGGCCCGTCAGGTGGAAGCCGCCGTCGGCGTTGTGGAAGAGCACGCCTCCGGGGGTCTCGGTGAACAGGACATCCCGCCGGATCCGCGGCCGGGTGTCGCGGAGTTCATCGAATGTCGTAGCCGTGTCAGTCATGTGCGTCACACCTTCTGTGTCGATCGAGTTCTTTTGGCGATCTTTCGCGCGTACATGTGCATGAGGCGGTGCATTCGGTACGGGCCGGGCGGCCCGTCCTCCAGAAATCCGGCGTCGGCCAGTAGTTCCAGGACTTCGTCCGCCTCGACCGCCCCCAACTCCAGTTCGGCGGCGGCGTCCTGGGCGTGGAGGAGGTCGACGGAGATCGAACCGAGTCCCGCGAAGGCGTCGGCGAGGCGTGGATCGAGCCGGTCCAGCGCACCGCCGAACACCCGCTCGACCGAGATCGCGGGTGAGTCCGTCAGCGAGAGCCGGGCGAGCGGATCGTCGGTCAGCCAGCGCACCGCCTCGGCGAGCCGCAGGGCGGGCCGGGTGAGCAGCCGGGCCGCGATGATGCGCAGGGCGAGCGGAAAGTGGCCGCACAGTTCGGCCAGTTCACGTGCGGCCTCGGGCTCGCGCTCCACTCGCTGCGCGCCCAGCAGGGCACGCAGCAGTTGGTGGGACTCCTCTTCATCGAAGGTCGAGAGCCGGTGCACCCATCCGCCATGTGTGGCGATCAGGCTCGCGAGCCCCATCCGGCTGGTGACGATGACGGCGCCTTCCGGCCCGACGGGGAGCAACGGGCGTACCTGCTCGGCGTCGGCCACGTCGTCGAGGATGAGCAGCAGACGGCCGCTCGTCCGCCGGTCCCGCAATGCCGTCACCACGTCGGCGGCCGTTTCCGCGGCCGTGCGCGGGATTCCCTCCGCACGGCCCATCGGGACCAGCACCTGGCCGGCCGGGAAACTGTCGCGGACCAGGTGGGCGACGTGGTGTGCGAGCGCCGACTTGCCGATGCCGGGCGCCCCGGACACCACCAGGATCACGGCGTGGTCGCATGGTGTGCTCAGTCGCTCCACCATGGCGTCGATCTCGATCGACCGGCCCGTGAAGGAAGGCACGAGCGGAACCGGCAACATCGGGGAGGCGTGGTGCGGCGTGGCGGCTCGCACGGTTTCGCGATGTTCGACGCCCGGGGGTCGGACATCCGGGTGTCCGGTGCCCGGGTGTCCGACGTCCGGTGGTCCGAGACGTTCTCCCCGCAGGATGGCGCGCTCCAGGTGCTGTAGCGACGGCGACGGGTCCACCCCGAGCTCGTCGAGCAGATACGTCTTGACCCGCCGGTACTCCGCCAGCGCCTCGCTCTGCCGACCGGTCCGGTACAGTGCCTCGATCAGCTGCTCGTGGAACCGCTCATGGCCGGGATGCGTGCGGGTCACGCTCCACAGCTCGACCAGTACGTCTCCGCACCGTCCCAGCATCAGCTCCAGATCGCAGACGCGCTCGACCGTCCGCAGCCGCTCCTCCGTCAGCCGGGGCACCTCGTCCCGGCGCAGGATGTCGGAGGGGACGTTCGCCAGCAGCGGGCCCTGCCACAGGGACAGCGCGTCCTTGAGCATGTACAGCTCGATCTCCGGCTCCGCGGCCGCGGCGGCGCGGCGCACCTGCTCGCGGAAGCCGATCAGATCGAGGGAGCGGGCCCCCGCGGTGATCCGGTAGCCGCCGGGCACCGCCTCAATGGGCGTCTGGGTCACTCCGTGCCGGGCGAACAACTGACGCAGTCGCATCACGCAGGTCTGCAACGCGGCCTTGGCGGTGGCCGGCTGTTCTTCCCCCCAGATGGCCTCCTGCAGGTAGTCGGCGGAGACCACGCCGTTGGCGTGCAGCAGAAGCGTGGCCAGCAGGATGGTCGGTTTGGACGGCGGGAGCACGACGGAGTCCGATCCGGCCACGATGCTCAGCGGTCCGAGGAGCTGAAACCGCGTCATCTTCTCTCCCTCACGCAGGGGGCCGGGGATTCGCTGGAGCTCGTATTGGGGACGGGAATCGTTGGGGTGGTCATGGCATCTGTCCAGATGATTCGTTCGGAGAGGTCGGAACTCTCTGTCGTCCACCAGGCGCTGGATCGTCCACCAGGCGCTAGAGAGATCCGATGATCCGATCCATGGCTTGCGATATCAGGTCGGCCGCACAGTGAGCGATCGTCCAGCCGGTCAGAGATTCGCTGGTGTCTATCGCCCGCTCTAGTAGTTCGCGGGCGCTCGCCTCTGCCTGGAAAAGGTTTTCCGAGTGGATGTAGAGCACCAGGGAGATACCCGCGTCGTCGCCACGCGAATAAACATGCCTCAGCGGGGTGTCTTTTCCGGAGCGGCCGTCCCCGATGGAGAGGATCTCGCTCATCCGGCCGGAGTCGGGTGCGGTGTGCCCCGGTCCAGGCGGTAGAAGCCGAGCCGTGATTACGTACATGTTGCTCGCCGGGGTGGCAAGTTCTACACCTTCCTAACGAGAGTGTCAGTCCCAGGAGGTGCTGTCCCAGTGGCCCGAGGAGGCATGGACGACTTTCACAACAGACGGCGGAGCCGAGGCGTACGCGGCGGCGGAGCCGATTCCGATCACGGCGAGAGTGGCGAGGAGAGAAATCGCGGAAAGGTTTCGAACGAAGCGGTGGATGCTCATTGTCTTCTCCTTAGGCTGCTTCCGAAGTTCCTCTGTTTTCGCCTTGCCTGTTTGCCGCTGTCGTGAGGCGATGAGATGAGGATTGCAGCCTGGCCGCGGGCCGAGAAGAGTTAGGCCATGGCACCAAGCGGTTGTGACCTAAGCAGGCCAGGAAGCCAGTGCC
>NZ_BOOG01000081.1 GCF_016863115.1 Sphaerimonospora thailandensis
ATGTGGGGTGGCCTTCACGCGTTTCCGGGGTGTTTCCATGGCGTGCCGACTACATCCCGCGGCGGATCCGCAGTAGCTCTCGGGGATGATGACGAAAGATGACCAGCTGATGAGGATGTGCTCCGAATCCGTTCACAAGGAAAGGCACATCTCATGCAGGAGGTCATCGCCACGGCGGCGCCGACGGACCAGTCGCGTGAAGTCTCCGCTGGTCTGCTTTACGGCCTGCGCATCCTGATCGTCGCTCAGGCGCTCGGACTCATGGCCGCCGCGTCCTTCGCCGGCCAGGCCGTCAACGGTGGGGAGGAACTCGCCGAGACGCACGTCATGGTCGGCATGGTGGTTCACCTGATCGCGCTGCTGCAGATCGTGGCGGCCGTCCTGGTCTGGCGGCCGGGCCGCGGCGCCGGTTGGCCCGCCCTGGTCAGCCTGGTTCTGTTCCTGGTCGGCATGGGCCAGCACTTCAGTTGGGAGATGCTCGGCACGCACGTCCCGAGCGGTCTCGTGCTGTTCGGCCTCACCGTGGCCTTGCTGCTCTGGTCCTGGTCCCCCCGCGCCGCCGTACGCCGCTCGTAGCCGTGTGCTCCGCTCCCCGGATGTGCGGAGCACCACGATGGTCACAGGGCGAGCACCTGGGCGGCCGCCGTCGTCAGGCTGCCGCGATACGCCTCGCCGTACAGGCAGACGTGGACGGCGAGCGGGTGAAGTTGGTGCAGGGGGACACGCTCGCGCCAGCCGTCCGAGAGCGGTGCCGCCTCACGGTATGCCCCGAGGATCGTGCTGAGATGCGGTGCGCCGAAGAGCGCGAGCATGGCGAGGTCGGTCTCGCGGTGGCCACCGTGCGCCGCCGGATCGATCAGCACGACCTGCCCGTCGGTCCAGAGCAGGTTGCCGTTCCACAGATCGCCGTGGATCCGGTTGGGTGGCTCGGCCGGTCCCGCGACCTCGGGGAGGTAGGCACAGGCATCCTCGATCAGCTCGACATCGACCGCGGACAGACGGCCGTCGTCCCGCGCGAGCCGTACGAAGGGGAGGACCCGGCGGGTGACGTAGAACGACGGCCAGTCGAGGGCGGCGGTGTTCTCCATGGGCAGTCGCGCGATGGTCCCGGGCCAGGGCGCACCGAAAGCCGGTGCGCCCGCCGCGTGCAGAGCGGCCAGCTCACGCCCGAACCGCTCCGCGGCCGCTGCCGTCGCCGGCCCGGTGTCGACCCATTCGAGGATCAGCGTGTCGGACGACACGCTGATCACCTCGGGTACGGCCACCACGCCGGGGTCGGCGAGCCACCGCAGGCCGGCCGCCTCCGAGGCGAAGGAGCAGGACCCGGTCCCCTTCTTGACGAAGACCCTCCGGCCTCCGTCGAGCACGGCTTCGTGAAGCGTCCAGGCGTGGCTCCCACCCAGGTCTCTAGTGATTTTCAAGATGCTTGGCCAGCCCTTCCGCCGCCGCCTCGATCATGCGGAGCACCTCGACGAACCCCTCGTGGCCGCCATAGTAGGGGTCGGGCACCTCGGCTCCGTCGGGAGCGGTGGGATCGAACGAACGCAGCATCCGCACGTCGGCGTCCGGGGGCGCGAGGCGGCGGACGCCGCGCAGGTTCTCCCGGTCCATGACGAGGATCAGGTCGCGTTCGGCGAACCAGGCGGGATCGAATTGGCGCGCCCGGTGTGCCGAGCCGTCGTACCCGTGCTCGGCGAGCGTCGCCAGCGCCCGCTCGTCCATGGGATTGCCGGCATGCCAGCCTCCGGTGCCCGCGCTGTCGACGACGACGTCGAGCCCACGGTCGGCGAACGTACGGCGCAGCACCACTTCGGCCATCGGAGAGCGGCAGATGTTGCCCAGGCAGACGAGACATACGCGTTTCATGGCTCCAATCGTCCCCCATGCCGGTGACGATCGGGCAGGGAGGCTCATCCGGCCCGCCAGAAGAGGGGGTGGAGATCGTCCCGGCTCATTCACCGCCCGTTCACCTTTACCAGGGCTTTGCTTTACTTTTACCGCCTAGCGTCCCTCTCGTTGACAGTGCAACTGAGAGGAACAACCGTGAAGTATGCGGGCCGGCTCGCCCTGACCGCCGTCGTCGCCGGCGTGCTTTCGCTCGCCGCGTGCGGCACCGATGACAACACCACCTCCAGGACGGCAGGGGAGCCGGTGTCGGGGGGGCCGGTGGGCACCGTCAACGCCGCCGGATCGTCCGCTCAGGCGAACGCGATGGCGGAGTGGAAGAAGGCGTTCCAGTCGTCGAATCCCGGGGCGAGCGTCAACTACCAGCCGAGCGGCTCCGGCGCGGGGGTGCAGGCGTTCATCCAGGGCACCGTGGCGTTCGCCGGTTCGGATTCGGCGCTGAGCGCCAGGGAGTCGGCCCAGGCGGACGCACGCTGCGGGACCGGGAAGGCGATCAACCTGCCCATGGTCACCGGCCCGGTGGCCGTCGTCTACAACCTGCCGGGTGTGGACGGCCTGCAGCTGTCTCCGAGGACGCTCAGCGGCATCTTCAACAGCGAAATCACCAAGTGGGACGACCCGGCCGTCAAGGCGGACAACCCTGAAGTGAAGCTGCCCTCCATCGCCATCCAGGCGTTCCACCGGTCGGACGAGTCGGGCACCAGTGACAACTTCACCAAATTCCTGAAGGCCACCGGCGACTGGCCGTACGAGGCGGAGAAGGCGTGGCCCGCTGAGGCGCGGGGCCAGGGCGCGAAGGGCTCGGACGGCATCGCCGCCGCGGTCAAGGGCACCGAGGGCGCGATCAGCTACGTCGAGCTGTCCTTCGCGGAGAACTCGCGGCTCCAGAAGGCCAAGGTCGCCAACGGCTCGGGTGAGTTCGTCGAGCTGACCCCGGAGAGCGCCGGCAAGACCGTCGAGGCCGCCGAGATCGTCGGCACCGGCAACGACCTCAAACTCGAGATCGACTACGGGACAAAGGTCGCGGGCGCCTACCCGATCGTGCTGGTGACGTACGAGATCACCTGTGAGAAGGGCCTGCCGGCCGCCGAGGCGAACCTCGTCAGGTCGTTCCTGGCCTACACGGCCGGCGATGAGGGCCAGCAGGCGCTCGGCGGCATCGGCTACGCTCCGCTGCCGCCCGGCCTTGTCGGCAAGGTCCGTACCGCCATCGACGCGATCTCCTGAGCACAATGGTCACGACATTCCGTACCAAACAGGGCGGCCAGAGCATCCACCAGGCCGTCCACCGGGCCGCTCGTCGGCGTGCCATCGGCGTCGGCGGCACCCGCGGTGACGGGCCGTTCCGGTTCGCGGTCACCGGGGCGGGCATCGCACTCCTGGCGACCATGGGCGCGATCGGGGTCTTTCTCGTCAGCACGGCGATCCCGGCACTCCGGGCGAACGCCGCGAACTTCCTGACCGAGCTCACCTGGCGGCCGAACGCCGCGGAACCGGCGTTCGGCATCGGTGCGCTCGCGTTCGGCACGGTGCTCAGTTCGTTCATCGCGCTGGTCATCGCCACCCCGGTGGCCGTCGGCGTGGCGCTGTTCATCTCCCATTACGCGCCTCGGCGGCTCGCGTCAGCGCTCGGTTACCTGGTCGATCTCCTGGCGGCGGTGCCGAGCGTGGTCTACGGGCTGTGGGGCATCGCCTTCCTGGTCCCGTTCATGCTCGGACCGTCGGAGTTCCTCAACCGCCACCTCGGCTGGATCCCGCTGTTCGGGGGCGACCAGGTGGTCGGCCGGAGCATGCTCACCGCGTCTGTCGTGCTCGCCATCATGATCCTGCCGATCATCGCCGCGATCTCCCGCGAGGTGTTCCTCCAGGTGCCCAAGGCGCAGGAGGAGGCGGCGCTCGCGCTCGGGGCCACCCGTTGGGAGATGATCAGGATGTCGGTGCTGCCGTTCGGCCGTCCCGGTGTCATCAGTGCCGCGATGCTCGGCCTCGGCCGTGCCATGGGCGAGACCATCGCCGTCGCCCTGATCTTCCCCGCGACGTTCACCATCTCGCTTCGCGTGCTCGGCCCGAGCGGAAACAGCATCGCCGCCAACATCGCCAACGGTTTCGGCGAGGCGACCGAGATCGGCCGGGGCGCACTCGTCGCCTCGGGGCTGGTCCTGTTCCTGATCACACTGTTGGTGAATATGGCCGCACGGTTCGTCGTCGCCCGGCGCAAGGAGTACGCGAGGGCGGCGGCATGATCGTACAGACCGGCATTCAGCCCATTTCAGTTGGCCGGCGGGCGAAAGACCGGATCATCCAGATGTTGATCTTCCTGGCCTTCGCCCTGGCGCTCATCCCGCTCGTGTCCGTGCTCTGGATGGTCGTCGGCAACGGCATGCAGCGTTTCGACCTGGAGTTTCTCACCCACTCGATGCGCGACATCGGGGCCAGGGACGTCGGCGGCGGTGCCTACCACGCGATCGTCGGGACGCTGGAACAGGTCCTGCTCGCCTCGCTCATCGCGATCCCCATCGGGCTGCTCACCGCGATCTACCTGGTCGAGTACGGCAACGGCGGGCGGTTGGCGAGAACCATCGGCTTCTTCGTGGACGTCATGACCGGCGTCCCCTCTGTCGTTTCCGGGCTCTTCGTCCTGGCTTTCTGGATCCTCGTGCTCGGCATGCCGTTCTCCGGCTTCGCCGGTGCGCTCGCGCTGTCGATCCTGATGATGCCGGTCGTGGTCAGGTCGGCCGAGGAGATGCTCCGCCTGGTGCCGCGCGAGCTGCGCGAGGCGTCGTACGCCCTGGGCGTCCCGCAATGGCGGACGATCGTCAAAGTGGTGCTGCCCACGGCGTCCACCGGCATCGTGACCGGCGTCATGCTGGCCGTCGCCCGGGTGGCCGGAGAGACCGCGCCGCTGTTGCTCACCGTCTTCTTCACCGACTCCATCAACAACGACCCGTTCCAGGGGCCGCAGATGGGTCTTCCGCTGTACGTCTTCGACCAGGCGGGCCGCCCGACCGACAGCGCGATCGACCGCGCCTGGACCGGGGCGCTCACGTTGATCCTGATCGTCATGCTGCTCAACCTGGTCGCACGCCTCATCGGATGGTGGCGGTCGCCCGCGAGGAGGAGGTCCTGACAACATGGCCAAGCAGATCGAGGTGTCGGATCTCGACGCCTACTACGGATCGCACAAGGCGATCGAGGGCATCACGATGACGATCGAGCCCCGGTCGGTCACGGCGTTCATCGGTCCGTCCGGCTGCGGCAAGTCGACGTTCCTGCGCACGCTGAACCGGATGCACGAGGTCATCCCCGGCGCCCGGGTGGAGGGCAAGGTCAGGCTCGAGGACCAGGACCTCTACGGGCCGGACGTGGACCCGGTCTCGGTCCGCCGGACCATCGGCATGGTGTTCCAGCGTCCCAACCCGTTCCCGACCATGTCGATCTTCGACAACGTGGCGGCCGGACTGCGGCTGAACGGGCGGGTCTCCCGTTCCGAGATCGAAGGCGTCGTTGAGGAGTCCCTGAAGGGCGCCAACCTGTGGAACGAGGTCAAGGACCGGCTCCACAAGCCGGGAGCGGGCCTGTCCGGCGGCCAGCAGCAGCGGCTGTGCATCGCGCGCGCGATCGCCGTACGACCGGAGGTCCTGCTGATGGACGAGCCGTGCTCGGCCCTCGACCCGATCTCCACACTGGCGATCGAAGACCTGATCGCGCAGCTCAAGAAGGACTACACGATCGTCATCGTGACGCACAACATGCAGCAGGCCGCCCGGGTCAGCGACCGGACCGCGTTCTTCAACCTGGCCGCCCAGGGACGGCCGGGCAGGCTCATCGAGATGGACGACACCTCAAAGATCTTCACGAACCCGGCCGAAAAGGCCACCGAGGACTACATCGCCGGCCGCTTCGGCTAGCGATGTGACAGACGCTTGAGCACCTCGTCGTGGAGGAGCCCGTTGGTGCAGACGAGGCTGCCGCTGTCGAGCGGCGAGGTGCCGTCCAGTGCGGTGCAGGTGCCGCCGGCCTCCTCGATGATGATCGTCAGCGCGGCCATGTCCCAGGGGGAGAGCTCGGGCTCGGCCGAAATGTCCACGGAGCCATCGGCGACCATCATGTGCGACCAGAAGTCCCCGTAACCGCGGGTCCGCCAGACTCCCCGGGTGAGATCGAGAAAGCTGTCGAGCCGGCCTTCCTTCTCCCATTCCTCCAGGTCCGAGAACGACAGGGAGGCGTCGTCGAGGCGGCCGACCGAGGACACCCGGCAGCGGGACGCCTTGGCGAGACTCCGTCCGGTCCAGGCGCCGCCATCCTTCGCCGCCCACCAGCGGCGGTTCAGCGCCGGTGCGGACACCATCCCCACCACGACCTGCCCGCGCTCCATCAGCGCGATGAGCGTGGCCCACACGGGGACGCCGCGCACGTAGTTCTTCGTGCCGTCGATGGGATCGACGATCCATGAGCGCATGCCGTACCCGGTCATGCCGTATTCCTCGCCCATGACCGCATCACGCGGGCGGGCGCGGCGCAGTGTGCCGCGGATGGCCTCCTCGACGGCCCGGTCCGCGTCGCTCACCGGTGTGAGGTCGGGTTTCGTGTCGACCTTCAGGTCGACGGCCTTGAAACGGCGCATCGTGATGTCGTCGGCGGCGTCCGCCATCACATGCGCGAGGTGCAGATCGTCGCTGTATCCCGTCACAAGCCCTCCCTTTCAAGTGCCCAAGGTACCGTGCCACTGTCGGGTCGCAGCAGAGCACAGTCGTGCCTTATTTCGTACTGATCGGTAATATCCGGGCATGGACATCGCGGCTTTCCTGCTCGACAGCGTGCCGTTCGCCCGGCTGCTCGACATCTCCTTCGACTCCGTCGGCTCCGGTACGGCTGTCGCACACATGCCCGACCGGGGCGACCTGCACAACCATGTCGGCGGGCCGCACGCGGGGGCCATGTTCACGCTCGCCGAGACGGCCTCGGGCGCGGCCATGCTGTCGGCGTTCGCGGAC
This sequence comes from Sphaerimonospora thailandensis, assembly GCF_016863115.1. Taxonomy (GTDB): domain Bacteria; phylum Actinomycetota; class Actinomycetes; order Streptosporangiales; family Streptosporangiaceae; genus Sphaerimonospora; species Sphaerimonospora cavernae. Next base: position 6,900 of record NZ_BOOG01000081.1, read on the forward strand.
CAGCTCTCCAGGGCGGTTCCCCTGGCGAAGGCGGCCCGGATCGACTACCGCAAGCCGGCCAGGGGAGACGTGACCGCGTCCGCCACGCTCCAGGCCGACCCCGCCGAGGTCGTCGCACAGCTCGACGAGGGGAAGCGGCCCGAGTTCGACGTGGCCGTCGACATCCTCGACGCGGCCGGCGTCACAGTGGCGGGGTTGACCGTCACGTGGACTCTGAAGCCCAATCGCCCCGCGACGCGCTCCTGAACGGCGGCCGCGCTCAGCTTTCGCGGGCCCAGGCGATGGTGGCTTTGAGACCGGAGGGGAGGTCGTGCCTGGGGACCCAGCCGAGCCCGTCGAGGGCCGGGGCGGGGTCGACGGCCATGGCGGGCAGATCGCCCGGGCGCGGCGGCTCGAACCGCGGCTCGTCGGGGGCTCCGGCGGCTTCGGCGATCAGCGTGTGCAGCTCCCGATCGGTGGTCTGCACGCCGGTGCCGAGGTTGAACCGCCGCCCGTCGCCGGCGGTCCCGCAGGCGCGGACGAAGCCGTCGACCACGTCGTCGACGAAGACGTAGTCACGCGTCTGCGTGCCGTCGCCGTACACAACCGTGGGCTTCCCGCTGAGCAGCGCGTCAGTGAAGATCGCGACGACCCCCGCCTCGCCCTGCGGTGACTGCCGCGGGCCGTACACGTTGGACAGCACGAGAGCCGTGTACTCGAGCCCGTGCAGTGCCCGGTAGGTGGCCAGGTAGAGCTCGCCGCTGAGTTTCGAAGCGGCGTACGGCGAGCGCGGATCGGTGGGGGCGCCGCCTGGCACCGGGATCACCGCCGGCCTGCCGTACACGGCGACCGACGAAGCGTAGACCACCTTGCGCGCGCCGCCGCGCTTGGCGGCCTCCAGCACGTTGATCGTGCCCTCGATGTTCGCCCTGGCGTCGGTGCGCGGATCGGCCACGCTCCTGCGGACGCTGATCTGGGCGGCGAGGTGGCAGATGATCTCGGGCCGCCACGTCTGTGCGAGATCCACAAGCGCGGGGTCCCGTATGTCCATGACGTGCAGGGACGCGTGGGGGCTGCGGTTGTGTCCGGAGGAGAGGTCGTCCACCACCGCCACGTCGTGGCCGTCCGCCAGAAGCCGATCGACGAGATTGGATCCGATGAACCCCGTCCCGCCCGTGACCAGTGCCCGCATGTCCCCGCTCTTCCTTGAAGGTTCGACGGCAGATCTTAACCGCCGGGTAGGACATGCGGGCCTGCCCTGGACCGGTTCGGGTCAGTCGGCCAGCTCGGCGCGGATCTGCGCGATGCGGGACAGGACCTTGGCCCGAAGGTCCTCCGGGACGGGATCACAGCCGCATTTCCTGGCCACGAGCTGCTTGATGGCCTGCTCCAGGCCGTACTCCTCGAGGCAGGGTCCGCACTCGTCGAGATGCTGCCTGATCTCGGCGCATCCGCTGTTGTCCAGCTCGCCGTCGAGGTAGCTGTAGACACGGTCCAGTACGTCGCTACACGGCGTGTCATGATGGCGCCCGCAGCTCATCGCATCTCCTCCCCAAGCGACCCGCCGGGACCTCCGTCAGGCGAGTCCGCCCGCACGAGTCCGCGTTCACGCGCGTAATCGTGGAGCAGGGTTCGCAACTGCCGCCGTCCCCGGTGCAGGCGCGACATCACGGTCCCGATCGGAGTGCCCATGATGTCGGCGATCTCCTTGTACGGGAAGCCCTCGACGTCGGCGAGATAGACGGCGATCCGGAAATCCTCGGGAATCGCGGCGAGCGCGTCTTTCACGTCGCTGTCGGGCAGATGGTCCAGCGCCTCGATCTCGGCGGACTTGAGCCCTGTCGACATGTGTGACTCGGCCCGGGCGAGCTGCCAGTCCTCGATCTCCTCGGCGCCGGACTGCCTGGGCTCCCGCTGCTTCTTGCGATAGCTGTTGATGAAGGTGTTGGTGAGGATGCGGTACAGCCAGGCCTTGAGGTTCGTCCCCACCTGGAACTGGTGGAAGGACGCGAAGGCCTTGACGAAGGTCTCCTGCAGAAGATCCTCGGCATCCGCTGTGTTTCGGGTCATCCGGAGTGCCGCGGAGTAAAGCTGCTCGAGATACGGCATGACGTCGCGCTCGAACCGCTCACTGCGCTGCTCCAGAGTCTCCTCGGCCGTCTTGGCGACCGGACCCACCCCCTTCAGGACGCCGTACCCAGCCGAGGATACCGGCCCGGAGTACGGGGTCCGCGGTGGGACTTCTGGCAGCACCAACGTCTTCATGCCCAACTGCAACAGGGCGGGCGTAGAGTCTGTTCCCGGTGCAGTTTCAGGTGATGAACGTCCCCACACGGGGAAAGAAACCAAGTACCGGCTGGAGTCCGGTAACCGACGTCCAGGAGCCGCTCGTGCTGCCTATCCCGGCCAACGAACTCAACGGCTCGGGCACCCTCGGGCCCTATTGGACCTTCTATCACGCCGTGGTGGCCGAGCAGCTCAGGCAGTGGCTTCCCAAGCGCCCCTCCCTCCTGCTGGACCTGTCCGGCGGCCGCAGCCGGTGGCCTGCCCAGGCCGCCCGTGCCGGGCATCGGGTGATCGAGGTGATGGACTTCCGCCGGTCGGCCGAGCCCAGGCTCAGGGCGGCCTCCGAGCGGGTTCACAAGGTGCGCGCCGATGACCTGAGCTTTCTGCCGGACGAGTCCGTCGACGGGATAGTCGCCGAGCAGCGGGTCCTGTCGGTCGAGATCATGGCCGAGTCGGTCATGGAGGACGTGGCGCGCGTGCTCAAGCCCGGCGGCCGGGCGCTGCTGTGCGTCGACTCCCTGGTTCTCGGCATGGCGATCCTCGCCGAGCAGAACTACTGGGCCCACCTCTGCCAGACCGGGGAGGTCATGCTGGTCCCGTGGCCGGACGGCAGCATCACCCGGTGTTTCACCAGCGTCCAGATGCGCGAGCTGATCACCTCGGCGGGGTTGGAGACGGAGTGGATCCGCCCGCGTACCGTGCTGTCCCCGTCCACTGTCGATCACGTCCTGAGCTCGGAGAGCCGGTCGCTCGCCTGGCTGGTGCGCACCGAGTTGGAGTCCGAGGGCGACGGGGACGACACGGTCGGCATCCACCTGGTCGCCAGCGCCCGCAAGCCGCTCTGAAGCCCCCGTACGGCCGAAGGGACGGTGCTCAGCGGCGACGGTGCTCAGCGGCGACGGCTCAGCGGCGACGGCTCAGCGGCGACGGAGTTCGGCCCGCGACTGGCACTGGACGCACCGTGCCGCCTCGGGACGCGCCTCCAGCCTGCCATCCGGTACGGCCTTGCCGCAGTCGACGCACCGCCCGTAGCCGCCGTCCTCGAGCCGCTTCAGCGCGGCCAGCACCGCGGTGCGCTGCCGCGCGGCCACGTCGAGCATGGCCCGGGTCCGGTCGGAATCGGTGAGGTGGGCGCCTCCGTCAGCCGCCGACCTGTCCCGCAGGTCGACGCCATCCCCCTTGAGCACCCTGATGGACCTGTCAAGCTCCTGGAGCATGCCCTCCAGGCGCATGCGCACGGTCGCGTCGTCCACGAGTCCGCACCTCCGGGACGTATGGGGGAATCCGTCGAGGAGCCCCGGCCTCCTGACGGTTCGAGCCGGTTACCGGATGTAAATCGCTTTCCTCACGGATGCCCAGTTCATCGCCCGTTTACACCCCTCACCCGGTCGGGTGGGTCAGAAAAGCGCCCCCGCCTCCTCCGGCTCGCCGTCGAGCGGTTCGAGCAGCTCAGGACCGTTGTTCCGGACGTTGTTCACGGCGGTGGAGACCGGGTGCGCCCGCAGCCGGCCGGGGCCCGCCCGGAGCAGTGGCCCGGCGGACCCCAGCAGCCCGGAGGGGTCCTCGGTCCGCGGGTCGAGCCAGTCGGCCCAGCGGTCACGCTCGATCATCATCGGCATGCGGTCGTGGATCCGCCCCGCCTCGTCCTGCGCGGTGGTGGTGATCACCGTGCAGGTGCACAGCCACTTGAGCGGGTCGTCGTCCGCCCGCCCCGGGTCCTTCCAGAACTCGTACAGTCCGGCCATCGCGAGCACGCCGCCGTCCGCCGGATGGATGAAGTACGGCTGCTTCTTCTTGCCTTCGAGGGGCATCCACTCGTAGTAGCCGTCGGCCGGGATCAGGCACCGCCGCGAGGCGAACGCCCTGCGGAACGAAGGTTTCTCCGCCACGGTCTCCACACGGGCATTGATGAGGCGCGCGCCGATCGAGGGATCCTTCGCCCAACTCGGGACGAGGCCCCATCGCACGATCTGCAACTGCCTGACCGGGCGGTCCGACAGGCTCTCGCCCTCGATCTCCGGCACCCTGCTCATCACGGCATAGATCTTCTTGGTGGGTGCGACGTTGTAGTCCGGAGACAACTCCTGGTCGGGCACGCCGTCCATCTCGACCTGAAACTCCTCCAGCAATTCGTGCTTCTTCCGCGCAGACGCGTACCTACCGCACATGCCACAACTCTGCCATCCACAAAGGGATCACGCGCTTCCCCGCCGGAGGCGGGCGGGTCGATAAGCTTGCGAACATGGCCTCCGCACAGTCCGCACCACGTGATGACAAGCTGAACGGCACCGCGCCGTGCTGGCCCGCTCCGACGGCCACCGGGCCGATCGACGCGTCCGTACGCCTGCCCGGCTCCAAGTCGGTGACCAACCGTGCGCTGCTGCTCGCCGCGCTGGCCGAGGCCCCCGGCACGGTACGGCTCGCGCTGCGCAGTCGCGACGCCGATCTCATGGCGGCGGCGCTGCGGTCGCTGGGCACGGAGATGACGCCGTCGAACGACGGCGACGCCGGCGTGGACTGGTTGATCGTCCCTCATCCGATCAGAGGCGGTGTCTCGATCGACGTGGGCCTCGCCGGCACGGTCATGCGGTTCGTGCCGCCGGTGGCCGCGCTCGCCGACGGGCCGGTCTCCTTCGACGGCGATCCGCACGCGCGCAAGCGGCCGATGGGCTCGATCCTGTCGGCCCTGCGCTCGCTCGGCGCGACCGTCGACGGTGACGCGCTGCCGTTCACCGTACGCGGCCCGATCATCGGCGGCGAAGTGGTGATCGACGCGTCCGCCTCCTCTCAGATGGTCTCCGGCCTGCTCCTGGCCGCCGCCCGCTTCGAGAAGGGCGTCACCGTCCGGCACAGCGGCCCGCCGGTCCCGTCGATGCCGCACATCGCGATGACCGTGCACATGCTGCGCCAGGCCGGGGCGGAGGTGGACGACTCCGAGGCCGACGTGTGGCGGGTGCAGCCCGGCCCGCTCCGGGCCCGGCATGTCACGGTCGAGCCCGACCTTTCGAACGCGGCACCCTTCCTGGCCGCCGCTCTCATCACCGGCGGCACCGTGACCGTCCCGGACTGGCCGGCGGAGACCACCCAGGGCGGCGACCGGCTGCGCGGCCTGCTCGCCGACATGGGCGCCGACGTCACCCTGCTACCTGAGGGCCTGCGGGTGACCGGCACCGGCGGGGTGCGGGGCATCGACGTGGACCTGCACGACGAGAGCGAGCTGACCCCCACGATCGCGGCGCTCGCGGCGCTCGCCGACGGGCCGTCCCGGATCAGCGGCGTGGCCCACATCCGCGGACACGAGACCGACCGCATCGCCGCGCTCGCCACCGAGATCAACCGTCTGGGCGGCGACGCCCGCGAGACCGACGACGGGCTGGAGATCCGGCCGAGACCGCTGTCCGGTGGAGTCTTCCGCACCTACGAGGATCATCGGATGGCGACCGCCGGGGCCGTCGTCGGCCTGGCCGTACCGGGTGTCGAGGTGGAGAACATCGCCACCACGGCGAAGACGCTTCCCCGGTTCGCCCAGATGTGGACCGAGATGCTGGACGGGACCGCCCAATGAGACGGGGCGCGGTGGGTCGCGGCACGGGCCGTACGGCAGTCGCGCCCGCGAGGGGGCGCGGGCGCTGAGCAGGCGGCGGCACTACGACGAGGACGACGTCAGGGTCAGGCCGGGCAAGGGGTCCCGCCCTCGGACGCGGATCCGCCCTGCTCACAAGGGCGCCGTGGCGGGCTTCGTCGTCGCCGTCGACCGCGGGCGGTACACCTGCCTGATCGGTCACGACGGTGCGGTCCCCGGGGACGGCGACCGTCCTGCCGGCCGGCCCGAGCCGGTTCTCGTCGTCGCGATGAAGGCCCGTGAGCTGGGACGCAAGGGCATCGTCGTCGGAGACCGCGTGGCGCTCGTGGGCGACGTGAGCGGTCAGCCCGACACGCTCGCCCGGGTCGTGCGGGTGGAGGAGCGCCGTTCGGTGCTGCTGCGCAGCGCCGACGACACCGAGGACGGTGTGGAGCGCCCGGTCGTGGCCAACGCCGACCAACTCGTCATCGTCACCGCGCTCGCCGATCCGCCGCCCCGCCCCCGGATGATCGACCGGCTGCTGGTCGCGGCGTTCGACGCGGACATCGAGCCGCTGCTGTGCCTGACCAAGGCCGACCTCGCTCCGGCCGACGACCTGGTGTCGCACTATGAGCCGCTCGGCGTGCCGTACGTCGTGGTCGCCAAGGGCGGCCCGCTCGACGCGCTGCGCGAGCGGCTGACCGACCGGATCAGCGTGCTGGTGGGGCATTCCGGTGTCGGCAAGTCGACCCTGGTCAACGCGCTGGTGCCGCATGCCCGGCGGGCCGTGTCGCACGTCAACGCGGTCACCGGCCGGGGCAGGCACACCTCGACGTCCGCGGTCGCGCTGGAGTTGCCGGAGGGCGGCTGGATCATCGACACCCCCGGGGTACGCGGGTTCGGGCTGGCCCACGTGTCGGTGGAGACCGTGCTCGCCTCCTTCCCCGACCTGATCGAGACCACGGTCGACTGCCCGAAGGGCTGCACCCATCTGGGCGACGACTGCGCACTGGACCGCCTCGTCGCCGAGGGCCATGCCGAGCCGGCCCGGCTGGAGTCGCTCAGACGTCTGTTGACCAGCCGCGAGGGCACCTCCGACGACGACTGACCGCCGCGCGTGTTCCGGCGCCATCTGGGCCAGGGCCGGGGTCGTTGCAATCTTCTGTATGGTCTGATCCGCTGCAGGTGATTAGACGGATGATTGAGCCGGAGCCAGAGTTCGAGCCAACTGGATTGGCCTGAAGATCAGTGCCCTACGGGTCGCGGTTGCCCGAGTCGTTTACCTGAGCATTGAAGCCTTGTCATGCCCAATCCCTCGGCCTGAGCCGCTCCGGGTCTGATGGAGGCTCGATTCCCTGAGAGGATCGAGTCATGGCACGTCCTTCCCCCTACCCGGCCGAGCTTCGCCAGCGCGGTGCGCATGGTCGCTGAGATCCGCCCGAACTACCCGACCGAGTGGGCTGCGATGAAGGCAGTTGCGGCGAAGCTGGGGCGTCGGCGCGGCTGAGACGGTGCGCACATGGGTGCGCCGGGCCGAAATCGACGCAGGCCAGCGGCCGGGGACGACTACGGCGGAGGCTGAGGAGATCAAGCGGCTGCGTGCGGAGGTCACTGAACTGCGGCGTGCAAATGAGATCTTGAAGCCTGTACGGCGCCCGCCGTGGCAAGACGATCCGCACCACCGTGCGCGACGACGGCCATGAGCGTGCCGCCGACCTGCTGCAGCGGGACTTCACCGCCATGCACCCGAACCAGCGCTGGGTTGGGGACTTCACGCATGTGATGACCTGGGCCGGGGTGGTGTACGTATTAGTTACGTGGAATCAGATCTGGAGGCGTGTCGTCCTCAGTCGGGTGATCTCGGCTCGATAGCGTCGCGGGGAGCAGCTGACCTTGATGACTCAGCGGTTGGCCGAGCGCCGTGAAGCTCTCCGTTCGCCGGAGATTTGTTCACGTCCTGGGAGCTGGTGTGCGGGCGATCTAGACCTGTCGCTGGTACAGGTGAGATCGATGTGACAAGAGACGGCCACTCCGTAATCCTTCGATTCGCTCATATCAACACGAAGGGGACGAAGTGGCCGTCAATGACATTGTGCCCGCTGTCGGGGAGTACTTCGAAGACACCCTGGCCGCGGCGAGCCCGGACCTGCTGCGCACGATGATCCGGGAGTTCGCGCAGCGGATGATGGACGCCGAGGTCGAGCAGATCTGTGGCGCCGGCTACGGCGAGATCAACGACCAGCGCCTCAACACCCGCAACGGCTACCGGGCGCGGCCATGGGACACCCGGGCCGGGTCGATCGAGCTGGCCGTGCCCCGCCTGCGGTCCGGCTCGTACTTTCCCGAGTTCCTGCTGGACAAGCGCCGCCGGGCCGAGCGGGCGCTGACCCAGGTGGTGGCGACCTCCTATCTTTTGGGCGTGTCGACGCGGCGGGTGGAGAAGCTGGCCGAATCGATGGGCATCACCTCACTGTCGAAGTCGCAGGTGTCGGCGATGGCCGCCGAGCTGGACGAGATGGTGGAGGCGTTCCGGTCCCGGCCGCTGGACGGCGGGCCCTATACCTTCGTGTGGATCGGGCAGGAGCCACAGGCAGTACCGCATCGTCTGCGGCTCGGCCCTGGCCAACTCGCTGTCGTCATACAGGCCCAGCAGCCGGGTCCAGGCGTCCAGATCAGCGGCGATATTGGCCGCCAGCACCCACCCGACATTCACGTTCCAGGATTTGGACGGCAAGTTACGCAAGCCCATGGCCTTGTTCGTGCGCACCCGGTCCTCCACTGCGGCGTGGGCGCGATGGAGCACGTCAATGAACTGCGCCTGGTGGCTGCCGGGCACGCCGCGCATCCCTCGCGGGCCGAAGTTCGTGGCGATGATCGAGTATTTCCACCCGGTGTTCTTCTCCAGCGCGGTCAGGTTGGCCTTGTGCCGGGCTGAGGGTTTGACCCGGCGGACCAGTAGGCGCACCTTCCAGTCGGCGGCGCGGGTGTTGAGGCCGGCCAGTTCGGCGACGCCGGCCTGGGGGTGCACGGTGCCGTCCTGGCGTAGCGCCGCATCCCAGGTCTTCTTGAACGTCGCCGCCGCCCCTTCCTTGGGTGAATGCGCGGTGATGAGCGTGGCGTCAGGTCGATGACGACCCATCCGGTCAGCACCTTCCCCGCCACGACCAGCCAGGGGAAACCGCGCCGGTGGCCTCGATCAACGCCCAGACGTGCTTGCGGACCTTCGCCCGCGCCCGTGCGATCCGCCGGGCCAGTACCGCATCGGCCCCGACCGCCTCCAGCGTGCGGCGGACCGTCGAGTCCGACGGCGGCGCGCCGAACACCTCAGCCTGATGGGCCAGCACGCTGATCTGCCGCATGCTGGTCGCGCCGAGCACGATCGCCACCGCGAGCTGGACCAGTACCACGCCCCGGTCGCACAGCGGACCGGCTCCCCGCCGGGCGAACACCGCCCCGAGCT
>NZ_BOOG01000082.1 GCF_016863115.1 Sphaerimonospora thailandensis
AGGTCAAGGTGATACAACCCTCTGTGTGAAGGAACGGCGAGACCGGTTGCGGGAACTGGGTGAGCTGCTTCGGCAGCTGCGCAAGGATGCGGGACTCACGGGTAAGGAGCTGGCGGAGCGGGCCGGGGTGGCGCAGCCGACGATTTCGCGGATGGAGACGGGGCGGCTGTTGCCGACGCCGGAGACGGTTGAGCGGGTGGCCGCGGCTCTCCAGCTCGACGAGGAGGCCCGGCGTGAGTTGGACACGCTGCTCGTGCGGCTGCGGGATGAGGTGTCGCGGCTTCGGGGTGGGCTTTCCGGTCGTGAGGCTGCGAATGCCGCACGTGTGCGCTCGTCTCGCTGGGTGGCGGTGTTCTCTTCGGCGATGATCCCGGCTCTGTTGCAGACGGCGGAGTATGCGCGGTTTGCGCTGACGATCGGCCGGGATGTGGATACGGAGGATGCGGCTAAGGCGGCGGCAGTGCGAGTGGAGGCTCAGGCCGTACTGTTCGAGGAGAGTCGGCGGTTCGCATTCGTGCTGACCGAGGGTGCGGTTCGTACCTGGCCGGGGTCGCCGTCGTTGATGGTGGCGCAGCTCGATCGGTTGGCCCAAGTGTCCACGTTGCCGCATGTCCGTCTCGGCGTCGTCCCGTGGAAGGTCGAAGCGCCGGCCTTTCCGCTGCATGGCTTCACGATCTATGACGGGTCGGTGAGCGTGGTGGAGAGCTTGACGGGTGATCTCACGCTGACCGATCAAGGCGAGATCGGCGCGCATGAAGAGGTCTTCGAGGCGTTCGCCGGGGCTGCGGTGTACGGGGATGCGTTGCGGGAGCTGCTGGGGGAGATCGGGGCGGACCTGCGAGCGTTGGAACACCAACTCGGCGAGTAGGCGTATTTATACGCGGTATTCCTTGAGTTCCTTCTAGTGTGGTCATATGCTGCGGACACACGTTGTATAGGCCCCTAGACAACGGAGCGTGTCTCATGCCCTCCTGGCGGATGTCCCGCTACTTCCTCGGCCGACCGGCCTCGGTCACCGAAGCCCGCCGCTTCGTCACCGTATTCCTCGGAGGCTGGCCCATCGTGCCGACCGCCGAATTGATCGTGAGTGAGCTTTCCACCAACGCGATAAGGCACAGCGCCTCCGGCCGGTTCGGGGGGCGCTTCGCCGTCAGCATCCAGGCCGAGCCCGACCGGGTCTGGCTCGGCGTCGTCGACCAGGGCGGCCCTCACGTCCCGGCCGTCATGCACGACTGCGCGCACCTCGACGAGCATGACGACGAGAGCGGGCGCGGGTTGCTGCTGGTGTCCTGCCTGGCCGACTCCTGGGGCGTGTCCGGTGACGTGGCGGGCCGTACCGTCTGGGCGCTACTCAAGGTCACCCCGACACTGGCAGCCCCGGCGACTGCCCCGGTCACCGCCATGCTGGGGGTGGCGTCATGCCGCTGAATCGCTGCCTGAGCCCGCACGTTCCGCTTGCCCAAGCGGGGCATGAGCGCCTGACCTGGCTGGAACCGCGTACCGGTGAGCGGGTCCGGGTGAAGGCCTGGACCTGCGACTGCCGGGCGACCGTCTACGGGCTGTGCACGGCGGGCGGTCAGGGCTTCATCCGCCGTACCCTCCAGCGGGAGGGCTCCCCCGAGGTCCACGAGACCCACCGCTGGACCATCCCGCAGACCTACGAGATGTGGGCGGCGGTACTGTCGGGCATGGCACGGTGACCGGTGAGCCCGCGCGGAGTCCCCAACCGGCGCTCAGCGATCCGGGCCGTGGACTCAAAAACCGGCAAACCCCTCCAAGCCGTTCTGTCCAGAGGGATAGACGACATTTCGTCTAGAGCCCTAGACTCGGCAGAGCACCAGCAAGGAGGAACCGTGCCACCCAGCGACCTTGAGCGCATCGCCGCGATCGACGACCCCTATCTGCTACTCAGGGCCGCAACCGAACGCCTCAACGCCGCACAGCAAGAAGTCACCGAACTCGCCCGCCTGCGCCGCCGGGTCATCCAAGAACTCCACGCCCAGGGCATGTCGTACGCGCAGATCGCCGAAAAGGCCGGCCTGTCACGGGGGCGCATCCATCAGATCCGCCACACCGGCCCAGCACCCGAAGGCGCGTTCCTCGGCGTCGGATCGGTCACCGTCATCACCCCGCTACGGCAGGACCCGGCAACCGGCCGCTCCGTCGTAGCGCTGGACGACATGCGGGCCGGCAAGCGCCTGGAAGACCTCGCCCGGACCTTCGGCCTGAACGTCGGCACCGACAACGTGACCGTTGACGGGCATGTCGATCTCAACCGGCCCGGCCTGCTCGTCATCTGCGGCCCCCGCATGTCCGACGCCATGCGCCAGGCCTACGACAGCGATCCCGCGATCCGCTGGGACCGCGACGACAAGGGCTGGCTACTCCGCGACACCCGAACCGGCCAAGTGCACCGTTCCGGCTCCCAACTCGACCCGCAGCAACCGACCGACTCAGCGTTCCTCGGACGCCTACCCCGCCCGGACGGCAAAGGCTCGTTCCTGGCCATCGCCGGCATCCACCCCAACGGCTCCCTCGGCGTTATCCACCTGCTCGCCAACGAGATCGCCACCCTGTGGGGGCAAGTCGGCGATCAGCGGTTCTCCTGCGTGGTCAGCGTCGAATACGAGCCGCAAAGCGGGGAACCTGTGCGGGCGGAACTGGCCAGTCCGCTCTACCGGCACGAGGACACCTGATGCGCGTCACCTTCGCCACCGAACCCGCCCACCCCGGCCACGACAACGAAGACTTCATCGGCGCGACAGCCGACGCAGTCGTCCTCCTCGACGGCGCCACCGCCCCCGCCGGGATCACCTCGTCCTGCTCCCACACCGTGCGCTGGTACTCCCACACCCTCGGCTCAACCCTGCTGGCCGAACTGACCCAAAGCACCGCTCCCCTGGCCGAACTCCTGGCCCAGGGCATCAAGCACGTCACCTCGCTGCACGACTTCACCTGCGACCTGTCGCGCGGCGACTCCCCGTCCTCCACGGTCGTCATGCTCCGCCGGATGGCCGACCGCCTGGACTGGCTGGTCCTCAGCGACTCGGTGCTCATCCTCGACACCGGTACGGCAGAGCCGATGGTGATCTGCGATGACCGGTTGGACCACATCGCCACGCCCACCCGCGTACGGCTCCGCGCGCTTCCTGTGAGTGCGCCCGAGCATGCTCAAGCGCTGCGCGAGCATGTGAAGGAGCTGGGCGAGTATCGCAACCGGGACGGCGGTTTCTGGGTCGCCTCAACCGATCCCCTGGCCGCAGACCAGGCGCTCACCGGCACCGTTCCCGCCGACAAGGTCCGCGCTGCGGCACTCCTCAGCGACGGCGCGTCCCGCCTCGTCGACTGCTTCCACCTCGCCACCTGGCACGACGTCCTCGACATCCTCAACCAGGACAGCCCCGCCGAGCTGATCCGCCGCGTCCGCGACGCCGAGCACTCCGACCCCGAGGGCGAACGCTGGCCACGCGGCAAACCCTTCGATGACGCGACCCTCGCTTATTGCCACTAAAACGCGATAATGGGAGTGATTGCTGATCTTCTACAAGGTCTCGCGCCTGAACTCAGTGATTAAAGCCCGTCCGGAGGGTTCGAGAACCAACGAGTGATCTCCTCCGTAAGATGCTTGAGGTTAGCTGATCGTGCATGAGGCCCCAACGCCCGCTCAGAGAAGTCCTGCTTAGCTGCCGTGGTGCGCCACAGACTGCTCTCCGTCACGGGGGCAGTCATATGCGGCGCGAGGCGGGCAAAGAAGTCTGCGACCTCATCACTTGTACAGTCGTTTTCCCGAAGCTCATGGAACACGCCTGCCAAGACGCGAAGGATGGTAATGGAGCCGAGGAGACTACTTGCCCGAAGCTCAGGAGCGGTAATCTTTCCTTCTATTAGATCCTCTAGAATAGGGAACCCGCTGATCAGGCAGTCGAAGTATTCATTCGCCGCCTCGATCAAACTTGCCTCGTCAAGCTCCGCTTCTCGCTTCCTTCCTATTCGTCCATTAACGCCAACGTTAACGGTCCGAACAAAGTCGATCACGTGCTTAGCGCCAACCAGGTTCGGATTGCTCCCGCCCAGCCGGTCTTGCTCCTCGTCCACTCGACCGTTTAGCAATGCATGCTTTGTTGTCTCGTAGAGAGTTCGGTTGAGCACCTTGCGGGAATCGAACCTGACCTTGACAGCCTGGTTGATCCCTAGAGCATTGTCCGCCACGTCGTAGAACATCTGCTCGTAGCGCTCAGGCTCGGACTCCACATATATTTGTACTGTGAAGTGCTCATTCTGAAGTCTTCCACGTCGAGCCTCCAACTCCTCCAGTTGCCGGCGGAGCTGATCCTTCTTCGCCTCGTCTTTGGCCCTCAGAAGGTCATCTTCTAATCGAGACGTTGCGCGTGCAATTTCCTCAATTTGGAGAGAGATGCCGAGGGCTCGATGCTGTCCATCGATGATTTTGAGGGTCCGCGATGCGCTAGCAGCCCAGGGAACCTCGAGGATCCCGATCGCCATATGCCCATCAATAACTTGCTGCTCCCTGAAGGTGCAGCGGCCATCGTCCCGGGCAAGCAGCGGGGGAGCCACCCAATCCGTCTTGTCGCGGACGTATTCGCCAAACTTCTTCGCGTGAGGAAGGCTCACTCGGCGGTTGCCAGGGGTGGGCTGCTCCGGATCAGGGATCGGCAGCACGAGCGGAACATCAGCAAGTCGCACTTGGATCGTGTACAGCGTGCGTTCTCCCTGCGCACTACGGACGGCCACGTACTTGTCGTAGCGTTCAGGCCCTGTAACGCCGGTGATGTCCACGGGGTTCAGATCCACCTAAGTAGCTCCTATCTCTTCAGATCTAAGCGAACCCTCTCACATCAAGAAGCAAAGCGCGCAGATAATTTCTAAAGCGCCCCTTTTATTCTTTAAATTCCCATATGGGTACTAAAGTGTCCCTCCACCCAATCACCCCTCGACTCGAACAGCGTTGGCCGTCCACCCCCCTAGACAAACTGCATCAAGCTGGTCTATCGTCTTCCGCATAGCCCCCTAGACAGTTCGCGGAGTTAGAACTGCAACTACGCGCCTTCTATAGATCGACAAAGCCCCCCTCGCCTCAAGAGCGAGAGGGGCTTTGATCTGCGGAGGCTCGGGGATTTGAACCCCGGATGGGCGGTAAACCCAAACCGCATTAGCAGTGCGGCGCCATAGACCTGACTAGGCGAAGCCTCCCCGTTGGAGTTGCTCAGGACAGCGTACCGGCGATCGCGCAACGCGGCAAAGCGGAATCGCGACCGGGTTCGCCGGTCTGTCCGGCACGCCTCGTGAGTCACTCACTCAGACGATATGCGCAGGCAGTGCATGCCCCGTCCACCGACACACGGTTGTCCCCAGCTCCATGCACAGCCCTTATCCACAAGCTGTGGACAAGGGCTGCGGTCAGGCTGTGGATGCAGCGCGGCGGTCCTGTGGCTCTCGCCGGGACCATATCGATCTCGACCCGACGGGCAGAGATCGGCTCAGGCCTTGCGGATGGCCTCGCCCTCGATCTCGATCTTGACCTTCTTGCCGACCAGGACGCCGCCGGCCTCCAGGGCCTGGTTCCAGGTCAGGCCGAACTCCTCGCGGTCGATCTCGGTCTCGGCGGAGAAGCCGAAGATCTCCTGACCCCAGGGGTTGGTGGCGGCCCCGTTGAACTCGACCTTGAGCTCGGCTTCCTTGGTCACGTCGCGAATGGTGAGGTCGCCGACAAGGGTGAACTCATCGCCGGAGTGGTCCGTGATCCGGGTGCCGCGGAAGGTGAGCTCAGGGAACTTGTCAGCCGAGAGGAAGTCGTCGCTCCGCAGATGCGCGTCACGGTCGGCGACGCCGGTCTCGATGGTGCCGGTCTTGAGCACGGCCTCGACGGTCGACTCCAGCGGGTCCTCCGCGATCACGATCTTGCCGTCGAACTCGCAGAAGTGGCCGCGGACCTTGCTGACCATCATGTGCTTGACGACGAAGCCGACTCGCGTGTGGGCAAGGTCGAGTCCGAACTCACCAGGCGTGGGGATCTTGACGCCCTCCCACTCACGAACACTCATTGCTGCCCTCCAAGGTAGTTGCGGCGCGGATGTCTTCTATTACAACTATCTACAGGAGAACTATTCCGCATGTCAACTATCTGTCGTAGACTTCGACCATGGACCCTTTCGATGACCCACGCCTCACGGCGATGGGCCTGCTGGCGGAGGTGTTCACCGGGCTGACCGGCAAGACGAACCCCACCTTCGCCGAAGCGGGCATCTCCGAGGTCGACTTCGAGACCCTCATCCGGCTGTCCCGATCCCCGGAGCAGCGGCTGCGGATGAGCGACCTCGCCGCACAGACGTCCCTGTCCACCAGCGGCATCACCCGCGTGGTCGACCGCCTCGAACGCGAAGGCCTGGTGGCCCGGCACCCGTGCGCCAGCGACCGCCGTGCCTCGTACGCCGCCTTGACCGAAGCCGGCGCGGCACGCCTGCGGCAGGTGCTCCCCCAGCACCTCAAGGACATCGAGACCTGGTTCACCGGGCTGCTCTCCCCGGACCAACTCGACCGGTTCCTGGAGGCGCTGCGCGTGATCCGTGATGTCGTACGGCCCTGCGCCACCGCAGGCGTGCCGCGCAGGACGCCCGCGAGTTGATCCGCACGCCTGGAGGCGGCGCCCGTACGGGACGATCCCGAATTGTCGAAAGAAAGGGACAACGGAAGGGTGCGTCGTGCTGGCGAAAATCATGGATTTCTGATGGACTGCGTAAGCCGCAGGCGCCCGCCGCAGTCAAGCACCGAGTCGCGCCCCACCGGCGACTCGCCGTCCCCCATCAAACTTCTGGAGTCAGCCCGTGCGTTTCCCCCCACGCACCGCGTCCGCCGTACTCGCCTCTGTCGCCATCGCGGTTCCCCTCGCCACCGCGAGCCCCGCGACGGCCGGCACCCGGCCGAAGAGCGTGCCCAAGGACGCGGTCGAGGTGACCGTGAAGAAGGTCATCGACGGAGACCACTTCGAGGTCACCACCTCGAAGGGCGCGACCGTACGCGTCCGGCTGAGGGATGCCGACGCGCCCGATCCGGGCGTCTGCTGGTTCGAGGAGGCGTTCGCCCGCCTGTCCGAACTGCTCCCCGCCGGCCGGCCGGCGTACCTTCAGCTTGAGCCGAAGCTGGAGGTCCAGGACGGCGCCTACCTCCTCTACGCCTGGTCGCCCAAGGGTGTCTTCGTGAATGGGGACCTGGTCAGGAACGGTTACGCGCAGATCGCGGCAGACTACATCGCGGGGAGCTACCCCGTGCACCGGTACACGGCGTGGCAGGATGCCGAGCAGATGCGGGCCCAGGCCGATCGCCTGAGGATCTGGTCGGGGATCTGCCTGGCGCCCGACACCTACGACAGGCGCTATTCGATGGAGATCCCGCCGGGCACCGACCAGGACCAGAGCGGCCTCGCCGTGTCACCGGTCGAGCCGACGGGCCCCTCGCCCGAGGTGTACGAATTCCCGGAGCTGTCCCCGCTGCCGGAGACCGGCACCGGCGACCTGCGGACCCCGCCTCCGACGACCGGCCAGTCGCCGGCCCCCGAGGCCACGCCGACCCCCGAGGCCACGCCGAACCCGCAGCCGGACGGAACCGGCGATGACCCACGGTTCGGGACCTGCGAAGAGGCGATCCAGCACAACTACGGCCCCTACCGGCGCGGGATCGACCCCGAGTACGACTGGTACATCGACAGGGACGGCGACGGCATCGTCTGCGAACGGTGACGCTCGACCGCGGAAGCCGAAAACCGTGGAAGCCGGACATCGCAGACACCGCGGGTTTCGACCGCCTGAAGCGAGGGATGGCGGGCCCGGTTCACCGGGGCTCGGTGGCCGACACCACCAGGTCGCCGCGGAGCTTGGCCATCCCCCGGGAGACCGTGCTCTTGACCGTGCCCACGCTGATCCCGAGCGTTCTGGCGATCTCGGGCTCGGTCATGTCCTCGTAGTAGCGCAGCACGATGGCGGTCCGCTGCCGGGCGGGGAGCCGGTCGAGCGCCTGCTCCAGTTCGTCGTGCCAATGCCGCGGGTCGTGCTGGGGCGGCGCCTCGGGAAGCTCCTCCGAGGGGAACTCCTCAAACTTGCGCCGCCGCCACCAGGAGATGTTGATGTTCACCATGGTCCGTCGCACGTAGCCGTCGAGGGACGACCGGTCCTTGATCCGGTCCCAGGCCAGATATGTCTTCGTCAGGGCGGACTGCAGCAGGTCCTCTGCGTCGCAGGGGTTCCCCGTGAGCTGGTTGGCGACACGCAGCAGAGCCGTCCCACGGGACAGGACGTACGTACGGAACTCCTCGTGCTCCACGATCATGCGATCACCAGCCTGGCCTGGAGGGCGTGTCGTGCCAGAATCGCAGCCTCGCCCCGGGATCCGGCTGAACCGTGATCCTGGTTTCGCACCGCCATCGGCAAAAATCACACAAGCTCGGCGGTGGGATCCTCGGCGACGCGGCCGGGCCGCGGACGGATTTTGCCCCGAAGCGGGAGATAACACGTTGCACCGGGAGGAGGAATGTTTCTCCCCCGACTGTTTCTCACCGATGGATCCATCCGTGCCGGATCGGGCGGCATGTGAAGGTAGAAACAGGAGGGGCGATGCCGTACCGGGACGTGGAGCGAAGACGAATGCTGGCAGCGGCCGTGCTGGGCCGCGACCTCCGACCTCCGGCCCCAAAGCTCGAAGGGCTCGACAGACGGGACGGACCGGACAAGCGGGACGGTGACGCCGGAAATGAGAGCACCGGGGAGGGGGCAGCCGGGAGTCCCGGCGCGGGAAGCGATGTACGGCTCCTCGCGGTCAGCGGACGCATCCTCGACATCAGCCCGCACCTGATCATCCTTGAGGACGACGCGGGGGAGGAACGGCGGCTGGTCGTCGCTCCCTGGGCGACCGCGTGGCGGGGGGCGCCGGTGCCGCCCGCCGATCTGCCCGTCGGGGCCCGGGTCGTCATCCGGGCGCTGCGATCCGGCACGGTCGCCGAGCGGATCTGGGCTGACATCACCCGAATCACCGGGATCATCCGTGACGTACGCGGCAGCCGGGACCTCACGATCGAGCTCGATGGCGGCGCGCATCGGAGAACGCGCTCGATCGTGGTCCCCTACCGCTTCTCCAGCAGGATCCGGGTGCGGCATCCGCAGCTCGCGCCCGGCTACCTCTTCGACGCGATCGGCGTGCTGGACGACGGCACCGCGCTGGCACATCTGCCGGCGACCTCGCAGCCGCCTTACCGTGCGCGAGCCGTGCCGCCGCCGTCCGCGATGTACGGCGGGGCGCAGTCGAAGATCTCCGGCACTGCCGTGTGGGCCGACCTCGATGAGTACGGCGTGGCCTATCCGATGCTGGAGGCGGACGACGCCGGCTGCGACGACGTCGGTCGCTCCTGCTCCGGCCTGCCGTACCTCGCGCTCGGTTCCATGCTCGAGGTGCGCAACGTGTGCGACGGCCGGTCAGGTGTGCTGCCCATCGTGGACTGCGGGTGCGTGGCCGGGCGGTTCTGCGACCGATGCCTGGAATGCGGCACCTCGCCGCGCGGGAGGCTCGTGGAGTTGTCCCCCGCGGCGTACGTCGAACTCGGTGGTGACTTGACCAAGGGCTGTTTCAACGCCCGCGTCGGATTGGGGTGAACGGTGCTTCCAACGCTTTCCAGGCTTCCAACGCTTTCCGGGCTTCCAACGCTTTCCGGGCTTGCGGGCCTTGAGGTCGTCGCGACGGCCGCCCTGCCGATCCTGGTGGTGGTGCTGGCCCTGGGCGGTGTCGCCAAACTGGCCATGATCGCCCGTCATCGAGAGGGGTCGGCCGAGGTCGCTCCGGGCTCACTGAGCCGCCTCGGGCCGGCGGCGCTCGTGCCGGAGCGGTTCGCGACCCCGATGACGGTCCTCTGCGCGGTGGCCGAGTTCGTGTTCGCCGCCGGACTGGTGTTCGTCGATCACCCCGCCGCGCGCTGGCCGTCGGTGGCGTTCTTCGCGGTCGCGACGTACGTCCTGCTGGATCTGCGCCGTCGCCGGCCCGATGTCGGATGCGGCTGCTTCGGAGAGGTCAGTTCGGCACCGATCGGACTTCGGTCGATCGGGCGGACCACGACCCTGACGGCGATGGCGGTCATCGTCGCGCTGGAGCACGTCACCTGGACCGATGCGATGTCGGCTCTGTCATCAGGAGCCCCGGTGGCTCCGGCGGGCGCCTGGCTGGGCGGCCTCGTGGTCCTGCTGCTCGTCCTGTCTCCCGAGATCGATGCGGCCGTGGCCCGGCTGCGTCACCGCCTGCCGTGCGAGCAGCGTCCGCAGCCCCCCGCCCGGGCCCTGACCCGCCTGAAGACCAGTACGGCATGGCGGACGCATAGCGGGATGCTGGAATCAGACGAACCCACCGACACCTGGCGTGAACTGTGCTGGCGGTTCTTCGTCTTTCCAGGGAGAGACGACGCCGAGGTCGTGTTCGCCGTCCATCTGGACGGCCGCCGCCCGACCATCCGGGCCACCGTCGTCGCCGATGACGATCAGCCGCTCCCCTCTCTGCGGGAATCTATGCCTGTATCGGTCTGAGGCTATACAGGCATAGATTCCCGCATCGAGGCGCCGGACGTGCCGGAATTCAGCTCTCTACGGCTCTCTAGCTTCCCCTCTAGAAAGCCGTAGAGAGGTCTATGGGGACCCCAGGAGAATCAGGAGACCGGTCTAGATCGGCTGGGCACGGAGGAACCTCCCGAAGTGGGGAACGGTGAACCCGATCAGCCCACGCTCCGCGCTGTAGATCAGCCCCTTCTTGATGAGGCTGTCCCGGGCCGGAGACAGGCTGGACGGCTTGCGGCCGAGCGACACCGCGACGTCGGCCGTCGGCACCGGATCATCACCGAGTTGGGCCATCGCATGCATGTAGTCACGCTCGGCCGGGGTCGCCCGCTCATACCGGCTGCCGAAGAAGCCGACGGCGAGTTCCTCCTCCGCCTCCGGGGCCGACACCCTGATGTCATCGGCCGTGATCGGGCTGCGTGGCGCGAGATCCCAGGCGACTTTGCCGTACGCCTGGACGAAGTAGGGGTATCCGTCGGCCGCCTCGTAGAGCGCGTCGAGCGCGTCAGGCGTGAACTCGACCTCCTCGCGGGCGGCGGGGACGATCAGCGCCAGATCCGCGGCGTCCCGATCCAGCCGGTCGATCCGGGCATATCGAAATAACCGCTCCGAGTAGCTCTTGCTGGCCGACAGCACACTTGGCAGGTGCGGCAGACCGGCGCCGACCACGATCAGTGGCCCACCGATCTGGGACAGCTCATGACAGGCCGCGCACAGGGCCGAGATGTCCGGCGCCCGCACGTCCTGCATCTCGTCGATGAACAGTGCGATGCCGACGCCGAGATCGGTCGCGACGCCGGCGGCGTCGACGAACAGCTCGGTGAGATCGATCTCCAGGTCACCCGAGTCGGCCCGGCCCCGAGAGGCGGGCACGTCGATGGCGGGCGACCAGTGGGAGGTGCCCTTGGCCGCGGCCGGGTCGCGCATCGCGAACGCCTTGAGCACGCCGAGGAACTCCTCGATGCGTTCGGGCGCCCGGTGCCGGGGGGCGAGTTCCCTCGTGGCCATGTGCAGCGCGGCGGCGATCGAGCGGCGGATCGACTGGTCCGGCCTGGCCTCGATCTTTCCGGTGCCCCACAGCCGCTGCATGGCCATGGACTTGAACGTGTTGAGCAGGACGGTCTTGCCGACGCCGCGCAGGCCGGTCAGCACCATGCTCCGCTCCGGGCGGCCGCGGGCCACCCGTTCGAGCACGATCTCGAACTGCTGCAGCTCGCGGTCGCGCCCCGCGAGCTCCGGAGGCCGCTGACCCGCGCCGGGGGCGTAGGGATTGCGCACGGGGTCCACGCTCTCGGACTTTATGACGCCGTATAGCGGTCGCCCTAGATTTCCGTAGAAAGCGCTACGGCGTGTCGCGGGCGACGACCGGCGCGGAGCACGCCGTCCGGAAACACCGGGGGCGAGAGCCGAATCAGCGGGAATTCGGGGAGACGGGACGTCGGGAGCGGGTGCGCAAGCCGTCGGCACAGCCATGGAACACCCCTCCGCAGTCAGAACGTGGACCGAACCCCTGTTCGATCCGTCGCCCACGACTGTAGCGCGTCCTCGAACACACGCGCGACGCTTTCTGGGGAAAATCCCTAAGCGATCTCGTCGGTGAACTCCCAGGTCAGGCGATCTCTCAGGCTTCCGACCCCCGCCTCGCGTCAGGTGATCTCCACCACCGGGGGCCGTACACCGGGGTCGGCCGAGACGACCGCGGACAGGCGCTGCCGCGCCAGCACTCCCGAAGCGCACCCCTGCGCCGCGCTGCAAGATCACAGTGGATGACATGCCTGGTCAGCGGCAACTCGCGAGTTTCTGCAAGATCACGCACAGGAATCCCCTGGCCGCGAGGGGTGACTGCGAGAAACTGCAAGATCACGCGAGAGGGGAGCGGGGGTTGCGGGGTGTCGGAAAGGCGGGCAGAGGTAGCGTGCCTCTATGGCTTGTTTACGAAATCCCAGGTCAGCGGTGATCGCGATGACCATCGTGGGCGTAACGGCCTGCACCGCGACGGCCTGTGCCGCGGGAGACGCCGAACCGACCGCCAGGACCTCTGTCACCACGGCCTCACCCGCCGCTGTTTCTTCCGTTGTCACCGTCCCGCCGGACCAAACGCCGACGTCATCGCCGACGTCATCGCCGACGTCCTCGCCACCGCCCGCGACGCCGGACGAGACGCCGGACGAGACGCCGTCGGCCGCGGCCGAGCCGCCCGAGTTCTCGGCAAAGATCACCAAGGTCGCACGGGACGAGGTACCGCACTCATGGCGGCCGAGTTGCCCGGTGTCGCTGAACGAGCTCCGGAAGATCACCATGACCTACTGGGGCCTCGACGACCGGGCCCACACCGGCGAGATGGTGGTGAACGCGGCCGTCGCCGAGGAAGTCGCCTCGGTCTTCCGGAAGCTCTACGACCAGCGGTACCCGATCCGGCGGATGGAGTTGGTCGACGCGTACAAGGGCAGCGACTACGACTCCATCGACGCGGGCAACACCTCGGCCTTCAACTGCCGGAGCGCGACCGGCTCGGGCAACTGGTCGGAGCACGCCTACGGCCGGGCGATCGACCTCAACCCGCTCGAGAATCCCTTCGTGTACGCCGACGGCTCGCACGCCCACTCGAACGCCGACGAGTACGTCGACAGACCGAAGAAGCCCGGCGTGATCCACGCCGACGACAAGGTGGTGCGGGCGTTCGAGGAGATCGGCTGGGGCTGGGGCGGCTACTGGTCCAGCTACAAGGACTACCAGCACTTCTCGAAGTCGGGGCACTGAGCCGCCGATCCGATATCCGGCATATTTTCCCATCTTCCGCGAAATGGCCAGGAAGCGATCAAACTATCAGCCGGAAGCGCCGAACCATCGCGCCGACTCCGGGGTGCGGCGTCATCCGGACCTAGAACAGGACCTGCCATCCCTATGGGAGGCCCCATTGCTGGCCGCCAATGACGGTGTTGGTGGCCGTGTTGATCGCCGAGAAGGTGCCGGAAGCCCGGTTGGGCACGTACGCGACCTGACGTGTCTGCTGATCGGCCGCGTGGGGCCATGTCCAGTGGACCATGCTCGGCGAACACGAGCCTGAAGACCGTCGGCGGACTTCACATCGTGAGCTTCCGCCGGTGGCCTTCGATATTTCCAGCCACGGCACACGAAAACCCCCATCCCCATTTACAGAAATGCCAGACAAGATAGTGATGCACACCTTTCTTGGGCAAGAATTACAACGTCACCCAATCTGTCGGATTTAATGACCAGGAATGTCTCAAGAAATCAGATGAGGGTGTCAAGTCGGTGTGCCTATCCCGGACGGCGCAACCGGTGCGA
>NZ_BOOG01000083.1 GCF_016863115.1 Sphaerimonospora thailandensis
TGATCTTCACCCACGAAATGGCCACGAAATGGCGCCGGTTCGGCGTACCCGTGCCACGAAGGGTGCGTCACGGTGGAGCCCAAGCCGACATCGGCCCCCATCCGAAGAGTGTCTTGAGCCCGAGGAGACGAGGGTGCCCCCGACATCCGTCGAGTTGATCCGCGACCACGGCCTAGGAGAGCTGCTCGACCATGCCGTCTTCGATCTCAGCGGCATCGCCGCTCCTCAGTCCGTCGCCCGGCAGCAGGTGCATACGGCATTGGCCCGCTGCGCCAGCACGGAGCAGATCGACGACGCGGTGCTCGTGACCGACGAACTGGTCGGCAACGCCCTTCAGCACGGCTACGGAGTGGTCTCAATGACCTTGGACGTCTATGAGAAGGGCGCCACCGTGAGCGTCCTCGACCGCGGAGCTGACATCAGTGCTATCCCCACGGCTCCGACGGTGGACGAGGTTGGCAACGCTGAGAACGAGGGTGGCCGCGGCTTGTATCTCGTCGCGCAGTTCTCGACCGCCTGGACGGTCCAGGCGGTCGAAGGGGGAAAAGCCGTCGTTGCCGTGTTCAACTTGACCGGCGGTGCGCTGTGACACGGGCGTTCTACCTGGCGCCGCGATACCTGTGCCGCGGTGTGACCGCCCACCCGTTGGGGGTACACTGCGCAGCCGTCGGCCGGAGCCTGGATCGACAGCGATCTGCCGCGGTCACAGACGACCATGCTCTCCTCGACGGGCTGCGCCGCGCGGTGGAGCTTGGTGCGACCTTGCTGGACACCGCCGACTGGTACGGCTGCGGGCACGCGGAGCGCCTGATCGGGCGCTTCCTGCGCGAGTGTCGGGACCTGCCGCTGATTCTGAGCAGTAAGGTCGGTCGGCTACAAGGCTCCGCCCCTCACCCCTACGGTGACCGGCACATTCACCATCAGCTCAAGCAGAGCCTCGAAAACCTGTACGCCGACTGTCTCGACCTGTACTTCCTGGACTCCTTCGACTTCGGCGAGGGCGACCGCTACCTCGGGCCGGCCATCGACCAGATGGTCACGCTCAGGGAACTCGGCTACATCAAGGCGATCGGCATGCACGGGCCCCACATCGGCTACGGTGCGTCGCCTGCTGAGCAGCAGGCGCGGGCCGAGCGGTTCCTGCACTTGTTCCGCTTGATCAAACCGAACGTCGTGTGGATGCGCTACAACGCGCTGGCCCCGGCGATTCAGCTTGAGGGCGAGGACGTCTTCGACTTCACCAGGCGTCACGGGGTGGGGCTGGTGCTCTCTACGCCGCTGCCCCACGGCTCGCTCACAGGTGCGGCCACCACGGACCAGCAGCCGCAAGACCCCACGCGGCCCCCCGGCATCTCGTTCACCGGTCACACAGCGCAGGAACGGGAGGTGGTCGCCTCAGGGCCGCAGGCGCTGCGCGAGCGCTTCGGCGACGCCCCGGACCTGCTGCTTGCTTTGCGCTGGTGCCTGAGGCGCTCGGATCACTGCGTCGTGGTCGTCGGCTTGGCCGACGCGGCATAGATGGAGGAGACCTTCGCGCGCCTCGGCGCTCCGCTTACCGACGCCGAACTGGCAGCCGTCGAGGAGATCTACGCCCACATCCACGCGAGCTCCGCGACGGCGCGCCACTCGAAACAGGGAGCCCGCGCATGACCCACGAGAACCCGGGATCGCAGCCCGCGCGTGCAGGACCACCGACGCGGAGCCTCGCGCGACACCATCACCCGCTGATCACCGAACCTCACGTCCCCTGCCAGCTGAAGGGCGGTCCGTGTGAGCGAGACCGCCCCCACCTAGGCCCGATGCGACCTGGAGAACTCCATGAGCACACAAAGCACCGCTGCCGTCCCGACGCGGGAACCCGGCCTGATCGTCACTGAATTGTTCGGCCCGACCTTTCAGGGCGAAGGCCCCAGCCTCGGCACGCGAGCAGCCTTCCTGCGCCTCTCCCGGTGCAACCTGACCTGCAGCGGGCGGATGCCATGCGACACCCCCTACACCTGGGACACCTCCCGATACGACCTGCGCGACGAGTCGTCCCGGCGCAGCGTCACCGAAGTCGGGGACGAGCTGCTGCTCCTGGACACACCGCTCGTGGTGATCACGGGCGGGGAGCCACTGATCCAGCAGAGGCAGCTCGTCCCGCTGGCGCAACGGCTGGTCGACGCCGGCCGCCGGGTGGAGTTCGAGACCAACGGCACATTTGCCCCGATCTCCGGACTCCTCATCGACGGTGTCCGGTTCAATGTCTCGCCCAAGCTGTCCAACGCCGGCATGCCGGAGAGCATGCGCATCATCCCTGAGGCGTTGACCGCCCTGATGGGAAGCGGTCGGGCGGCCTTCAAGTTCGTCGCCGCCGACAGGTCGGACCTGGACGAGATCGAGGATCTCGTCCAGCGCTACGGGCTGGCCCCGGTGTACGTGATGCCGGAGGGCACGACCTCCGATGCCGTGATCTCGCGGGCCCGCGAACTGGCCGACGACGTCATCGCCCGCGGCTGGTCCATGACCCAGCGCCTCCACGTCCTGCTGTGGGGCGACGAGCGGGGCCGCTGACCTGGCGAAATCCGCTTCCCGTGAACGTGGCCCAGGCCACTACCTGTCTCGCGGCCTACGGCCGCCCGCGTCGCCGAAACTCACGTCAAGGGAGAGTCCATGGACTTCAGCACAGTGCCGCTCCCATCCGGCAAGCACACCATCGGCAAGCTGTTCGACTTCGAGGCCGGACACCGGCTACCCAGCCTCGCACCCGAGCACAAGTGCTCGCGACAGCATGGGCACAGCTACGAGGTCGAGGTGATCCTCACCGCCTCGGAGCTGGAAGACCCGGGCTTCGTCACCGACTTCGGGGATCTCGCGCCGTTCAAGAAGTTCCTCGACACCGAACTCGACCACCACAACCTGCACGAGATCATGCCCAGCGATCCGACCTCGGAGCGCCTGGCCCAGTTCCTGGCCGGCTGGTTCATCCAGAACGTCGAGCCGGGCATCCCCGGCCGGCTGGTCGCCGTCCGGGTCCGGGAGACAGAGCGTAGCTGGGCTCGCTTCGACGTGGCGGAGCGGTGACCCGCCCACCCCATTGCTCAGGCCCCTGTTTCCCCAGCTTCTGAAAGCGAGGCGAAGCCCATGACGAACGCCGTCTACAGTCCGGCGCCCGGTCAGAGTGCGCCGGCCGTGTCGACGCATCCTGGCCCTGCGGCATCGGGATCGGTCGACACCGAGCGCGTCGCCGAGCTGATCGGCCAGCTCTTGGCCGCGCTCGGTGAGGACCCCGGGCGGGAGGGCCTGGCGGACACCCCGGCCCGGGTCGCGTCCTGGTGGAACTCATTCCTGTCGCCGGAGCCGTTCACTGCGGTCACGTGCTTCACCGAGACCCGCCTGAGCGCCCAGCTCGTCGTGGTCGGCGGGATGAGCGTGTGGTCCCTGTGTGAGCATCACCTGCTGCCCATGAACCTGGAGGTCGTGATCGGTTACCTGCCGGACAGCGAGGTGGTAGGGCTGTCGAAGTTCGGGCGGGTCGCTCAGCGCCACGCCGGACGGCTCCAGGTGCAGGAGCGGTTCACCCGGCAGGTCGCCGAGGAGATCGCCGACGTCGTCGGCGGAAAGGACGTGGCGGTCGCCGTCCACGGCACCCACTTGTGCATGAGCATGCGGGGGGTGCGAATGGAGGCCGCCCGCACCACCACGCTGCAGGTCGGCGGCCTGTTCAAGCACGATCCGGTGCTCTCCCAGCAGTTCCTCACCCTCGCGGTGGGCCAGTGGGGAGCGGCGTGATGGCCAAGACCATCGACTTCTCCGTGATCGCACCGCCCGGCTACCTGGAGGAATTCGTCGCCCAGGAGCCTGCCCGCGTGCACCATGTGGCCGCCCAGCGCGTCCTGTCCGACTCCACCTACCGGGCGTTCTTCCGACGCGAGGCCGAACGCGGCGCGGAGATCATCGTCGACAACGGGGTCTTCGACCTCGGCCACGCCCTGCCGGCCGCCGATCTGGTCGCGGCTGCTCGCGCGGTCGGCGCGTGCGAGATCATCCTCCCGGACGTCATGCGGGACGGCGCAGCGACGATCAAGGCCAGCGACGAAGCCGCCCGCGAGATCCGCGACCTGAGCGATGAGTTCCGCCTGTGTGCCGTGCTGCACGCCGCGGACGACGAGGAGTGGCTGCACTGCTACGACCACTTCGTCTCCAACGACTACGTCGGCGCGATCGCACTGCCCGCCTCCCGGCGCCCCGCCCCCGAGGAGCAGCTGTGCCGTACCCGGTGGACAGCCACCCGCTACCTGGAGGACCACGGCATGCTCGAGGAGCGGATCGTCTACCGGCTGCTGGGCCTCGGCCGGACCGGGCACCTGGAGCTGGTCGAGCAGCGCGAGCATGAGTGGATCGCCTCCGTCGACGGCGCCGCCCCGGTCATCCTCGGCGCGATGGGCATCGCGATGCTGCCCGACGGACCGTACGAGAAGCCCAGGACTCCCCGCGTCGAGTGCCTCGGCCCGATCCCCGAGGAGAGGTTCGACCTGATCCGGCGGAACATCGCCGTCGTCCGGTCGGCGGCGGGCAGCGGCGTGCGGATCCCGGAGGCATGCTCATGAGCCTCCTGCCCGGCCGGCTGCTCACGAGCGGTGCTGGCGCCGTTCTGCCCGTGGCACCGATCGAGGTGGACGGGCACACAATGGGCTCGGAGAGCCTGCTGCGCTATCTGCAGATCAAGGTCCACCACCTCATCCAGGAACAGCCCTGGGACAGCATCCGCGTCGTCGGCGGTTACGACCGCCGGGCCGTGATCTCCCAGTACGAGAAGAACGGCAAGCTGTTCAACTGGGAGCGCCCCACCGCAGAAGTCCGCGACCGCGATCTGCTGGTCAAGGCGTTCCCCGGTACCGACTACGTCCGCCACTACGGCCTGATCATCGCGACCTACCTCGCCATGACCGGCCGCCCCGCCGACCACATCACCTACCAGCTGCCCGACCCCGCCTTGTGCCGTACGGCCGTCGAGCAGCTCAACCTCGGACTCGACGGTGAGTTGGTAATCGTCGGCTGGGCGCTGGAGCACCTCGCACCCGCCGGCGCGGTATGGACGCGTGGATCGGGCTACGCCTGGCAGCGGACCACAGTGCATGGCCGTCGTGTGGTCTACCTCGGGTTCCGGCACAGCATCTGGGGCGACGTCGCCGGTCGGGTCGTCCGCCGACTGGCCGAACTGGGCGCCGGCGACGTCGTCTACGTCGGCAAGGTCGGCGCTCTGGTACCCCAGATCGAACCCAACACAATGCTCGCAACCGGCAATGAGAGCCTCGTCAACGACGCTCTCGTCACGTGGAACGACTTCTTCGGCGACTTCGCCTCCGCCCAGCCCGGCGTGCACACGGGCGTCCACGTAACCTCGCCGTCGATCCTGCTGGAGAACCGGGACTGGCTGACCAAGCATGCCGAGTACGCCTTCGTCGATCCCGAGATCGGCCCCATGGGGATGGCCGCGCGCAATGCGGGGATCGGGTTCGGCTACCTCCACGTCATTTCCAACAATCTCGCCCGGCACTACCCAGCAGACCTGTCCAATGAGCGTCACCGCGACGTCGTCCGGCGGCGCGCCGTCTTGATCGGCCGGATCCGCGACATCATCACGAATCGCCTCGCCGCCCACCTCAGCTGATCAGCTACGGAGGACACGACCATGACGGCCGCAGCGCACCGCACCATCCATGGAGCCACCCCCGCCCGTGGGTGGCAGATCACGGTCACCGGTATCGACGGAGCGGGCAAGTCAACCCTCGCCGCTCGTCTGCACCATGCCCTGGTCGACGCCGGCCACCCGGCCATCCTGGTCGGCAAGCACACCACCGCCGTTCCCATGGACCCTGATCTTTCCGCCTACCTGGACCGGCTCAACGAGCTCATCTACCGCCGCGACGCACGGATCGCCCAGTCCTGCGGCGACCACTACTGGCTGCTGGCGCTGGCCGCCTGGTACTCCCTTCAGGACAAGGTGATGATCCAGCCGGCACTGGCCGCCGGTACCCACGTCATTCTCGACAACGCGCACCACAAGATCCTCGCCCGCTACGCGGTCAACCCGGCTGTCTCCACCCGCCTCGCCGAGCAGGTCTTCGCCCACCTCACCGAGCCCGACCTGGTGATCTTCCTGCGTATCGGTGCCCGTGAAGCCCTGCAGCGCAAGGGCGAGTTCACCTCACTGGAGACCGGCCACTCTGGCTGCAGCGACGAGGACTTCATCCGCTACCAGGACGCCGTCCTGGCCCAACTGCGCGAACAGGAGCAGCGCGGCGACTGGATGTCCTTGGACGTCACCGGCATGGACCGCGACACCGTGTTCAAGACCGCCGCCGACGCCCTTGCAGGCCACCTCCAGCTCACCATCTGAACCGACGCTCACGCCTAGGACGAGGAATGACCATGCCGGTACCCCTGCCCGAAGTAGGCGAGTTCGTGTGCCACGGCGTCACCTGGGCAACCGGGGATCCCTGGCTGCTGCTCGCTCCACTCCCCCGTGGGCCGCTGGCGTACGCCGACATCATGCACCAGCGGCTCGGCTTCCGGGTGGCCGATGCCGGCCGGTGGTGCACCGGCCGGTACCAGTTCGCCGACATCGTTCATGTGGAAGCCCTTGCCTGCCCCGACCGAGCTCCCGCGGAGCAGAACGGCCAATGCTGGCGGTGCGCCAGCCAGGACGACTTCCGCTTCGCCCACCAGTTCCATCAGGGCGGCCACGCTCCCCAGGCGCTCATCCGGTACATGGCCCAGCCGCACTGGCTCTACCTGGCGACCTTCGCCGACGGAGCGACCAAGGTCGGCACCGCCGCCGAGCCGCGCAAGCGCTCCCGCCTCGACGAACAGGGAGCGCTGTTCGCCACCTACCTGACCAAGAGCCCCGATGGCCGCGCCGTACGCCACCTCGAAGACGCGCTCGCCCGACGCCTGCAACTGCCCCAAACCATACGGGCAGCGGCCAAGCTCCAGGCCCAGGCCGACCTGACCGACCTCGCCGCTGCCCGCGCCACCCACGAGCAGCACGTCACCCAGGCAGCCGACGCGCTCAGCGACATGAACGCGCCCTTGGTGCTGGAGGCATGGGCCCCGCCAGCAGAAGGGGACCGACTCCGCACCGCCGACAGCGAGCGGGCGCTCTACCCGCACGACCTGCGGGAAGGCGAGCACGGCTTCACTCCCATCTCCTGCGTCGGCTCCCAGGTGCTCGCCGTCTTGAACCGCGACGAGGAGATGCACTACATCCTCGACCTCGGCGTACTTACCGGCCGCCGCATCACCCTCGGCCCGTTCTCCTCCCCGCGCGCCGCAGTCCAGACCCCCCTGTTCTGAACCCCAGCCAGCCCCCGCCCTCAGCGTCCACTCGGCAACGGGCGGGCCCTTCTCCACGAAGCGAGGCACACCATGGCACCCCAGGACGCACTCCTCGGCTGGGATGAGGACACCACCGCCGAGGCGTACGCCGCCTTCACCCGCGACTTCCCCATGTACGGCGCCACCAGCCGCGATCTCGCCCGGCGTGCCCACCTCACCGACAGCCGCCTGGTGGTCGACCTGTGCGGCGGAGCCGGCGCGACCGCCGAGGCGATCCTCGCCCTGGTCCCGGCTGAGGCCCGGGTCATCTCCCTGGACAACGCCGCCGCTATGCAGCGGGTCGGCCGCCGTATCGTGACCGACCCGCGCTTGTCCTGGGTCACCGCCCGGGCTGAGGACCTGGCCGAGCACGTCCCTGGCATGGCCGACTCCGTGGTGTGCAACTCGGCGATCTGGAAGACCGACGTCTCGGCGGTATTCGCCGCGGTCCGTAGTGTTCTGCGGCGCGGCGGCCACTTCGTGTTCAACATCGGCGGCGGCTTCGCCGGAGTCGCGCACCCAGACGAGAAGACTGGGCGCACCGGCCCTTCGCTCAACGCGCTGATCCACCAGGTCGCCGCCCGCGAGTACGGCTACACGCCATCCCCGGCCGCCAACGCGCTCCCTAAGCTGCCGCTGGAGGCCGTCACCGAACACCTGGCCACCGCCGGGCTGACCGTCCTGGACACCGAGGTCACGGCTCAGCACAGCACCATGGCGGAAAAGAAGGCGTGGCTGTCCATCCCGGTCTTCGCCCGGCCCTCCGGCGACTTCACCCACGACCAGCGCATGGCGATCCTGGAAAAGGCGTACGACCTGACCACCCCCGAAGCTCCGACCGTGACGAGCTGGCTCGTCGTCGTCGCCCAACGGCCCGGGGAGTAGCGCCATGACCGCCCTGGTTTCCTGCGACCACACCAGCGTCGGGGTGCTCATCTTCTCGACAGCCGGGCTCCTCGTGTTCGAGCGGGCGACGCCACCCACCGGGATCGCGCCCGTCGCCGGTCACATCGACCAGCACGGCAGCCCTGAACAGGCGGCCATCGCCGAGGTCGCCGAAGAGGTCGGCCTGACAGTCACCCACCTTCACCCACTGCTGACCGTATGGCGGCCCAACCAGTGCCGCCGCCCCGGCGACGGCGAAATCGGCCACCGCTGGTGGATCTACCAGGCCCAGGCAACCGGCCCGCTCCGCCCGTCATCCCGAGAGGTGCGCGCACCCCGATGGATATACCCCGACCAGCTCCAGCAGTACGCGCACCGCACCGCCGCCTACGCCGCCGGAAACATCAGCGAACCGGAGTTCGCGGCGCAGCCGGGGCTGACACCGGTATGGGTCCGCTTCCTGCACGACCTCCGGCTCCTGACGACGCCTGGCGACGCCCTCGCTCAGATCGACGAGATCATCTGACCGGCCCTCGAAGGCTCGGCTCAGCACGCCGCTCCCGAGCGCCCGGCCGCCAGGCGGCGTACGTGCGCCCGGATACGGCCGCGGTCCTCGGGGAAGACGCTCTCCCACTCCTCGCCGAGATCGAACCACCTCGGCGGCTGGCCACTCTGCCCATCGAGTGGAACATCGCGGTCGACGATCGCGGCGTACGACAGACCCAGCGTCGGCGACCAGTCGGCACGATAGGAACGGACGGACACCGCCGCCGGAACAGGCAGCAGCTCAGCCCACACCCCGGTCTCCTCAACAAGCTCACGGGACGCGGCGGCTCGCGGCGTCTCACCCGGCTCGACCTTCCCTCCGGGCGGCACCCATCCACGCCAGCGATGCCGCACAAGCAGGACGTGCGTGCAGGCAGGGTCGATCACCCAGACCTCCGCCGCGAGCGGCTCCATCGGTCTTTGACGAGCCCGCTCCAGCCAGGCCCGGGCGTCATCGAACTCTCGCGCAGCGAGGCGAGCATCAGCGACCGCCGCGTCCAAGGTCACTCGTCCAAGCACACCGTGCGTCACTTGCCACACCCTATGCCGCCGCCAGCCGGGTCCGTGGACGCGGCCAGATGACCGTACGGACACGCCCATCGACCGCGAGCCGGAATGCAGAGCGACCACATCGCGGGGCACCAGTGCGGTGCCCCTCTGGGAAGGAGTACCGGCTATGCACAACGACACACCGCAGCGAGGCGCCTGGGTCGTCCTGGGAGGAATCCACCTGCTCAACCGGACCGCGTCCCGCCGCCCGGACGAACCGATCGTCCTGGTCCGGGTGCCCCCGCAGGAGGTCTGCGTCCCGAGCACCACGGTAGCCGTGCGGTGGGACTCGCTCGGGACGTGCCGGGTCACCGCCCTCACTGCAGAGGGCACCCCGCTGGGACGCGGCCGGATCGAGGGCAGCGCCCTGCTGCCCGACGCCATGGCCGGCGCCGCCCTGCGCGAGCTGATCGGCGATGCCGCGGCTCCCGGTGTGGTACCGCTGTGCTACCTGGCTGAACACCCCGGCGGCTACCACGCGTACGCGCAGATCCGGTTCTACCCTGAAGACGCCTGCTTCGTCCGAATCATCGGGGAGCCGGTCGGCGAAGGCTCGGTGGAAGCGCTGCGCTGGCTGGATCCGGTGCTGGCCGCGTACGAGACGTCGGCGCTGCGGCTCAAAAACCAACCGTGCCACTTCCGCACCCACTTCGCCGGAACGGAACTGGAGTACAAGTACAACCTGACGCCGGGCACGGACATCTGGGCGGCCTCCATGGAACTGCTGAAGGCCCTGCGCCACGGCGAACTAGCCGACTGCCGGCCGGAGTACCGAAACGAATTCCAGGTCTACTGCTTCGATAACCACCTGTTCGACGTCACCGGACCGGACCCGGAGCGCGGCTACGCCTCTTTCATCCCCAGGGGCGATGGCGGGCACGTGCTGAAGCGCAAGTGGTACGCGGAGGACGCCTTCGCGCGCCGCGAGCAGCTCTACACCGACATCGAGGTCACCCCAGACGGCTTCGGAGAGTACCTCCGCTCGGAGCTGGGCCTCCAGGTGCGCGCCATGCCGCCCTTCCGGCGCGTCCGCTACGACATCCAGTGCGAGTCGATGCGCACCGGCCACGTCTACGGCATCTACCTCGACCACTGCTCTCTCTTGGCAGCGCCGGAAGTGGCCCTGTCGCAGTGCGAGCTGGAGTACCGGCGCTCGCGCAGCCTGCTGGAGCACGACGAGGACGAGGTGCTCCGGGAGATGGAACGCATCGACCGCTGGCTCTTGGATCACCTTGCAGCGAGCGGCCTGGCGAAGCAGCGCACGTTCTACTCCAAGCTCAGCTTCCTGCGCGACATGGTCGCCGCCCTGCCAGAGCTGGCCCCGGATCGCTGACGATCCCCGTCCCCCTTCCCCGCGCGGTCAGTGCTGCTCTCTGAAGGTGAGCAGCGGGACGTCGAACAGGCCCGGCTGCCGGGGTCGGGTCAGGGCGGGATCCGTGATCTCCACGACGACGAGCTCGGCGATGAACTGCACCTGAGCAGCGAGCAAGTGGCTGGTCCGTCCGTCGGCGGAGTCGGCTTTCAGGCCGGCCGAAACATGGATGTGCGGCGCCAGGCAGTCCCTGTCGGTGTCCCAGGCCAGCGTTCCGCCGCCGAGCACCTCGATCGTCTTCACTTCGACGTGGTCCCACAGCGGGGCCTCGGGATGCTCCAGTGGGCCGCAGGTGCCGACCAGCTTGGCGGAGCTGAACCCTCCAATGAAGGTGGGGATGTAGCCGGCGCGGATCTCGTGCTCGGCGCAGAGCTTCTCCAGTGCAGTGAAGAAGTCTTCCCCATGGTCGATGGCGAAGATGAACTCCCGGCCTCGGCTGAAGCGTGTGGCGCGCATACGGATCTCCTGCTCGCGATGTGATCAGCGACGTTCGGTGAAGGCGGCCTCGACCGTCGCGCGGTCGGCTCCTGCGCGTAGGTGAGCCAGGAGCAGCAGCCGCGCCTTGTACGGATCCAACGGGCCTGCGCTGATCAACCCGCGGGCCAGCAGGTCGCTTTCGGAGCCGGGGAAGGCATAGGTGCCGGCCAGGACGCTGCCGGCCCCGGTCCGGGAGGCCAGCACCACCGGGATGCGCTCCGCCAGCGCCTGCAGAGGCTCGCCCCAGGTCTGCGGCACGTGACCGGCACCGAACGCCGCCACGACCACCCCATCCGCGCGACGAGCGAGGTCGTCGAGCACCGAGCTGTCACCTCCCAGGGTCGTGTGCACGATCTCGACGGCGGCCGGCCGTACCGGCGGCGGCACCGGGCGGTGGCGTTCGAGCGTGAAGTGCAGCCGCGGAGCCCCTTCGATCACGTGACCGATGGGTCCGGCGCCCGGTGAGGCGAAGGCGGCGATGCTGGTGGAGTGGACCTTTCGTACGTGGCGTGCCGCGTGGATCTCATCGGCGAACACGACGAGCGCTCCCAGGCCGCGGGCATCGGTGCCGGCGGCGGTGCGCACCGCCGCCAACAGGTTCGCCGGCCCGTCGGCCCCCGGCATCGCGGCGTTGCGCATCGCCCCGGTCAGCACGAGGGGCGCGTCCGCGTCGTAGAGAAGGTCCAGCAGGAAGGCGGTCTCCTCAAGGGTGTCGGTTCCCTGCGTGATGACGAAGCCGTCCGTACCGGTGGCCGCGGCCTCACGAAGGCGCCGAGCAAGCTCTGCGATGTCGTCGACGGTGAGCGATGCGCCCGGGACCCGGCGGAAGTCCTCGACGGTGATCGCGGTTCCTTCGTCCAGACCGGGCACTGCGGCCACGAGGTCAGCTCCCGTCAGGCGCGGCGTCACCCCGCCCGTCTCGCCGGAGATCTTGGTCATCGCGATGGTGCCGCCGAGGGTGACCACCAGGATGCTGCGGCTCTGGTCTGGCACGGGGTGGCCTTTCTGCGGGAGTGGTCGTCTTCTGGACAGGGTCAGCCTTGCTGGCCTATCGATCGGAGGCAAGGCTGCCGAGGAAGCGCAGGACCTCGTCAAGGGCGTCGATGCTGATCAGTCTGCTGCGTGGCCGTACCAGGTTGGCAGCCCCGAAGTCGCCCAGATCACGACACCGGCGGGTGACCCACCTCCAGTCGAGGCCGAGATAACCGGCCATTGCGCGCAGCCGCGTCTCGGGGTCGTTGCCCTGCAGGAGGCTCTGATCGGCGGCCTCACTGACGGCCTCGTGATAGCTGCGCAGGTCGGCCCGCCCAGTGGTGGTGTCCGCCATCCAGAGCGCTTCGGTACGCACCCAGTTCGCCACGATAGCGCGCTGGCCCGGCACCAGCACGAACCCGTCGACGGCGGAGTACTCAGGGCGTGCCGTCACCTGGACGCGGATGCCGTACATCTCCATCAGCGCAACGGCCAGGAACAGCAGAACGCGCTCGTACCGGTCGGTGCGGGCGACCTCGGCCTCGGGAATGCAGAATGTCCGCGACAGCGGGCTGGCCGCGCCGCCGAACTGCCGCCGGAGCGCTTGCAGGTACGCGATCTTGTGCCGGAAGAACAGCCAGGCGGCAGCCTCCTCACCGGTCTGCTCCCTGGTCCAGAACAGCGGCGCCTCCGACGCTCCATCAAGACGCCGCTGGATGTGCTGCGCGCAGAACGCGGACCCCAGCCATCTCGCCCCCACCGACGTGAGCATGGGCAGTGTCATCCGGCTGGGCGCGGAGCGCGGAAGTTGTAGGTAGGCCTCCAGTGCCTGCTGCTCTTCATCCAGGGCTTGGTCGTCTGCGAGGAGCCCGTCGTCGAGCTGTACCAAGGACCACAGAATGCCGTACGTCAGGTCGTCCAGCTCATGGCCTGCTGTGAGCGCGAGTCCCTCGGCCTGTGAGGTGGAGGCGGCCAGGTTCTTGCGGGCGTTCACGGAGTCGATCACGTAGAGGCGCAGGTCGTCGTCCTGCTCCTCCACGCCGACAAGGAGGCCACGGCGGGCTTGACGGAGGAACCTCGCCAGCGCGGCAGGATCCGGATGCCGGAGCCCGACCTCATCGTCGCGCCTCACTGCCGGGAGGAAGTGGACGG
>NZ_BOOG01000084.1 GCF_016863115.1 Sphaerimonospora thailandensis
GTGGCGAGAGATCCGGACGAGGTGCCGGGGATAGCGAACCTCGGCCCGGATCCCCTCGCCGACGACTTCACCGTGGAGACGCTCGCCTCGATCGTGGGCGGGAGCCGTACCCAGATCAAAGGGCTGCTGCGCGACCAGAAGGTGATCGCCGGCATCGGCAACGCGCACTCGGACGAAGTGCTGCACGTGGCGCGGATGTCCCCGTTCAAAGTCGCGGCGACGCTGACGGACGAGCAGGTGGCGGCCCTGCACACCGCCATCGCGACCACCCTGCGCGACGCGGTCCGCCGGGCCAGGGGCCTGGCCGCCGAGGACCTCAAGTCGGAGAAGAAGTCGGGCCTGCGCGTGCACGGCCGTACGGGCGAGGCGTGCGGAGTCTGCGGCGACACGATCCGCGAGGTGTCGTTCGCCGACTCGGCGTTGCAGTACTGCCCGACCTGCCAGACAGGCGGCAGGCCCCTCGCGGACCGCCGCCTGTCGCGCCTGCTCAAATGATCAGACAGACCACGGCGGGGTGATCTTCTCATCGCCCACGAGGCCCTGCACCCCCGCACTGGTGCAGCAGACGAACTCGACGGGCTCGGTGTGCGAGGCGTTGCCGAACTGGCCGACGGTGTCGGCTGGGAAGATGATGACGTCTCCGGGACCAGCGACGCAGGGCTCCCCGTCGATCACGCCGCTGACGGTGCCCTTCACCACGAGCAGCACCTCCTCGCGGGTCACGGTGTGCTCCGCTCCCGTCCGGCCGGGCGGCAACTCGGCCCGCCATACGGCGAGCTCCTTGGTTCCCCGGGACGGTACGGCAAGCGGGCGGAAGGTGACTCCGTCGAACTCGATCGCCGGCGCATCCACACCTTTGGACACGGTCATGACTGCCTCCTAGGATGGTCAACTGAGCTGACGATAAGGTAAAGCAGGCTGTCCATATGGTCAAGGGGATTGACGATGACGCGCATACGGGGAGAGATCCCGCTGCTCATGGCGATGGCATATCGGATCATGATCGACGATCTGCACGCGCAGCTCGAGGCGGAGGGCAGCGACCTCCTGCGTCCGGCCCATGGGTACACGTTCAAGTTCCTGCTCGACCGCGATGACGCGACCACCGTCGACCTGGCCGATCATCTCGGCATCACCAAGCAGGCCGCGTCCAAGATTGTGGAAGAGCTGGAAGAGTGGGGATACGTGACCCGGCGTCCGCACCCGACCGACCGGAGGGCGCGGGCGCTCGGCCTCACCCCGAAGGGGCAGGCGTACGTCGAGCGCGCGAACGAGCTGCGGGGCCGGACCGAGGATCGCTGGGCGGCCCTCATCGGACCAGACCGGCTCGACCAGATCTACGAGGACCTGTGCGCCCTCGTGGACTCGGCGGGCGGGCGCACCCCGCCACGGCCCGTCTGGTAGCCGTCGACCAGCTCTTCCACAGCCTCGGAGAGTAATCCACAGGCTGTGGAGAACCTCTGGTTCTTGTGCATCGGACCAGCAGACAGCGCTCGTGACGGGATCGGCGGAAACAAGCTGGTGCCACCTCCGCCGGGACGCCGCTCGGGCATCTCCGCGGACCAGCGAGAATGGGCGCATGATGGTGCCGGAAATCGCGGCGAACGCCGTACCCGAGGACGCATATCTGCTGGACGTCCGCGAGATCGACGAGTGGCAGGCGGGACACGCGCCGCATGCCGTCCACATCCCCCTGGGCCACCTGCAGGCCCGGGTCGACGAGCTTCCTCAAGGCGACACGGTCTACGTGATCTGCCGCGTGGGAGGCAGGTCCGCCCAGGCCGCGATGTGGCTCAACCACATCGGCAGGAAGGCGATCAACGTGGACGGCGGCATGCAGTCATGGGCCGCCGCCGGCCGCCCCATGCTCAGCGAAACCGGCGCCACGCCCTACGTCGCATAAGAGGGCGAACATGACAGTTGTGGCACACATCCCCCGGCTGAACGGTAGATCCAGCGGAGGACGCCGACCGTGCACGAGGGCAAGCCGCCTCAAGCGTACGACCTGCAACTGGCCCTCATGATCGATAGCGCCTCGCTGCCCTCCGCCGGACCGCTGAGAGATCGAGCTATCGGCCCCTGAACCACTCAGGCCGATAGCTCGATATCAAGATCTCAGATGCCGCGAAATAGTGAATACCGCAACGCCCGCTACCGCAGCCAGGGCCAGGACGATGCCGATCTCGACAGGCCCGACCAAGCCGAAGCGACTGGCGACAAACAGCAACCCGTAGGCGACGACGACCGCCGCCAACAGAGCAATGAAGACAGCTATTGCATGGCGCACGATATCCCTCTCCTGCTTACATCGGCTACGGGGTCTGAGTGATCTCGTAGCTGCCGGTCGCACCGTAGACCTTGTAGTCGATCCGCGGATACTTTACGGTCCAAGCGACATCGCCGAACTTGTTCTCTACCTTCCCCTGCATCCTGGAGTAATAGGTAGCAGTACCGTTCCCGGTCTGAGAGTTGAGAATCAACCCCATGTCATAGTTCGTGCCGTCGTTATTGGCCATGTAGTAGTAGCGCTCCTTGAGGGAGACCTTCCCGCTGGACCAACAGTAGTTGACGACGCTGTGCCAGTCGAAGGCTTTGAAGCCGAGCAGCGTCTTATATGCGATGTAACGGTCTGCCTTGTGGCAACCGCTGGCCGCCAGGAGGCGAACGGTGTCGTCGGGAGCGAGGGAACCGCTCTCGGGATCGACCACATGGGCCGCGATTTCCGGGTACCTCAGGAGGGTGGCGCGGTCGGCCCCGCTGAGGCTGCCAGTTTCCTGAAGGCGGCTGAGCGCGGCCTTTGCGTCCTCAGGGATCGAATCGTCGGCAGATGCCGGCGTGGCGAGCGCCACACCCAAGGCGGCCACGGCGAGCGTGCAGACGGAAGCAGCCATGGCGATCTTGGCACGCATGGTGGTAAACTCCTTTTGCTTGTGATTTGGGTCACGGGTGGAAGGTCTTGGCAAGGAACTCCACTCGTGGCCCTTAACTGGGTTGGACAAAACTTTGCCAGACTTTTGCAACTTAGGCAAGGTTGGTATTCAGAAGAGCTCAGGCATATCCATTCACACCCCCGCCTGAGCGGCGGCTTTGCCGTTCGGACTGTCTACACGGGCCGCCAGGATGCCATCAGGCATTGATGAAGTCGGACAAACAGGCACAAACCATGGCATTTAATGATCTTACTAGCTCGGATGGCAGCGGGTTGTGGCTACTTAGGCAGCATCGCCGCAGGTCAACGGGGGGTGTGAATGGATACGCTCAGGCAGGTCTTCAATCCGTCTATACCCGCCGCGTTATCGGTGGCTGACAATTAGTGACTGCGGACCGGCGGACCGGCGCCCTCCTCCGAACGCTCCATTCGGTCACGCTGCTTCGATATAACGGACTGGCCGTAATAGCGGCAGACCCAGAGAGATGTCATAATCCGGGTGATAGCTGAATACCGCGGGAGCTCGGGCGTGACCGGGCTGAGAGGGCGGCTCCTCGTGACGTAAGGCGTGCCGCCGACCGCCTGAACCTGTCCGGATAATGCCGGCGTAGGGAGCGTGCGATGGCGTCCGCCCATGTCGACCCCGTTGAAGTCGTCGACCCCAAGGGGTCCGAGGTCCCCCTGACCCTCGACGAAGAGGCCCCGAAGACGCTGGGTCTGCTCGACCAGGGGGCGTTCTGGGCGAACCTCGGCGTCAGCCTTCTCGGTTTCTCCGGGGCGCTGCTCCTGCTCGACCCACTCGGCGGCAGGCCGCTGACGTTCACGGGGGCGGTGCTCGCCGCCGTCGTCGGCAGCCTGATCGGCACCGTCATGGTCGGACTGGCCGCGATCCCCGGCACGCGGACGGGCAGACCGGCGATGATGCTGCTCCGCGGCCTCTTCGGGGCCCGCCTGTCGTACGTCCCGACCGTCCTGAACATCGTGCAGATGCTCGGCTGGGGGGCCTTCGAGCTGTGGGTCATCGCGCGCGGCGCTGAGGCGATCTTCGGTACGGCTGTGCCGTACGAAGCATGGGTGATCGTGGCGGGAGTGGTCACGATCGCGCTCACTATCCGGCCGCTGGGCGCGCTGCGGCTGCTGCGGCGGTACGTCACGGCCGGCGTGGTGCTCTCCATGGTCTGGCTGTCCGTCGCGTTGGCGATGAAGGGGCCGACGCTCGCCGGAGGGTCCTGGGAGGCATTCGCCCCGGCCGTCGACTACGTCATCGCGCTGTCGGTCTCCTGGGTGCCGATGGCCGCCGACATCGCCCGGCACTCCAGGTCGAGCCGGGCGGCGTTCACGGGGGTGGTCGGCGGCTACACGATCGCCCAGGTCGCCTGTCTCGTCCTGGGCATCGCCGCGCTCGCGCTGGTCGGGAACGCCGAGGACAGGGTCTGGGACCCGTTCGTGGCCGCGCCGCTCGGTGGACTGTTCTTCGGCGTTCTCGTGCTGCGCGAAGTAGATCAGTCGTTCGCGAACGTCTACTCCACCACCATGTCCATCCAGAACCTCGCACCCCGCTGGGACCGGCGGATCGTCTCGACGGTGATCGGGGTGTTCACGATCGGGATCGCGCTGCTCGCCGACGTGAACTCGTACGGCGCGTTCCTCAGCGTGATCGGTGCGGTCTTCGTCCCCATGTTCGCGGTCCTCGTGGTCGACTACTTCCTCCTCGGGGGAGCCTCCCGCTGGAACACCGCCGGCGACGCACCCTCCCGCTGGTCGATGATCGTCCCGTGGATCCTCGGGTTCGTCGCCTTCTGGATCGTCGCCGCGCCCCCTGAGGAGATGAGTTGGTGGGACCGCGCCTGGGTGGGGGTGCGCGAGACCATCGGGTTCGTCCACCAGCCGTGGATGAGCGCCACACTCGCCGCGTTCCTGGCCGCCGCGCTGGCGACGCTGCTCCTGCACCCCCTCACCCGCCGCCGCTCGTCGTAGCGGCGGCACGCGCCCGCTGGTTTCCCCTTCCCACGACGGTTGTGTCAGACATAATCTGGGATGAGGAAGTTGCGCTTCTACCGATCGGCCCGGAAGCACCGCATAAGGCAGGCACGCGCCCTTCATGTGGTCCGGTCCGGACCGCTGGCAGTCGTTCCCGCTTCCGACCCGGCTTTGGAAGATCGGTGGGTGTGGGTCGGCCCGGATGATCGAGGCAGCGAACTGGAGGTGGTCGGCATACTGACCGAGAAGTGCCTTGTGATCATCCATGTGATGCCGACCGCTCTGAGGAGGAAGTCATGAGCACGCACGAGGAATCCTGGCCGCCGAAGGACATCGAACTCACCCTGGACCAGGACTCCGAGATCGACAGCGAGTCCGAGGAGATTTACGACACCAAGGGCAACCGGATCACGGACGAGTACGTGGCGCAGGCGATCGCCGATGTCCACCGTGCGATCGACGAGGGCCGGGTGTCCGTTCCCACTGGTCGTGGGGGGCGTCCATCATTGACCGGCGAAAGCAGGCACTCACCCAGGATCTCGTTCCGCATTCCTGAGGAACTCTGCGAGCACGCGAAGGCCCGTGCCCGACAGGAGGGGAAAACGATCTCCGCACTGGCGCGGGTAGCCTTCGAGCAGTATCTCCGTGCGAGCTGATCCGCAAGGTCCTGTACCTCGGAATCGCGAGTTCAGCCGATGGCGCCTTCGAGGCGGAGCAGGTGTTCCTTGGCGGCCGGGCCGCCGGCGTAAGCGGAGCCCGGTGTTCCCGATGAGCCCGGTGTTCCCGATGAGCCCGGCGACTCGACGGCGCGGTGGCAGGGGACGATGACGCACACCGGGTTGCCGTTCAGCGCGTTGGCCACCGCTCGCAGCGCCTGCGGCCGCCCGATCCGCTGCGCGATCTCCTGATATGTGGTGACCTGCCCGTACGGCACGGCGAGCATCATCTGGGTCACCGTCCGCGAGAAGCCGGTGGCGAGCCGGAGATCGACCGGGGTGGAGAACGCGCGCAGCCGACCGGCGAAATACGCCTCCAGCTCCCGGCGCACCGGGTCCAGCCGCCGCGGATCGGGCCCGATGAACGAGCCGATCAGGCGGAAGACGCGCTCGAAGACCGCGTGCTCGTCGTCATAGCTGCAGACCGCCACGCCTCGGCCGGTGACCGCGAGGGTCAGCCGCCCGACCGGGGTGTCCACATGCCCGAACGCCACCTCGGGGGGCGTCTCGCCCACATATCCCGGTGCGGTCACACGTAACAGGGCCTCGAGGTCCTCTGTGGACATTGGCGCCCCGCTTTCTCTCACTCGCTGGCAGAAGGGTATCGGAGCCATCTCGACCTGCCGGAAAAGGCCAAGATCAAAAGGTGAAAGGGGGCACGATGGGGACGTGGGTGACTTCGAGGCCAGGGACGAGTGGGACGAAGACGGCATCGCTCGCGCCGTCGTCGCCGACTCCCCCGACGCCATCGTCGCCCTCGACCGGGACCTGACCGTGCTGAGCTGGAACGCGGCAGCCGAGCGGCTGTTCGGCTGGCCCGCCGAGGAGATCATCGGCCGCCGCCCGCCGATCGTGCCGGACGAACTGATGGCCGAGCACAACGCCGTGTTCGAACGCGTACGCACAGCATCGGACTCCCGGAGCCGGGTGTCCCTGCGCACCAAGCGCTTCCACCGGGATGGGGCACTCCTCGACCTGCGGGTGGACACGAGCGCGCTGCGCTCGGCGGGCGGCGCGCTGCTCGGATACGTCAGCGTCTATCACTCGGCCGAGGACGACGACGCCGCCCAGGACAGGGCCGCCAGGCGCGCACTGCTGGTCCGGCGGCTGACCGACGTGGTCGGGGACATCAACGCCGAACTCGACCTTCCCGTCGTGCTCGACCGCATCGCCGCCAGCCTCTCCGAGCTCACCGGGGCCGACGCGGGCGGATTCGTGTCGATCGAGGGGGACCGCCTGCGCCTGGTCGGCGTCCACCGGCTGCCCGAGGGGCTGCGCGGCGCCACCGCCGAGCTGCACACGAGCCTGCTGGACAAGCTGCTGCGCACCGGCAAGACCGTGCTGCTGGAGACCGGCCCGGAGGGGTTCGGCGATCTGGTCTGGGCTCGGGTGCCCGGACTGCACACGATCGCCGTGGGGCTGGCGGCCGTCGGAGGGCGTCCCTACGGAGCGCTCTACGCCCTGTTCGCCAAGCGCAAGGCCGGCCACCTCGAGCTGGAGCTCCTCGAACTGCTCGCCGGTCACGCCGGCATCGCGGTCGGCAACGCCATGGCCTACCAGGAGGCGGTACGGCAGCGCGCCCACGAGCGTGCGGTGTTCGATGCCAGCGCGGACGGCATAGCCGTACTGGACCGAGCCGGAAAGGTCATCCGGTGGAACCCGGCCGCGGCCGAGCTGACCGACGTCGCCGCCGAGGAGGCGATCGGCGGTCCACCGCCCTTTCCGCTTCCCGAGCCGGGAGCCAAGCTCACCTTCCAGCTTCCCTCCGGCCGATGGCTCGACGTGCTGTGCGCGGAGATCCCCGAGACCGGGGAGAGCGTGGTGGACTTCCGCGACGTGACCCGGGCGAAGGAACTGGAGGAGGCCAAGGACCTGTTCCTCGCCACCACGAGCCACGAACTGCGCACGCCGATCACGATCGTGCGCGGGTTCGCCAGCACGCTCGACTCCCGCTGGGACCATCTGTCGGGCGATGAGCGGCGTTCCGCCGTACGGACCATCGCGGAACGGTCGCGGGCACTTGGGCAGCTCATGGATCATCTGCTGCTCGGCGCACGGGCCGGCGCCGACGAGCTCAAGGTCAAGGTGGAGATCTTCGACCTGGCCGAGCGGGTACACGCGGCGACCCTGGGCCTGCCGGTGTTGTCCGACAGACACCGGGTCGAGGTGGACATCCCGCCCGGGCTGCCGCACGTGTACGGCGATCCACTGGCGACCGACATCCTGCTCGGCCAACTGCTGGAGAACGCGTTCAAGTACTCCCCGGACGGCGGGCTGATCCGGGTGGGCGCCTGGCCGGAGGACGACCTCGTCGTCCTCGTCGTCGACGACGAAGGGATCGGCATCGCCCCAGCGGACCGGGAGCGGGTCTTCGAGCGCTTCGTCCAGGCCGACAGCGGCGACCGGCGCAGGTTCGGGGGTGTCGGTCTGGGACTCTACATCGTGCGGAGC
The DNA here is from genome assembly GCF_016863115.1 of Sphaerimonospora thailandensis. Lineage (GTDB taxonomy): Bacteria > Actinomycetota > Actinomycetes > Streptosporangiales > Streptosporangiaceae > Sphaerimonospora > Sphaerimonospora cavernae. Next base: position 8,077 of record NZ_BOOG01000084.1, read on the forward strand.
CTCGCCAGGGCCCAGGATGGGGACGTCACCGCGCTGCCCAGGCCCGGAGGAGGCACCCGAATGCGAGTCGTGCTCAACCGGGCCCGGCTCGAGGTCTCAACCGATACCTCATCAGACACACCGAGGTGGTAACGCGCTTGCCTGGCAAGAGCTGATCTATTGTCCAATGTGCACAAGCTGTGATCGGAGGTCGGTTTCCCCGTCGATCCAACGGGGCATTTCGGTCGTACTGGGGCTGTTGTTTTCCTCAGGAGTGGAGTCCCTGCCAAGGGGCGGTCTCCTGAGGGACTGAATCGGGGAGGTGAGTGCGACGAGCGTCGTGCTGCTGCCGTACGCACCGTCGAGCGTCGCCGTCGCACGTCAGCGCCTCAGTTCGGAGTTGCTGGCCACGGGCATGAGCGCCGGAGTGGTCGATGACGTGGTCCTGGTGATGAGCGAGCTGCTCAGCAACGCCCTGCGGCATGCGCATCCCCTGCCGTGTGGCCAGCTCAGAGCCTCGTGGGATTGCTCGGAGAGCCAGGTGGAGGTGGCGGTCAGCGATGGCGGAGCCGCCACCGAGCCGCGAGCCGGCCGCCCCACGCTTTCGTCGCTGGGCGGCCGGGGCCTGGGCATCGTCGAGTACCTCGCGGATCACTGGGGCGTCCGGCACGAGGGGGAGACGACCACGGTCTGGGCCACCTTGACCGCCTCTTGGGCCACCCGGAACGGCCATAACAGGGCGACCGGAACCCCCGCCCTCCGCGAGGTGGGCTAAGTCGTGCGCGGATAGAGCAGGGCCCGCTCGGCCGTGGTCCAGGCGCTGCTCACGAGCAGGTAGACACCGGCGGCGAGCGGGAGGAAAGCCGCCACCAGCAGCGTGCCGTACGGCAGCAGGGTCTGGAGCCGCCGCATCGGCGCCGCCGGCTCGATCCGCTGAGAGGCGGTGTGCGAGGCCGCCCACGCCACGATCGCGAGCAGCACGAACAGCCCGAGGAACACCATCGCCGGCGCGCTGAACGGCCCGGCCACCGCCAGCACCGCACTCAGGTGCTCCCCCAGCGGCACGCCGAGCATGCCCTGCGCGAGCAGCAGGTTGGGATGCCCCGCGATCACGGCGGAGGTGAACAGCCGATAGGTGACCGCGAAGAACGGCGCCTGCGCCAGCATCGGCAGGAAACCGGCGAACATCGAGGTCCCCTCCCTGGCGTAGAGGGAACTGACCTCGGTGTGCAACCGCTGCGGGTCACGCCGCCACCGCCTGCGCAGCCGCTCGACCTCGGGCGCGAGCCGCAGGCGGATCCGCTGCGCCCGGGCGGCCCGTACGCTCAGCGGGAGCAGCAGCAGCCGTACGGCCAGCGTGAACAGGACGGTCGCGACCGCCGGACCGGTGAGATCGCTGAGCGCGTGGAGCAGCCCGTAGGCGGGGGAGAACACGGCATCGAACATCGGAAAGCCTTTCGTCTTAGATTTCATGCGGTGATCGGGGCATGACGAAAGCGCTCGTGATCGCCCAGAAAGGGCGTCCAGCCTGACGATCAGACGAGCGCGTGGCTTTCCGATGGAGCTCGCGGACGGGGGCGACCGGCGGTATCGGGGTCGCGGAAGCGGATGAACAGCCTCCAGGCGGGCCGCGAACGGCCGCCCGGGGGCGCGTCGTGGAGGCCGGGCAGTCCCACCGGCAGGGCGAGCATCCGCGCGACCGCCATGACGATCACGCCGGCCAGGCCGAAGGCCGCGAGCACGCCGAGCTCGTACCCGGCCAATCCGGCCGCACCCGAGCCGGCCAATCCTGATCCGGCCGTGCCGAGCCCGAACATGCCTCGGCCCAGCATGCCGAGACCGGCGGGCGTGACGAACTGACCGGGCAGGATGACCAGCCCGGCCAGCAGCCAGATGATCGGGCCGGGGAGGGCCCGGACGGAGTTCACGTTTACCGGGAGAACTTCCCGATCATGGTGATCGTCGCGACGACGAGGAATGCGACGATCGCGAAGATGAACAGGAACTTGAGCGTCGCGAACAACGCGGGGATGATGAATCCGAACACCAGCCAGATGGCGAGGATGATCCCCAGGACGGTCAGCGCGATACGGGCCATAGCCACAAGGTACGCGGTGACACCGACAAGTGCGAGCTTGATCGTACGCACCGGCCACCCGCCGTACTGGAGACCGGACAATGCCGCAGGTCAAGAGATCACGTCCCGGTTTCACGTGAATCATTCCCTCTCGGTATGGCAAGCACGGCACGGCGAACCGACCACGGCCGGGGCCGTCGGCAGACGGCGGAGACAGTCAGCCGGGCTTAACTTGGTTACGTGCCTTTCGGAAAATCGGCCCATGGGAATCACCTGATGGGAAACGACTGATGCGAAACCGCGCCTCTCGCGTCCTGGTCGCCGAGAACGACCCTGCCGTCGCCGAGGTGGTGGCCCGCTACCTGGAACGCGAGGGCCACGAGGTGGAATGCGTGGATGACGGCGCCGAGGCGCTCAGACGGGCCATCGCCGACCCTCCCGATCTGCTGGTCCTCGACCTGATGCTGCCCGGGTTGGACGGCCTCCAGGTCTGCCGGGCCGTGCGCGAGCAGTTACCGGTTCCCGTCATCATGCTCACCACTCTCGGAGAGGAGATCGACCGCGTCGCCGACCTGGAGACGGGGGCCGACGACTATGTCACCAAGCCGTTCAGCCCGCGCGAGCTCGCGCTGCGCGTCCAGTCCGTCCTGCGCCGGGCCCGTGGCGCCCCGGCCACTCCCGACGGCGGCCAACCGAGTCAGAGCGGCCAGATCGGCCGGGGTGCTCAGCCGACCGCCGCACGTGGGCTCACCTCCACCGGAACGAGCGTGCTGCGTGACAGCGACCTGGTGGTGGACGCGGGCACCCGCCAGGCATGGCTGGCCGACCGGGAGATCACCCTGACGGCTCGGGAGTTCGACCTGCTCGTCCACCTGCTGCGCAACCCGCGTCAGGCGTTCAGCCGAGCCGAACTGCTCAAGGGGGTGTGGGGCTGGTCCTTCGGCGACTCCTCAACCGTGACCGTTCACGTACGCAGGCTCCGCGAGAAGATCGAGCCGAACCCGACCGATCCCAGGCGGATCGTCACGGTCTGGGGCGTCGGTTACCGCTATGAACCGTCGGCGTGACATCCCCCACGATCAACCGGGCAGGCCCGGCGGCAGGCCGTCGGGCAGGGCGATCACGCTGGGCGGGCCGACCGTACCGATCATGCCGGTTGAGCCGGGTGTTGCCAGCGCTCCGAAAAGTCCGGGTGCTCCTGCGGGGAGGGCATCCGACATGGCGCGAAATGTCGGGCAGGGCCAGCGCCACATGCAGCTGCGGCACCGCAGGATCGGGTTGGCGGTGTCGCTCGTGATCCCGCCGGCGTCCCTCGGTTGATGGAGATCGAGCAGCCGGATGCCGAGCTCGGCCAGGCACAGCAGATCCTCGCGTGCCGTGGCGAGGAAGTCGAGGTCCTCGCCGGTCAGCTTCGCGCTGATCGGGACGTGCCCCTCTCGGTTGATCAGCGAACGCAGCGGCTCTGCGGAGTCGCGCCATGACGACGCCTTGGCGCTCCGGACCTGGACGTCCTCCAGCCGCTCCCGCAACGACCGCCGCTCGGGATCTTCTGGCAGTTCAGCGTTCATGTTTCTTCGGGCCCACTGTGCTCGGCGCCCGCCCTCCTTCGCGAAGTGACGACCAAGACCAGGAGGTTCCGGGCCCCCCATCCGGCTACGCCGGCGTCGCATACCGTCAAGCTTCGCGCACTCCGCGTTTGCTTGCCCCGGAAATCGGGGACAAAGGGCGGGCGACTCTTCGGGGTTTCCGGCGGAGCGTGACCCGGGGCCTGGACGACGCTAGTGTGCGCCTCGTGGAGCTCAAAGTCGCGACCCGATCCCAGGCAGGCCAGGCCGTCATGGCCATCTACGGCGAAATCGACCTATACACCGCACCCCGGCTGCAGGCCGAGTTCACTCGCGTGCTGGAGACCGGGCCGGACCGAGTGGTCATCGATATGTCCGGAGTGGAGTTCTGCGACTCCACCGGCATGAACGTCCTGCTGTCCGCGCTCAAGCGCCTGCGCGAGCGCGGCGGTACGCTGGAGGTCGCCGCGCCCCGGCCTGCCGTACGGAAGATTCTGCAGGTCACAGGCCTCGACTCGGTCTTCACCGTCTATGACGCCGTGCCGGCCGACGTGCTCGCGGCCGATCAGCAGGGCTAGCCGCATGGGTGATGTAGTGGTACCTGAGCAGGACACCGCCGTCGTGATCCCGGCCAAGGACGAGGCCGACCGGATCGGCGGCACGGTGACCGCCGCCCTGAAGCTGCCCGGCGTCGATCTCGTGGTGGTCGTCGACGACGGCTCGTCCGACGAGACCGGCCGGGTGGCCAGGGCGGCGGGCGCCCGGGTCGTACGGCACAGCCGCAACCGCGGCAAGGCCGCGGCGATGGAGACGGGCGCGGAAGCCGTACGGCTCCTCGATGAGGGCGGCGAGGTCTCCAGGCACCTGCTGTTCCTCGACGCGGATCTGGGCGAGACCGCCGGGGCCGCGTCCGCGCTGATCGCGCCCGTGCGCGCCGGCGAGGCGGACATGACCATCGCGGCGTTCGCGAAACGGGTGAAGCTGGGCGGCCACGGCATGGTCGTACGGCTGGCCCGCGAGGGGATCAAGCGACTCACCGGCTGGGAGCCGACCCAGCCGCTCAACGGGCAGCGCTGCCTGACCCGGCCCGCGTTCGAGGCGGCCCGCCCGCTCGCCCACGGCTTCGGCGTCGAGACCGGCATGACGATCGACCTGCTGCGGAAGGGCTTCCGGGTGATCGAGGTCGAGGTCGAGATGGCGCACCGGGCGACCGGCAACGACCTGCGCGGGCAGCTCCATCGGGCCAGGCAGCTCCGCGATGTCGGCCGCGCCCTCGCCGCCCGCGAGATCCCCTCGCTCCTCCCATAAGCCCCACCCCAATACCCGTACCATGCGAGAATTCGCAAGATCACGGTGGAGAGGTTCGGGTGTCGTGGGTGTCGCGGCGATCGGGCTGTCCATCCTCGCCACGATCATCATCGGGGTCATCGGCCCGTCGGCCATGGTGCCGGAGCTCGCCGACGGCCCGGGAAGGCCGGTGCCGGAGCTCGCCGACGGCCCGGGAAGGCCGGTGCCGGAGCTCGCCGACGGCCCGGGAA
>NZ_BOOG01000085.1 GCF_016863115.1 Sphaerimonospora thailandensis
CGCCGCTCAACCGCGACCCGGAAAACCGGCTCAGCCTCAAGCAGCTTCTCGCCCGCGCCGCCAAACTCGCCCTGGACGAGGCGCAGACCGCGACCCTCGCCGCGCGGCTCGACGCCCTCGACCGTCAGATCAGCGACGCCGAACGCGACGAATTGGCCCAGGTCGGCGGCGGCGCCGACCTGCGTGATCTCGTACGGCGCCTCGCCACCGCGGTGGACCCCGAGGAGCTGACCCGGGCCGCTGACCAGGGCGGCGAGGACGCGGTCGCCGAGCGCCTCAGGCAGGCCGCCCGGCCACTGGCCGAGAATCCGGAGCTGCGCGAGCGGATCATCGAGATCCGGCACAAGCACGACCAGCTCATCGACGAGATCAGCCGTGACGAGATCAGGGACGCGGACGTCGTGCCGCGAGAGCGGATCGCCCGCAACACGGTGGAGTCGTTCCGTGCCTATCTGCGCGCGCACCGCGACTCGATCGCCCTGATGCGGGCACTGGAAGGCAGTGGTACGGCCCGGCCGACCTGGGCGGAGGTGAGCGATTTGGCTCACCGGATCGAGCGGGTTCCGCTGGTCGGCAACGTCGTCCACCTCTGGGAGGCGTACGAGGACGCCGACGACAAGGTGTGCACGCGGGGCCACCGGGCCAGACCGACCGACCTGGTGTCCATCCTGCGGTATGAGCTGGGCCTCGACTCCGAGTTGCGGCCGTTCCGGAGTCTGGTTGAGGAGCGGTACGCCGCCTGGCTGGCCCGGCATGAGGCCGCGGATAGCGCCTTCTCGCCGATGCAGCGCTGGTTCCTGGACAAGCTGTGCGAGATCATCATCAACAGCGCGGAAGTCGCCGAGGACGCCCTCGACTACGCTCCCTTCGACCTGCGCGGTGGCGAGGACGGCTTCTACGATGCCTTCGGCGACCGCGCCGCCACCATCCTCGACGACCTGACAAGGACCCTCACCGCATGACCGACCTGCCCCCCGGCTGGACTCGCGCAACGCTGGGCGATCTTCTCATCCGCATCGAGGCGGGCAAGTCCTTCACCTGCGAGCCACGGCCTGCGGAAGAGGACGAGTGGGGCGTCATCAAGGTCAGCGCGATGACCTGGGGGACCTTCCGAGAGGACGAGAACAAGGCCGTCCCGGCACATCGCGAGATCGACCCGGCCAACGAGATCAGGCCCGGCGACATCCTGGTAAGCAGGGCGAACACCGCAGAGTACGTCGGGGCGCCGGTGCTGGTCGGCGAGTGCCGTCCACGGCTTCTACTCAGCGACAAGAGCCTGCGTCTGGTGCCATCCTCCGAGGTGGATCGGAGGTGGCTGCTCAACGTCCTGGCCTCACCCGACGTACGGCGGGCGATTTCGGCACGCGCCACCGGGACCAAGGAGTCCATGCGCAACATCTCGCAGCAGGCATTAAGCGAGATAGAGGTGCTCGTGCCACCACAAGCCGAGCAGCAACGAATAGCCGCCGTCCTCGGAGATCGACTTACTCTGTTGTCCATCGCACGTGACGAGCTATCAGCTGCGGGATCGCGAGTACCGGACCTGATCGACGGCATCAAAACGAATGCTCTCGCGGCCGCCGCATCGGCACCGATGAGGCCGTTGGAGTCACTCCTGAGAGAGCCGCTCCGCAACGGCTACTCCGGGCGGGCTTCCGAAGATGGGAAAGGCGTCAGGACCCTCACCCTGACAGCGGTGACGAGGAATCAGTTCACCGAAGCCAACACCAAAATGGCGGTCGCCGATGTCGAGCGCATTCGCCATCTATGGCTGGAGCCTGGAGACATCCTCATCCAACGGTCCAACACCCCGGAACTGGTGGGCACGTCGGCGCTCTACAACGGCGAGAAGCAGTGGGCGGTGTTCCCCGATCTGCTGATACGCGCACGCGTGAACGCCGATGTACTTCCCTCGTTCGTTCAACTTGTTCTGAGCTCCAGCGAAGTCCGGTCCTACTTCAGGTCCTCCGCCAAGGGATTGGCCGGTTCCATGCCGAAGATCGACCAAGGGACGATCCTCCGGACACGCATTCCCGTCCCGCCCCTTGGCAAACAGCAGGACATCGTCTTGCGAGTAGCTCTGCAGATCGCATCCGCTGTGCAGTTGGGCGAAACGATTCACAGGGCCGAAGAACGCGTGCTAGAGCTTCGTAACCAATTGATGAGAAGAGCATTCCAGGGGAACCTGGTCGCGCAGGATCCTGCCGATGAACCCGCAGACGAGCTTCTCCGGCGGATACGGGCTGAGCGGGAGGCCGCGGTTGAGGCAGGGCGGTCGCGTCGTTCCGGAGGCAGGAGCCGTACGAGATCGAGTGCGACGCCGTCGGAGAACGCGCACCTTCCGAGCAGTACGACCTCGGAGTCGGTGCCGGTGCCGCTGGCTACCGCGGGCGCGAGCCGTACCGGAGATCAGGAAGTCTTGTTCCAGGAGAGGGAGCTGTCGTCGTGACCGACACGCTGACGGAGGAGCCGGCGGAGACGCCTGGAGCGAAGTCGCGGGAGACGGCGGCGCACACGCGTTCGCTCGTGGACAAGCTGTGGAGCTACTGCGACGTGCTCAGGGACGCGGGGGTGCCCGCGATCGACTACGTCGAGCAGCTCACCTACCTGCTGTTCCTGAAGATGATGGACGAGCAGGAGAAGAAGCTCGCGCGCCGGGGCAGGCCGCACCGCACCCTGCCGCCCGGGATCGACTGGGACACCCTCGCGAGCAAGAAGGGCGGGGACCTCAAGGAGTACTACGAGCGCGTGCTGGAAGAGCTCGGCAGGCGCCCCGGCATGTTCCGGCTCATCTTCCTCGGCGCGCAGAACAAGATCCAGGCGACCGGCCTGCTGGAACGGCTGATCAAGGACCTGATCGGCAAGATCCAGTGGTCGAAGGAGGGCGTTGACGTCAAGGGCGACGCGTACGAGGAGCTTCTGTCGCGCAGCGCCAGCGACGTGAAGTCGGGGGCCGGGCAGTACTTCACACCACGTCCGCTGATCCGGGCGATGGTCGACTGTGTCCAGCCGACCCCGGAGGACACCATCGTCGACCCGGCCTGCGGCACGGGCGGCTTCCTGCTGCTGGCCAACGAATACCTGCGCCGTGAGCATCCGATGGAGTCGCTCAACCCCGACCAGCGCAACCGGCTCATCCACGGCTGGGCCTTCCGCGGGGTCGAGCTGGTCCGTGGCACCGCTCGGCTGGCGGCGATGAACATGCTCACCCACGGCGTGATCCCGGATGAACACCAGGAGATCATCGAGGTCGGCGACGCCCTGCTGGCGGAGCCGAAGGTGCGGGCGTCCCTGGTCCTCGCCAATCCCCCGTTCGGCCAGAAGTCCGCGATCACGGTCGTGGGCGAGGACGGGAAGGCGGTCAAGGACGAGGCCGTCTACGCGAGCCGTGACTTCTGGGTCACGACCAAGAACAAGCAGCTCAACTTCGTGCAGCACATCGCCAAGCTGCTCAAGATCGACGGTCGGGCCGCCGTGGTCCTGCCCGACAACGTGCTCTTCGAAGGCGGGGCCGGCGAGACGATCCGGCGTCGCCTGCTCAAGGAGTACGACGTCCACACGCTGCTGCGCCTGCCGACCGGCATCTTCTACGCCGGTGGGGTGAAGGCGAACGTCCTGTTCTTCGAGCGCCGACGCCCGTCTGACAGGCCGTGGACGTCGAAGCTGTGGGTGTACGACTTCCGTACCGGGGAGAGCTTCACCCTCAAGCAGCGGCCGTTGCGCCGCGAGCACCTGCAGGACTTCGTGGACTGCTATCTCCCCGGCAAGCCGCGTGGCGAGCGGGTGGAGACCGACCGATTCAAGGCATTCACGTACGACGAACTGATCGCCCGCGACAAGGTCAACCTCGACATCAGCTGGCAGCAGGACGGCGGGGACGACAAGTCGGCCGAGCACTCCCCCGAAGAGATTGCCCGCTCGATCGCGGCCGACCTCAGAACGGCCCTCACCCAGATCGAAGCCATCGCCGCCGCCCTCACCACCAACGGCCAAGCGGAGCCTTCCCACTAGGGCTTCTTTCGCTTAACGGGAGCGATCCCTGGGAACGTCAGCCGACTGCTCGATTGAGGTCCGAGGCTCAGGATCGCTTGCTTCCGTTGTGAGGTAGCGTGCGATCACCCATCTGCCGCGGCGATACCTGGAGGCTTGCCATGACAACCCAAGAACTTCCTTCTGAAGGCTTCGGGCTCGATGACGAGTTCGATGAAGAGGAGGAGTACGAAGACGACGATGACGAGGAGCGACTGGATCTAGAGGGCATGGATATTCACCAACTCCTCGAGGTAGCCGCTGACCCCGACGCGGAGAACGACGACAGGATCATGGCGATCGAGAAGCTGGTAGAGCTTGGCTCCTCATCAGCGGCGGCGATCCAGTGGCTGATGCACTCGCGCCACCTCCATCGGCTTGAGGGGTTCGATCACCGGAGCGAGGTGAATGATCTGGTCACTGGCCTCTCGGTCAGTGCTGAGGATCGAACGGCTGGACTCAAGATTATTATTGAGAACACGCGACTGTCCGACGTCGATCGGGCATCGGCGTTCGCCAAGAGCCTTGGTGACGGTCCCGGAAGAGCGGCCCGATACGGATCCCACAAGCCACTCATTCCCACACGCAATTTGATCTTCGGCCTTGAAGACATGATGAGCGAGGGAGATCCGCTGCCGGTCATCGATGTGATCAGGGAGATCGCCAGCGACCGCAGTCTCACGGACAAGGAGCGGGTCCGGGCTGTCACGGCGCTCACGGACGATGACAACTGCCGGGATGTGGCTGTGGAGTTGTTCCAGGAGTTGCTGCAAGACCCGACCCTGGTCGATGCTGCCGCTCGAAAAGATGCCGAGGAATGGGTCAACGCCCTCGGAGAGTAGTGCGACCTAGATCGTCCGGTTGATCGTGGCTGACCTCAGGTCGGCACTCGCACGCCATCTCCCTCGATGCGAACGACACCCGCTGCGGGTCGGGCTCCGCAGTGTTGAAGCGAAGGCCGGTTCTGCTTCAACAAGGAGCGGTGCGGGGCTGCCTTATTACGCCGCGCTTTAACATGCACCACCCCGAGGTCGCTGTATTAAAGATCAAGGTGCCTTCGCTTTAATATGCGAGCGGACGCGGCCGAGTAGTGAACCTCTCCGCCCACAAGCAGTGCCCCCGGCCCTGGGCCTGCGGAGCCTGACGCAGGAGCCGACGATCTATGCGTTGCGGCCGGCTGAGCCGAGGGCGAGGAGTTCGCGGAACTCACCGACGGCGGGGCGGTCGCGCTGGTCGTACGGTACGGCACGCAGCACCATGCGTCCGGTCTCGATGATGTGGTGGCTGCGATAGGGGGACGGGAGGGGATCGATCACCCTGGCCGCAAGGCGCATGCCCTCGTCGACGCCGCCCTGGACCACCGTGCAGAGTGCCTCGTGGAGCCGGACATTGGCACCGTACTGGTAGGTGCGAGCGAGCCCGAGCACGTCCTCCCGAGCCCGGTCCGCCGCCGACTCGACGCCCGCACCAGCGTAGACCCAGCTCTCGGCGAAATGGATCTGATCTGGTTTCCAGAAGCCGAAGGAGTCCGGCACGACGCCCGCTCCGGCCAACACGGCCAGGGCGTTTACCGTCTGCCGTGCCTCGTCGTGCCTGCCGAGCATCGTCAGGGCCTTCGCCCGGGTGGTCAGCAGGTCGACGCTAGGGCCGCTGGCGATCCGCTCGGCACTGTCGAGAAGGCGCAGGACGGTCTCCGGATCGCGCTGGCCGTATAGGCCGTGACCAGCCTCCTCGCCACGGACCAGCAGCCGCAGTCGCAGATCGCCCGAGGCGTCGGCCGTCTGGCGTGCCGTACGCCACCAGCGCAGCGCTCCCCCGTGCTCGCCCAGCCGGGTCAGCGCGTTGGCGTGGACGGACGACAGCGCAGCCGTGAACCGCTGCAACTCGACCGCATCAGCCGGGCTCGCGGTCTCCAACTGTCGCCGCACGGCCAGCAGATCGACCAGCAGATCAGCCGCCACCTGGGCCGGAGGACGCGTCCGCAGCGCGTACAGGTGATCCGCACACGCCAGGTCCCACTCCTCCAGACTGCGGAAATCACCGCCCACGGACTGATCGAGCAACCGGCGTACGGGTTCACCACACACGCCCAGCACACCGATCCCGGCGGCGGCAAGCTGCAGAAGACGACGGCGTTCCGTGGCGACCTCCTCCTCGGCGGGCCTGTTCATCGCCACCGTACGCAACCGGTCCAGCTCAACGACAGTGCCGTGCAGGGCCACAAGTTGTTGACCCGCACCCAGGGCCGCATCGAGACGGGTCACCACATCCGCGTGCGGACGAGCGAGCCCACGCTCCCATTTCGACAGGTCGCCGTCATCGACGTACGCCGCCTTGGCGACCTCACGCTGACTCAGGTGCCGCACATCCTCCCGCCAGTGCCGTACGGCAGCACCCAGCAGATGCCACCCCGACAGACTCGGATCCACCGGCTCAGAAACACGCGGCATGCCATCCCCCGATCAGTCATTGTCACTTTCTGAAATCAAATGATTACAGAAAAGGCTGGCAAAGGCCAGGTAGATCAGGGCTGCGAAAGCTTCTTCGGAGGCGACGTGAGGGGCCTCCGGTTGCTGGTCGTCGCTGGAGGCCGGGGTTCCAGCGTCCAGCCTCTTCCGAGCCTCCCGCCCGGTGCCCATGATGGCCACGGAAGGTCGATGACCTGGAAAATCAGGCGGGACCCGCAGGCGTTCGCAGCGCCGTACGGGTCCCTTGATCAGGAAGAGGTGTTCCTGACCTATGTCAAACGATAGGGCCAGCACGTCTGGCACGGCGTTCGCCGGGTGGCGGATCATGCGGAGCGACGCCGGACGCCTGTGGGCCAGCCGCGAGAAGCCGTTCTCCTCGGCGGCCGAGAACGCGGGCGCCTACCGCACGGTCGACGGCGACGACCTGCGCGAGCTGTGCCAGGCCATCGCCGAGCAGGAGAGCCTCGCCGACCTGGCGGTGACTCGTGATCAATAGCACTGTCGCCGACAACGGAACGAACGACCACGCCCGGGGCGACAGCACACGCGACGGTTGCCCACCGTGGTGCATGGACGCCCATATCGACGAGCACCCCGACGAGCGCATCCACAACGCCTGGGTCCAGGCCGTCGACCTGCACGCCATCCCCCTCGCGGGGCTCCCTCAGCGGCTCTGGCTCGACCTGGTCCTCTGTCACGGCGACCACGAGCCTCGCGTCCACCTCCAGATCGACGATCGCTCCCTCGTCGAGCTGACGATCACCGAGGCACGGGACACCGGGCTCCACCTCATCGGCCTGGCCGCCCTTGCCGACATGGAGACTCCATCGATCTCCCCCGCCCGCCCCTGACGCCCGCACCCGGGCAGTGCCCATGTCCGCCCACGCCCCGATGCTGCCGTAGGGCTTCTGTCCTTTCTCACGGAAGGTGGCGCGCAAAGCAACGCTCTGGCCTGCGGTACGCCAACTTCGGTGAGACACCGAACGGGCTGTCGTCTCAATGAAGTTGGCGTGCGCCGGAGGAGTGCGGTCAGCGTCTCATTTGAACTGGCGCGTGATCATGGGAGTGCGTCCCGGCTCGCGTGCGCCGCCAGCTCTGCTGGCGTGTCGGCGACGTCAGGTAGGTGAGACGGAGCGGCAGATGCCGCCAGGTTCGGTGAGACCGCGCCAGCTCCCGTGAGACAGGACAGCTTCTTCGTTTCGTCGGAACCCAGCCGCTCACTGGGTTCCGACATTGTCAGCGGGACGTTTAGAGTTCGATCATGCCGATGCTTGCCGAATCCGCGACACCGCCCGGCTCGATGGCCGCGCTGCCTCAGCCCGAGATCCACGCGGACGGCGTGGTGCTCCGGCCGTGGCAACCGTCGGACCGCCCGGCCGTCGTGGCAGGGTACGCCGACCCGGCGATCCAACGCTGGCACTGCCGGTCGATGAGCGACGACGAGGCGCGCGACTGGATCGACGCCTGGGCGGATCGATGGCGAAGTGAGAGCGGCGCCGGGTGGGCCGTGCTCGAAACGGGCCATGTCGTCGGGCAGATCAGCCTGCGCCGGGTCATCCTCGCCGAGGGCCTGGCCGAGGTGTCGTACTGGGTGCTGCCCAGCGCACGCGGTCGCCGCATCGCCGTCCGAGCGCTGTCCGCGATGACCGCGTGGGCCTTCGAAACGCTCCGGCTGCACCGCATCGAGCTGTGCCACTCCACGGCGAATGCCGCGTCCTGCAGGGTCGCGCAACGCGCCGGCTTCGCCGCAGAGGGCACGAAACGCGGCGAGGCACTCCACGCCGACGGCTGGCACGACATGCACCTACACGCCCGCCTCGACACCGACGTCTGATCGCGAACTATGCGGTGCCGCCGACGGACCCGAGGGTGAGGAGTTCGCGGAACCCTCGGCTGGGTCATCCGTCCTCGGGCCCGTGCGAACCGGCGAAGCGGAGGTACGGCGCGGCCGGGGCCGCTTGTGGAGACCGCCCGTCCAGGCCGTGCACGTACAGGGAACTATCGCATCGCTCGCGACAGGGTTTCATCCGGTGGGGCGTTCGGGTTCGTCGGTGAACAGGTCGGCGGCGGACGTGGCGGTGACGGCACGCCGTGTCCATTCATCGAGCCGGTCCAGATCCGTACACATGGTGATGCGGGTGCGGTCGGCGTCGGAGACGGGGATGCCCCGCGCCTGGAGAATGGTCAACACCGCCCTGGCCTCGCCCTTCGCGAGCCCCTTCGCGAGGCCCTTCGCGAGGCCCTTCGCGAGACCTTCCTGAAGCCCTTCTTCAAGCCCTTCTGTTCGGCCGGCCTGAAGACCCTTGCCGTAGTGCTGGCGCGCGAAGGGGCTGTAAACCGGCCAGGCAGCTGATTCCATGAGCTTCTCCATCACGAGTTGGGCGGCCAGCGGGGCCAAGCGGTATGCGTATTCATAATATTGCGAAGCGTGTTCGCCGGGGAGGTGCTCCAGCGCTGCCATGAACGCCTCCAACGCTCACATGGGTGATCGATCAAGGTGTCAGCCGCCGAAAGACAGACCGCGCTCATCAAGCGCGGCGCGGAGCGCCTTCATCGCCGCTGGACCCATGCCATGCAACTCCATGATCTCGACCTCGGTCGCCTGCGTCAGGCTCTCCAAGGACGTGAAGCCGGCGCCCTGCAGTGCCCGCTGAGCCGGGGCGGCCAGCTTCGGCAACGGCGTCCCGTCTTCGGTGCTCATCATGGTCTCCCGCATATCAAAACGTCCGCGTAAGGGGCGCCGGCCGATCGGTGGGCCCGCAATGGCCAACGATCTGAAGGTACGGCACAGCCGGGACCGCACCGGCGATGACCTCGGCGGTGAGCGGGCACGGGCCACCCCATGTGCTGACAATTTCGTTGGAGCAGCAGGTCGCGAAGGTTCTTCCCGGCCGTCTGATCGGGCCGGAGACTGTGAAGGAGGTGGCAGCGAATGATCCGTCATACCGGATCTGACGGATATGTTTACGAAACGAGGCGATCGTAAATAATCTTGCTGCCGGAGTTGTCGCGTTCAACCGACATCGTGGGAGTCCGGCCCGTATGACCGATCCGTCACGCGCCCCTCAGCCGTCACCCACCCCTCAGCCGGCACCGACAGCGCCGTCATCTCCGCCACCTCACGGCATCCAGCCCTCTCCGGACAACGTCCCGTCGCCGAGCGCTCAGCCCTCGGCCGCTCCGCCGCCCTCACCCCAGCCATCGTCAGGTTCGCAGCCCGCTCCAACACCCTCCCCACGCCCGCAGGCCGCCCCGACACCCCCGCCTCGGGAGGTGACCGGCGGTTTCTCGGGAATCGATCCCGCCGCGATGGACGACTTCGAGCGAGGCCTCGGCCGGGCGCAGGACGCACTCGGCCGGAACGAACCGCAGCTCCGCCGCGTATTGCAGCAGCTCAACCTGGACACCTCACGCCTGGGCGCCCTGCGCGAGGTCCAGAGCTGGATCGGCACCACCCGTCCCGACCTGCGACGCCGCAGCGAGACGATCCGATCCGAGCAGACCGAATGGGCGACCTCCTCCGGCGTGCCCGGCGGGCTGACCGCCTTCAACGAGGAGCTGTACGGCAAGGCCGCCCACGATCCCGACGTCTACGCGGCGGTCGGCAAGCTGACCGAGGCGGCCAGGAGCGGCGAGGTCGACGAGAAGACCGTGGCCGCACTGGAGAAGCGGATGGGAGACCAGACCTTCGCCGTCACGCTGATGAACGCGCTGGGCGCGGCGGGATTCCGCAATCTCATGACCAAGACGGTGAATCATCAGCAGGATAAGAACGTGGCACGGCTGCAGACCGCGCTCGGCAAGACCCTCGGCACGGCAAGCGCCAAGCTGAGCCCGGCCTGGCGTGACGAGCTCACCGACGATCTCGGCCGGTCCACCGTCGACTGGCGTTCGGGCTACGGGCTGGCTCTGGCGCTCAAGGACGGCACCTTCGACTCCGCCTTTCTGGTGGCCGTCGCCAGGAAGATCGACACGTGGAAGTGGACGGCGTACAACGCGCCGACCATCGGCATGAACCTCATGGAGGCGCTCAGCCGTAATCCCGCGGCGGCCCAGGACTTCTTCGCGGGCGATCCCAAGATGATGGAGCGCTACTTGACCTGGCAGACCATGCCCGACGGCGGTGCCGCGCTGGGCAAGGCGCTGGAGGCCGCCACGCTCACCTTCCGCGACCACGACGGCTCCCCACAACAGCCATCCCGCGGCTACCTGTCCGCCAAGCTGACCTCGGAGTTCATCCACCTGGAAGCCCAACGCATCGACGAGGAATCTTCCCCCGGCTCACGCGTGCCTCCCACCACCACCGGCCACATCCTCGCCGGCTACATCGCCGACGTGAACCGCATCGCTACGGATGCCGGCAACACCAAGGTTCCTGATGTGACAGATGTCGACAATCCCAACCTCCCTGGGCAGGACCCTTGGGGACCACAGTTCAAGAGGGAGGAACTGCATGCGGTGATGAAAGAGACGTTCGTAGATGCCAAGGCGTTCACCACGGTCATGGCCGCCCAGACGGCGTACGCCGGGCGTCTCCTTGACCACGGCGCCGCGCAGATGGCTGCCGGACAAGGCGACAGGGTGTTTGTGGCCAATGCGGGATGGATCGGGGCAGGCTTCGGCTTCATCGCGGACGCGGCGGGACTGGCCAAGATCGAGCAAGGCAAGGAACTCGACGAGGCGCAGCAGCGGAACATGAAGATCCTGACAGCGACCCTGAATACCGGGCTCGCCATCCCTCAGTCAGGGGCTTGGCCGATCACTGCAGGCGTCGTCGGCGCGTGGACCGGCCTGATCGAAGACAGTGTCAAAGGTGACGCCGAGGACAAGGCCCGCGACGAAGCTAACAGCGCGGTACGTCAAACCCATGACCTCATTCAAGATCTCACCGCTCAGGCCATGCTCAAGCACGGCCTCTTCGGCTCGGCGGACCCGCCCGCACCGACCCATCCCTGGGCCTCCCTTCAAGATCTGAAGAAGGGCGACGACCCCCGCGACAACCCCAGAAACTTCCTCAAGGACGATGGCCGGACACTTATGACCAGGGACGAAATGATTGACGAAACCACCTCAGGTAACCAAGAGAAGCGACTCGAAGCCTACAAACGATGGATCCACGGCGGGCTGGCAGGGGAGCGCTGGGATCGTCTCCGGGATCGCCTGGATCACGGATTCTCCGACGGTTTCGTCCATTACGCGTCATGACGAGGATGCGAGTCGCCACGGTAGTGGCGCTGTTGTGCGCGCTGGCTTTGTCTAGCGGCTGCCGACAAGAGGACCCGAAGATCGACCGTACGCCGCTCCCGACGGTGGCAGCCGCGCCCTACATCTGCGGCTACATCCCTCTGAGGGCTGTCGAACTGATAACGGGGGTGCGTGATCCACTGGTTCGCGGCAACTTTGACCTCACAACGGCTGGAGGTCTCGGTGATGGACGCTGCGCGGCCTATCAACGGGACGGCGAGCGACTGAGGGTGCTGCACATCGTCCTGATCCCAAGCGGAACCCAAGAGCGGGTCGAAAAGCAAATCAAGGACGGCGCTCGCCCAATGTCCGAGATCGTTCCTGGGTCCGTCGGCTACTACTTCAAGGATCGAGGCAGCAGGCGCAACGCCGCGTACGCGATGCTCGTCCGTGGCGAAGCGGAACTCATCATCGAGTTGGAGACCGGCGTCGAGGGGCGGGACAACGCGGCTGATGTGGTGGCGTTGATGAAGCTGATCGCGCCGAAGCTGATAACCGACGCCAGCGCCCCCGGGGCGACCATGTCCCCCTCCCCCTGAGAAGGAGTGATCACAGCATGGCCATGTTGGTGCCCAATCCGCTTCATCGGGCGTTGGGAGACGCCCTGCGTACGGCGGAGCCGCTGTTGCAGGAGATCACAAGCGGCATCGACACGCCGTTCCGGGCCTTCCACTCGGGCGGCGTATGGACGGGACCGGCCGCGCAGCGGTTCGACGCAGAACTCGCCCACCATCGCGCCCGTGTCCGCGACAGCACCGACGCCATCGTGGCCGACCTACGCCAGGCGCTGGCCGGCACGCCGCCCGAGGTGACGGACGAACAGGCCAGGACTATCAGGATCAGGTACGGCCTGGCCTGAACGAGTCCGGCAGGCGTTCGTCGGGTGGCGGATCATGCGGGGGGCGCCCTTCTGTCTCCTCCTCACCGCTTTCCATGCCGGCTCGGAAGTGATGCACCTGGACGAGTGGTGAGGCCACGAGGTGGACATCAACTTCCGTCCGGCGTCTCACCCGGCGGATCGTTCGGGTTCGTCGATGAACAGTTCGGCGGTGGAGGTGGCGGTGACGGCGCGCCGTGCCCATTCATCGAGCCGGTCCAGGTCGGTGCAGCCGGTGATGCGGGCGCGGTCGGTGTCGGAGACGGCAACGCCCCGCACCTGCAGGACGGTCAGGACCGCCCTCGCCTCACCTTCCGCCCGGCCTTCCGTCCGGCCCTCTTCGAGGCCCTTGCCGTAGTGCTTACGGGCGAAGGGGCTGTAGACCGGCCAGGTAGCCGAAGCTGATTCCATGATCTTCTCCATCATGAGTCGGGCGGCCTGCGAAGCCAAGCGATAGGCGTATTCATAGTAATGCGGAGCGTGATCCTCAGGGAGGTGTCCC
>NZ_BOOG01000086.1 GCF_016863115.1 Sphaerimonospora thailandensis
CACGGTCCCGCTCGTCCTCCTGGGCCCGCTGGAAGACCCGGTCCTTGACCGCCCTCTTCCAGGCCTTGACGAACTTCGAGCCGAGACCGGAATGGGAGTCCGAGCCGTTCACCCGGCGCAGCGCGGGGAGATATTCGGCCAGCACGTTGCGCGGCTTGCGCTTGGTATAGAGCTCGACCAGGTCGAGCATGTCGCCGGTGCCCGAGCAGAATCCGACGATGCCGGCGGTGTAGCCGCGATCGTCGTCGATGTCCTCGATATAGCCGTACTGGGCTCTCCAGTCGAGGGACGAGTTCTCCGCGCTGGAGACGATCCGCATGGCGATCTCCTTCTTACGCGGATCGGTGAGATCGACGCCGCTCTCCGCCCCGTCCCGGACCGCCGTGGCGACCACTGTGGGGGCTGCGGTGGGGGCTGCGGTGGGCGGGCAGGATGCCGCCGGAGCGGCGACGATCAATGCGAGCAACACGGGTGGGAGGACGAGCACGGAGGTCAGGCCGGGCATGGGTCTCCTTTGGGGGTGGAGGAGCAGCCGAGGCGGCACGTCGTTCGATCTGACGGGGGGTTAAGTAAACCACCGGGTGTCCCGAGCCGCCGATGCCGGGCGACGACGGGTGTGACGGCACGCGATTGCGGGCAGGTTCGCGGGGACCAAGAAGTCTTCTGTTCCGGCTAAGTGACCGACTGGTAGGTTTCCCCGCATGGAGTCCCCCAAGCACGCAGGCGACATCGCGGTCGCCGTCTCCCAGGCGTACGGCGTCGACACGATGTTCACGCTGTCCGGCGGGCACGTGTTCCCGCTGTACGACGGCGCGGTCCACCGGGACATGCGCATCCTGGACGTACGCCACGAGCAGAGCGCGGTCTTCGCCGCCGAGGCGACCGCGCGCCTGACCCGACGTCCCGGCCTGGCGGTGCTGACCGCCGGCCCCGGCGTCACCAACGGCGTCTCCGGGGTCGCGACGGCCCACTTCAACGGCTCACCGCTCGTCGTGCTCGGCGGCAGGGCGCCGCGCTCCCGCTGGGGCTCGGGCGCACTGCAGGAGATGGATCACCCCCCGCTGTTCGAGCCGATCACCAAGCTCGCCTTCACCGGGTCGGGCGCCGACTCCATCGGGCAGGACGTCGAGACGGCGTTCCGTACGGCACTGGCCCCGCACCGCGGGCCGGTGTTCCTGGACGTCTACATGGACGACCTGTTCGCGCCCTCGGCCGACTTCGATGCCCAGACGCTGACCCCGTCGCCGCTCGAACCCGACACCGACGCGCTCGCCGGGATCGCCCGGCTGATCGCCGAGGCCGAGCGGCCGGTGCTGGTGCTCGGCTCGGACGTGTGGATGGACCGCGCCGAGGAGGCGGCCCGGGACTTCGCCGAGGAGTGGCGCCTGCCGGTCATCCCCAACGGCCAGGGCCGGGGCATCCTGCCCTCCGGCCACGACCTGCTGGTCACCCGCGCCCGGGGGCTCGCGTTCGGACAGGCCGACCTGGTCATCGTGGTCGGCACACCGCTGGACTTCCGGCTCGGCTACGGCTGGTTCGGCGGCAAGGACGGCGCGCCGCTCTCCCGGGTCGTCCACATCGTGGACGCGCCGTCCCAGCTCGCCACCCACATCGGTCTGGCCGGGTCGGCCGCGGGCGATCTCTCGGTCACCCTGTGGGGGCTCGCCTCGGCCTGCCGTACCGCCGGGGTGAATCCGAAGGCGTACGAGCCGTGGAAGGACCGGCTGGCCGAGACCGCGGCCGCCGCGATCGCGTCCGACGCGCCGCTGCTGGAGTCGGACGCCGATCCGATCCACCCGATGCGGATCTACGGCGAGCTGAACAAGCTGCTCGGCGACGACGCCGTGGTGATCGGAGACGGCGGCGACTTCGTGTCCTACGCGGGGAAGTACGTCGAGCCTCGCAGACCCGGAAACTGGCTCGACCCGGGGCCGTACGGCTGCCTCGGCACCGGGCTCGGCTATTCGATCGCCGCCCGGCTCGCCCGGCCGTCCTCGCAGGTCGTGCTGCTGCTCGGCGACGGCGCCGCCGGCTTCTCGCTGATGGACGTCGACACGCTGGTACGGCACCGCCTGCCGGTTGTCATGATCTGCGGCAACAACGGCATCTGGGGGCTGGAGAAGCACCCCATGCAGCTGCTGTACGGCTACGACGTGGCGGCCGAGCTGCAGCCGCAGTGCCGGTACGACCAGGTCGTGACGGCGCTCGGCGGCGGCGGCGAGCTGGTGACCTCGCCCGACGAGATCGGACCGGCGCTGCGCCGGGCGTTCGACTCCGGCGTGCCGTACCTGGTGAACATCGCCACCGACCCGCAGATCGCCTACCCCCGCAACACCACCGGCGTCTGATCCCCGAGCCTTATGGATCTTGCACAGCGAACTGCGAGATCACGCCCGGGGCTTGTCCCCGGGTTCACGTTCGAGCCCGGGGGTCAGGAACTGGAGCTGGGCGACGGGCTGGGCGACGCCTGTGGGGGCGACTGGGACGGGCAGGCCTTTCTGGCGATCGCGACCATCACGTTGGACCCCTCCGGCCTGGGTGTGCCCGCCGCCGGAGACTGGTGGCTCACCTGGCCCTCGCATTCGCCATCGCCCTTGTAGCTGACGCTGACTCCGAATCCGAGCTGGGTCAGCTTGGCCCTGGCCGCGCTCTCGTCCAACCCCTTGACCTCCGGCACCTTGACCATCTTCACTCTCGGACTGGGCGAGGGCGACGGGCTCGGCGACGGGCTCGGCGAGGGCTTGGGTGACGGACTCGGTGACCGGCTCGGCCGCCTCGTCGGAGGCGGAATCACTCTCGTCGGGCTCGGTGAGACGGTCCTGCCCTTTACGCGAGTGCGACTGGGCGAGGGCGAGGGGACCTCGGCGGTGACGGACGGCTCAGCGGACGGCACCGGCACCCCGGAACGGGCGGAGGCGAGGTTGACGCCCGCCGCGACCAGGCCGACCACGACCACGCACCCGGCCATGCCCGCCACGATCGGCCCGGTGCGCGTCCTGCGCCCCTTCTTGAGCTGCGCCCGGCGAGACGATCGGGATCCCGGTTGTGCCCCCTCCTGGCGCCCCGCGGCGGACGCCGCCTGCGTGGTCGCGGACAGGGGAGCCAGGTGCGACGCAGCGGCGCCGTCGTGCCAGGTTTCCCTGGTGACCCGATAGGTCTGCCCGTCCCCCAGGTAGTCCGTTTCCTGGAACGCCGCCTCGATCATCGCCGCGTCCGCCGACTGCTCGATCGGCGCGGCGCCCGGATGCCCGTACGGCGTTGCCGCGACCGGCTGTCCATAGCCGGGGTCGGGCTGTACAGCACCGGTGGGGCGGGCGGACTGGCGGGCCGCCTGGCTCATCGCGGCGGCGGACGGCCACCGGCGCGCCGGGTCCTTGGACATCGCGCGCTCGACGACGGCGCGCACCGCGGGCGGCACGTCGGACGGCAGAGGCGGCGGCTGTTCGCGGATGTGCTTGAGCGCGATCGTCACCGGCGTGTCGCCGTCGAAGGGCCGCTGACCTGCGAGACACTCGTAGGCCACCACGCCCAGCGCGTAGATGTCCACCGCGGGGGTCACGGGAGCCCCCTCCGCCTGCTCCGGAGCGCAGTACGCGGCGGTGCCGAGGACCATGCCCGCGTCGGTGAGACGGCTGCCCGAGTCGGCGCGGGCGATGCCGAAGTCGGTCAGCACCAGCGTGCCGTCCGAGCGGACCAGGAGGTTGCCCGGCTTGATGTCGCGGTGCACGATGCCGCTGTCGTGGACCGCCTGGAGCGCCGCAGCGGCCTGCGCGATCAACTCCATCGCGGGTTCGGCGCCGATCCGGCCGAGCCGCGTCAGCAGCCGGTCGAGGGGCTCTCCGTCGACGAAGCGCATCACCAGGTAGGCGGTCGGGCCGTCGCCGGGGACCTCGGCGACGCCGTAGTCGTAAACGTCGACCACGCCCGGGTGATTGATGGTCGCCATCGCCCTGGCCTCGCCCTGGAAGCGTACGGCGAAGCCGGGGTCGTTGAGTCGCCCGGGAAGCAGCACCTTTACGGCGACGGTGCGTGCGAGTACAGTGTCCTCTCCCCGCCACACCTCGCCCATGCCCCCGGCTCCGAGCCGGGCATCCAGCCGGTAGCGTCCAGCCAGGGTCGTGCCTTGGGCCACCATCTGCGCCCCGTACCCCCTACGTCGTATTCGACAAATCGTGCCCCGCCAAGCGCGGCCCAGATGGCGCCTCGCCGTGCCGGAGCCCCATCCACGAAACTTCCTCGCAGGCTCGAAACTTCCGTGGGCCCGGGAGGTCGCCCATAGGCTCCGCTACGAACTCCTCCTCCGGCCGGCGATGTATCCGTCTGGATCCACCCTCGCGACGGGCAGCATTTGTCAAACACTCCTAATTCACTCTGCCCCCGAAGTGTCCAACAAAGCAGCTTCGCATCGCGAGAAGATAACTACAGGGTCACAGAAGCCAGAATTGGTTGGGCTTCCACTCCAGGGTCAGACTCAAATCCTAGCGGTTTACCCGCCCACATCGCCGTGCTTCGAGCAACAGGCCGACCGGCTTGCCGGGGTCACCTGGACGACCATGCGGCGACGGCAGTGTGGGCAGAAGCGCGGAGCTCCATCGTTCTCGCGGCCCGGCAGGCCGCATGATCGGCTTCAGCCGCCGGCCGACCGCAATGATCACAGTAGAGGCTGATGATGTCACCCCGCTCGTCGGGCACCGAACCGCGTCCGGAGCGCGACGGCGTCCTAATAGGCTGGCGCGCATGAGAATTGCCCCAGGTCTGCACGCCGAAGTCCTCATCATGGTCGAGCGGGAGGACACCGCCATCAGGGTCGGCAGCGGCGACGTCCCGGTCCTCGGCACCCCGCGACTGCTGTCGTTCGCCGAGGGGGCCATGGTCAAGGCCGTCCAGCCCTACCTTGAGCAGGGACAGACGACCGTGGGCACGAAGGTCGCGCTCGATCACCGCGCGCCCAGCCCGGTCGGCATGCACGTTGAGGTCAGCGCGGAACTGGTCGAGGTGGACGGCAGGCGGCTGATCTTCTCGGTCAAGGCCGTCGACAAGAACGGAACGCTTGTCGCCACAGGGCGAGTCGAGCGGGTCATCGTCGACCGCGAGAGGTTCCTCGCCCGGCTGTGACGCCCGCTCGGTGAACGGAACCCGGCGATCTACTCGATGACGGCGATCAGGTCGCCCTCCTGGACAACGTCGCCCTCGGCCACCTTGAGCTGTGCCACCGTGCCCGCGTCCTCGGCGAGGACCGGGATCTCCATCTTCATCGACTCGAGGATGACGAGTGTGTCGCCCTCCTCGACCGCGTCACCCTCACTCACAACGATCTTCCAGACGTTCGCCACCATCTCGGCGTGCACCTCTGCCACCCGGAACTCCCATCATCATCGATCCAGCGGATCAAGCTTGCCTCATCCGGGCGACCAGCCCGGTGTCGTAGTCCCCGCTCACGAACTCGGGGTGGTCCAGCAACTCGGCGCAGAACGGCAGGTTGTGCTTCGGCCCCGCCAGCCGGAAGGCCGCGACAGCCGTACGGCCCCGGGCCAGTGCCTCCTCCCGCGTCGCGCCGTGAACGCAGAGCTTGGCCATCAGCGGATCATAGAACGGCGTGACCGTGTTGCCCGCTACGTAGCCGGAATCGACGCGCACGCCTTCGCCCGCCGGCTCCTCCCACACGTCGATCTTCCCGGGCCCCGGGAAGAACCGCTTGGGGTCCTCGGCGTACACCCGGAACTCGATGGCGTGCCCGCGCGGAGGAGCCGCCGCCACCGGGAACACCTCGCCGGCCGCGATGCGAATCTGCAGCTCGACCAGGTCGAGTCCGGTGACCAACTCGGTGACCGGGTGCTCCACCTGGAGGCGGGTGTTCATCTCCAGGAACACGAAGTCCTGCGCGTCGGCGTCCACGAGGCACTCCACCGTGCCGGCACCGCGGTAGCCGACCGCCTCCCCCGCCCGTACGGCCGCGGCCAGCATGCGCTCACGCAGCCCGGGGCTGACGCCGGGCGACGGGCTCTCCTCCGCGACCTTCTGGTGCCGCCGCTGGACCGAGCAGTCCCGCTCGCCCAGGGCCACCACTGTGCCATCGGCCAGGCCCAGGATCTGCACCTCGACGTGCCGGGCCCGCTCGATGTATCGCTCAAGCAGGATCGCCGGATTGTCGCCGAACCGAGCCGCGGCACGGGACGCCTGCTCGAACGCCTTGACCAGGGATGCGTCGTCCCGCGCCACGCCCATGCCGATGCCGCCGCCGCCACCGGCCGCCTTCACCATGACCGGGTACCCGATCCGGGCCGCCGCTTCGAGGGCCTCCGCCTGGTCCGTCACCGGCTCACGGGTGCCGGCCGCGACCGGCACGCCCGCGCTCTCCATCAGGTTCCGGGCATTGATCTTGTCGCCCATGCGCTCGATCGCATCGGGGTCGGGACCGATCCAGACGAGACCCGCATCGGTGACCGCACGAGCGAACGCCGCGTTCTCCGCGAGGAACCCATAACCGGGATGGATCGCCTGTGCCTCCGTGGCCCGGGCGGCGTCGATCACCTTGCCCGCGTCGAGGTAGCTCTGCGCCGGGCCGGCCGGCCCCAGGAGAACCGCGTCGTCGGCCTCGCTCACGAACGGCAGGTCGGCGTCCGCCTCCGAGTGGACCGCGACCGCGCGCAGCCCCATGCCCTTGACCGTACGGATGATCCGCCGAGCGATTTCGCCACGATTGGCGACAAGAACTGAGTCGAACACGCAGTCAACCCTATGATGATCTAGCCCTCCGCTCCCCCACCTGATTCCAACTGAACCGGCCGGGCGAAACTGTAGGGTCGCCACAACAACCATGCCCTCGGCGCGGCGTTCCGCGGCTCTCATTGGGACATCTGCTACAACCGTTGCTACAACCGTGCGGCGGGATCCAGGCGGTCGATCGTCCGCGCCATCGCCTCCACGACGGCGGGGTCGTACTCCCTGCCCACGCCCAGGCGGAGCCGCTCGATCGCGGCGGCGGCCCGGTCCCTGTCGGCGGAGCCGCCGACCAGGTCGTCGTAGGCGTTGGCCGCTCTGATGATCTGGCTGGCCGGCGGAGGTGAGTCGGCGACGGGATCGCACTGCCGCCGGACGATCTCGGCGACGCCGTGGAGGACCCCGGCCTTCCTGATCACCTCGGCGCCGAGCTCGGCGATCCGCCCGGCCTGCGCGGGGTCGGCCAGCACCGTCGCCCCGCCCGGGATCGGATCGCGCAGCGAGAGTTGTCCGATGTCGTGCATGAGCGCGGCGTATTCCAGCTCCAGCAACTGCGGCTCGGACATGCCGAGCTCACGCCCGATGGCCAGGGACAGCCGGCTGACTCGACGTGAATGCCCCGGTTCGACGTATCCGCCGACCTCGGTGACCCGGCTGAGCGCACGCACGGTCTGGAGGTACGTCGCCCGGATCCCCGCGTACTTGCGGAAGGCGACCTGGGTGACCAGCAGCGGCGCGGCGAAGGCCGGCAGCGCGGTCAGGTCCATGTTGTGCGAGGCGAGGGCGAGCAGCATGCCGGAGGCGGCCACCGCCGCGCCGAGCGGCGCCGCCATTCTGATCTCGTCCCGCACGGCGACGCCGAACGCGGTCCGCACCTGCGCGGCACGCGACATGGCCGCGATCAGCACGTCGGCGGCGAGCATGACCGTGCCGAGGGCGGCCATCACGCCCAGCGCCGGCCACCAGTTGTCGCGGGACGCGATCTCCTGGAGGAAGCCGGCCATTGGCCGGTAGGCGAAGGCCAGCAGCGAACCGGCGAGCAGCCGTCTGGCCATCGCTTCGAGCCTGGGCGGGCGGCCGACCGCCAGGTGCGGCAGCCCGCCCGCGATCATCCCTACCGCCATCACCGCGACGACCTGCAGGGCCGGGTGCTCCACCGGGCGCCCGCCGACGTCGAGCAGCAGGGCGTAGCCGAGGGAGGCCGCGGTGGAGATCGGGGCGACCTCGCGGTTGCCCGGCATCGTCAGCCGGGCCAGCTCGCCGGCTGCGATCAACGCGCCGAAGCCGATCGCCACCCGTGGGTCCACCAGTCCGACGGCCGCCGTGTGCGCGATCCCCGCCATGGTCAGCAGCATGGCCGCGAAAATAAGGAGGATCTGCGCGCCGTTCGGAGAACGTACGCCGCCCCGAGAACAGGCGGGGCCGGGACCATGCGGCCGCCCCGCCGCCATCCGCCGCTCTCTCATCTCTCCGACGCCACCTGGATGGGGGTGGTGGGATCGTCGTGATCCTTGACGGTCGTCTCGACGGCCGCGCCGACGGGCGGCTCGGGCAGGGACTGCGCGTGCTGCCAGCCGTCCCGTTCCAGTGCCTTGACGAAGGTGCCGACCATGTCGGGGTCGAACTGGGTCCCGGCGTTCTTACGCAACTCGGCGATCGCCTCCTCGACCGACTTCGCCTTGCGGTAGGACCGGTCGGACGTCATCGAGTCGAACGCGTCGGCCACCGCGATGATCCGGGCGAACTCCGGGATCTCGGATCCGGCCAGGCCCATCGGGTAACCCTTCCCGTCGTATTTCTCGTGGTGATGCATGATCCCGGCGAACGCCTCGTCGAGGAAGTCGATGCCACGCACGATCTCCAGGCCCCGCATCGGGTGGAGCTGGATCGCGGCGAACTCCTCCTCGCTGAGCTTGCCCTCCTTCTGCAGGACCTTCGTCGGCACGCCCAGTTTGCCCACGTCGTGGAGCATCCCGGCATAGCGGATGGCCCGTAGTCGCTCGGTGCCCATCCCGAGCTCCTCGGCGATCATGGAAGACGCCGCCGAGACCCGGGTGCAGTGACCCCGGGTGTAGTAGTCCTTGGTCTCCACCGCCTGACACAGCGCCGCGATGGTCGCGTCGTACGAGCGCTGCTCGGCGTGGTAGTGCCCCAGCGCCCAGCGTGCGACGAACAGCGGCAGCAGCACGAGCACCGTCGAGATCGACTGCACCGTGGCCCACAGAGCGGCGATCAGCAGGCCGAAGACGGCGTAGCCGACGTACGATCCGAGGAACTGGACGGTCGCGCGCAGCGGCACCTGGTTCCTGCCGACCTCGGAGGCGAGTTGCAGGATGCCCGCGGTCAGCAGAAAGTTGATCAGTACGAAGACGCCGGTCGCCGCGCCGTACGGCACGAGGATGCCGGGGAAGTCCGCGGTCCTGGGCAGACCGGGAACGCCCCCCGCCGATTCGAAGGCCCAACCGGCCGCGTAACCGCAGATGGCGTACTGCGCTCCGTTGAACAGGCGTTTCACCAGCGACAGCCCGGGGCGTACGTTGACCAGGGCCATCAGGCCGACCAGCGCCGCACCTTCCGGGCCTACCAGCACGACGGCCGCCAGCGCGGCCGAGTAGCTCACCGACACCGCCACGTGGGGCACGTTGAGCAGGGTCGGCACGGATTCACAGAGCAGGAAGAGCAGGGCCAGCACGAGGACCGTGGCCCAGTCGAGGTCGGCGATATTCCCGGGCGTGTAGCTGTTCCCGGGCACATAGACACTCCGCGCGATCAGGAACCCGGCGATCCCGATCAGCGCGGCGAAGTAGACCCTGGCAGGCCACGGCAGTTCCCGCAATGCGGCCACCTCGGATGAGAGAGGAGCCCGCGACCCCGCGGTCTGCTCAGAGACGATCAGCCACCGGGGCCACGGGCGCGGGTTGGGTATGTCGACGAAGACGATCCGTCCGACACCCTAGATCCAGGAGATTCCCTGGGTGGTCCCGGTGACCGGACCGGCCAGAGCCAGAACCGGCGAGAGCAGCGTCAGCGCCACGATCAGCCTGACGATGGTCTTCCCAAGCATGTGCCGCCTCCACATTCGTTCGCGAGATCAGGCTACAGAACGGGACACCAGACCTCAGGGATGTCGAAGCATCGCGGCCAAACCGTAATCAAGCCATCACACCCCGTTGAATTGCCCGACTCTGTCGTGGTTGGCGCAGGTGCTCCACGGCTGCGTCGGATGCCGAACCCGATGGCGGCGGACCCCTGTCAGGACGGCGAGACACGCGGACTGGCCGTGGCACCTATACGCCACCTCTCCCCGGCGCAAGGAGGGCGCCCGTAGTCGTATCGCTTACCGCTCTCCGCCTTGGCATAAAACCGGTCAGCGGGTAGCGGGGTCGTAAGGCAGCGCTCCGCCGGAGGCATCTGTTCTGCGCTCTCCCCGGGATGAAGGGTCGCGTAGACGCGCCCGTCGCTCCAGCTCACTACGACTGTCTCTTCAGTCTCGTTCGTCACGATGAACAGCTCTCGAGCGTACGGCTGGCATCCGACCAGGACGAGGGATACCAGGGCCGCGGCCCCCACCCTGGCACGCCTACCTTCGTTACGCCCTTGCACGTTCACCCATCTCCCATCCCGGCGTCATGTCTTCGCTGAGAAGAAGGCGGTCGTGGGCACGTCGATGAATCGTGGCTGGTAGTTGTCGGGGAAATAGTATCCACGAGTCCAGCAGGTCAGATTTATCGCGCTTGTACTTACCGTATACGAGATGACGATCCTTCCCTTGTCCGAGTTGACGTCCGCATGCACGCGAGCCCCGTACACGCTGGAGTGGTTGGGGTTCGTCTTCGTCTCCGGAGGAGTGAAGAGGTCCACTTGGTCCGAGCCGAATCCCCAGGCGGTCGTGGCGGGAACAGCGACGATCTTTCCTGGTGCCTCGGACGCGGGCGTGTGATGCACCAACCAGAATCGGCCGTTGAGATGGATCACGCTGAAGTCGACTTCGGATTTGGATTGCAGGGGCTTGGACGCGGCACATGAGGAGGTCCACTGGGCAGACCCGTCGGCCGCCGTACCGGAAAAATACCGCCATTGGCTCTGATCGGCAGGGTCCACGGTGCTGGCCGTACGCGCGAGGTACAGAGGTTTTTCCGCGCTCGTCCCGTCCGCCTCCCAGCCGTAGATGTAGGTCATGCCCTCATGGTCCAGGAGGGAGGCTCCCCAGATGATCGGGTAGGGCGGCCTGGCGGAGCAGTCCTGCAGTTTCGTCGGCGAGACGCTCATCGTTGTCCGCGTCGTCAGATCGGTCTGTGGGAACCGGACGTAGGCCGCGCGCGTGTTCTCGTCTCCTATTCCCTCGTAGTAGAACTTCACCACGTCTGATGTGCCGTTAGCGATACTGACCTTGGCATCTCCGGTCCAGTACTGCCCTCCCTCGCCTACTGGTGTCTTCGCGTACCGGTCCCAAAAGTCTTTGCCCGAGTCGTTTTCCCCGCACGTGCTGCCGCCCGTGATCGTGCGTAGACTGGAGCCGCCCTGGAGCACGATCGAGTTCCGGATGTAGCTGACCTCGGTACCGGGTGAGCGCTTGCTCGGATCACCGAGGAACGTGTCGGAAAAGAACCAGGCCCGCTTGCCGCCTGGCAATAGGGTCGACTGGACCCCGTCTCCACCGCTCCAATCAGCACAGCCGGCAGCGGCCTCCTGAGTGGACCACAGGTTGTTTAGGGCGCTGTTGGGCCGGGTGCCGCCATCTACCATCGATGCGTTCCAGTCGATTCGGACCGACGAATCATCGGCCGCACCGGATCCTCCGATCAGATCGCTCCGGATCACGATCAGTGTCCCCATCTCACCGGGATCCAGCATCACGCTGATCTCTCCGTCGCCTGCTAGCCGACTCCACCGGGATGGCGTACCCGACGGTCGACTGGAACTGACAGGCCAACTCACGAGCAGATAGTCCAGCATAGGGCGAAGATGCGGATCTTGCTCCTGGACTTGCAGGGTCAGCATACTTTGATCAGTCGACGATCCGGTAAACTCTAGATAGGATGCGCCTCCCGCAGAGACCCGTATCGACCCGTTAGCCGATCCCCCTTGGAGTAAGGTCTGCTCGACAGCCCGTGCGGGACGGTTACCCGCCAGTTTAACTGGCCAGAGAGTCGATGCATGCGGATCACGGTACCCCACCGATATACCTAAAAATCTACTTAGATCCAGCGCATCAACAGCCAGTCGATAATTTGCGGCCCAGAAGCCGGTCAAAACATTTCGCACCTCGAGGTTGTAGCCTTCAATGACATCCTTTATCACTTCCATTGGAAGCTGGGTCAGCCCCATCGACTCCCAGGAGTGCAGCACGAAATTCGAATCAGTTTGCTCTGTCAAGTATTGAGCAAGAATAAAGGCGCCGTACTGCCGCTTGTGCGCCTCCCAGGGCCAGGTGCTGGAGTTGAGCGCCCTTTGCGGTTCGCTAAGAAAAATGTCGCTTGCACTGCTGTAGATATCCCATCCGGAAGCGGACGGGTCGGTCTGATTGTACATGCGGTGCGTAGCCCATTCGGCCGTCGCCTCCATCCACCAGTTGACCGAAGGCAGGTCCGTGATGAGGTTGAGCTTCGGGATGAAGTAATATTGCATCACATGGAAGAGCTCATGATAGGCAAGATATCTGTACCTGTCGCTCGCCGGGGCCGAAGG
This sequence comes from Sphaerimonospora thailandensis, assembly GCF_016863115.1. Taxonomy (GTDB): domain Bacteria; phylum Actinomycetota; class Actinomycetes; order Streptosporangiales; family Streptosporangiaceae; genus Sphaerimonospora; species Sphaerimonospora cavernae. The sequence continues at coordinate 12,409 of NZ_BOOG01000086.1, forward strand.
AAGGATGATTACCGATCCCTCAAGCTGATCGAAGATGTGATCGCCGAAGGGCAAAGTCAATCCCGGGTTATCGTTCTCGTCAAAGCCGAAGTACACGCTGACGTAGCTTCCCGGGATATCGTAACCCCAGGACTTGTAAGCGGTCCAGGCCTTTGACAGCTCGCCGACGAAGGTATCTATAGCGTCCGGCACGCCATTCGAATTGATGTCTACGGGAGGAACGCCTGTGAAGCCCCTGACGCCATCGATACTGTAAATAACGTTAAATTCCTTCGTCAGCAGCGTGAAAGTTCTTTTGCAGTCGAATGTATGCAGGAGATAGAGCACATCCAGCGTCTCGCAGTCCTGCCAGGTGGTCAATCCGGCTCTACGCGGCCTAGCAGATTTCGTGTTCAGCCGAGTACGCTGAGTAGCTGTCGTTGGTTGCGTTCTGTAAC
>NZ_BOOG01000087.1 GCF_016863115.1 Sphaerimonospora thailandensis
TTGGAGAAGTGACCCATGTCTCGTCATGTGATGCGCGGCTGTCGACGAGTGCTCCGCGTCCTGGTGAGCGCTGTGGCTGTCACCGCTGTGCTGGGCTCGTGCTCCCCAGATCAGATTTCGCTCGCCACCGAGGAGATCGACGTCTCGCGGGGGGTCGGGAGCCTTCCGGAGGAGGAGGTCGGCTGCGCACCATCCGAGGGCGTGCTTCGTGATGGCCAGTTGGGTGAGAAACCGCGATGCGCCGTGCACGGTCCGCCCCGAGACTTTCTGATCACATCCCTGAAGCCCATGAACAGTGGCGCCGTCAGTTATCGGACCCAGCGGGATCGCGTCACGATGGAAGATGGATCCGCGATGGACACCGCTGTCTTCGTCTGTGATCAGAAGGCCGACTCCTGCCCGTTCGCCGTGCGGGCCGTCATGACGACGGACGACAGAGCCCGCGGCATGACCGAACTGCAGGCGAGTGTGAAGCTGATGGCCGATCACCCCCTTCCGCCGGACCTCGCGGTTTCCGTCGCCGGCACGGGAAATCCTCGGATGACGATCAATTCGGACAGAACCGTCGTGGAGATTCAAGGACGCGTTCGCGACACCTGGGGGATCCAAGTGTTCGGCTCGATCGCTGTCAGGGGAGCCGACCTGCGTATATGCGCCGATGTGACGGCGAAGAGCGATGAACTGTCCGGCATCACCGTGATAAAGCAGTGCTCGTAGTGAGCAGGATCTGCACACAGAAGGCGAGGCCTGCCGTAACAGCAGGCCTCGCCCCGAGTGAGTGCCCGGAATCAAATGCGTGGGGCTATCTGAATCGGCGCAGCCGGAGGCTGTTGCTGACCACGAAGACGCTGGAGAAGGCCATCGCGGCACCGGCGATCATCGGGTTGAGCAGTCCGGCGGCGGCCAGTGGCAGCGCGGCCACGTTGTAGGCGAACGCCCAGAACAGGTTCCCCTTGATCGTCCGCAGCGTGCGGCGAGACAGCCGGATCGCGTCCGCCGCCACCCGCAGGTCGCCGCGGACCAGGGTGAGGTTGGCGGCCTGGATCGCGACATCGGTTCCGGTGCCCATGGCCAGCCCGAGGTCGGCCTGCGCGAGCGCCGCCGCGTCGTTGATCCCGTCACCGACCATGGCGACCTTCCTGCCCTCTGCCTGCAGCCGCCTGATCACCTGGACCTTGCCGGCGGGCAGCACCTCGGCGATCACCTCGTCGATCCCGACCTCGGCGGCCACCGACCTCGCGGCGGCCTCGTTGTCGCCGGTGAGCAGCACCGGGGTCAGCCCCTGCGCGTGCAGCATTCTGATCGCCTCGGCGCTGGTCGGCTTGACGGTGTCGGCGACCACGAGGATCGCGCGTGCCGCGCCGTCCCAGCCGACCGCGACAGCCGTACGGCCGGCCTCCTGGGCGGCCCGCAGCGCACGCTCCAGGTCGGCGGGCAGGTGCTGGGACCACTCGGCGAGCAGCCGGGGCCGCCCGACCAGCACGGCGTGGCCGTCGACCACGCCCTGCACGCCCAGGCCCTCGACGTTGGCGAAGTCCTCCGGTGCGGGCAGGTCCCCCACCCGCTTGGCCGCCGCGCGTGCGATCGCCCTGGCGATCGGGTGTTCGGAGGCGTGCTCCAGCGCGCCGGCCAGGCGCAGCACCTCCTCCTCCGCCACGCCTTCGGCGGTGACGACCTCGACCAGCTTCATCCTGCCCTCGGTGACCGTGCCGGTCTTGTCCAGCACGACCGTGTCGATGCCGTGCGTGGACTCCAGCGCCTCCGGCCCCTTGATCAGAATGCCGAGCTGGGCGCCGCGACCGGTGCCGACCAGCAGCGCGGTCGGCGTGGCCAGGCCGAGCGCGCAGGGGCACGCGATGATCAGTACGGCCACCGCCGCGGTGAAGGCCGCCCCCGCACCATGACCGGTGCCGAGCCAGAAGCCCAGCGTGCCGACGGCCAGCGCGATCACGATGGGCACGAAGATCCCGGAGATCCGGTCGGCGAGGCGCTGCACCTGTGCCTTGCCGGTCTGGGCCTCCTCCACGAGGCGGGCCATCTGGGCGAGCTGGGTGTCGGCCCCCACCCGGGTCGCGCGGACCACCAGCCGTCCCCCGGCGTTGACCGTGGCTCCGGTCACCTGGTCGCCGGGCCGTACCTCCACCGGGACCGACTCGCCGGTCAGCATGGAGGCGTCGACCGCGGACGTCCCCTCCTCGACGACTCCGTCGGTGGCGATCTTCTCGCCGGGCCGTACGACGAACCGGTCTCCCACCGCGAGCCGATCGGTCGGGATCCTGACCTCCCGGCCGTCGCGCAGCACGGCGACGTCCTTGGCGCCCAGCTCCAGCAGGGCCCGCAGCGCGGCGCCGGCGCGGCGCTTGGAGCGGGCCTCGAAGTAGCGCCCGGCCAGGATGAACGCGGTCACCCCGGCGGCGGCCTCCAGGTAGATGTTGCCCGAGCCGTCGGTGCGTTCGATCGTCAGCGCGAACGGGTGGGTCATGCCCGGCATGCCCGCGGTGCCGAAGAACAGCGCCCACAGCGACCAGCCCAGCGCGGCGATCGTGCCGAGCGAGACGAGCGTGTCCATGGTGGCCGTGCCGTGCCGCAGGTTGGTCCACGCGGCCCGGTGGAACGGCAGGCCGGCGTAGACCACGACGGGGGCGGCGAGCGTGAGCGACAGCCACTGCCAGTTCGTGAACTGCAGCGCCGGGATCATCGCCATCGCGATCACCGGTACGGCGAGCGCCACGGCGGTGATCAGCCGGTTCCGCAGCGGCCCGAGCTCGTCGTCCCGGTCGGCACCGTCCTCCTGCCCGGATCGGGAGATCGGCGGCGCCTCAGCCGTACGGGCCTCGGCCGCGATCGTCTGATCCGGCCTGGCTTTCTCGGGCAGCTTGGCCCGGTAACCGGCCTTCTCCACCTCGGCGACGAGCAGCGCGGGGTCCAGGCCCCCGGGATAGCTGACCTTCGCCTTCTCCGTGGCGTAGTTGACCGTCGCGGTCACGCCCTCCAGCTTGTTCAGCTTGCGCTCGATCCGGTTGGCGCATGAGGCGCAGGTCATGCCGCTGATCGAGAGTTCGACCGTGCCGTCGGCGGGGCCCGTGCCACCGGGCCCCGAAGGCCTGCCATCGGTGATGGAAGCCATCACCACTCCTTTCTCGCGTCGTCCCCTGCGTCAGTGGCCGTCGGAATCGTGGCCGTCGGAGTCGTGGGCGCCGGAATCGTGGCTCCCGGAACCCTGCTCCGCGTGGACGGTGAAGGCGGCCGTGTGCACGGTCCCCTCGTGCTTGAAGTCCAGGAACAGACGGTAGCCGCCGGGGCTCGGCGCCTTCGCGTGGAACGCGACTCGCGAGGCGGTCGCGTCGTCTCCGGCGGCCGGCGCCGTACCCTCCGGGTGCACGTGCAGGTAGGCGAGGTCACCCGCGCGCAGCGCGACCAGGTGGCCGAAGGCGCCCAGGTAGGGCTGCAGATCGGTGACGGGCCTGCCGTCCCTGCTCACCTCGAAGTCGAGCGTACCCGCCTCGCCTGAGGCGAGGGTCCCGGTCATCGTGACCGTGTAGCCGTCGACCGTGGCCGTACGGCTCGGCTCGGGCAGCGGCCGCGGTGTCTGATCGCCCGGTGCGAACAGGTCGACGCCGAGCGTCAGTCCGGCCGCTCCCTCCGGGGCGAAGTCGGCGAACGCCCGGTACGCCCCGGGGCGGGGCAGCGTCAGCTTGACCGACCAGATCCCGTCGCCGGCCTCGGCGGGGTGCAGGTGCCGGAACTCACCGAGATCACGCGAGACGACGATCAGGTGCAGCTTCTTCTCGTGCTGGACCTGATAGGCGGTGAGCGGGGAGCCGTCCGGCCCGGTGACGGTGAACCGGAAGTCGACCGGCTCGCCCGGTGTGAGCATGGTGGTTTCGGGGACGAGGGTGTAACCGTTCTGGGACACCTGCAGACCTCCTGGCAGGTCGGCCGCCGCGGGGGTGTCGGCGGCCGTTTGAGCTTGTGTGACGTGGGCGCTGTCGACGTGGGTTTCGTCGACATGGGCGTCGTCGGCGGGGGTGGCGCCATGCCCCTTGGGGGACGGGCCTGCGGGGGTCGTATGAGTCACCACCGGGTCGGTGATCGCGTCACCCGCCGCACTGCCGACACCCAGGGCCGCGGCGAAGATCACGGTCAGCCCGAGGGTGTACGCGCCCAGCTTCACAAGGGCCTCGTTCATTGATCCACCACTTCGTAGCCGGCCTCCCGGACGGCGGCCTCGACCGCCGCGTCATCGGCCGGGCCCTCGCTGACGACCTCCATCAGGCCGGTCTCCAGTTCGACCTTCACCCCGGTGACACCGGTGACGGCCTCGACCTCCTCGGTCACCGAGCGGACGCAGTGGCCGCAGGTCATGCCCTTGATCGTGTAGGTGCTGGTAGCCATCTCAATTACTCCTCTTTGTCCGGAAAGTTCACGGTTTAACCCGGCGATGCTCACTCTAACACCCTACCCCCCTAGGGTATTTCGGCGGGATGAGAGTCCGGTGGTTTTTCCGGACTCTCGGCAGCTCTCGGAACCCCCGAGCCTTTCGGAGGAGCGCTCAGAGGAGGTAGCGCAGCCAGAGGTACGGCACGGCCAGCGCGACGGTGACCAGGGTGACCACCAGGCCGTACTTGGTGAACTGCCAGAAGCTGATCCGCGCGCCGTTGCGCTCGGCGAGGCCGAGGATGACGACGTTGGCCGAGGCGCCGACGGCCGTGGCGTTCCCGCCGAGGTCGGCGCCGAGCGCGAGTGCCCACCACAGCACCTGTGCGCCCCCGTCGGGGAACTGGTGCACGAGGTCGGACACGATCGGGCTCATCGTCGCGACGTAGGGGATGTTGTCCACGATCGCGGACAGGACCGCCGACGCCCACAGCAGGACCATGGTCGTGACACCGAGGTTGCCCCCGGTGGCCTCGGCGGCAGCCGCGGAGACGCGGCCGATGATCCCCGTCTCCACCAGTGCGCCGACCATGACGAAGAGCCCGGCGAAGAACACCAGCGTGGGCCACTCGACCTCGCGGATGGCGTCCTGGGTCGTCACCTTGGTCACCAGCACCAGCAGTCCGGCGCCGAGCAGCGCCACGATCGACGGCTCGTAGTGCAGCACGGGATGCAGCAGGAAGGCGGCGATCACCAGGCCGAGCACGGCCAGGCTCTGGACGAGCATGACCCGGTCCTCGATGGCCGCCTTCTCGTCGAGTTTCATGATCTCGGCGGCCCGGCCGGGGTCGTACCGGAACGCCTTGCGGAACAGCACCCGGCACAGCCCGATGAAGACCGCCATCAGCACGACGACCAGCGGCGCGAGATGGACGAGGAAGTCGTTGAAGGTCAGGCCGGCCCGGCTGGCGATGATGATGTTCGGAGGATCGCCGACGAGCGTCGCCGTACCACCGATGTTGGACGCCAGGGCCTCGGCGATGAGGAAGGGCGCGACGGGCAGGGCCAGCCGCTCGCACACGAGGAACGTGACCGGGGCGATCAGCAGCACGGTCGTGACGTTGTCGAGCAGCGCCGAAGCCACCGCGGTGATCACGAGCAGCAGCACCATGAGCCGGAAGGGCCGCCCCCTGGCGCGTTTGGCCGCCCAGATGGCGAGGTATTCGAACACGCCGGTCTGCCGGAGCACTCCGACGATCACCATCATGCCGAGCAGCAGGAAGATGACGTTCCAGTCCACGCCCGAGTGCTCGGAGAAGAACGCCGACTTGGCGTCGGTGGCGTGGATGAGCAGCAGGATCCCGCCGCCGACCAGCGCGGCCTTGGTCCGGTGCACCTTCTCGCTGGCGATGAGGATGTACGTGGCGACGAAAACGCCCGCCGCCACCCATGCGGTCAGCGTCATGCGCCGACCAACCGGCTCATCAACGCGTTGAGCGTGACCGCGCCCAGCAGCCGGCCGGCGTCGACGACGGCGACGAGCGGGCTGCGGGTACGCGCCATCAGCGCCGCGACCTCCAGCACGGTGGCGTCCGGATCGGTCACCGGGAGTTCACGCGGCCGGTCGGGCAGGGCCCGGCGGACGGTGAGGCCGCCGAGGGTACGCAGGAACTCGTCGGCGTGCGCCTCGTCGATCACCCTGGCCAGCGCGGGGTCGTCCTGGCAGTAGTGCGGCACGGCCAGGCGGAGCACCTGGGTGCCGGGGAGGATCGTGAACGGCCTCCCCCGCTCGTCGAGCACGATCAGCCCGGGCAGGTCCCGCTCGACCATGAGATGCGCCGCCTCGACGACCGGGGCGTCCACAGCGATGGTGGGAATCTGGGCGACGAGATCACGAGCGCGCATGGTTCACCTGCCCGTGGCATACGGTGGTGCGGGTCACTTTTCGCCTTTTCGACAGTTTCGACACTAGGGACAGAGCTGTTCGCCGACCAGGCTTCCCGGCACACCTGGCTTTACCCTATCGGCCCCCGATGGCCTGACGTGACCGGAGGATCGGGTCAACGACACTCGCTGCCGTCCAGTAGCCGCAGCAGGCGCTCCAGGTACGGCGGCACGTTGCGCAGCCGCACACCTTTCCCGTCCGGGCCCCGGCCTGGGCCCCGCTGCCTGAGGCTGGGATGGAGCAGCGCGCGGAGCCCCGACAGGTCGATGAAGCGCAGTTCCGCGGCGTCGACGACGATCCCGCGATCGGGATCGCGCACCCGGGCCAGTGCCGAGGCCAGCGCGGCGCTGTTGGAGACGTCGACCTCTCCGCTCAGCCGGACCGATGAGTCAAGGGACGACCAGGTGACGTGCAGGTGCCGGTCCGTGTAGAGAACGACGTGTCGCGGGTCGCCGTGTTTCGGGTTCCCGCGTTCCGGGTTCCCGCCGATGTCGGCGGGCGGGCTCGCAGGCGGCGTCACGGCTCCCTCACGCGATCCGATCTCGCGTGGAGAGGGAGGTTCTGGTGCGGCGGTGAATGTCGATCCTCGTCACAGCCCTACCTTTCTGAGGGGCAGGATCAGATCAGTAATGCCGAGAGTGGAGCGGAGGCAGATGCGTGTCAATGGCTGGGGGCCATGTTGTCGCACACGTATCCGATCACCTCGGTCGATGAGGCGGGGCCCTCAGGTGAGGTCGCGCGGCGTGATGCTCTCCATCCGGGCCTTCCCGCTGGTGAAGCCCGCCCAGACGGCCTTTCCCCGGGGGCGGATCGGCGTCCAGCCCCACATCTCGCTCACCCCCGCCACGACCTGCAGCCCACGGCCGGTCTCCGCCACGTAATCCGGCTCACGCAGGAGCGGAGGTTCGTCGCTGGGATCGGTGACCACGCAGAGCAGCGCGCGGTACGAGCCGAACAGCAGGAGCCGAACCGGGCAGGGCGGGACGATCGGTCGGCTGAGCCCATGCCGTACCGCGTTGGTCACCAGTTCGCACACCGCGAGCGCCGCGTCGTCGGCGATCTCCGACATCGACCAGCCGCGTAGTACGGCCGTGGTGAAGTGCCGTGCCGTACGGGCGGCCAGGATCTCGCGATTGAACTCCTGCTCGGCGACCCGTAGCGAGTCGTACCGTTCGGCCTCGGAAGGCTGGTCCTCCAGCGGAAGCCAAGGCCATCGGGTTCCGTGAGGAAAGACCTGCTCAAGGATGGTTTGCCACAGTTTCCAGCCGTCGTTATCGGCTTCTGCGAGGGAAGCGCTGTCTGCCCGATAACCAGTCATTGAGAGCCCTACGAGGTTGCTGTCGGAGATGTGGCTGGATGACTCAGTTAGTCATACTGCTCCCATTGGTACCAGTGTGCAAGTACGGATGCACGTGCAACCGCACAAACTTTTTGTAACTTGACTGTGTCCACGACGAAGCGAGGCGTTGGATGACCGCGAGCGACAACGGAATGCCCCCCGCCCGGCCGGGGAAACCCGACTGGCGGAAGAGCCGTCACAGCAATCCCAACGGCAACTGCGTGGAACTCGCCGTGCTGCCCGACGGCCGGGTGGGGATGCGCAACTCCCGTTACCCGGCCGGACCGGTGCTTGTTTACGGCATACCGGACATAGAGAGCTTCATCCGGGCGGCCAAGGAGGGTGAGTTCGATGACCTCATCCGTTGATTTGTCAGACGCTGGGCCGGTGGCCTGGGAAAACAATTGACAGCTTGCGTGACGGAACGTTCGGGGTATCGTGAACCGGGCGTCTGTGACCGGTGCTCGTAAGGACCTGACCATGATCGCCGTCTCGCCAGAAGGTACGTCTCCCCTCCCGGACCCCCTGCCCGTACAGCAAAGCCAGAGCCCCACCGTCCTGCGGATCATGCTGGGTTCTCAGCTGCGGCGGCTGCGGGAGCGCAGCCACATCACGCTCGAAGAGGCGGGGCGGGCGATCCGCGCGTCCCATTCCAAGATCAGTCGGATGGAGCTCGGCCGCGTCGGCTTCCGCATCCGGGACGTCGCCGACCTCCTCACGTTGTACGGCGTACGCGACAGCGGTGAGCGGGACGCGTTGCTGTCGCTCGTCCCCCGGGCGAAGGCCCCCGGATGGTGGCACAACTACGACGACGTGCTGCCATCGTGGTTCGAGACGTACGTCGGCCTGGAGGAGGCCGCCGGCGGCATACGGAACTACGAGGTCCAGTTCGTGCCCGGGCTGCTACAGACCGAGGAATACGCCCGGGCGGTGGTACGGCTCGGCAACGCCGACGCGACGGCCGAGGACGTCGAGCGGCGAGTGCGCCTGCGCATGCTGCGGCAGGCGGTGCTGACGCGGCCGGAGCCGCCTCATCTGTGGGCCGTCGTGGACGAGGCCGTCGTGCGTCGCCCGCTCGGCGGTCGGGACGTGATGCGCGCCCAGCTCGAGCACCTGCTGGAGTTGGTCGAGCTTCCCAATGTGACGCTCCAGGTCGTGCCGTTCCTCGCGGGCGGCCTCACGGCGGCGGGCGGCCCGTTCAGCATCCTCCGCTTCGCGGAGGCGTCCCTGCCCGACGTCGTCTACCTGGAGCAGCTCACCAGCGCCGTGTACCTGGACAAGCGGGAAGACGTCGACCGCTACCTGCTGGTCATGGACCGGCTGTGCGTCGCGGCCAAGTCGGCTTCCGAGACCAAGGACATGCTGCGCCGGCTCGTCGCCGAGCTCTGACCATCAGCTGTCGTGTTCGGTCATCTGGGATAAGTCGTACCGGAATGTGACGTAAGCGGTACGAGGCAATATGTGTCAGGCGCGAATCTCCGGTAAGTGGACTACTGACCATAAAGGGCGCACCGAGGGAAACCGAGGGGCGGTGGGGGACATTGCCGGGCAGCCTGCTCAGTTTGGAGTTCGACCAGGACTCGGTCACCCGGGTGCGGCATCTCGTCGCCAGATCGGCGCGGGACGCGGGCCTGGCCGGCATCACGTTGGAGGACTTCGTCCTGGCGGTGCATGAGGCGGTCACCAATGCGGTCAGGTACGGCATACCACCTCGCGGTATGGCCTTGTGGCGGGAGCCGGAAGCGCTCGTCTGCGAGATCACGGACAGCGGTCCGGGAATCCCCCCCGAGGTCTTCCAGCGGGTCGAGCCGGTCAAGCGGTTCGACTACGGGGGACGTGGGTTGTGGCTGATGGACCTCCTGGCCGACCTCGACGTCAGGGGGGGAGCCGACGGAACGATCATCCGGCTGTCCGTCCCGATTGATCGTTTCCGCTGACAGCGGAGTTTGGGACGCCCCCCTGAACCTGCCCTGAATCTGGTCTGAAGCCGGGCGGCAAACACATTTGCCCTGTTCTGGAGTGCTCTGGGGTGAGGATTAACACCGGTACGACCTGGGCATTTCTGATCTCACCGACCCGAAGTGTGAGTCGTACGACATGCCCAGCGGGCTATCCGTGACCGGCACATTCAGTTCACCCGATTACCGCGCAATCCGGGTCAGCGGCCGATCACTTGCTAGGCTGCAGGGAGCCGAAGAACCGGGGCGTTGTCTCACCCGGCAGGTGAGACCGTTGAGAAGTGGGGTCACACCGTGAAGAAGCTGCTTGTCCTCGTGCTGGTCGCAGTCGGCGGGTTGCTGGTCTGGCGTAAGGTCCAGGCCGACCGCGCCGAGCTCGACCTGTGGACCGAGGCGACCGGTAGCGAGAACTGACCATCTGGATGGGGCGTGATCGTGGCGGAAGGCGCGGGAACTCCACCCGTGAAGCTGGCCTGCCTCGACCTGGCGGGAACCACGATCGGTGACATCAGCATGGTGGAAAGGGCGTTCGCCGAGGCGATCGCCACGCAGGGCATCGTTCCCGGGACCAGTGCATATGCACGGGCGATGGTGCACGTGCACAGGTCTCGGGGATGTCCCAAGCTCGAGGTGTTCCGCGGGATCTTCCCCGACAACGAGGCGCAGGCTCAGGCGGCGAACCTGACGTTCGAGCGGTCCTACGAGGGCGCCCTCGAACGGACCGGGCTCGTTCCCCTGCCCGGCGCAGTCGAGGCGCTTGAGAAACTGCGCGACGCGGGAGTGAAGATCGCACTGATCACCGGCTTCAGCCGGTCCACCCTCGGCCGGGTGCTGAGCGCCCTCGGCTGGGCCGACAAGCTGGACCTGGCCCTGTGCCCGGAGGACGCCGGGCGCGGACGGCCCTACCCCGACATGGTTCTCACGGCACTGCTGCGCTGCGGCATCGATGACGTACGCCACGTGGCCGTGGTCGGCGACTCGGAGAGTGACATGCTGTGCGGGCGCCGCGCGGGCGCGTCGATCGTCGCCGGAGTGCTCAGCGGCGTGCACAGCCAAGAACGCCTCCTGGGCGGCGGCGCCACCCACATCCTCGACTCCATCGCCGACTTCCCCTCCCTGGCCCTCGGCACCGAGGCCGTCACCGGGGTCGCCACCGCGGGGTAGCCACTCCCACTGCTCGCCGGCGCCACTTCCGGCCCGCCGATGGTGAGGACACGGGGTATCGAGTGGCGCCAGGCCGTGCGCTGTTGCTACGGTGTACGAGCCGGACGGCTTCGCGATCTATCGGTTTCCTCAGGTCGCAGGCGCGTTCCCCTAGGGGCCTTAGCTCAGCTGGCAGAGCGCCTGCTTTGCAAGCAGGAAGTCAGGGGTTCGAATCCCCTAGGCTCCACCCACGTCAAAGACCATTTCCCATGATCGAGATGTGGCCTACCTCGCTATAGATGTTCCGGGCCGGTCCTATCCGGGAAGCAGGAGCTATCGGGTCGCTACACGCGTGGATCGGCACGATTGGCAGGACGTGGGCCTTCCAGGTGCTGGTCTGGTGTCGCTGAGCGACTGCGTGGTGGACCTGGTATCGGTAGATCCGAATGGCTGGGACGACTGGTTCGCCGACCCTCATGAGGCCGAGATCACGCGTGAGCACGCTGGCCAGGGCGACTTCAAAGTAGCGTGATCGCGCGTCGGGTCGTGTGTCACCGCTGGCCGTGGACGCGTCGTCGCTAGTGGAGCTGCGGAGTGCCGCATCTTTGATCACGTCGTGATTGCGGCCTGGTCACCGCGATATCTCACCACCTCACCGGACGCGGTGGCCGAACAGCTCTCCCAAACGGGAACCGGACCCACGACTGACTGTCGACTGGACAGCAAGGCGGATTCCCCGAAGATCGGCTATCCGCCCACGCGGGCTCCTGCAAGAGACCAAGTGATCAACAATTAATCGACCATGACGTTGTTGTCGCAAAACCCGCGGTTTTCCAGCAACAACGCCATGATCGCTGGTGTGGCCGCACCTCCTGAGGGTACGACGCCCTGACAAATACCCACGAAACGGAAACACCCGCAGCGGGCCCAACCACCGCGACCGCTCAACGACCCGGGTCGCGTCCCATACCGCCACCTCGCCGATCCTGCTCGGTCTGTGGTCATCATTCTGATGTGCTGTCGCGATCTTAGGGAGATCGTTACCCGCGTCCGGCGGCATAGAAGATTCGAGATCCCCAACATGGCCGGCTCACATTACGCTCCGTAGCCGACTTCGAAGTCGCCCTGGCACGCTGGCAAGCCGGGCTTGCACGTGCTCGGAGTCGGATTCGCCACTGCCGATGTTGCCGGACTGCTGGCCGATATCGCCGCTGGAGGTTGGGACACATCGGCCGGGACCCTCCGGGAACGGCTGGCCCGGCGCGAGAGGTTCCCTACCGCAGCGGCCGACGGTTGGGGTTCGAACTGGTCGGCTTCGACAGCGGGCGCTGGCACACCTGGACCTGCCTCGGAGGCCTCGTCGCCGATGTCTACCGAGCCACCGGCGTCCAGCCGGGGTCCTGGGGGCTAATCCAGGACGAGCAGGAGGCGCGCCGGGCCCCTCAATGGCTCACCGAATCAGGTCTCGGTGACCCCAAGGTGTTCCTCTGGGCTGCCGCACTGCTCACGGACGTCGCACAAGCGACTCTCCAGACCGAGGAATAGTGCACGCTCGGAATAAACTTCCTTCCACCAGTAGACCGAGGGCTCAGTCGATGACCGCTACCGGCTACGGAAGGTGCGTTTGCTTCAAGCGAGTCGTGCCTACTCGTAATGTCAGTCGCACG
>NZ_BOOG01000088.1 GCF_016863115.1 Sphaerimonospora thailandensis
CAAGACCCGATCAGTGATCAGTGCGGCTGGCGCATCGGATGGAGCGGTCCACGACAGATCCCGGGCCTCGACGTCCTCCAGAAACCGCTCTGCCACGTCTGCGATCACGTCCGCGACCCTCCGCGCATGAGAGGACATTGCCCTCGATTGCCTAATTCTTTGCGCGGATTTTACTGTCGTACCATCTCATATGGGTAAATGGAACGCTATGCCACCCTTTGGTGACTGTCCGGACGGGTGGCAGGGTGAAGCGGCAGAAGATCCGGACGGTGGATCCCTAGCCTTGCCTTCGGTGCTGAGAAGCGTCGGCGACTACGGATGGACTGTCTGTGCTCATCCCGTGTACGACGGTGATGTTGGGCGGTAGCGTCACGGTGTGGCTACCAACGACGAGCAGACGCGCTGGATCGTGCACGGTGAGCGGCTGATCTATGACAACCGGTGGATCCGGCTGGGCATGGTCGATGTCGAGATCCCGGATGGTGAGCGGTTCGAGCATCACGCGGTGCATCTGGACCGGGCTGCTATCGCCGTGGTGGTGGATGAGCAGGATCGGGTGTTGCTGATGTGGCGCCATCGGTTCCTGTTCGACCGGTGGGGGTGGGAGTTGCCCGGAGGCCTGGTTGAGGCCGGCGAGGACCCCATGCTGACGGCGGCCCGCGAGGTGGAGGAGGAGACCCCAGGCAACTGAACTTCTTCAGTACATCCACGCCACCCACCGCGACCACCTCCCGGCCCGGCTACGCACGTGGCTGTTCGCCGCCGAGGCCGAGGCCGCCGCGATCCTCGGAGACGAGGCAACCTGCCGTAGCGCGCTCGACCATGCCGCCGCGATCCTCCCCGACGGCAACGGCGACCCGGACATGCCCTACCTGTCCATCAATGCCCACCATCTGGCCCGCTGGCGCGGCAACTGCCTGGTCCGCTTCGGCGACCCCGGCACGGTCGAGGACCTGCGCTCAGCTCTGGCCGGGATGGACGGCACCTACAACCGCGCCGAAGCCGCACTCCGCTGCGATCTCGGACACGCCCTTCTCGCCCTCGGCGAACCGCAGGCCGCCCAGCCCCACATCCAGCGCGCACAGCAACTCGCGACCATGACCGGCTCACGCCGTCAGCGCAAGCGCATAGAGGAACTCTCCCGAGCGGTTACCCGCGCCCTGCGCTGAGCCGATCCCGGGCCGCGTACAGACCGACCAGCGTTCCCGAGGTCCAGATGTCACCCCGGGCGATCATGTCCGGGATCTCCTTCCACGGAACCCACTCGATCAGGTCGGCCTCGATCTCCCCGGACGGCTCCTTGACGAACTCCGCACCGCGGGCGAGGAACAGGTTGTGCTCGGAGTCGACCATGCCCGCCATCGGCTGGTAGTTGATCAGAGGCTCGATCTCCCTGACCCGAAACCCTGCCGGCCCAGGTCCATGAGGACGTATGCCTGCTCGGCGCAGACGTAGGCGAGGACGGCCGGGGTGTCGGCTTCGCGGGCCGCGGCCTTGGCGTTTTCGTAGTGGGTCCAGGCGTCGTTGAGGGCGCCGGTATTGATCGCCTGCCATCCGGCGAGTGATTCGGTCTCGGCGAGTATGTGGGCGAGTTGTGCGCGTATGCCGGGCCGTACGGCGTGGTGATGGGCGCGCCGTATTTGGGATATTTGGGCGCGCATTTTCTCGGCGATCGCCACGCTGCCGAGCCGCCGATCCAGTAGCCGCAGATTGTTGGTGTCGGTGGTGAGGATCATCACCATCGGCTGATCGACGGCGGCGGCCATCTCGATCCGCGCGGTCAGCTCGGCTATTTGCTCCTGGTGCTCGTCGTCGTTGTCGCCGCTCGGGGAGGCGATGTCGAGCGGGGCCAGGCCGAGCAGCATGCGGGCATGGTCGGGCAGGCCCAGGCCGGTGGCGACGCGCTCGAACACTTCAAGGTCGGCGACCTGACGCTGGCCGCGCATGAGCTCGCTGATGCGGCCCTGGGCGATGCCGGTTGCCGCGCTGATCCGGGTCTGACTGGCCCCGGCGTACTTGACCGCGAGGTTGAACAGCCCGGCTACATCGCGGTTTTTGAGCCTTTCGCGGCTTTCGTCGCGGTCCCACACCCATGTGGGGATCTGGATCGGTTCGAAAGCGTTCCCGTGCATTCCGGCCTCCGGTCGTTTCCCGGGCTGGTGGCGCATGGTGGCTGTTGCTGGGAACTCTATATCCCTCGGTGATATATCCAAGTGGAATAGGAGCGGAAGTTTCCCCCGGTGCATTCTCTGCGGCATGACACGAGCAGTTAAGTGCACCGCGTGCGACGGGCGCGGCTGGAAGATCGTCACCCGGCGCGGGCAGGTCGCGGCCGCCGTGCTCGGGCTGGCCACCTCCTCCCGCGAGGACTGCCTGTACTGCGACGGCGGCCAGTTGCCGGCTGAGATGTACGAGTGGGAGGTCTACAGCCTCATCAACGGCGCTCCGCAACTCGGGCCGTGCGGGACCAGTGTGGGACAGGCCACCTGCATGGACGAGTTGCGCAAGACGCTGCGCCGGTTGAACCCCGAAACCCAGCCGTACGGCCGGATCATCCACCGCGTGTACGAGTTCGGCGCGCTCCCCGACGACTGGTCCCGGAAGGTGATCTTCCGGGCGACACTCGACGCGGCCGGACAGGTCCGGTTCGAAAGGACGGCCCAGTGACTCCCAAAACCATTCATCAGCCCCCCGGCCAGATCGACGATCTGGACGCATGCCCGGCGCCGCACCTGCAGCCGCTGAAAGATGACGCCAAGCCGTTGGCGTGGCACGCCTCCCAACGGTTCGCCCGGTTCCGGGTGCTGGCCTGGACCTGCGGCGAGCATCGCGAGACCTGGTATGAGCTGTGCTCGGGCGGGGGAATGGCCTTCATCCGCCGGATGAGCGGCGACCCGGTCAAGCCGGAGGTCTCCCAGACCCACGCCTGGACGATGACCGAGGCCCACCAGGTGTGGGCGGCGCTGCTGTCCGGCCACGTGCGATAACCCCCTCCCACTTCAAGCCGCTGACCTGCTGACAGGCCGCACCTCAGCCGCTACTGTACTTGTGCAGACAAGTGGAAAAGTGATTGGGCGGTTTGGTATGAGCATGGACTTCGCCCCTCCGAAGTACGCCCAGGTGATGACGGCGATCCAACAACGGATACGAGACGGGGAGTATGCCCCGGGCACCATGTTGCCCTCAGAGACGCAACTCGTCCGCGAGTTCGGCGTGGGCCGCACCACCGTGGTCCGGGCCTTGCAGACCCTCGCCATGCAAGGCTGGATCGAACGCGAACACGGCCGCGGCTCCTTCGTCAAAGGCCGACCCGAAGCCCCTGCCGATCGGGTACGGCCCGGCTTGACCGCCACCGAACACGGCGAGACCGCCGAGTCGATCGTGAGTGTCGAGCGGGTGCCGGCGCCCCGCCACATCGCCCACCTCCTCGGCGTCGACGAGCGAACCCCCGTGATCGCCCGTCAGCGCCTCACGAAGCAGGGGGAACGGGTTTCGGCGGTGGAGACCTTCTGGTTTCCGCTGGAGGTTGCCCTCGGCACCGACCTGGACAAGCCCGATCCGCTGCGGCATGGGGTGCGTCAGCATCTCCAGGCCGTGAAACATCTGCGGTTCGATCACGTCACCGAACGCCTGGCCGCTCGCAAGCCGACCAAGGAGGAGGCCGACATCCTCGGCTCGACCTCTCCCGTGCTCGGTGTGCTGGCGACCGTGCACGACGCGGCCGGGTCGGTGCTGTTCGCGCTCAGTCTGGCTCTGCCTGGTGAACTGCACGAACTCGAAGATGTCTACTCGGTGAGGTAAGTCTCACCCACTCAACTCTCTCGGTTGCTTGTCCGGACGAGCGGCGAGGGTTAATCTGTACTTAAGTGGACAAGTGGACAAACGGATCTCTCACCACGACTTACGAAAGGACATGAGTCCAGTGTTCAAGAAACTGCCTGAGGGTGAGGCGTGCGATCTCGTCTCCACCATCCCCGGCGAGAGCGTAATGCTCTGCCCAGCGTCGGCGCCCACTCGGATGATCGTCATGATCTCGATCTGGTTATTACACGTCCTCGTGGGCCAGATCCACCTCGATATCCCCGCCCCCTTCGCCGTCGCGATCCTGGTCGGCTTCGGCCTGATCGGCGGGCTCCGTCACGGGTGTCGGCTGACTCTGGTCATCTACAGCCCGCTTGGCGTCATCCGCGGACTGCTTCCCGTGATCACCCGCACCGTGTGACCTCATCTTACGGCGTCGGATTCCTGCCGCAGGGTCTCGGTTCACGCCGGGACCCTTCAGGGGTAAGTGGTGGTGCAGGTCGACCCGGGTGCAGGTGGGTGAGGGGTTGGCCGCTCAGCAGCACCTCGCGCAGGTGTCGGTCAGCGTGCGATTCCGCATAATGCGTCGTGATTCACGCGCATGCAGCGATAATGACGCAATGTGCTTATGTGGTGGCGAGGAGTGAATGAAGGTGCTGGGATATGGCCCGACCGCCCCCGAACGGAAAGCACCTCGAATGCCTCGACGCACCGCCCTGGTAACGCTGCTCGCCGCAGTACTCCTGACTGGCTGCAGCGCTGCAGGGACTGCCCAGACAGCCCCGCTATCCACCCATTCGCCCCAAGTGGGGTCTCCGCTCGCCACGCCGAGCCAATGGGCTACACCAACACCAACGCCCACTCCCTTCAGCCCGTCCGCCACGCCGACGCCAACACCGGCGCCGGCCAAGAAGAGGAAGGCGCGGGTGAAGGTGTCGCCCAAGCCCGTGCACAGGACTGCGCGCCCATCCCGGCCGTCTGTGCGGTCCGGTGTCCGCCCTGGCGCGTTCTGCTCACCGCAGGGGGCGCTCGGCCGCACCAGCTCGGGCACATTGATGCGCTGCACCTCAAGGGGTGGGGATCGCGCACGCTGGCGTAGCACCTGAACCGAAGGGTTGCCTCGGGGCGGCAGGTGACCACACCCCCATGGGATGACCTCCCGGCCGACGTGCACACGGCGGTCCACGCCGAGTTCGGTGAGATCGCCGTTGGCGGCCCGGCCCCGTACGACCTGCGGCACGCGGCCGTGTCCCTGTGGCTCAACGCGGGCGTCCACGCACCGGAAGCCACCGCCGAACGGGCCGGACATGGCGTGGATGCCATGCTCCGGGTCTACGCGAAGTGCATCGACGGTCAACGCGAGGTCGCCAACCAGCGGACCATGGAAGTCCTCGCCGGATGAGGCGACGCGAACACGAGGGAACGAAGGGTCTCGGTCGACGCCGAGGCCCTTCGGCCTCCTTCGTGAACTGATCAATAGCCGACAATGCGCCGGTGCCACCATCGGTCGAGCTGCCACGGAAGTAGCTGAGGATGAGGCTCGGGGAGGGTGCGTCTGCGGAATTCCTCGTCGAGACGGTGCACCAGCCGCCCGAGATCTGCGCGTGCTGCCGGCGGTAGTCGACGTAGCGCGAGTTCCAGGGTGTCGCGTGCCTCAGTGGGATCACAGCATGGACATGAATGTGGCGGGACGTACAGAATCCGGCCGGGGCGTCGGAGAAAGTCTCTGTACTGATCAAAGGCTTGAGCGACGGTGTCCGTCCCCAGCCCCTGGGCCTCCAGGCGTGCGATCGCCGCATGGGTCCGGCTTGATAGGCCGGGAATCTGACGAGCTGGTCGGCCCTGTTCTCGGGCTGCTGCTTGATGAGCGCGGATGGCGCTCGGCGGCCTACGCGGCATCGCCCTTTCTGATCGTCATGAGTCGCATCGTGCCACACCTCGGCTCCGCGAACCACCCTGCCGCGTGCTCGGGGAGGCTCAGAATCGTTCCGGGGAGCGGCGAACCCTGGAGCTGACCTGCGGAAACGTCTCAATGATCATGCCGGGTATATTCCGGGAGTGGCCGCACAGGGCCGCGTCTGATGGCGTACGGCTGCGCGGGCGGTCAGGGCGCGATCAAGAGAATGCCCAGGTCAGCCGGGGTTTGGGCTGATGGGGTGAGCGCGCCCTGCAGGATTCGAACCTGCGACCGTCGGATTAGAAGTCCGATGCTCTATCCAGCTGAGCTAAGGGCGCTCGTGCCTAATTCTGCATGATCCTGGGAGTGGGTACACACCCGCTTTCCCGGATATGTGTCAGCCGACCCCGGTCCGTACGGCTGACCAGGGCATCCGCAGCAGCAAGCGTACGTGGTCTCCCCGCAGGAACCACAGTCGATGCCCGGTCGGTGACTGAGCCCGACAGCCGGCGGGCGTCGTCGCCGGTGGCCGGCGGACGGACGTCAACGGGGAACCGGCTCGTCAGTGGCACCACCGACTTCGGCCGCCGCCCGTAACGGTCATCCCTGAAGTCGGCAGCGGGAGCCGATGAGCGGCCCCGAGGAGTAGAGCACGGCGCTCCAGCCACGCCACCCGGGTCCGCGATCGGGCCTCCTGTACGCACGATGTTGCTAACATTCTTGTTAGTAACATTGATGTTAGTATCATCCGGGGGTCGGTCAGCATGGTGGATTTCGTCGGCCGCCGACAAGAGCTGGCGACGCTGGAGCGCGAGCTGCAGAAGGTCGCGGCGGGGGTCGGAGGAGAACGGCCGGGCCGGTGCGTGATGCTGCGCGGGCGGCGCCGGGTGGGCAAGTCGCGGCTGGTCGAGCGGTTCGTGGAGCGCGCCACGGCGCCGTACCTGTTTTACGCGGCCACCGGCGCGTCGCCTCAGGACGATCTGGCACGGCTGGCCCGGGACGCCCAGGCATCGACGCTGCCGCTGGCGCACCTGGTCGCCGCCGCGCGGCCGGAGAGCTGGGATGCCGCGTTCGATGTGCTGGCCGCGGCGCTGCCCGCCGACCGGCCGAGCGTCCTGGTGATAGACGAGGTGCCGTACCTGATGGATGCCGACGGCGCCTTCGAGGGGATGCTGCAGCGGGCCTGGGACAGAGCCCTGGAGACGAAACCGGTGCTGCTGGTCCTCATCGGCTCGGATCTGTCGATGATGGAGGCACTGAACAGCTACGGGCGACCTTTCCACCAGCGAGGCCGGGAGATGGTGCTCGGGCCGCTGAACCCCGCGGAGGTGGGGCGGATGCTGGGGCTGGATCCGGCGGAAGCCTTCGACGCCGCCCTGGTCACCGGCGGGCTGCCGCTGATCTGCACGGAATGGCCGCGGGGCGCGGGGCTGTGGGACTTCCTCGGCGAGGCGCTGAATGATCCGGTCTCGGCGCTGCTGGTGTCGGCCGAGCGCTCGCTGGCCGCGGAGTTCCCGCCGCAGGCTCAGGCCCGTGCGGTGCTGGCGGCGATCGGCAGTGGCGAGCGGACCTTCACCAACATCGCCCGCTCGGCCGGCGGGATCGGGGCCACGCCACTGCAGCGAGCGCTGAAGCTGCTCACGGACAAGCGGATCGTCGCTGCGGAACTGCCCGTTTCCCTGCGCCCGTCGAAGGACCGCCGCTACCGGGTGACGGATCCTTACCTGCGGTTTTGGCTGCACCTTCTCGGTCCGTTCATGGGGGAGATCGAGCGGGGGCGGGGCGATCTGACCTTGGAACGCATCCGGGAGAGCTGGACCAGCTGGCGCGGCCGGGCCGTCGAGCCGCTCATCCGGGACGCGCTCGCCCGGATACTGCCCGACGACCGGCTGCCCGCAGCCCCCGCGGTGGGTGGCTACTGGACCCGCACCAACGACATCGAGATCGACATCGTCGGGGCAGACCGCGCCCCCATCGCCAAGGAGCTGCTTTTCGTCGGTTCCATCAAGTGGCTGGAGCAATCACCGTTCGACCGGCACGACCTGGCAGCCCTCCACCGTCACCGCGCCGCGCTCACCGCCGAACCCGTCCCGGTCGTGGCGGTCTCGCGCGGTGGACTCGACTGCCCGGGACTCGATGCCGCCTACGGCCCCGGAGAGTTGCTGGCCGCGTGGCCGCAGTGAGCAGCGAACCGTACGGTGATGGTCAGGCCGCCTTACGTCTGGACGCGCAACCGGGCATCGGTACGGCCGAACGGCACGAAGTGCGCGCAAAAGTGGCGTTGGGAACTGCCAAAACCGGCGGAAGTCGCCTCCGGAATGCTGTTCTGCTCAGTAGGCTGCCTGGACATGTCCACGCGTACGGATCCTCAGGAGATCCCGCTCCATGGGGGCGACGTCACCGAGGGAGTCGTACGGGTGGGGGACACGGTCCGGCGTCCGATGCGGGCGTCGTCGCCGTCGGTGCACGCGCTGCTGAGGCACCTGGAGGCGGCCGGGTTCGACGGCGCCCCCCGCGTGCTGGGCGTCGATGAGCTCGGCAGGGAGATCCTCACGTTCGTCGAAGGCCGGGTGCCGACGCACCCGCTGCCCGATTACGCCGCAGCCGACGAGACCCTCGCCGAACTCGCCCGTCTGCTGCGGCGGCTCCACGACGCGGCGGCGTCGTTCGTCCCGCCGGCGGGCGCCGTCTGGGAGGTCGGCTCGGCCCCGGACGACGCGCCCGAGCTGGTCGGCCACTGTGATGTCACCCCGCAGAACGTCGTGTTCCGCGAGGCGGCCGAGCCCGTGCCGTACGCGCTGATCGACTTCGACCTGGCCCGGCCGACGACGCGGCTGTTCGACGTGCTCATCACGCTGCGGCACTGGGCGCCCATCGACGACCCGATCGACCGCGATCCGCTGCTGCGCACGGCGGACGTCGGGCCGCGGCTGCGGTTGTTCTGCGACGCGTACGGCCTGGCCCGGCGCGACCGGCTCCGGCTGCCGGGTCTGGCTCGCGTCCGGTTCGACCGGTCGTACGGCCTCATGCGGAAGAAGGCGCAGACGCTGGGCGGCGGCTGGGCCCGGATGTGGTCGAACGGCGCGGGCGAGCGGATCAGAAGGGCCGCCGACTGGCTGGACGCCAACGAGGACGCGCTGCGCGCCCACCTCGTCTGAAGCTCCCGCCTGACAGGTCATCGGCCGGGGTGGGGGAGAATTGCCGCCGTGATCAGAAGCAGGGCGACGGCGGCGGGCATCCTGCTGGGGGCCGCGATCGACATGGTGGTGGGCGACCCCAGGAGAGGCCATCCCGTTGCCGTGTTCGGCAACCGCGCCGCCGCCCTGGAAAAGCGCATCTATCGTGATTCTCGAGCCTCCGGGGTCGCCTTCACCGCCGCCTGCGTGGGTGCCGCGGCGGGCATCGGGCTGGCGGCCGACCGGCTGACCCGGTCGTGCCCGGTCGCCCGTACGGCCGTGACGGCCGCCGCGACCTGGGCCGTGCTCGGCGGCACGACCCTCGCCAGAGAGGGCGCACACCTGTCCGCCGCCCTTGAGACAGGCGATCTGCGGGCCGCCCGCGAGCGGCTGCCGCACCTGTGCGGCCGCGACCCGTCGAGGCTGGACGCCGGGGAGATCGCCCGCGCGACGGTCGAGTCGATCGCGGAGAACACCTCCGACGCCGTCGTCGCCCCGCTGGTGTGGGGCGCGGCCTTCGGCGTGCCGGGCCTGCTGGCCTATCGGGCGATCAACACGCTCGACGCGATGGTCGGCCACCGGTCACCGCGCTACGAGAGGTTCGGGTGGGCGTCGGCCCGGCTCGACGACGCGGCCAACTTCCTGCCGGCCCGGCTGACCGGCCTGCTCACCGTGGCGCTGGCCGGCACAGCGGGCGGCTCTCCGCGCCGGGCCGCCGCCGTGCTCCGCCGCGACGGCCGCCGCCATCCCAGCCCCAACTCCGGCCGGTGCGAGGCCGCCTTCGCCGGCGCCCTCGGCGTACGGCTCGGCGGCGCGAACGACTACGGCGGCCGGGTGGAGCACCGCCCCGAGCTCGGCGACGGCCCACGTCCGGGCGTCGCGGACATCCGGCGCTCCGTACGGCTCGCCCGCGCGGTGTCGCTCACCGCCGTCGCCCTGGCGGCGGGCACCCTGGGGATCGCGAGCCTCATCAGACATCGTCAGACATCGCCGCGGTGACCGATGAGGACGAGCCGGGGCGCATTGGTAGATTCGACATCGTGGGCAGTACCAACCGGGTCCTGCTGCTGTTCGACGGGGAATGCGGCTTCTGCCAGCTGTGCGTGAACGCCGGGCGGAGGCTGTTGCCGTACATGCCCGCCGTGCGCGCCTGGCAGTTCGTCGATCTCGCGGGTTTCGGGCTCACTCGCGAGCAGGCGGCCGCGTCCGTACAGCTCATCGGCCCGGATGGGCTGCGGGCCCAGGGCGCGCGGGCGGTCGCGCTGATCCTGGCCCTGCAACCTCTGACACGGTGGCGTACGGCCGGCAGGCTCATGCTCGCTCCGCCGCTGAGCTGGGCGGCCGATGCGGGCTACCGGGTCGTGTCCCGCTACCGCCATCGCCTCCCCGGGCGCCACACCCTGTCGCCGTGCTGACGCCTGCGGGTCAGGGGACGAGCAGCAGCTTGCCGGTGGTGCGCCGGGCCTCCAGGTCGTCGTGCGCGCGGCGCGCCTCGGCCAGCGGGTAGCGCTGTGAGACGTGCACCTTGAGCGCCCCCGAGGCCACCCAGCCCAGCACGTCGCCCGCCCGCCACAGCAGTTCCTCACGGTCGGCGACGTAGTGGGTGAGCGAGGGCCGGGTCAGGAAGACCGAGCCGGCGGCGTTCAGCCGCTGCGGGTCGAACGGCGGCACCGCCCCGCTGGCCGCGCCGTACAACGCGAGCATCCCACGTGGGCGCAGCGACGTGAGCGAGCCGTCGAAGGTGGCGGCGCCGACCCCGTCGTAGACCACGTGGGCGCCCCCGCCGGTGATCTTCTTCACCTCGTCGGCGAAGTCCTCATAGCCGATCACCTCGTCGGCGCCGGCCTGCCTGGCGAGCTTCTCCTTCTCGGGGGTGGAAACCGTACCGATCACTCGGGCGCCCCGCAGCTTGGCGATCTGCGTGAGCAGCAGCCCCATGCCGCCGGCGGCGGCGTGGACGAGCACGTCGTCGCCCTGCCGTACGGCGTAGGTCGAATGGGTGAGGTAGTGCGCGGTGAGGCCCTGGAGCAGTACGGCGGCCGCGAGGCCCGGCGACACCCCGGGAGGCAGCACGATCGCCTGCTCGGCCGGGATCACGGCCTTGGCGGCGTACGAGCCGAGCACCTGTGCCCAGCCGACGCGGTCGCCGACGACGACGTCGCTCACCCCTTCACCCACGGCCGTGACCGTACCGGCGCCCTCGGAGCCGGGGACGAACGGCACCGGCAGCGGATAGCGGCCCTCCCGGTGGTAGACGTCGATGAAGTTCACCCCGCTCGCCGCCACGTCCACCAGCACCTCACCGGGGCCGGGCACGGGGTCGGGGATCTCGGCGGGCTCCAGCGCGGCGGACCCGCCGGGGGTGTTGACGACGATGGCGCGCATGGTGGGCTCCTGTCTGTCTGCGGTATCTACGGCGTCTGCGGGTTCTCTCCCTGCCGTCCCCAAACCCACCGCCCTCACGCGTTGTTCCCCGCCTCCCCGGAGAACATCCCGGCAGGGGGCCGCAGGGCACGGCGGGGAGTGGGGCGGAGAGCCTGGCTGTCGTTCGCTATCCGGATAGCGGCCCTCGTACGGCGGATAGCCGGTCATGGCGCCCCCGCCTACTCTTCAATGCAGAACAGTCTTTCCGTCCGTGTGGAGCCTGTATCGGGGGGCGCGGCAGGGCGGAGGGGGAGGGCGTCTCGCCGGTGACCGAGGAGCACAGCATGATGAACTGCCCGACCATCGACGGCGCGGCCGTCGTCGCCACGGCACCGCCGTTCAAGAACATGTACACATGTGAACTGCCGCACGTCCCCGAGGGAGTCGGCACGGTGCGCCGCTGTGCGCAGGGCGTGCTGGCAGCCTGGGGGATCCCCGCCGCCGCCGCCCAGGAAGCCCTGCTGGCGATCTCCGACCTTGTCACCGACTCCGTCATGCACGGCCTGCCGCCGGCCGAGTTGCGGCTCTCCCTGCGCCGTGACGGCGTGCGTACGGTGGTCCGCGTCGAGATCGTCGAGACCGAGACGGCGCTGGCGCCGGTGTGGCCGGGCGTCGCACCCCGGCGTGACGTGCTCGGCTGCGGCAGCGCCCTGGTCAAGGCGCTGGCCGTTCGGTACGGCACCGACAGCCGTGCCGGCGCCGTCACCCGATGGGCCGACCTGCCGGCGTTCTGACCGTTCCCGGGCCGGCGGCTTCGGGGCCCGTGGCTTCGGGGTCAGTGGCTTCGGGGGGTCAGTGGCTTCGGGGGGTCAGTGGCTTCGGGGGGTCAGTGGCTTCGGGGGGTCAGTGGC
>NZ_BOOG01000089.1 GCF_016863115.1 Sphaerimonospora thailandensis
AGCCGGTCCGGATCGTCGAGATCGCACCCGGCATGGTCAAGACCGAGGAGTTCTCGCTGACCCGCTTCCGGGGCGACGCCGAGCGTGCCGAGAGGGTGTACGAGGGCGTCCCCGACCCGCTGACCGCCGACGACATCGCCGATGTGATCACCTTCGCCGTCACGCGTCCGTCGCACGTGAACATCGACCGGATGGTCGTCCGGCCGCGTGCGCAGGCCGCCCAGCACAAGGTGCATCGCGTTCCCTCGACAACGTGAGTCCCGTGGGGCACGTGAGGAGCCGGCCGATCGGGACGATCACCCGGGGGACCACCGGGCACAACCGGCTGCGGCGGTCCGACCGGTGGATCGCCGCCGTGCACGGCCCGCTGCTCCGGTCGGCCGCGCGACCTCTGGTGGTGGATCTCGGCTACGGCGCCTCCCACATCACCACATGTGAGCTTTTCGGCAGGTTGCGCCGGGTGTGCCCGACGGTTCAGATCGTGGGCATCGAGATCGATCCCGAGCGGGTCGCCGCGGCCAAGCCGTACGAACGGGAGGGCGTGTCCTTCGTGCGCGGCGGCTTCGAGTTGCCGGTCGACCGGCCGCCCATGGTCGTGCGCGCGTTCAACGTGCTCAGGCAGTACGGCGAGGCCGAAGCCTGGGCGCACTGGGACCGGCTGCGCGCCGGGATCCACCCCGCCGGAGTGATCGTCGAGGGCACCTGTTCGGAGATCGGCCATCGGGCGGTGTGGGTCACGCTCGGCGCCGAAGGCCCTCGCACACTGACCTTCGCGGCACGGTTCAGCGGCTTCGGGCAGCCATCGGAACTGGCCGAACGGCTGCCCAAGACGCTCATCCACCGCAACGTGCCGGGTGAGCGGGTGCACGCCTTCCTCGCCGACTGGGACCGGGCGTGGGCCGCCTGCGCCCCCTTCGGCGCGTACGGCCACCGCCAGCGCTGGATCAGGGCGGCCGAGTCGCTGGCCCGGGACTGGCCCGTGGCGACGGCATCCCCGACGGGTGGGACCGCGCGCTGGCGGCTTGGCGAACTCACCCTTCCCTGGCGCGCCGTGGCCCCCTGACTCCCCGTCGCGGCGCCGAAGGTTGTCGGCAGCCGTGGCGCCTGCTCCGCCCTGCTCGCGACGGACAGCACTGGTGAAACACTCCCTAACCGAATGCTTACCTCGTTTCCGCCAAGCTCTCCTCGAACACGGCATAGGCTGCGGAATCGAACAGCACGAACCGCACTTCGTTGACGGACGACCCCGGCGACAAGGCCTGCCGTACCGTCGAGAGGGCGACCCGGGCCGCGTCGCGCATCGGCCACCGGTAGACCCCGGTGGAGATGGCGGGGAACGCCACCGTGGCGGCCCCCAGCGATACGGCGACGTTCAGCGACTCCCGGTAGCAGGAGGCGAGCAGATGCGACCTGTCCTCGCCACGCGAGTAAACGGGCCCCACCGTGTGGATCACCCATCTGGCCGGCAGCAGCCCGGCGGTGGTGGCCACGGCCTGGCCGGTCGGCAGGCCGTCCGGGTAACGGGACCCGCGCAGTTCCCGGCACTCGGCCAGGATGTCGGGGCCGCCGCGCCGGTGGATCGCCCCGTCCACGCCGCCGCCGCCCATCAGGGACGAGTTGGCCGCGTTGACGATCGCGTCCACCCGCTGCTCCGTGATGTCGCCGCGGACGAGCAAGACGTTCATGGCTCCTACCTCTCTACGGTGCGTAGTACTACTACGGGTAGCCTTGAGGATGTGAAGGGACTCGGCGAGCTTGAACGCACCATCATGGACATTCTGTGGGCGCGGAGCGCCCCGTTGACAGCCCGCGAGGTCGGGCGCCTCATCGAGGACCGCGACCTCGCGCCGACCACCGTGATGACCGTGCTCGACCGGCTCTCCCGCAAAGGCTTCCTGAACCGCACGAGGGATGGGCGGGCCTGGCGTTACCAGCCCGCGGCGAGCCGCGACGCCTACGTCGCCGAGCTCATGCTCGAAGCCCTCGACCTGACCGGTGACCGCGACGCGGCGCTGACGCGCTTCGCCCAGGCAGTGTCGGGCTCCGAGGCGGAGATCCTGCGAAGAGCCCTCACGGAGCTGGAGGACCATTGATCGCGGCGGCTGTCCTCGCGGCGCTCGCCACCGCCTGCGTCCTGGCGGCGGAGGCGCTCATTCGGGCCAGGTGGACCTGGCACGCGCCCCGCACCGCCATCCTGCTGTGGCAGTCGGTCGGCGTCACGTGGGGGCTGGCCACCACCGGCGCGCTGCTCGCCTACGCGCTCGAGCCGTACGGCAGGGGCGTGGTCCACGGCCTCGCCGGGGTGCTGACGACGTTCAGCTACGGGGTGCACGACCTGCGCGACCTGGTCAGGCTGACCGCCCTCGTGGCCGGTCTGGCGCTTCTGGCCCTTCTCGTGGCGCTGCCACTCACCGCCGGAGCCCAGACGCTGCGCGCCCGGCGCCGGCACCGCGAGCTGCTCTCGCTGATCGCCCGCGACGAACCCGCGGTCCCCGGCGTGCGCGTGGTGGACTTCCCGGGAGCCGCGGCTTACTGCCTGCCCGGGCTGAGGTCAGAGGTCGTGATCAGCAATGGGACGCTGAGCCTGCTGTCCCCGGACGAGCTCCACGCGGTGCTGGCACACGAGAGCGCGCATGTGCGGGAGCGGCACGACCTCGTGCTGCTGCCGTTCGCCGCGCTGCGCCGCGCGCTGCCCTGGTCGAGGCTGATCCGGGACGCGCAGGCATCGGTGGAACTGCTCATCGAGATGGCGGCCGACGACCGCGCCCGGCGGCAGTGCAGCCCGCGGCGGCTCGCCACGGCGCTGCTGCGCTTCGGGACCGCGACCGCCACGCTCCCGACTCCGGACGGCGCACTCGGCACGCTCGGTGGTACGCCCGCGGGCCCGGCGCGGATGCCGGGCAGGCCGAAGAGCACCGCCGGAGCGAACGTGATGGCCAGGGTGAACCGGCTCGTACGGCCGGAGGCCACGATCCCGGCCCCGCACCGCTTCCTCATCCTGACCGGCTCTGTCGTGCTGACGGCCTCGGCACTGTTGCTGTGGCTGATTCCTGGCTGATTCTTGGGTGCTAGCTTAAGTTAATCGCCGGGTTTGCAATTGCAAGCACCAGGAGGCAGACTGGAGACATGGAACTGCCCAAGGTCGGCTCGCTCGGCGAATACATCCGCCAGCAGCGGCAGCAGGCGAAGATCTCGATCCGCCAGCTCGCCGCGCAGGCCGGCGTGTCCAACCCGTATCTGAGCCAGGTGGAACGGGGGCTGCGCAAGCCGAGCGCCGAGATCCTGAACCAGATCGCCAAGGGCCTGCACATCTCCGCGCAGGCGCTGTACGTTCAGGCGGGCCTCATCGAGGACCGGCAGCCGGACAGCGATGTGCTGGCCGCGATCCGGGCAGACGTCACACTCACCGGGCGGCAACGCCAGGTGCTGATCGACATCTACGAATCGTTCCGCAAGGAGAACCGGGCCGAATCCGCTCAGCCGCCGCAATCGGCTGAGCATCTCGGGGACGACCCGGTTCCCTCGCGCGACGGCATTACACCGGAAGTAAAGGAAGGATAGCCCATGACCCTCGCAACGCAGGTTAAAAGGATCGCGGATTCCAAGCCGTTCTACGCGCTCGCCGGTGTCGGCGACTTCGCCGTGGAGCGGACGCGGGAGTACGCGTCGACCGTCCAGGGCAAGGCCGAGACGGTGGCCAGGGACTTCCCGGAGAAGGCACGGGAGTACGCCGACGCCGCCACCACCCGGTTCACCCGGTTCTATGACGACCTCGCCGTCCGAGGCCGGAGGATCGTCAGCAAGGTGACCGGCGAGACCGCCCTGGAACTCGAGGACGTCTCGGAGAGGGCCGAGCCCGCCGCCGCGCCCGCTCCCACCGGCGAGACCGCCGCCCGGCGCCCGGCCGGCACCCGCGCCAAGACGACGACCCAGTCCTGAGGCAACACAGTCATGAAGCGACACAGCCCTGAGGCGACACAGCCCTGAGGCCGCCGTTCGCGTAGGACCCGAGGCCCACGCAGTCACCCGGGACCCGGGATCCTTCCCAGGCGTGAAACGGCCCGCTTCCCGAGATCCGGGAGGCGGGCCGCTCCTTTGCGTGCCGGGCTTTCAGAGATCGGGGGATCGCGATCACGTCACCTCGATCACGCTGACGACACTTGTCGCCCGGGGACATTAGTCTGGGGGGCATCAAGGGACCATGACCGTCTGGGAGAGTCCATGTTCGGCCCGGTGAACAGCATCCTGAGCCTCATCTTCTGGTTGCTCTCCATCGCGGCGTTCGTGATGTGCGCCTGGGCGCTCATCCACGCGCTGCGCATTCCCACTCGCGCCTTCCCCGCGGCGGGCAAGCAGACCAAGCCGCTCTGGCTCATCATCCTGGGCTTCGCGACGCTGTTCACTTTCTCGGGCGCAGTGGGCTACTTCGGCGGGGGGATGCCGAACCTCTTCACCATCATCGCGGTCATCGCCGCCGGCATCTACCTGGCCGACGTGAAGCCCGCGGTGAACGAGTACCGCGGGGGCGGCGGCAGCCAGGGGCCGTACGGTCCCTGGTAAGTCACCGACGGCGGGTGGTCAGAGCCAGTCGCGGGCGCGGAACACCCGGTAGAGCACCACCGACACGAGCACGATGGCCAAGGTGGACGTCAGGAACCCCCACGGGGCGCCGAAGCCGGGAAACGGGATGTTCTGCCCGTAGAAGCCGGTGATCATTGTGGGCACGGCGATGATGGCCGCCCAGCTCGTCACCCGCTTCATGATCATATTCATCCGGTTTCCCTGCATGGTCAACTGCGCCTCCCGGACGTTGCCGAGGAGGTCGCGCAGCGACTCGGTCCATTCGGAGGCACGCAGGACCTGGTCGTACACGTCCTGGAAGTACGGAGCCAGCGCACCGTCGCCGATCTCCTCGTTCCGCCGCAGGAGCGTGTTGACCACCTCCCGCATCGGCATGACGATCCGGCGGAGCGTGACCAGGCTCTTGCGCAGCTCGTACGTGCGCCGCTGCTCGTCGGGGCCGACCGGCCGCTCGTCGAACACCATCTCCTCGAGCGCCTCGATCTGCTCGTCCATCGCCTCGACCGTGTCGAAGTGGCTGTCCACCACGTAGTCGAGCAGCCCGTGGATCAGGAAGGCCACGCCGTGTTCGGCCAGGCGCGGCGACGCGTCCCAGCGCCGGACGACCTCGTCGATGGCGAAGTCGTCGGAGGTCCGTACGGTGACCAGTGCGTGACCCGTGATGAACACGGCCACGTCGGCGACCTCCAGCCGTCCCGACTCCGTGTCGAAGCGGGCGGCGTAGACGTTCAGGAACTTGTGGCTGTCGTAGACGTCGAGTTTCGGCCGCTGTTTGCGCTGCAGGGCGTCCTCGACCGCCAACTCGTGGAGCCCCAGCTCCTCGCTGATCGCGCGCAGGTCGTCCTCGGTGGGCGCGTGCAGGTCCACCCACACGACGGCGGACGGATCCTCCAGGTGATCCGACACGTCGGCGACCGGAAACCCTTCGGCCGTCAGGACCCCATGCCGGTACAGGCGCGTACGTGCCATGACCGAACAGCCTACGGCCGAGGACTAGCGCCGGACGTTCACGATGACCACGTCCGGTGCGATCTCCGCCGCCCGCCACGCCCGATCGCAGTGACCGGGGCGGCTCACGCCTGACGGACGCGGATCTCGCCGACCGGCTCGCCGCCGCCGAACAGCGGCATGGTGGCGAGTCCGGCCAACTCCGGCGCGTCCAGTCCGACAGCGCGCAGCGCGGCGACCGTCACCGGTGTACGGGCCCGGTCGCCGCCATCCACGATCTTGATGGCGCCGGCCCGGCCGTCGGAGAAGGCGAAGGCGTTGAACGCCTCGGCGCCCACCTTCACCAGCAGCCCGGGGATCGCCCGCATGAGCTCCGCCTCCGGCCGTGCCGTACCACTCGTCCACTGGGGGTGGGCGCGCATGGCGTCGGCGATCCGCCGTTCCGGGCTGCCGGGGGCGGCCACCGGGAGCCGGCGGAAGGCGCGTACGACACCGGCCATCGAGACGAAGAACAGCGGGGCGCCGCAGCCGTCCACGCCGGTCGCCGCGACCCGTTCTCCGGTGAGTTCCTCGACCGTCGCCCTGATCGCCCGCTGCAGCGGGTGCCCGGGACGCAGGTATCCCTCGGTCGGCCAGCCGTTCACCGCACACGTGACGAGCATCGCCGCGTGCTTGCCCGAACAGTTCATGTAGATCCTGGCGGGCGCGCCGTGCTCCCGGACGATCCGATCGCGCGACGCCCGGTCGAGAGGCATGTCCTCGGGGCAGCCCAGGGCGGACTCGTCCAGCCCCACCCCGGCCAGGATCTTCCGTACGCCGTCGATGTGGAAGGACTCCCCGCTGTGGCTGGCGCAGGCGAGCGCGAGCAGTTCGTCCTCGAGCGGCAGGCCGCAGCGGGCCATGGCCAGCGCCTGAAGCGGCTTCATCGCGGAGCGGGGAGAGGTGAGGCTCTCCGTGTCGCCGTGGACCAGGACCGGCGAACCCTGCGCGTTCACCACGTGCACCCGCGCCCGGTGGACGGACTCGACGAACCCGGAACGGGCCACCTCGACGATCAGTTCAGACATAGTGGGCAGTTTATGAAGCCGGTCGGCATGGCAGAATTCGGGGCCATGCGTGCTGTCGTTCAGCGGGTCGGCTCCGCGTCAGTAGTGGTCGAAGGCAAGGTCGTCGGCGCGATCGACGAGCCGGGCCTGCTCGTGCTCATCGGCGTCACCCACACCGACGGGCGGGCCGAGGCGGCCAGGCTCGCCGCCAAGCTGTGGGGGCTGCGCGTCCTGCATGGCGAGAAGTCCTGTTCCGACGTGGCCGCGCCGCTGCTCGTGATCAGCCAGTTCACGTTGTACGGCGACGCCCGCCGGGGCCGCCGCCCCACCTGGCAGGCGGCGGCGCCGGGCCCGGTGGCCGAGCCACTGGTCGAGGCCGTGATCGAGGAACTGCGGACGTTGGGCGCCCGGGTGGAGACCGGGGTGTTCGGCGCCGACATGAAGGTCTCGCTGACCAACGACGGCCCGATCACCCTGATCCTCGAGGTCTGATCCCGGCCTCGTCAGCGGAGGCGGCGGCGCAGCGCTGGGTCGATCTTGACGTTCCGGCCGGCGTCCGGGGGGACGACGACCTCCTGCGCGGCGGCCACGCCGCCCGCCAGCAGATCGATGTCCACCGGCACGGTCCGCTTCACGACGGCCAGGGCGATCGGGCCCAGCTCGTGATGGCGGGCCGACGAGCCGACGAACCCGAGCTGACCCGGCTCGGCGGCCCCTTCGACGGCCGCCTCCGGCTCGGCCTCCACCGGCTTGCCGACGCCGAGCGTCACGGGCGCACCGTGCGGCGGCAGCACGTCCACGCTGCCGTCCAGATGCAGGAAGACCAGCCTGCGCGGCGGGTGGCCGAGGTTGTGGACCCTGGCGACCGTCTCCTGGCCCCGATAGCAGCCCTTGGTCAGGTGTACGGCGGCGCCGATCCAGCCGACCTCGTGCGGGATCGTCTTGTGGTCGGTCTCGAAGCCCAGCCGCGGGATGTGCGCCTCGATTCGCAGCGCCTCGTACGCCCAGAGCCCGGCCGGCCGCAGACCCAGGTCGGCGGGGAGGCCGGCCAGCCGGTCACGCGGCACCAGCAGATCGCCGCCGACCGTCACGATGCCGTCGCCGACCATCGCCACCGCATCCGCGGCGCCGGGCGCGGTGATGGAGACCACGGCGTAATCAGAGCTGACGTCGGCCACCTCGACCCGCAGCGTGAACCGCATCTTCTCCAGGAAGGCGACCAGCTCTCCGGAGGTGCCCGGCTCGACATGGCCCCAGATGGCCTCGCCGTCGTCCACCAGGGTCAGGTGGTGCTCGACCCGGCCCTGCGGGTCGAGGAACAGGGTCTCGGTGGGGGCGCCCGGTTCGAGGGTGTCGAGCTTCTGTGAGCTCAGGCTGTTGAGCCAGCTCAACCGGTCGGGACCGGAGATCCGTACGACTTCCCGGTTGCTCCGGTCGACGAGCGCCCGCCCGGCCGCGAGCGCGCGCTGCTCCCCGTACGGATCACCGTAATGCGCGGCGACCGAATCGTCCGGCGTCTCCCCGGCGACCGCCCCGGGTGTGTCAAGCAATGGGCTCCGCATGGCTCAAGGCTACCCGTGGGGTGCGCCGTGCGGATCAGCGGCAGCCGCGGCAGTGCCCGAAGACGGTGAGGTGCCGGACATCGGTGACGAAGCCCAGCTGCTCGTCGAGCGCGGACACCAGGCCGTGAACGAGGTCGGGGGCGACCTCGGTGACCTCACCGCAGCCCCGGCAGACCAGGTGCACGTGATCGGCCTCGGAGGCGAGATGGTAGGTGGGCGCGCCGTGGCCGAGGTGGGTGTGGGTGACCAGCCCGAGCTCTTCGAGCAGCTCCAGCGTGCGGTAGACGGTCGAGATGTTCACGCCCCGGGCGGTCTCCTGCACGCGCGAGCAGATCTCCTCCGGCGTGGCGTGCCCCATCTCGGTGACCGCCTCCAGCACGAGCTGCCGTTGGGGAGTGACCCGGTAGCCCCGCGCGCGCAGCTCCTCGTGCCAAGTCTCGACCATGACCAGAGTTTAGGTCGTGTTTCACGAGTCATGTCCTGCTGCGCGCGGCCAGATCGCCATACGTTACATATCCGGGCGAATCCCGCCACAGATAATCGTTTGCCCGGCCCGGGGCGGCTCGCATACGGTGCAGATACGCAGAAGGGAGGTGGTCCAAACAATGGTTGATCATTATTGGGCTAGCGAGGTGGCTGTCCGCTAGGCGGCGCCCATCGGGACCTTCCGTCCGGATGTCGTACGACGTCTGGCGAATCCACAACAGTCACCGGAACCCCGGGCGGCCGGCGGCCGAGCACGTTTCGCGTCCTCGGCCATGGTCCAGCCGGCCCGCCTCTCAGAGAGATCCTCTCCAGAAGAGCCTCTTGAGAAGCGGAGCACGCCCGGGGTTCTTCCATGCCTCAGGCGTCGGCTCCGGGGTCGAAGTCGGCGACCTTCTTGAGCTCGGCCGACGCGTGCGACTGGAGCGGTTGTCCGACCGCCGCCATGTCATAGGCGTACATGAGGTTGCCGTTCACCAGGCCGTAGAGCCGGTGGCCCGCGCTGTACTCCTTGGACGTCACGGTGCGCGCGACGATGTCGGTGCGCAGCTCGATCTTGTGGAAGACGACCTCGCCCACGTAGATCTCCACGATGCCGGTGGGATGGGCGATGCAGACCTCCAGTTGGCGCTCGGGCAGGATCCGCCAGAAACCAGACTCCCTGGCCAGCGGGCGGACCTTGACGCCCTCGGCGTCCAGCA
Source organism: Sphaerimonospora thailandensis (assembly GCF_016863115.1). Taxonomy (GTDB): domain Bacteria; phylum Actinomycetota; class Actinomycetes; order Streptosporangiales; family Streptosporangiaceae; genus Sphaerimonospora; species Sphaerimonospora cavernae. The sequence goes on from NZ_BOOG01000089.1 coordinate 9,322, forward strand.
GCCAGGTCCGGCTCTCGTAGGTGAGGAACGGCTTTCCGTTGTGCCCGAACACCACCTCCTGCCCGAAGTTGGCGCTCTCCATCGTCGGATAGCCGATCACACCGGCCCCCTCCCAGCGGCCAAGGAGGAAGGCGATCGACTCAAGGTCGGGATGTTGGTCCATGCGAATGAGCTTAGGTCGTGTTTCGCAAGCCATGTCCTGCTGCGCGCGGCCCAGATGGCGTCGGCGTAACTCGCCTCGCACGTAGAGGCATTTATCCCTACTTGTACGGCACGCGACGCCGTCGCCCGAAGGCTCAGGGGCTAGGCTGCGAGCATGGCACGATCACTGGTGATCAAGGTGACCGCCGGGGCCGACGCACCCGAGCGGTGCAACCAGGCGTTCACCGTCGCGGCGGCCGCCCTGGCCGCCGGCGTACCGGTCTCGCTCTGGCTGACGGGCGAGTCGTCGTGGTTCGCACTGCCCGGCCGGGCCAAGGAGTTCTCCCTGGCGGAGGCGCCGCCGCTGCAGGACCTGCTCGACGCGATGCTCGCGGGAGGCAGGGTCACACTGTGCACGCAGTGCGCCGCCCGCCGCGGCATCACGGTCGACGACCTCATCGAAGGCGTGCGGATCGCGGGGGCCTCGACGTTCGTCGAGGAGATCCTCACCGACGGCACCCAGGCCCTCGTCTACTGAACTCGTCTACGGAACTCGTCTACGGAACTCGTCCGCCGAGGCCGGACGCAGGCGGCCCGGGCTGCAAGGCTCAGGCGGGGGGCAGCACGGCTGTGAGGCGCTCCTCACGCAGCCGCTGGTACCAGCTGTCGTCGATCGGCGTGAGCGGCCCGACGACCCAGCTGAGCAGCAGGTCCGCGAGGGCCGGGTTGCGAGCGAGCGCGGGGCCGTGCAGGTAGGTCCCGATGACCCTGCCCGCGTAGCAGCCCTCCGTGCCGTCGCCGTTGCCGGTCCCGACGATCGTCCGGGAGAGCGGGCGCACGCCGGGCCCAAGCCTGGTGACGCCCATGTGGTTCTCGAATCCGGTCAGCCTGGGCAGGCCGCCCAGGGCGGGGTCGACGTCGGCGGCCAGCTCACCCACCGCGCGCCGCTCACCCCGGCCGGAGCTGATGTCGAGCAGGCCGATGCCCTCCACCGGCCGGCCGTCCTCACCGCCGAACACCGAGCCCATGATCTGGTAGCCGGCGCAGACCGCCAGCAGCGCCGCGCCGCGCGCCACCGCCGTACGCAGCCCGCCGTCCCTGCGCAGCCGTTCGGCGCCGAGGATCTGCGGCCGGTCCTCACCACCGCCGAGCAGGTAGATGTTCCCCTGCTGCGGCACCGGATCGGCGGAGCGGACGTGGATCGTCCTGGTCGCGATGCCCCGGGCCCGGGCGCGGTGCTCCAGCACCAACACGTTGCCCTGATCTCCGTAGGTGCTGAGCAGGTCCGGATAAATCCAGACAATGGACAGTTCAGATTGCACGGCCGAACTCCGCTCGAATCTGCTGGAACGCGGTGTAGTTGGCGATCACATCGGCCCGGCCGGGCGGCACGAGCGCCATCGCCTGCTGGAACGAGTCGCAGACCTGGAACGGCACGCCGGCCACGGCGAGCCGCAGCGCCAGGTCGAGACGCCGCTCACCGGCCACCAACACGGGACGGCCGGCCAGGACCCGGTAGTCCACGTCCCAGAGCCAGGAGGTGTCACGGCCGTCGGGTCCCTGAGCGTTCACCGACAGGATGATCGGCAGCGCGGGATCGGCGACATCGAACGCCTCCAGCCAGCCGGCCGGGTTCTTGGCCAACAGCAGCCGCAGCGCGCGGCCGTCGCGCTCGACCATGGTGTAACGCCCGGCGACCGAGGTGACCATGCGCAACCTGGGCAGGGCCCTGGCCGGATCGAGCCAGAACGCCTCGGTGACCGCCAGCGCCATCGCGGCGTTCGACCGGTTGGCCTCACCGGGAAGCTGGATGTCGAGCCGCCAGCGGGCGCCGCGCGGGTCGATGACGTCCTCCCCGTCGAGCACCCAGCTGGGCTCGGGGCGGCGGAAGGGGCACTCGCGGCAGGCCCAGGCGGCCCCGGAAGCGGAGCGGTCGAGCGGGCCGCCGCACTCGGGGCAGCACCAGGAGTCCTCGCGCCAGCGCTGCCCGGCCGCCACCCACGTGACCTGGGCGGCGGTGGAGGCGCCCCAGGTCACCAGCGGGTCGTCGCAGTTGGCGATCACATGCGCCGGCTTTCCACTGAGCGCCCTGCGCCACTTCTGCGCGAGCTGCCAGATCTCGCCCGCCCGGTCCATCTGGTCACGGCTGAGGTTCATGAGGCAGACGATGCCGGCCTGGGTCGTGTCGAGCACCTCGGGCAGGTACTTCTCGTCGACCTCCAGCACGCCGTACGGCGCGTCCTTGGCTGAGGCGAGCGCCGAGACATGCCCGGCGGGCATGTTGGCGCCGAACGCGTTGGTCGCGACCTCGCCGAGCTCCTGCAGCGCAGAGGTGATCAACCGGGTCGTGGTGGTCTTGCCGTTCGTGGCGCTGACCAGCACGAGCTTGCGGTCCGCCGCGAGCTTGCGCAGCAGGTCGGGCTCCAGCATCAGGCCGACCCTGCCGCCGATGACCGAACCGTCACCACGCCCGGTGGCCCGGGACAGCGTCGCCGCCGTACGGCCCAGGGCGCTGGCAAGCTGCGCCCGCAACGGAAGCTGACTCATGCCCGTGATCC
>NZ_BOOG01000090.1 GCF_016863115.1 Sphaerimonospora thailandensis
CGAGAAATGGATCTTCTCAAGTCCCCACAGACCCGAAGAGTGAGGTCTACCAGCGCCTGGGCCTGCGGCTGACGTACCATCCCGGCAAAGCAAAAGCGAGAGCAGAGGTGAATCTCAGCCCTCACATAGTGAAAAGGTTCGTGTCCGAGGGGGGTTTGCAACCAAATCACTATGCGCGTATCGCTGCCGCTGACCTTCCTCTGGACGAGGAGGCCTGAGCAGCGATGGCTCCGAACTCCCTTGCGGTACACCGCATCCGGCGTACGATGATCGCCGGTGTTTTCCTACTGGCGGCGATTGCCGCGGTCGTCTCGTTCCGGCACATGCACGAGCTGTGCCTGCGTCACGCTGAGGACCACCTGGCGGCGGTACTCATCCCGCTCGCTGTTGATGGCCTGATCGTCGTCGCCTCGATGTCCATCCTCCTGGCCAACCGGTACGGCTCCCGCGGCGGCCTCCTGGCCTGGAGCCTCCTCGTGGTCGGCAGTCTGGCCAGCCTCGGCGCGAACATCGCCGTCGCCGATCCCAGCCTGATCGGCCGCATCATCGCGGCGTGGCCTTCGCTGGCTCTGATCGGCAGTTACGAGCTCCTGATGTCCCAGATCCGCCGCTGCGCGGGAAAACGGGCCGAAGCTCAAGAGCTGCCTGCCCTCAGTGCTGACCCTGCCGCCGACGCGAAAGCCGACCCCGTGGAGCCAGAAGACAATCAGGAGGAAGACGCCGACTCACCTGCTGAGCACGACGGGAACGGCCGGGTGCTACAGCGAGAAGCCTGGCAGTGGGCACAGCAGAACCGCCATGCCGACGGCGACCTCCCCAGCGGCGTCGCTATCGCCCGGGCCTTCGCCCGCAGCCCCCGGTGGGGCCGGCTAGTCAAGAAGGCCGGCCTCGCTGGCGAGCTGAGTTGAGGCCGAGGAACTAGTCTAGAGGAAGAAGCGCAAGGCCGATGCGGATGGTTGTACACACATCGTGTACGCCTGTGGCCCTGCCCACCCGCAGTGCTCGCGAACTGCCGTATCGCTCACCACGCCCACTCGTCCGTGGGAGCCGACTGGGACGGTGAGCGAACTTCCTGTCCCGTCGTGACGACGAGGCGTAGGGCCCGCAGCGCCGTAACATCGCGCAATGGGTCACCCTCGACTGCGATGAGGTCGGCGCGCAGCCCGGTTGCGATCCTGCCTGTCAGTGTCTCGACGCGCAGAGCGCGGGCGGCACGGGTCGTCGCGGCTTCCAGGATCTCGGCGGGCGGCAGACCGAGCCGGGCCATGCCGACCAGGCCCTCGACGTAGGCGTGGTGGGGCGCGCCGTCGGTGCCCGCGTCGGTACCGGCGACGACGGCGACACCCCGACGATACAGAGCCAGCAGGGCGGGCACCCGATCTGGGCCTTGTCGATCCCAGCGTTCGGTGAAACGGACGCTGATGGTCGGGCAGACGTGGACGCCGCTCGCGGCAAGCCGGAGTATGAGGCCCTGGTCCGGGACGATCCTGCCGGACGCGTCCAGGAAACTGCAGTGCTCGATGGTGTGCACTCCGGCCCGCAGGGAGGCCGCTATCCCTTCTGCGCCGTGCGCGTGCGCCGCGACGGGAAGGCCCGCGCGGGTCGCCTCGTCGACGACGGCCTCAAGCTCCCGCTCCGTGAACTGCCCCTGCCACGAGGCCGACCCCTGAGTCAACGCGCCTCCGGTCGCCATGACCTTGATGACATCGACACCGGTGCGGGCCTGCTCCCGTACCGCCTGTCGCAGGGCCTGTTCGCCGACACGGGCACCACCCATGAACCAGCAGTGGCCGCCCGGCACGGTCAGTGGTACCCCTGACACGACCAGTTCGGGTCCCGGAGCGAGGCCCGAGCGGATCGCGTCACGGACGCGCACCCCTAGTCCGCCAGGTGCGCCGAGGTCGCGAGCGGTGGTCACACCTGCGGACAGCAGTTGGGCCGCGCTGCGCAGCATCAGCGCGTACAGCTCGTCGTCCGAGGCGGCCCGCATCCGGTCCATGGCGCCCGGCGCGCCGTCCAGCGCCAGATGGACATGGCTGTCGATGAGCCCGGGCAGCAGCGTCAGCGGTCCGAGTTCCACATGCTTGCTTTCGCGCCGCAGACGCCGCGGCACCTCCCGGTCGGGCCCCGCCCACCGGATCAGCCTCCCGTCAACAAGCACCCCACCGTCCCGGATGCATATGCCGCGGTCGCCGGTGATCAGCCGGTCCGCCGTGTAGTACCTCACCAGGGTTTCTCATTTCTGCAGGGGCGCGTCCAGACAACCGACGAGCACGCCCGGGGGTTCCTGGGGCCGGGCGCTCACAGGCGTCATGCGGGTCGGGTGTCTGTCCGACCCGCCCGCCGTCAGTAGTTGCCCAGACCGCCGCACACGTTCAGGGCCTGGGCCGTGATGGACGCGGCCAGGTCGCCTGCGAGGTAGCCGACGAGGCCCGCGACCTCCTCGGGGGTCGAGTAGCGGCCGAGAGGGATCTTCGCCTGGAACTTCGTCAGCACCTCCTCCTCCGTGGTGCCCCAGTGTGCCGCGTAACCCTGGCGCACCCGGGCAGCCATCGGCGTCTCCACATAGCCGGGGCAGACCGCGTTCACGGTGATGCCGGACTGGGCGAGCTCCTTGCCGAGAGCCTTCGTGAAGCCGATGACGCCGTGCTTCGACGCGGAGTACGGGGCGGCCAGTTCCACGCCTTGCTTACCGCCCGTGGAGGCGATGTTGATGATGCGGCCATGGCCGCATGCCAGCATGCCGCCCTGGGACAGCACCTCGCGGGTGATGCGGAAGACGCTGTTGAGATTGGTCTCGATGACCGCCTCCCACAGCTCGTCTGGAAGTTCGGCGGTCGTGCCGCCACCGCCCCGTCCGGCGTTGTTGACAAGAACGTGGATTGGCCCGAAGCGATCCACGGTGGAGCGGACCAGGCGCCGGACGTCCGACTTCGATGTGACGTCGGCGGCGACGCCATCGGCATCGAAGCCGCGACTGCGCAGCTTGTCCACGACGGCGGTGACCGTGTCGCCGTCCCGACCGCACAGAAACACCGTGTGCCCCTGCTCCGCGAGTAGTTCGGCGATGGCGAAGCCGATGCCGCTCGTGCCACCGGTGACCAGCGCCACCCGTCGGTCCTCCGCCCCCGCTTTCTCGTTCTGAGCGGTTGTTTCTGCCACTGCCATGGTGGTTCCTTTCGCGACGACATCCACAGGGTTCGGGATTCGGGGTGTTTCAGGGGACGGGCCGGTGCAGCACGTGCCGCAGAGCGTGCTCGATCTCGGCCACCGGGTCCGGGCGCGTCCCGGTGGAGCGCCACGCCACGAACCGGTCGGGCCGCACCAGGGCGGCCCCGTCGGCGCCGATGCCGTACGCTGCGGCGAACGCCCCGTCGGTGTCGAGCAGCCCGGTGCCCGGACCGACCGGGTGCACCTGGACGGCGACGCCGAGCGCGTCCGCCGCGGTGACGGCGCCCTCCGCCCACGCCGCCCCGTCTGGGCCGGTGAGCAGCACGAACGCATGGCCGAACAGGGCCGTCGTTGAGGTGGCCGAGCCATCCGGGCGGGTAAGGGGGACGTACGGGGCGTGGGATCCCGGCCGGCCGGTGGGCCGGGCCGGGTCCTCGAACAGCTCGCCGCCGTCATCGGGTTCGGTGAGCACGGCGCCCTTCGGGAAGCGGTAGCCGAACGCGATCACCGGCGGCGGCAGCGGCTCGCCCAGAGACTCGTCGGCGAGCTCAGGCGAGACCCGGTCCACCAGGTTCGCGAACTGTTGCTCCACCAGTTCCGTGGCGTACGGCTGGCGTTCGACGTCGTGGCTGTCGAGCAGTCTCTGGCCCGCCGTGCCGTTCAGCACGGCCGCGAGTTTCCACCCGAGGTACAGCCCGTCCAGGTAGGCGGTATTGCCGCCCATACCGCCGGTCGGCGGCATCACGTGCGCGGCGTCACCGACGAGTAGCACCCGGCCCTCGCGAAACCGCTCGGCGACCCCGCAGGAGATCTCCGTCTCACCGATCTCCTTGATCTTCAGCGGTGTGTCCGGGATGCCGAGATCGGAACGAATCTGCTCGGTGACGGTGCCCTCGCGCGTCCACCAGCCGTCCGGCAGTTCGGGCGTCAGGTTGCGGAAGTACCCGTACAGGCCGGGGATCTCGGTGTTGAACAGGACCGCGCGGCCCACGTGCAGCGCGGTGAAGCGGCGGCCGTCGGCGGCGCCGTCCGTGTGGGACAGCGGCTCGCTGAGATCGGCCTCGAACAGGACGCGCAGCACCTTGCCCACCGTGCCCCGGCCGCTCACCGCGATGCCGAGGGACTGCCGGATAGCGCTACGCCAGCCGTCCGCCGCCACCAGGTACTGGGCCCGGATCACGCGCCGTTCGCCGGTGTCCGTGTGATCGGTGACCGCGGTGACCCCGTCCGCGTCCTGGGTGAGCGACGTCAGCCGGGTCGAGAAGCGCAGCCGCGCGCCGAGCTCCGCCGCCCGGTCGGCGAGTACGGCCTCCACGGTGGACTGGCTCGCGGTGCCCCAGTCCTCCGGGGACACGTGCCGCATGCTCAGCTGGTCGCCGCTCATCAGCGTGCGCAATACCGGGCCCGAGAGGGTCTTCGCCACGACCATGTGGAAGTCGCTGCGGTACGTGCGCCCCCGCTCGCGCACGGTCTCAGCGACGCCGGCGATGGCCAGCGCCTCCATCGTGTGCGGGTACTGGCCGGTGGCCTTCACGGCGGTCGAAGTGCCCGGGTGACGCTCGACCACCAACGCCGGTACGCCGTGCAGGCCGAGGAAGACGGCCGTGCTGAGGCCACCGGGGCCTGCCCCGGCGACGAGGACGGGGATGGTCTCGTCGGGCTCGGGTCCGGGCGCCGGGGCGGATGACGGTAAGCCGACAGGAGCCGGCTGCTTCGCTCTCTGTGACATGGGACGGGCTCCCTCGGGACTCGGGCTCTGGACTCAGGGGACGAGGACCACACGGCCCAGCTGTGAACGGCTCTCGATGACGCGGTGGGCCTGGGCCGCCTCGGTCAGCGGCAGCGTGGTGTGCACGGCGACGTGCAGATCTCCCGACGCGACCAGCCGGACCAGTTCCGCGCGCGCCTCCGCGACACGTGCCGGGTCGGCCTTCGCCCATGCGTCGAGCGAGGTGCCGACCACGTAGGTGAGACCGAGGAGTTCGGTCATCGCCACCTTCGCGACCTCGCCGTCGGCACCCGCGAAGCCGTAGTAGACGAGCCGTCCGTACGGCTTGAGAAGCTTCAGGCCGTTTTTGAACACGGCGCCCTCGACGCTGTCGAGTACGACGTCGACGCCCTGCCCGTCGGTGAGTTCGCGCACCTTGTCCGCCCAGTCCGGCTGCCGGTAGTCGACGACGTCGTCGGCGCCATGCGCGCGGACGAAGTCGGCCTTGGCGGGCGAGCCGACCGTGCCGATGATCCGGCCCGCGCCGCGCAGCTTCGCGAGCTGGGTAACGAGGTGGCCGATCGCGCCCGCCGCCGCGTGCACGAGTACCGTGTCCCCCTTGGCGACCCGGGCCGCGTCGAGGACGCTCCACGCGGTCTGCGCGGTGGAGCCGAGCGCGGTCGCGATGGCCGCGCCGATGTCCTCTGGCACCACGAGGGCGCGTTCGGCGTCGACGACAACCTGGTCCGCGTACGCGGCGGGTACGCCGAACGCCGCGACGCGAGTGCCGGGCGCGGGCCCGTCGGTGTCCGGGCCGAGCGCCTCGACCCGGCCCACCACGTCACCGCCGGGGCGGCCGGGCAGCGGAGCGGGGAACGGGGCGGTGTTGCCGCGCAGCTGGGTCTCGATGAAGTTGACGCCGACGGCCTCGGTGCGCAGGAGCAACTGGCCCCGGCCCGGTGTGGGCACCGAGGCGTCCTCGACACGCAGGACGTCGGGGGAGCCGTGCTCGTGGTAGCTGATCAGTCGCATGGGAACCTCGCGGTGCGGTGACGGAAGTGAGTTCGGGATACGGTGACGCCTACCGGCCTCCGCGGTCACATGGACAGGACGACCTTGCCGTTGACCGAGCGGGAATGGAGGGCGGCGATGGCAGGCTGCGGGTCGGTCCAGGGGGTGAGCAGGCCCAGTTCGGCCACGAGCTTCCCGGAGGTGACCAGGGCGAGCAGCAGGGCGAGGTCGGCCGGTACGTCGCGCCGGGTGATCTCGTCGAGTAGGAACAGGTACTCAATGCGGACACCGGGGCGGGCGTGGCCCCAGTCGGCGGGCAGCCGCAGTTCGGCGCGGACGGTGTTGCCGAACACCGTCGCCATCCCGCCGCGTCGCAGCAGTTTGTAGCCGGTGGTGAACACTTCACCGCCGACGCTGTCGACGAGGATGTCGGCGGGAGTGGTGGGCGGCTCCTCGTAACCGGCGACGACCTTCGCGCCGAATTCGGCGAGCCCCGTGCCGCGGGCCTCGGAACCGACCCAGGCGGTCACCTTACTGCCGCCCGCGTGGGCCAGTTGCACGGCCATGCGGCCGACGCCGCCGCTCGCGCCGGTGACCAGCGTGTGCTTGCCGAGGAGCCAGCCGGCTTTCTGGAGCGCGTACAGGGCCGTGAGGCCGGCGACCGGCAGGGTTGCGGCGTCGGTGTCGGTGACGCTGTCCGGGACGGCCGCCAGGCGGTCGGTGCGGACCGCGGCGAGTTCGGCCCAGGCATTGTTCGCGGCGAGGCCGGTAACCCGGGTACCCGCGGGTGGGCCGCTGCCGTCGGCAGCGGGGCTCAGGACCGTACCGACGACGTCGAGGCCGAGGGGGGAGCCGACCGGGCGGCGGATCGCGAGGAGGATGTCGGCTCGGTTTAGGGCCGTCGCATGGACCTCGATCAGGGCCTCGTCCGGGTGGGGGCGGGGGTCGGGTACGGAGCGCAGCTCAAGCGTGAGCGGGTCCAGGGAGGTGGTGACCAGTGCCTTCACGTTTTCCTCGCCGACAGGGGTGCGGTGGTTTCTCCCAGGTGTAGGTGGCGGCGCTGGATTCCTGGTCCAGCGGCCATGGGGTCGGCCGACGTTTCGGGTGGGCGCCGTTGCGGACGGTACGACTGTCCTCGGCAGCCGTGAAACGGACCGCCCCGCCCAGGGAGGGCCGGGCGGGCCGAGGTGGGGAAGGCGCGGTCAGGCGGGGGTGGACTCGGGGAGCGGGCCCTTGCCCTCGGAGGGCTGTTCCGGGGGAGCCTCCGCGCGGAAGGAGCCGGGAAGGACCACAGCCGCGAGCGCCGCGATCACGCTGAAGATGATGATGACCCAGTATGTGCCGCCGTACGCTCCGGCGAGGTGCCCGGACGTGCCGAGCCGACCCTGCAGGGTGATCGCGATGGCCGCGATGCCGAGCGCGCCACCGATCTGGTTGAAGATGAACAGCGCACTGGTCGCCCGAGGCGCGCTGGCCTCGCCGACGGCCTTGTACATGAACGCCATCGTGCCGGGCGCGGCCAGGCCGATGCCGTAGCCGGTCAGGCCGATCGCGACGGACAGCAACGCGGTGCTCGTGTCGGAGCCGATCTGCGTGAAAGCGAGCGCGCCGAGCGCGGTGACCAGCATGCCGACCGTGGAGGTGAGCCGCGCGGTGACCTTGTTCGCCGTCTTGCCGGAGGTGATCGCGCCGACGGCGCCGAGGAAACCGGAGGGGATCAGCAGCAGACCGGCGTGCAGGGCGCCGAAGCCACGCGACTGCTGATAGTACAGCGGGGTCAGCAAAAGCAGGGCATTGGCGACCGCACCGACGAAGAACATCGTGATGACGGCCATCGTGAAGCCGCGCTTGCCGAACATGCGCAGGTCGATGAGCGGCGTGACCGAGGTGCGCAGCGCGTGCACCACGTACCCGACGAGCAACAGCGCACCGGCGGCGAAGGCGACGAACACCTTCGGGGACGAGGCGTCACCGGAGTGCGCGGCCGTCGTGAAGCCGTAGACCAGCGCGGCGAAGCCGGGGGAGAGCAGTACCAGGCCGAGGACGTCCAGACGTTCCTCGGGACGGCCGGCGTGCTGGCCGGCGGGCAGGGTTCGCAGTGCGAGCAACAGGGCGATCAGACCGATGGGCAGATTGATCAGGAACATCCAGCGCCAGCTCACGGCGTCCACGAGGACACCGCCGAGGACGGGGCCGAGGATCGGGCCGAGGGTGAGCGGCAGCGAGATCAGCGCCATGGCCTTGGCGACTCGTGAGGGGCCCGCGGTGGTCGCGAGGACACTCTGCACGACGGGCACGATCATGCCGCCGCCGACGCCCTGGATCACCCGGAACGCGATCAGCGACTCGATCGACCACGCACAGCCGGACAGCACCGAGCCGAGCACGAACAGGGAGACAGCGGTGAGCCACATCGTGCGCCCGCCGAAGCGATCGACGGCCCAGCCCGCGAAGGGTGTGGCGACGGCAACGGCGAGCAGATAGCCGGCGGTGACCCACTGGACGGTCGAGAGCGGTGAGTCGAACGCGCCGCTGAGCGTTTTGACGCCGACGTTGACGATCGTCTCGTCGAGCAGCGCCATCAGCAGGGCGAGCAGCAGGACAGCGGCCATGCGCATGAACGCCGGGTCGAGTTTGTCGCTCCCCGCGGCGGTCGTCTCCGCTGCTGCTGGAGCGGTCTGCGAGGGCTCTGTTGTCGTATCGGGTGTTGTGGAGGATTCGGGAGTTCCGAGTGTCATGCGTACCGCCTGGTGTCGATGCAGTCGGGGACGGGCGCGGATCAACGCCACGCTCTGTGTGACCCCCACACTAGAGGCAGATGCAGGCGCCTGCATCTAATTTCCATCCATATCTCCGCCTATCTTGCAGGAGTCCTGACATTTGGGCAGACTAAGGGGCGGATGCGCACGAAAAATATGTGCGTAGACATGGATTGTGCATAGAGGTAGCTATAGTGGAGGGGAGTGAACGAAGAGGAGGTGGACATGGCGGCCGATGACCGTGCCGGGCGTCCGGAAGAGTTCGACCTGTGGCGTCGGATGACGCTGATGGTCGGTCAGCTCAACCAGTCTCTGGAGAGGATGCTCGCGAGCGAGTGCCAGATCTCGCTGCCCGAGCTGATGGTGCTCATCGAGTTGAGGTACGGCCATGAACGCGGCACTCGGGTGCAGGAGCTGTCTACCGCGGTCGGGCTCGACCAGTCGTCCATGAGTCGGCTCGTCACCCGGTTGGAGAACAAGGGCCTCACGGCCCGGGTCTCCTGTGAACACGACCGCCGGGGTGTGTACTGCACGCTGACGCCGGCGGGCACCGAGCGCGGTGAGCAGGCGGAGGCCCGTTGCCGTGAGGAACTGTCTGGACTGCTCGACGCCGCCTCGTTCGACGATCGCTGGGCATCGCTCGTCGCCCGTTTCCGGCACACCGCGGCCGGAGCCGCCACCCCCTAGAACGCATCACCCCCTCCTTCCGGCCCCGACCGTGAAGGAGACCAGCGTGAAACTGTCCGTCCTCGACCAGTCCGTCGTGCCGGAGGGGTCCACCCCGGCCACTGCCTTGCGCAACTCCCTGGACCTGGCGGGTCTTGCGGACCGGCTCGGCTACCACCGCTACTGGCTCGCCGAGCACCACGCCACGCCGTCTTTTGCGGGCCCCGCCCCGGAGATCATGGTGGCCAGGGTGGCGGCCGAGACCCGCCGCATCCGGGTCGGTTCCGGCGGAGTGCTGCTCCCGCACTACAGCCCTTTGAAGGTCGCCGAGGTGTTTCGGGTGCTCGATGCGCTCTCGCCCGGCCGGATCGACCTCGGTATCGGCCGCGGCATCGGTGCCAGCAGCATCGAGGCGCATGCGCTCGCCCCCGGTTCCTCTGCCGGCGGAGATGACGGTGAGTTCCCCCGCAAGCTCGCCGAACTCCTCGCTTTCCTGCATCGCGGCTTCCCCGACGGGCATCCGTACGGGCGTATCCAACTCATGCCCACTGCCGGGGCACCGGAAGTGTGGCTGCTGGTCGCGAGCCCCCAGAGCGCCGAACTCGCCGGCCGTCTCGGACTGCCCGTCTCCATAGCCCACTTCGGTCGACCTCAGGTCACCCGTTCCGTCGTGGAGTCCTACCATGCCGCCTTCGACAGTCGTGACGGGGCCCGGCCGCGCGTCCAGATCGGCGTCGGTGTGTACTGCGGGCCCACCGATGCCGAGGCCCAGCGGGTCTTCGCCAGTCAGCGGCTGTTCCGGTTGCGCATGGGCCGCGGGCTGCTGCTGCCCCTGCCGCCGCCGGAGGCCGCGCTCGACGGGCTGCGTGGCGAGGTAGAACCGCTTGCGGAGGAGGTGGCCGAGTGGCCGAGGTGCGTCGTGGGCGACCCCGACCACGTGCACAAGGTGCTCACCTCCATGGCAGATGCCCTGGATGTCGGCGAGTTCATGCTGCTTTCCACGATTCATGCGCCCCGAGACCGCATGCGCTCCTACGAACTGATCGCGCGGCGCTTCGGTCTGGCAATAGAAGGTGAAGGCCAAGATGGCTGAAAAATAAACAAGATGACTGACAGTCAGACGCCAATGTCCTGAGCGGTAGGTGAAGGTGCCCCGGGACTTCCGGACAGGCCTCAAAATAAGGTTTAGAGGCAACCGGAAGGGGAGGTAGTGGCGGGACCCAGCCGACGGTTCAGTCAGGAGTTCACGGACGAAGAGGTCCGCATTGGACGGGCCGCGGTCGATTGCGCATGCGGCCAAGGAACTCGGCATTCAAGAAACCACACTTGGAAACTGGGTGACACCTGCCGGCGTTCGGCAGGCTCACGGTAATGATGTGGGACCGCAGGACGCGGGTGAGAAGAAGAATGAGCGGGAGCTGGTTCTGGGAGCGGGAGAATCGAAAGCTTCACGAGAAGAAGTTTCTGAAAAAACTGCGGCCTTCTTCGCCTGGGAACACCGGTAACCGCCGCGTACGAGTTCATCGACGCGGGGAAGGCCAACTACACCATGTGTGGACATGCACATG
>NZ_BOOG01000091.1 GCF_016863115.1 Sphaerimonospora thailandensis
AACTTCCGGTCCGCCACGAGACCAGACGACAGGGCCGGCCGTACACCCTGGTGCTGACCAAGACCGATGCGCTCTTCGAACGAGAGCGCCTCACCCGCGAGCGCGGCGAAGCCGACCTGGCCTGGCTCGGCGAAGAACTGGAAAGTTTCCCTCTGATCCGGCCATACACAGCAGGCAGCCGCTCCACGCCCCGAACCACGCCGGCCGAGCTCTTCCGATACCCCTGCTCGGAGCAGTTCCATGACGCGCATCGGGCAGGTCCAGATATCCCCGGACGGCCAGGCAATGCTTCCGGCACCGCTCTCTGCGCTAGCGCATCGTCCACCACCTCTCGCAGGCCCGAGCGTACGGCTTTCGCTCAGCCCGAGCAGCGGGTACCTTTGGGTACTGGAGGTTTGTCGTGGCTGGTTCAAATGTGGCACCACTGAAGGTGGACTCCGAAACCGATCGCCTGATCTCGCACGGGGCTCACTTCCTTCACGTGACGAAGAAGGAGTTCGTGGCGCAGGCAGTACGGGTGTACCTCAAGGTCCGACAGGCCGAGCTGCATGCGGCCATGCAGGAGGCGATGGCCCAGCTGGACGGGACCCACGCCTCCCGGGTGGCACTGGTCTCCGGACTGACCAAGGAGCAGATCGAGGAGCTCGGCGGCGTGGAGGAAGGATGAACCCTGCCCGTCCGACCATCCGCTGCCTGCGTGAAGATCTCGGAATCGCCAAGCTACCGCCTGCTCGTGCAGCTCTGGACGAGATCGACCATCCACTGGTCCACAAGGCGTCCGCTCAGTTCGCCGGGGAAACCGCCCGGGAACGCATCGTCTCGGTGGACGACAACGTCCTGTTCAAGGTCAAGATCCAGCGCTGGCGGGGAGCGGTGTGGCCGGACAACCGCCGCCCGTGGCTGGTGGCAGCCGGACGTCGCGAGGACGGCAGCCCGGACGACTTCTATGCGGCACTCGCCGAACGAGCGCGACAGGCCAGGAAGACCTACAACAGCTCGCACACGCCGGCACTGGCCACTGACACCTACACAGACGAGTTGCTTCCTGGCCCGCTGGACGACGCTCGCCTACGGCTTGAAGAGGCCGAACGCAGCGTCCTCCGGATGGAGTCATGCGTTCGGACTCTGGTCGTCCAGGCCCTGCTGACCGGGCACGAGCAGCGGGAGGATCTTGCCGGTTACGCGCTCGCCATCCTGGTCCGCGCTGACGAAGGGCATGAAACCTACGTAGGCATCCGCGTCATCGGCCAAGTGACCATCGCCGATCAGGCCGCCATCCTCGACGCGGTGCCCGGCTGTGATCGCGACAGCTGGTATCCCGATGTCATGCCTCACCGCGATTTCGAGTCGGGCGAGGTGATCTGGTCCAACCTCATGGACCCCCAAGCCGCCGCAACGCTCCTGGCGGAAGCGTCCTCCTAGCGGATTGAGAAGGGTCAACCTTACGGAATCAGCACCAAAGCCGATTTCTACGTTTCGACGACACTCGTCACGTGGACGAGCGAAGCAGCTCCTCTGCAGTGAGCTCCACTCGGCGGGCATCGGCATCGAATCCAAACATCCGCGTGGGCAGGTTGAGGTAGTCGGATTTCGAAGGGTAATGGAAGTAAAGGATCTCACCGCAGACCGGTGCCACATCTTTCATGATCGTGTCCTGGCAAGTCCCGAGAACAGTAATCCCGTGCGCCGCGGCGACGGTACTGATCGCGGCCAGGACTTCCCGGCGGTGCTCTTGGCCCAGGGAGTCACCGAGCTCATCGAGGATGAGGAGGCGTCCCTGTGCATTGGGGGCTGCAAGTAGGGCGGCGAGGACGAGGTTGATGGAGAAGAGCTTCTCCTGGGCTGTGTTGGTGACGGTGTCGTAGGGCAGGAGCGGCCCGTTGGGATTACGGCGCCAGCGTGGCGTTACCGCGCATCTCCAACTGTGGTCAGTGTCTGACGGAGGGTCGATCTGGTAGAGCAAGTCGGCGCCGAAGCCTTCGGCGTCGTGATCGAGCTTGTTGAGCGCTGCGGCGATGTTGTCGAGGGCGCTGGTGACGCGCTGGGTAATGACGGCCTGAGTGTTGCGGAGCTCCTCGCTCAGAGCCGCAACGGAGGCGGCGATGAATTCGTGCTCACCCTTGCGAGTTTTGCGGACAGCGGCAACGTCGGGCTCTGCCGCGGCATCGGCGGCCTCGGTGTCAGTGAGCCAGTCCGACAGGGCTCGCAGGACTGCTTCGGCCCTCGCCTCCAGGTTCGTGTCGTCCATCTGTACTGCGCGCGCAAGTGCGCTGGTGGGATAGCCCTTGGTTCGGGCCTCAAGCTGCAGGATGCCGCGGCAGGCCTCGATCGAGCTCATGGCGGCCATGCGGAGCTGGCCGACTGGTCGACGTTCCGATGGCTGCCCGTCGGCCCCGGTAGCCTGCGGCTGCGGAGCCTCAGTGAGCAGTTCGTCGTAGTCCTGCGGGAGCCACTCGGTTGTCCAGTTCAGGAGGAGACGGGCTGCTTCCTCGTCGCCGCCGAAATCGGCTTGGGCCTGCTGGACGGCGCCTTCCTGGGCCGCCGTAGCCAGCTCGGCCTGCTGGGAGCCGAGCTCCTTGACCAGCTTGTCGGTACGGTCGATCTCTTGCTCCAGGAGACTGATGCGCTCCTTGCGGCCGGTCACGGCCGCCTTCGCGTTCGCCCAGTCGCTGTTGGCCTCGTCAAGCTGGGTCTTCAACTGGGGCAGAGCCTCACGGATCTGCGTGAGTGTGCTCGTTGCTGCCGTCTGACGCTCGAGGAGTTCCGGGAGTTCCTCGGCGGCCTTGGCGTAGGTGAGTTGGCTCTGCGTGACGGTGATCCGCGTGTCGAGGTGCTGCAGTTGCTCGGTCGCCTTGTCGACTTCGATACGAGCCGCGTCCCTGCGCTCACGCAGGTGAGCGCATAGTGCTTCGCGTCCTACCACGGGGGTGGGGAAGGTGCCAATGATGTGCACGCCGAGGGCGTGCATGGTCGCGTGCGGGGGCTCCTCGGTCCAGGAGTTCCGTTCAGACAAGGCGTGCAGGAAGCCACGCGCTGCGGCGGGAGCCGATTGGATGCCAGGCGGCAACGGAACGACCAGGGTGTCAGTCTTGTCCTCGTCGGGCTGGAGGTCCGGGGAAGTGACCAGCACGGCGCCAGGGAGATCCTTGAGTGCCCCAAGGGCGTCGGGGAGAGCGGTGTGGGGCACGCAGACAGCGTCCCGCCATGGATGCAGGGCCGCCTCCCAAGAGTCGCGGGACTGGTCATCAACTTCGATCTGGTCGTGGAGCCCCACAGCGGTAATGCCGACGTCGCCGAGGATTTGTATTATTTGGCCGACCAGTCCCGCCTGGCCTTGTTCGGCCTTGTGCAGCTCCTCCTCGTGGAGCTTCGCGTCGCGCTCGGCGACACTTCGATCGAGTTCTGCCTTGGCCTTGAGGTTGGCGAGCTTCTCCAGCCGAACCGTGAGTTCGGTCGACGACTCACCAGCGTGACGCACACTGAGAGTACGCGCGTTCTTCAGTGCCTCTTCCGCCGTCTTGAGCTCCGAGTCGGCGGTCGATTCCTTGAGGCGGGCGGCGAGCCACGCCTGATCGAGGCGGTCCTTCTCGGCGTAGGCCAGGTGTTCGGCCTGCTCGAGTTCCCTGGCGTTGCTGTAGAACTTGTGCTCCTGGCGCAGGGACCACGCGGTGTCACGAGCCTTTTGAAGTCGTTCCTCGGCGGCCGGTAGCAGTGCTTTGGCACTGCGCATCCGCGCGGTTGCGTCCAAGACCCCTCGCGCGAGTGATGCTTCTTGGTCGGCTTCGGCACTTCGGACCTTAGCGCGCAGGTCAGCACGCGTGGCTACCGCCCTCAGGATCTCGTCCTCACGCACGAGATCTTCGGCGTGTTTTTCGAGCGCGCCTTTGTATTCGGCCTGCTTCTCCTCCAGTTCACGGCGCTGCTTCTTGTCTCGCTCCAGGACGCTGGACCGCCCTGACAGAGTGATCAGTGCGTCACCAATGCGGTCGGGGGAGTAGGTCGCTGCCTCAAGCTTGAGGAGCGAAGGCCGCGATCGCACCTGGCCGCGTGAGGCAACATAGGCCAAGACTTTTGGGGAGCGGCCGTACAGTCGTGCTGAATACTCGCTCGACCCGAGCGGCTCGCTGCCCAACTGCCGGTAGAACTCCGGTGCCGCGTCGTGGCGCTCGTTGTCGGAGCCCTGGGTGAGCAGGTGGACCCCTGCTTGGTGGCGGACCTGGATGTGCGGCTTGTCGTTGCTGATCTGCAGCCAGACCGTGTGCGGGCGTTCGCCCGCTGGGTCCGCGAACACGCCCACGATGTAGCCGCGGTCCGCCCCGCCGACGAGGTGAGCGGAGGCGCCAGCGATGACAGGTTCGAACAGCAGGCTGGTGGCGTTGGCAGTGCCGTTGCCAGTGACCTGCCACTCGGGATCGCCCAGGAGAAGCGACACTGCGGCCAGGAAGCTTGTTTTTCCGGATTCGTTGGAGTCTTTAGGGCCACGCCCAGTGACAGCGATAAACCTTCCGGGGGTAAGAACCACCGGGTCGCTGGTGAGCCGGGCGATACCGAAGGTCTGCACCGCGAGGAGTTGGCGGGTTCCGATGATCCCGGTGGGCGCGCTCAGGTCGGTATCGGTGGTCATACAGCCTTCTGGGGTGATGTGGTGGTCTGACTGGCGGCACGACGTTCGGCGATGGCTCGGGCCAGGTGGCCGCCTGGTCGGCCCGCGAGGATCAGGTCCTCCCATAGCGCGGCCACGCGGGCGGGGCTCAAACGCTGCAGGGCGGGACCCGGGATGTAGTTGCCGGGCCCCTCGGTGTCCACCATCCCTGCCGACCGCAGGCTACGCAGAGCCTGCCGGATCGCGGTCTGGGTCAAGGATCGGTTTCGAGCCAGTTCATTCACAGTGACGGTATGCCGGGTGATGTTCCATTCCGGGTGTGCATGGCGTCCCTGCGCGCGTGGGAGCGCGACGGTGTGCACGAGTACCAAAGCGAGGACAGCGCGTTCGGTACGCGTGAGCGTGCCGATGCCAGCCGAGGCGAGAGCCTCGGCGACCGGGTCCGGGTATCCGGTGGTCCACATGCCATTCGAGGTGCGGACCAGGCACCTCCCCAGGCCGGCCAGCATCTGCTCTACTCGCATTCTCGTCTCAGGGTCGGCCAGCGCCGCGACGCATCGAGGGGTGAGCGGCCTGCGGGCGGCCTCCAGCGCCGTAACGATGCTCCGAGCGATCTGATCACCTCTCAGGTCCGCGGGATGTTCGGGCTCGGTTAGGTCCAGGGGTGGCGGTACCCGAACATCCGGAACCGGTTCAGGCTGCGGGCTTGCGGGCACATCGGGCAGTCGGTGGTGGCCCCGGCGCAGCATGGCGACCACCGGGCCGGGCAGGGCCGCCGCAGCAGGCCCGAGATAGAGGAGTCTGCCGGAGGCCGCGATCAGGCCGTGTTCGGGCAGGACTCGCTCCAGCGCAGCGGACACCGTCTCCCTGTGGGCACCGAGCCGCGTGCAGGCGGCCTCGACGCGAGCGGCGGTAAACGGTTGGCCTGGATACAACGGCAAGGATGGATCCGGCCACGCCGCCTTCAAGCACAACGCCCACACCAGCGTCACCACGCGGGACAGCGATGCCGGAACCTCAGCCCCCAGATGCTCCTCGCTCGGCGCGTTTCCCGCCGGCCACCCCAAACGAAGGGTGGGCTGTGTGGCCCCGGCAACGCGCAGCTCCAGCAGAGCGCGGCCAGCCCGCGCCGCGGCCTCGGCGGCCTGCCATGTGGCCGCCGAGTCGCGCGGAGCCGTGACCTGGCCCTCGGCGCGTATCGCGGCGATCAGGAGAGCAGCCCTAGCCAGGGCGGCGTCTTCGTCAGGCATCACTGTGATCCAGGTCGACGTGAAGAGTGACTTGGTGTAGGTAGGTGACACTAGCTGCCGGATCGACGCGCACTGGGATAGCGATGTCCGTTCGGTAAGGGGTCAGCGGGTCCGCGTCGATGTCTAGAAGGTCCACTAGGAGACGCGCTGCTGCCGGCCAGCCGTGCTCCTCAAGGACCGAGGTGATGTCGGCCTGCGCCCGGTGGGCGAGCAGGTCTTCCATCAAAGCCTGCTGCCGCACCCTCTCAAGGTCATCCGCCGCCTCCAGACCGCTGAATGGGTCCGGCTGATTGCCTTGCCCAGAATCGGGCGGGGCAGGGCGCGCCTTGTGCGGGCGTACGGGGGCGTATGAGGCAGCAATATCCACCACCTCCTGCCCGTCCAGCCACAACGGTGCCGCATCCGCGACCAGGCATTCACCGAAATGCCCGAGACGGTCAACGCCTGCGGTCCGGGCAAGGTGGAGATACTCGGCGGCTGTGAGGATGTCCAGGCTCAGGCTGCCGCCACCGTGTTCGAGGATCTTGCCGATCGCCGCCAGCAGTTCCTGGCGATAGAACTGCGCCGCCTCGATCAGTGCGGTGGCGGCATCCTCAAGGACCAGGTGTCCGGAGAAGGCCTTGGTTACCAGTTCATTCAGCACAGTCACCTGGCGGGTGAAGTCAGTGTGGTCATGACGGCGCTGCGCGACGATCAGCTCCGCCGGGGTGGCGGTGGCCACTTGACGCTGCAGATCCAGTGCGAACACCATCAGGCCGTGCCGGCAGGTCCGCAGCTCCTGCAAAACAAGAGCCGGATCAGGGTCTTCACGTTCCAACAGCTCGCGCGTGCGATCCAGCAGGCCGATAAGCTCATCCACTCCGCCGTGCAGCGACAACCGCTCAGCCGCAATCGCCCCGGCCAGCCCTGCCGGCCGCATGACGTACCGATCCTGATGGGCCTTGAGCACGTACGGCTCCAGGAAGCTCATGTCGATCAGCAGACTTAGCCGCGAGTCGAGGACCGGTTCCGGCCACCCCCTCCCCGAGGGCCCTAACAGGTCGCGCAACTGGGCGCGTGTCAGGCCGCTGAGGGCGGCGTGCTCCGCGAACACCGCCACCACGTCCCCGGCCAGCCGTACAAGCTCAGGGTCCTTGACCACGACCTCCCGGTGAGCGGCCAGCGGCGCCATGAACGCGCGCCAGTTTGTCAACCGCTCGGCTGGCGCGAGTAGTGCCTCCCCGTCGTCAGTGTCATCCCAAGACAACTGGATGGCGCTCACCGCCGCGGCTCTGACGCGGCGCGGCTGCCTACAAGCGCACAGCCTGGATTCAGGAGAGGTTCAAGGAGCTCGGGCAGGCGGGGAAGTACTGAGGTATACAAGGTCTCCTGCTCCAGCGACTCACCGCTCTTGGCAATCGCAAGTGCCAGGTCCCGAAGCGCCCCGTCGACCCTGTTAGCAAGATCGGCCGCCAGCTTCATGTCGCGTACCTTTTCCCGCTCGGGATCTTTGCGACGTCGGTACGGGCCCGCTCGCCAGATCTCCGCGTCCATCCCCACGGCGTGCACCGACCTGCCAAGCCTGCGCGTGAGGTCGTGAACGATCCCGATACCGTCGGCGTCCAAATCACACCAGGCAGCGATCGGCCGCGGCGCGAGCCACCCCAGCAGTGCCACTAGCTGGTCGCGGGCGTACCCGCGCCCCCATACACACAACCAGTGAGACGTCAATTCGGGGAGCCGACGGCACACCTGCCCGAAGGTGTCGGAGTTCTCGACCACCAGCACGCCCTCGGCAGCGCACTCCGCCTCCCCCAGCAGCCTCAGGCCCCGGGCTGGCAAACCCACCCACGGTTCGGCGACCGCTGCGTCGGCCGCAACCTCGCCTATGCGCCATGACAGCGGTCCCTTTATACGCAGGTCGGTATCCTCCTCTCGCACTGCCTCCTCGAACTCCATCCCGACCAAGTTCGCAAACGCCACCTGCTGCTGCCCGGTCCACCGCTTGGATCCTCCCAGTGCCAGCGCGGCGAGCTGCTTGAGCGTCACTTCCTGTTCACCTGCGGCACGCAAAGCCCACCACGTGGCGGCAGCCCTAATCGCGGCTTCATACACCGACCAAGCTCGCGCTCCACTCCGGCTTCCCTCAGGAACCACCAATTTGGCATCGTCCGTCACCGCTGCAAGCAGTCCGCGCTCCGCCGACAACTGCTCCACCGCTTCCATCAACTCCAACAGCTCTCTGCGAGCACGCCGTGGCTCGCGGGAACCGCGGAGCTGGGCGCACCGCTCCTCAGCCTGCTCCGACCACGACTGCGACAGCCGCCAGTGCACCGGACGGCCCAGTGCCATTAACTCATCCACCTCGTAGCGCAGCACGACGGCGCCGCAGCGAACGAGGGCCGCCGCCACCTCCTCAGCCGTCGGCCCGAACCGCCGGGCCACCGACCCCCAGGCGCGACGCTCCGCGCCGAGCACCCACAAAAGATTCGCATCCGATAGTTCGACCGGCGACTCGAACAGCGCGACCTGCTCGACAGGGACCAGGTCAACCTCGGTGACCTGGAGACGCCGGCGCCTGTCGCGCGGCAACCGGTCCTCACCATCCCGGCGGACCGGAACGGTGACCGCGCGCAGCCCCGCTGGAACCCCGTCCACCGCAACCGGCACACGACCGTGCGACTCCCCGAACAGCAACCTTGGTCCCGGGTACACCCTCTGGCCCACCAGACCCCCTTCGCCCGCGACCTGGAGGCGCTAGCAGACGCGAACCGGGGTCAGCCGCCGGGACCTTAGCTTGGCGCTGCTCGATCCGCACAAGCAAACCGGCATCACCCAGGGCACCTCAGCCCCCGAACCTCTACCAGCCCAACCTGCCGCAACCGCCCACACCACGATCCGTACACGACAAGACATCAAGAGTAGTGAGTGTGCGCAGGAATTGCGCAGGATATACAACATTGGACAACGTCTCATATTCGAAATCCCAGGCCGCCTGCTCGCGTAGCTCTGGACGAGATCGACCATCCACTGATCCACAAGGCGTCCGCCCAGTTCGTCGGGGAAACCGCCCGGGAGCGCATCGTCTCGGTGGACGACAACGTCCTCTTCAAGGTCAAGATCCAGCGCTGGCAGGGAGCGGTGTGGCCGGACAACCGCTGCCCCTGGCTGGTGGCAGCCGGACGTCGCGAAGACGACAGTCCGGACGACTTCTATGCGGCGCTCGCCGAACGAGCGCGGCAGGCCCGGAAGGCGTAGCTCTTCGTTGGTCAGCCGCGTCGAGCGGCCAGGTCCTCGATGCGGGCCTGGATCAAGGGGAGGATCTCGGTCTCGGCGCGGCTGGTGGAGGCGATGAGTACGTCGGGGTTGAGCTTGCGGTGCGGGATGTGGGCGAGCTTGTCGCGCAGGGCGATGGGGCCGCTGAAGGCCTGAGTGACCACGCCCCGGGAAGCCTGCTTGAGCATCTCTCCGAAGGTGAGCATGGCGTAGGCGAGAGCGAGCAGGCGCTCCTCGCCGGCCTTGGGCGCGCCGTCGCGCGCGATGCCGGCAGCTCGCGCGAGGGCGGCCTGGGCATCGGTGAGACGGGTCAGCTCCTGCTGCTCACGGTCGCTGATCGGGACGGTCACGCGGCGCCGCGCATGCCACCGAGTGCTTCGCGTTCCTGGACGTCGACCCCGGGACCGCGAGGGACGACCTCGACGGTGGCGCCGAGGAGGCCTGACGCGTCGGCCTCGAATGCCGTGACATCGAAGTAGGTACGGCCCTCGTCCAGGCTGGCCACGAGTTCGCCGGGCTCGCCGCTCAGCGTAAAGGAGTGCAGCCCGTACTGTCGGCCCAGCTGGCGGATCGTAGCCGCGTTCGCATGCAGTGTGGCTGCGGTGGCGGCCTTCATCGCGCATCCTCTCCTCTGCACGCTCCGGTGCGGCAAGGCAGGTCCTGATGGGGGACACCACCCGCCAATGTCAGTGTATCTTGGGCCAGCAGCGCGCAGCATCAGCTCAGCTCGCCGGCGAGGCCGGCCTTCTTGACCAGGCGGCCCCATCGGGAACTCCGGGCGAAGGCCTGGGCGATGGCCACGCCGCTCGGGAGGTCTCCGTCTGCCTGACGGTTCTGCTGTGCCCACCGCCAGGCCACTCGCTGCAGCACCCGGCCGTTCCCGTCGTGCTCGACAGGCAAGTCGGCGTCTCCCTTCTGATCATCTTGTGGCTCAGCAGGGTCGGCTTCCGCGTCGGCGGCAGCAGGATCGGGATGCAGAGCCGAGAGATCTTCAAACTCTGCTCGCTCTCCTGCGAAACGGCGGATCTGGGCCATCAGGAGTTCGTAGCTGCCGATCAAGGCCAGGGATGGCCAGGCGGCGATGATGCGGCCGATCAGGCTGGGCTCGGCGACGGCGACGTTCGCGCCGAGGCTGGCGAGGCTGCCGACCACGAGGAGGCTCCAGGCTAGGAGGCCGCCGCGGGAGCCGTACCAGTTGGCCAGAAGGATGGACATCGAGGCGACGACGATCAGGCCGTCGACGGCGAGCGGGATGAGCACCGCCGCCAGGTGGTCCTCACCGTGGCGCAAGCAGAGTTCGTGCATGTGGCGGAACGAGACGACGGCAGCGATCGCGGCCAGTAGGAAAACACCGGCGATCGTCGTACGCTGGATGCGGTGGTCTGGCCGGGTGAGATTGGTGTCCACAGCCGCTCACCTCTGCGCGAGCAGGAGGCGGGTGGTGAGGGCGAGGGGATGTGCAATTGGTTCGCCTCCCCCCTCGGACACGCACTCTGGTACATGC
>NZ_BOOG01000092.1 GCF_016863115.1 Sphaerimonospora thailandensis
TCCGGGCGCGGCCGTTCTGGCTGCTGGTGACCGCGTTCACCGCACACGGCGGCGCGGTGGCCACCATCGGCGTGCTGCTCGTCACCTACCTGATCCATCTCGGTCACCCTCCGGTGTTCGCCGCGAGCATCGCCGGACTGCTCGGCGTGCTGTCGGTGACCGGCCGCGTGGTCACCACCGGGCTGCGGCGCCGCTGGTCGGCCGCCGCCGTGGCGGCAGCGGTGTTCGCCCTGCAGGGACTCGGCGCACTGACCCTGCCCCTCGCAGGGCGGTCGGCGGCAGGGGCGATCGGCGGTGTGTTGGTCTTCGGGCTCGGTTTTGGCGTCGGCACTATCACCCTGCCGTATTTGCTCGCCGAGCGATACGGCACCGCGGCCTACGCGAGCCTGTCCGGCCGGGTCGCGATGTTCTCGGTGGCCGCCAAGGCCGCCGCGCCGGTCGCAGCAGTCGCCCTCGCCCAAGTCGTCGGCTACAGCTCGGTGATGGGCGCCGTCGCTTCAGCCTGCGCTGTCGCGGCGTTCGCGCTGTTCGCCTACAACCGACTATGATTTAGATCGATGTCGAAGTAAGGAGTCGTGTCATGGACGCCACCACGACCGGCCGGTGCTGCGCCCCCATCGTCCGCCAGCCGTTATCGGAGACCGACGCGGCCGAACTTGCCGTGCTGCTCAAGGCGGTCGCCGACCCGGTACGGCTGCGCCTGCTGTCGATGATCGGCTCGCACGCAGGTGGCGAGGCATGCGTGTGCGATCTGACCGACGCCTTCGACCTCACCGCCCCCACGATCTCCCACCACCTCAAGGTGCTGCGCACCGCCGGCCTGATCGGCGGCGAGCGGCGCGGCACCTGGGTCTACTACTGGATCATCCCCGAGACCGTGAACAAGCTGGGCTCCCTGTTCACCCCGCTGGCCGAGCCCGCCCCCGCCGACGCATCCAGCGGTCCGGTCGACATGGAGCTCGTCACGGCCTGAACCCCCGCACCAGCCCGGGCGGTCCGCCATCATCACCTGATCCACCTCCGCGCCATCAGAGGGGGTGGGAATGCCGGGAGAGTTGGCGTCTCCCACCCGAAGTCACCGTGGAACCCAGAAGGCGTGAGGCCATCCATCCAGGTCCATGATTAGATTCCTATCTAAATTGACAGTCTTCTAAGTAGTGTGCGATGATGTCATTGCTTAGATGTTTATCTAATTCTTGTGGGTGATGCGCCCCTGCCTCACCCCACGCCGAAAGAAGGTCAGCGATGGCGGACGACGTCAGCGGCGGATTCATCGGCAGCCTGGACGAGGCGTTCAGCCCGCCTGCGGCGGGAGGCTGCTGCGGAGGCCCCGTACCCGAGGGAACGACCGATGAAGCGGCGGCGATCGCCTGCTGCGGCAGCCCGGCCGCCGCGAGCGAGGCGGCCGAGGCCGGATGCTGCGGGCAGGCACCGGCTCCCGCGGACGCGCCGGCCTCCAGTGGCAACTCCGCCGGATGCTGCGGATGACCTCCTCGCCGGCGGCCCAGGCGCGGGCTCTCCCCGAGCCGGACCTCGCGGCCGTCATGGGGCGGCTTTCCGCCAAGCGGATGCTGGCCACCGTGCGGGAGCTGGCCCGTGACGACTACACCGGCCGCCGGGTGGGGACGCCCGGTGGCCGGGCCGCCGCCACCTGGCTCGCCGCACGACTGCGTGACCTTGGCGCCGAGGTCGACCTCGTGCGCTTCCCCGTCACCAGCGTGCGCGAGCTGTACGGCACGCCGACCCTGGAATGGAGCATCGCCGGTCGGGAACGGCGCCTGGAGCACCGCCGCGAGTTCGTCGAGCACCTGGCCTCAGCCGAGATGCCCCGGCCGCGCACCGCACCCCTGATCGCTGACGCCGACGGTGCCGACATACGCGGCCGATGGGTCCTGGCCGAGGCCGGAGACTGGGCACGAGCCTGCACCAGGGCCGAAGCGCAGGGAGCTGTCGGGGTGCTCACGGCACGCGACACCGACGCCGAAGGCTGGATGCCCAAGATGATCACCGGACCGGGAGTCCGCACGGTGCCAGCGATCGGGCTGCGTACCGATCTGCACCGGCACCTGGCCGACAGCCTGGCCCACACCCCGGTCCAGGTGACGGGGTCGATGCCGCTGCGGCAGGTCGCCGTCGAGGGCCTCAACGTCCACGCCCGCCTGCCGAACGCGGCCCAGCACACGCACGGCGATGGAGAGCACGCGCCTCGGGTGCTGCTGACTGCGCACGTCGACGGCGTGGGTGACGACCCGGACCGCCGGTTGCCCGCCGCCGCCGACAACGCCTCGGGCGTGGCCGCCGTCCTGGAAGCCGCCCGCGTCCTGTCGACGACCGTGACCACGCCGATGGACCTGACGGTGGCCTTCCTGGACGCGGAGGAGGCAGGCGCGTGGGGATCGGCCCATCACGCTCCCCGCGTGCCGCCGGACACGCTGGTGATCAACCTCGACGGGGCCGCGCAGTTGCATCAGGCCGCCTCCGTCGAGGCGGGCGGGCCCTCCCACGTACTCCTGGCCACCCTGGACCAAGCCGCACGGCTGAGCGGCGTGCCCTTGCGGGCCGGCGCGATGGCCTCCGACAACCGCCGCTATGCCGCGGCCGGGCTGGCCGCGATCGGCATCGGCATGGGCATGCCGGGCTACCAGACCCCGGCCGAGACCCCCGAGCGCGTCGAGGCGGACACCCTGATGGCCGCGGCCCGCCTGGTGGTCGCCACCGTCTGGCTGATCTCTCGCCAGCCCACGGCCTGATCAGCGGCGCCGAGCACCGCGTGTCCGCGCGTGAGCGTGACCCGGTGCACCTCATCCCGTCGGCCGGACGGGGTTACCACCTGACGTCGTTTGCTTCGCCGTATGCCGTCGTACTCACGGACTGATGTAGGTGCCGGAGGCAGGGGGTTGAGCGGCGCGGTCACCGGCCAGGTGGGTGAGCCAGTCGGCGGCCATCTGGGAGCGCCCGGCGTTGTGCACGCACACGAACAGAACGCTGAGCCGTTCAGACACGGGAGTTCTCCTGAGGTTGGAACAGGCCGCGGCCGGCCAGGCTGACGTAGACCAGGGCGACCAGGACGGGGACTTCGATGAGCGGGCCGACCACCCCGGCCAGGGCCTGGCCGGAGGTGACACCGAAGACGCCGACCGCCACGGCGATGGCCAGTTCGAAGTTGTTGCCGGCGGCGGTGAAGGCCAATGTGGTGGCGCGCTCGTAGGCCAGGCCGATCACCTTGCCGAGTAGGAAGCCGCCCCCCCACATCAACGCGAAGTAGGCCAGCAACGGCAGCGCGATGCGGGCCACGTCGCCGGGCTGGGAGGTGATCGTGTGGCCCTGCAGGGCGAACAGGATCACGATGGTGAACAGCAGTCCGTACAGGGCCAGTGGGCCGACACGGGGCAGGAAGCGCTGCTCGTACCACTCCCGGCCGCGAGCGCGCTCTCCCAGCCTGCGCGAGAGATACCCGGCCAGCAGGGGGATGCCGAGGAAGATGAGCACGTACTGGGCGATGTCCCAGGCTGAGACCTTCAGCGTGGTCTGCGACAGTCCCAGCCAGCCGGGCAGGACCTCCAGATAGAACCAGCCCAGCGCGCCGAAGACGACCACCTGGAAGATCGAGTTGAGCGCGACCAGGACGGCGGCGGCCTCGCGGTCGCCGCAGGCCAGGTCGTTCCAGATGAGCACCATGGCGATACACCGGGCCAGCCCGACGATGATCAGCCCGGTGCGGTACTCGGGCAGGGCCGGCAGGAAGATCCACGCCAGGGCGAACATCAGTGCGGGGCCGACCAGCCAGTTGAGCACCAGTGAGGAGAGGAGCATGCGCCGGTCGTGCGTGACGGTGTCGAGGCGGTTGTAGCGGACCTTGGCCAGCACCGGGTACATCATCAGCAGCAGGCCGAGCGCGATCGGCAGCGAGATCTCGCCGATTTTGACTGCTTCGAGCGCGGTGTTCAGGCCGGGCACGAGCCGGCCCAGCAGCAGCCCGGCTGCCATCGCGGCACCCATCCATACCGGCAGGAAACGGTCCAGGACCGACAAAGCGCCGATCACACTCGGGGCATGCGAGGCGGCGACCTGTGCGGTGCGCGGCGGGGAGGAGGACATGGCTACTCTCTTCAGGCCGTGACGGGCACGTTGAGCAGGGCCGACAACTCGCCGAGGGTTTCGGGGACGAGCCGGTAGTACACCCAGGAGGCGCGCCGCTCAGAGACCAGCAGTCCAACGTCTTTGAGCACCTTCAGGTGGTGGCTGATGGTCGGCTGGGACACTTCGAATGCGTCGGTGATGTCGCATACGCACACCTCGCCGCCGGCGCGGCTGGCCACGATTGACAGGATGCGCAGCCGTACCGGATCGCCGAGCGCCTTGAACACTGTGGCGACACCGGCGGCCTGGGCGGCGTCCAACGGCTGACGTACCAGCGGTGGACTGCACTCCAGGATCTGCAGGAGTTCCACCTCAACCTCCCCGTATAGATGCCCGTTGAAATCGACGAAAGTTTATATCGAAAGGCATCTAAGCTCGGGATCGGGGTCAGTCAGAGGCCCGCGCACGCGGGTACCAGAAGGGCCGAGTACGGCGAGGGCCCCGCCGTCTGGTGACGGCGGGGCCTTCGGCTCGACGTGTGCGTACCGGTGTGCGTGTCGCCTCTCGGCGAAAAGCTCAACGCGGCTCCAGCCGAACGGTAGTCCGCGAAGGCGGAAGTTGAGGCCCGGGGACACTGGGCACACCGGCCGCGAGGAGTCTAACCACAACCCGTCACCGATTGTTCCCGCGCGGCCGAGTCAGGGGCGCTCAGCGCCCGGTCGTGGCGCTGCGGCGCTCCAGGAGCAGTACGTCGCGCCAAGTGCCGCGATGGCGGCCGATGCGTTCGCGGGTGCCGACGACGCGGAAGCCGAGGGCCTGGTGCAGGGACAGGCTGGCGGCGTTTTCGGGGAAGACGCCGGTCTGGATGGTCCAGATCCCGGCGTCCTCGCTCGCGGCGATGAACGCGGACAGCAGCGCGCGGCCGATGCCGTGCGCCTGGCAGCCGGGATGGACGTAGACGCTGTGCTCGACGACGCCGGAATACACCGGGCGGTACGACACGGCGGAGGCGGCGATCCAGCCGACCACGTCGCCGGTCTCGGTGTCGACGGCCACATAGCGCGGGTGCGGCAGCCTGCCGGCGGTGAAGCCCTCCCAGCTCGGCGCGGTGGTCTCGAAGCTCGCGTCGCCGGTGTCCAGGCCCGCC
Organism: Sphaerimonospora thailandensis; assembly: GCF_016863115.1. Lineage (GTDB taxonomy): Bacteria > Actinomycetota > Actinomycetes > Streptosporangiales > Streptosporangiaceae > Sphaerimonospora > Sphaerimonospora cavernae. Next base: position 5,228 of record NZ_BOOG01000092.1, read on the forward strand.
TGATAGACGGCCAGTACCTGGGCCGCGTCGCCGTCACGCATCGGCCGGATCTCCAGGCCGGGGCCGATGGCGGGCTTGGTGGCCTGGACGATGGCCGAGTGGACGCCGTCGCCGTGATCGGCCGTCAGGCGGATCACGATGCCGACGAACCCGGCATGGTGCAGCAGGTCGCTGTACTCCTCGACGGTCAACGACCCGGCCACGCAGCCCACTCGCTGCTCGGCGGCCTCGCGCCGTACCGGATCGATCGGGCCGTCGGTGACCACATCGCTCACGCCGAACCGGCCGCCGGGGCGCAGGACGCGGAACGCCTCGGCCAGGACGGCGGCCTTGTCATCGGACAGGTTGATCACACAGTTGGAGATGACGGCGTCGACCGCGTGATCGGGCAGCGGGACGGACTCGATGGCGCCGTGCAGGAACTCCACATTGGTCACCCCGGCCTGCTCGGCGTTGGCGCGGGCGAGCCGGAGCATGTCGGGGCTGGCGTCCAGCCCGTAGGCCTTGCCGTACGGACCGACCCGGCGGGCCGACAGCAGCACGTCGATGCCGCCGCCCGAGCCGAGGTCGAGCACGGTTTCACCGGTGCGCAGCTCGGCGACGGCCACCGGGTTGCCGCACCCCAGGCTGGCACGTACCGCACCGTCGGGCAGGCCGGCGGTGTCGTCGTAGCCCGCGGCGCCGAAGCAGCCCTGTTCGAACTCCTCCGCACTGCAGTCCAGGATGATCTTTCCGGTGAGGGCGGCGCGGGCCAGCCCTGAATAGCGTTCGACGATCTCGTCATGTGCCATCGCGGTTCTCCTTCACTCGCAGGTGGGGATGGCCGGGACCGGGTTGCCCATCACCACATCGGCGGCGGTGGGGAAGCAGCTCACGCAGGCCTCGTTGATCCGGTAGAAGGCGGACGTCCCCTGCCGCTCCACCAGGACGAAACCCACCTCGGCCAGGATCTTCAGGTGATGGGACACGGTCGACTGGCCCACCCCTGAAGCAGCCACGATCTCGCCCACACTCATCGGCTCGCGCCGCCGAGCCAGCAGCGACACGAGCTGGATCCGCGTGGCGTCCGCCAGCGCCTTGAACCAGCTCGCGTACTCCTCGGCCTCGGCCCGGCGCAGCGGGCCCTTCTCATCGATATTCATCGAAAATCGACGATAATCGATAAAGCTGGAGAAGGGAACCCCCAACCGCCGTCCTGATGGAACGGCTTCAACCTCAATATGAGAAGGGACGGCCATGGTGAGCTTGTCTTGACCGCCGTCGCAACAGCGGAGAGTTCTCCGTACACGACGAAACACCTGAGCTAGGGAGCAGCGATCGTGAGCGGTAAGCCGACAGTCGAAGAACTCGGCATCGACCTGGACGAGGTGGGCTGGGTACGCGCCGGGGACCAGGCGGACGCGCTTGAGGTGGCGATCCTGCCCGAGTGGGTGCTGGTGCGCGAGACCGGTCCCTCCTCAGGCCCGATCCACGTCTTCGACCACGGTGAGTGGTCGGCCTTCATTCAGGGTGTGAAGGCTGGCGAGTTTGACGACGTGGGTAGCTTTCCTCCGGCAGGCTGACCTGGGCAAGCATGCCCGGCTGACCAGTGAGAGATGGCGGGAAGCGATCGTTCTCTCCGAGGATCTCGCCGGGATGAGTGCTCCTTCCGGCGAGGGAAGCCGTGGGAGGAGTAGTCTCCGTGCCCACGCTCCTCGCCTCCTGATGGACGTCAGAGCCGTGAGTTAATTTGTGATTCGCAAGTTGGCGGGCTGGTATGTTGACGGCAACGCCCTTGTTCGGGGAGAGCCAGTGAGCGATATCTATGGGCCTACGATCGCCAAGCGTCGGCTGGCCCGCCGGCTCACTGCGCTGCGCACTCGAACCGGGCTCACCGCCAACCAGGTCTGCGACAAGCTGAGCTGGGGCAGAGGGAAGGTCGGCCGGTTCGAGAACAACAGCTGGAAGCGGCCGGAGCTCAGCGACATCCGCGATCTGCTGCGCGCCTATCAGGTGCCAGACGATGAGTACCAGGAGCTTGAGAACCTGGCGCTGGTGGCCCGGGGCCGGCAGTGGTGGCGTGAGTACGGCGATGTGTTCGGCGACTCCGAGTACCCAGGCTATGAAGCCGACGCGGTCCGGATCTGCCTGTTCATGCCGTTGATCCTCCCGGGACTTCTCCAGACGCCGTCCTATATGCGGGCGCAGATGAGCGTCGGAACGCAGCCGCCCTCCTGGCGGGAGAGGGCAGTGGCAGCCCGCCTTCGGCGGCAGGAGTTGTTCGAGCGTCAAGACGGAACGGTCCCCGAGCTGGTCGCTGTGATTACTGAGGCTTCGCTGCTGTACCACTGGGGCAGCCAGGCCGAGCGCCGCGCCCAGGTCGAGCATCTGGTGGAGATGAGCCGCCGGCCCAACATCCAGCTGCGCTTGGTGCGCTTCGTGGACGGCCTGCACCACGGCATGTCGTCGCTGTTCACCATCTTCGATTTCCCGGGTGACGAGCCCCCGCTGGCCTATCTGGAGAACGACGCAGAGCTTCAGGAAGTCAACGAACCCGACAAAGTGGCCGCTTATGCCGCGATCTTTGAACAGATTCGCAACGCCGCCCTGGACGCCCCCGCCACCACCGGTCATCTCAAGCACCTAGCGGACACCTTGGAGTAGACATGGATCTGTCCCATGCCGTGTGGCGCAAGGCCACCTACAGCAACGGAGCCAATGCGAGCTGCGTGGAGGTCGCGGTGAACCTCCCCGGTATGGCGGCCATCCGAGACACCAAGCGCCCGGAGGCGGGCGCTCAGATCGTCAGTCTCGCCGCGTTCCAGGACCTGTTGAAGATGGTTAGAACGGGCAAATACGACCTTTAGGGTTAAATTACACGTTTAAAGCTCCTCCGGGCATCCTCCCGGAGGAGCTTTCTTGTTAGCGGCCATCCTCCCGTGGGACGCCGTCGGCACCGTCAGCCGCATCCAGTGGCCCTGCGGTCATCGCTGACCGTCACCGTCTTCTGTCGAAGTGGTTGTCAGGACTGCCATGAACTCTTTAATCTGTGTTTCACAGATTAAGAATCGAAAGTCGAGAGTCAGAGAGTGGTTCGCTCCTTGTGTCCTTGCTTGCCCTAATGGCGCAAGCGGAGGGAAGACGAGAAGCAGATCAGCGCTGTGACCTGCGTGGCGCACGGCTTTCACCCAGGTACGGAAACGCCGGGTGACCTCTGCTCCGCCCTCACGGAGTGGGAGACCGCCTGGTGAGCCCTGCAGGCAACATCACGATCCACGGACGGTGTGATGACAACCAACCTGGCGGAGGCGGCGCCGATGAACTCGCAGAGCATCTGCGCCAGCCCCTGCTTGACATGGCCGCTACCGCCGGACACCACCTGCCCGGCCGAAGCACGGCGCCTGATCCGACAGACCCTGGCTTCCCTGGGACTGCCCCGCGAGCTGATCGATGACGCGGCCCTGGCCGTCAGCGAACTGGCGGCCAACGTGGTCACCCACGTGCTCAAGGTGCTCGACGACCTACCCACTCCCCAGCTGCGGCAGCCGGCGATCGGCGGGCCGGAGCTGTGGCTGTACCGGCGAGGATGGGAGGTCTCCAGCCAGATCGTATGCATGATCTTCGACGGGACGCGGGAATGGAAAGCCGACTGTACGGCCGAGACGCACGCCCCCAGGGACGACCTCGACGAGCACGGCCGCGGCCTGGAGATCGTGCAGGCCGTCTCCGCCGAATGGGGGTGTCATGTGACCAGGTCCCACATCGGACCTCCGGTCGAAGGCAAGGCCGTCTGGTTCGCCCTGAACCTGCCCGCGACGTCCGCGATCGCCCGGCAGCCCCGCCCGCGCCCGACGGCGGCGCAGGCCGCCTTCGCGCTGGGCGACCAGCTGGTACGGCGCGGCATCACCCGGGTGACCCGATGCGACGGTCACAGCGAATCGGTGCTTTCCGTACGGCAGGATCTGACCGTATGGTGCAGAAACGACACCTTCTCCTGGTACACCGACTGCGCGGTCACCCGTAAATCGTTCGCAGACCTTTGCGACACGGTCGAACAGGTCGTTCGAGCACATGAGGAACTGGCTCTCGGGAACGCCATAGGCGCTGCCCGAAGGCGACCGTGATTGAAGAGCCTGCGAATGTGGTCAGTCAGCCCGGTTTCGCATTTCTGAAATCGGGCTGCGGACGTCAGAGCAAGGTCGTAAGCCTTGGAGATCAGAGGGCGGACGTCAACTCCCCGGTTCGTCCGCCCAAGGTAGTCGCGATCACGCCGCGGTGATGGCGTGCCCAGAGAGTGGCCAGTCGCATGGCCAATGCTCGGCCAGTGGTTCGCCACTTATGACTGGTCATGATCGTAGCAGTATAGTCGCTGGTCAGCGGCTTGCGCTGTGGCCTCTCGCTGGCCCGACTCTATATGGAACCTCCCTGATCGAAGGGCTGCGAGAGAGGCGTGCCCGCGATGTTCTATGACTCCAGAATATTGAATTTCACCCGAGGCAGCGAGGCCGACCGCGTCGCCATCGAAGCGGCCAAGCGGACCATCGACGACTGCGACCGCTGGATGGCCCGCTACCGAACGACGCTGGACGCGGGCGGAGACCCCCAGGAGATCGGCAAGTGGATGGCCGAGACCCGGGCCGAGCGGCTGAAGGCAGAGGGTCAGCTGCGGGCCATCACCAGGAAGAGAGAGATCAGTGAAAA
>NZ_BOOG01000093.1 GCF_016863115.1 Sphaerimonospora thailandensis
CTCCGACCAACTGCTCGCCACGTTCGGCCTCGCGCTGGCCGAGACGTTCCTGACGTACGAAGCGGCGATCAAGGAGCACGGCCGGGTCCTGGACGGCGCACGCGAGGCGCTGGCCGCCCTCGCCGGCCGTACGGACGTCGTCCAATCGGTGCTCACCGGCAACATCGAACCGGTCGCGATCGGCAAGCTCAAGACCTTCGAACTCGACCATTTCGTGGACTTCGAAGTCGGCGCGTACGGCATGGACCACGAGGAACGCCCCGAGCTGGTACGGCCGTCGCAGGAACGTGCCACCCGCAAGTACGGCCAGCCGTTCACGCCGGGCAACACCGTCCTCATCGGCGACACCCCCAACGACATCCTGGCCGGACACGTGGGCGGCGCCCGCGTGGTCGCCGTCGCCACCGGAACCTACGACGCGGCCACGCTCCGCGAAGCAGGCGCCGACGCCGTCCTCCACGACCTCGCCGACACCCCCGCCGTCATCCGCTCCATCCTCGACGAATGATCAACCGGCGAGCCCTCGGTTCCGACCATGTTTCCGACGCAACTCAGCGGGGCGCGCCACTACCAGTCTCGGACGGATTCCACGCCGGAGACGAGGCCGTCGCGAGCGTCGCCGAGGCCGGGGCCGTGGAGTGCTTCGGCTTCGTCCATGATGTGGTCGAGGGCGGCGAAGAGTTCTTCACGTTCGACGGTCTCGATGAAGCCCGATCGGCGGTCGAGCCGGTTGAAAGCCTCTCCGTAAGCGCGTCCGATCTCTTCCATCCGGATTGACCGGACGTCGGCGGGCTCTTCAGCAAGCGCCTCCAGGATCGCCTTCCGCGTCATCTTGAACTGGGCGACGGCCCTCTTGTACGTGGCGGTGCTGATCTGGTCGCGGCCGTCCCAGTCGCGCAACGGGTTGTTCCGGTTCTCCTCGACCCATTCGGGCTTTCGGGCATCGTAGATGGACACGGAGGTGCCCGCGGGGATCTCCGGACGCCAAGTCGTACGCATCGCCGAGGCGTACTCGGCCGGGATGCCCTGAAGGAACACCGATTCCAGCTCAGGCACCCGACGCGGCGTCAGGCGGTCTTCCTTGGTCATCCCGAACAGGTCGACGATGTGGATCCGCCGAAGAGAGATGAGCTCGTTGAGACCGTCCGCGGCTGAAAGCAGGCCGAGGCGTCCGTACAGGTAGAGCTCGATCAAGGCCGGGAAGCGCTGGACCAGCCGGCCGCAGTCGAGGGAGTCGATGTCGCTGATCGTCAGCTGCTTGATCTCTGAGCGTGGTGCTGCTGGTTGGCTGAGGAACTCATTGACCGCCTCGCCGGTGTACTCCGCCTTCCATGGCACGAGCGGGTCCTCGTCGACGCCGCTGTCCCACCGCCGCTGCCGAGCGAGCTGGTCTCCCAGACGCCATTCCGAAGCCCAGCTGTCCGCCGGTCCGTCATGGAGCAGAGGCACCGCTCCGACGACCTTGTGGCTGCGAGGCAGAACCCACTCGTGGTTGCAACAGGACAGCGTCCCGTTCCATGAGTGGTGGGTGAGCCGGAGAGGGGCGATGTCGCCGAGATCAGCCACGGCCGACGGTTCGGGGCCGGACCAGTCCAGCTCGAGCACAGCCGCCGTCTGCGCCTCGGCATCGAGTCGGATGATCTGCGCAGCCGTCCACTCCCCGAGGTCCATCGAGTAGGCGGTCACCACGTCGCCGGTCGTGAGAGGCCTTGGGGGTGCGACCTGCTTCCGGCTCGACATGGCGCGATCCTAATGGCCGACGCGGTTGCCGAGGTTACGGTGGCCGCCGGCTCCTTCCTGGTGGTCTCTCATCGTGTGTGTCGGGATATGGCGCATGGTTCTCTCCGCCCGTAGGCCGCAAGTGGAGAGCATTCCCCTTGCCCTGCGTACGGCGTGGCTGCGCGAGGCCCACCCCCAGCCACACGTGGTCATCGCACCCGTGGTGGACGACGTCGACATCGACTACGAGGACGCGGAGATCTGGAGCGCCCACGTCGATGCGTTCCGGCACGCGCTGGCCCTGGCGTACGGGTCCGTTCCAGCGGTCGACGTGGTGTTCTCCTCCGAAGGCTACGGTCCAGAGCTGGCCCGCCGGTTCGACGCCGTTCACGTCGACGTCGACTCGGCGCGTGGCACGTACCCGGTGAGTGGCACGCGGGTGCGCAAGGACCCGATCGCCTGCTGGACGTGGCTCAGCCCAGCCGTCCGCGCCCACCTGGCCCGCCGCGTCGTCGTCGTGGGCGCCGAATCGAGCGGAACGACGACGCTGGCCCGCGCGCTGGCCGCCCACTACGCGGCACGCGGCGGGGTGTGGGCCTCGACTCGATGGGTCCCCGAGTACGGAAGGACCTACTGCGAGGAGAAGCTCGCCCTCGCCCGCCGCGCGGCCAAGACGAACGGTGAGCCCGAACCCTGGCTGGACGACCTCGGCTGGGAGCCGGCGGAGTTCACCCTGATCGCCGAACGGCAGTTGGCCTGGGAGGACGCGGCCGCCAGGAGCGGCTCTCCCCTGCTCGTGTGCGACACCGACGCGCTGGCCACCTCGCTCTGGCACGAGCGCTACCTCGGCGCCGTCTCGGCCGAGGTGGTCCGGATCCATGAACGTGCCCGACACGACCTGTGGATCCACACCTCGGTCAGAGACGTGCCGTTCGAACAGGACGGCTGGCGCGACGGCGAACACATCCGTCACCAGATGGACGAGCGCTTCCGCGCCGAACTCACATCCAGGGGCCTGCCACACGTGATCGTCGACGGCACGCCCGAGGGGCGGCTGGAGCAGGCCGTACGGGCCGTGGACGGCCTGCTCGCCGAGGGCTGGCGGTTCTCTCCCCCGCTTTGACCGGGATCAGGAGCGGTAGCGAGCAGTGCCGCCGCCGTCGGCAGCCGTACGTCTTCATGTGGAACAGCAGCGCGAACAATCGGCTCATGCCGACCGCTATCCTTTCGCCAATTCCATCGACAAAGGATCTCCATCTTGCGCCTTCGTTCTCCTATGACCAGATGGTTGCTGCTTGGGTTGCTCCTCGTGATAGCGCTGGGTGCGGGCGCGTTCATCACGTTTCAGACGTTCAGGGAGAAGGCCATGACGTCAGCCCCACAATGGGAGGGGGCTACCAGGCATCTCGTGCTGGGTTACGGTGTCCATTCAGGGGCGGAGTGGAGTCAGGCGGCGATCGGTGTTGGTAGCCAGGGCCGTCCGGCGAGAGCGGCGTGGATCGCGTCGATGGCGCGGATGCCGTGGCCCTTGGCGGTGACGAGGTAGGAGTGCACGCGGCAGTAGCGGCCGAGCGTGGCCATGGTGTGCCAGTAGCCGGAGACCGCTTGATGCCGTTTAGGGCCCTTGAGCGCCTGTTCGCTGGCGTTGTTCGTCCAGGGGACCGCGAGGTTGCGGGTGAACGTCCACACCTGGTCGGCCTTGTCTTTCAACCTGCGGGCCAGGACGTAGCCGGGGTGGTTGCCCTCGTGCCAGTCGCGGTGCCGGTTGGTGATCTCTCCCCAGTGCACCGCCTCGTCGTACCGGGCCCGCAACTCGGCCAGCAGGACCGGGTCCAGGTGGTCCTTGCCGTCGGCGAGCGCCTCGGTGACGGCGGTGTGGGCCTCCTTGAGGACCTGCTGGACGTCGCCGGCCCACTGCTGCCAGGTCGGGTGCAGGTCGGCCACGCCCTGCAGGTGACGTAACAGGTGCTGGACGCATTGCTGGACGCCGCCCAGGTTCGCGTCGAACTGGTGCCAGCCCTTGTAGTCGTCGCGGACGAAGATCCCATCCCAGCCGTCGAGCACGCCGAGGTTCTTCAGTTCTTCCTTGGTGCGGGCGCCGATCGCCGTCAGCCAGACCAGCCGCTCATCAGGAGTACGGATGACCACCGCGTGTGGCTGTCCCGGCTTGGGCTCGCCGGTGGTCTCATCGAGGTCTTTGCGTAGCACGTTGACCGGCGACTCATCGCCGCACAACACGTCCTCGGCGCGCAAAGCGGCCGTCATCACCTCGTCGAACCCGGCGTAGGTGAGCCGGCCGTCGAGTCGTTCATGCGCGCGTGCCACGAACCCTGGGGAGACCGCGGTGCCCAGTAGCGCCTCCATCACCAGCGCGGTCCGCTCGACGGGCACGTTGCCGAAGAACGACAGCATGATGGCCGCGGCGTTGACGTTCGGCCCATAGACCACGGTTCCCGCCCGCCCCGACGGCGGGGCCGCGGTCGTCACCTTCGCACAGCACGAACACCGGATCCTCGGCAGCAGCCAGTGCACTTTCTCCAGCGTGATCGGCGGGATGTCCCACACCTGCCCCCACGAGCGGCCCGCCGCGACACCATGCTCGCCCAGGTCAGCACCGCATCCCGAGCATTCCGCCGGCGGCTCAGCCGTCTTAGTGTCGTCGATCTCGCCCCCGCGTGCCGGTTCCAGACCCGACCCGCGATGTCCCGGTTGTCCGCCGGGTTTGCGGTCCTTCGATCGCTCCCGCTGCGAACGCTGCCGCTCGGCCTTGCGTTTCGCCTTCGCGGCGATCGACTCCTTCGACGGCGGGGTGGAGGAGTTCGCGCTGTTCATCCCCAACCGGCGCTCCAACTCGGCCAGCCGCAGCTCAAGACGGCGATGGGCCTCACCCTCGGCCTCGCGTTCAGCAGCCCGGGCTGCTCGCTCCTCGGCGAGCAGCGTCTTCAACGCCGCGATCTCGGCGTCCTTGGCCTCCACCACCCGGCGCAACTGCTCGTTGGCAGCCCGCCACGCCTGCTCGGCGTCGGCCTGGGGGGATCGGGCATCGGACACAACACGACATGATCGCGGATCAGGCCGTACCGATCAACTCCGGACAGCGCCGCAGGTCACGAGGACCTGTGAATGGACACGGGTTACGGCCTCCCTGTGGTCGTGGATCTCGCCACTGGGAAGACTCTGGAGGAGATCCCTTCGCCGGATGGCGGGTTGATCGAGTATTCGACGGTAGCCCGAGACAGAGAGCCCGGAACCTACCTGGCGGCCACCGTGGTGCGTAAGGGATCCGCCGATCCGCGCTACGGCCCTCGTGGAGCCAAGTCCCGCATCTATCGGCTCGCGATGGATGAGAAGGGGCGAATGACGGTCGAGCACGCCGTCTCGGAACTGATAGAAGGCGTCATCCGCAGTATTGCCGTGTCGCCGACCGGTGAGATCGCCTACGCCAGGTCCACGGCTGACAAGGCGGACAGGTACTTCTCCTTCGCCGGAATCCTGGGGACCGACCGCGAGTGGCCCGTGGACGACCCCTACCGCTTGTTCTGGCAAGACGAGAGCACACTCGTCTTCCCCTCCAGGGCCGAGCCGCCATGGACGCTTGGCACGAACGCCAAAGGGGAGAAATTCATCGCCGGGGGCGGCTTTCTACCGACCGTGAATGTCAGGAGCGGAGCAACCGGGAAACTGCCGGTTCCACCTGACCTGACTTCCTACGGCATGGTGCGACTCGCCGGGGGTCGGACGATCTGGGCCACGGAGGTCGAAGAAGGAGTCCACGACACCGTGTCGCTCATCCTGTACGAGGGACCGACGGCGATCGGAACCGTCTTCAGCGCTTCCAAGGGAAAGATCGTGTCGATGACGCTGGATGCCACGGGACGTCATGTGCTCGTCGGACACGAGATCATGAGAGCGACGGGACCGGGGATGTACGACAACGCGGTCGATCAGAAGCTCATCCAAATCGATCTACAGCGGGTGGCAGGCCTGCCGACTCCCACGCGCAGCAGCCGCCGACATCTTGATCTTCCCCAGAAGACCGTCTGGCAGGGCGACGGCCGGCGGCGGATCGAGGAGATCACCTGGTAGATCCCGCCGCCAGCCGAGGCTCCGCGGGTGGCGAGGCTTTGTCGGTTCCGGCTGCCATACTCCCCGTGATCGACAGGCGAGACCCGAGGAGAGCCGATGCGGAAGGTCATGCCGGAGGAGTACGCGTGGCAGAACGACTGGGAGGAGATCTACACCGTCACCTTCGTACGGGGCCTCGACGAGCGTGAGACGCTCAGGCGGTTCGGCGTGGCCGACGAGGACATCCAGCCGGTGGATTATGAGGACTTCTACGATCGAATCGAGGAGACCGACGGCTGCTGCGACCTGGTGACGGTCACCCGCGTCGGCGAGTGGACGATCGCCTTCGAGCTCAGCGGGTGGGAGGGGAGCCGGCCCGAGACGCTGCGGGAGCTGACCCGCGGCGGCGGTGAGGCCGTCTCCGTCATGCGGCACGACTACGCGGCCTCGCACCACTTCGGCCACGCCGCGGACGGCGAGGTGCGTACGGTATTCCGCCCGGAGTGGCCCGGGGAACGCTGGGGCAGCCACCCCGACGCACTCAACGAGGACATGCGCGAGCTGGGCCTCGATCCCGAGCCGGCCGACGAGTTCGAATCGGTGAGCGACTCCGTCCCGCGTGTCCTGGCGCTGGCCGGCCGCATCTCGGGAGTGCTTTTCGACCCCGCCATCCAGGACGAACTCCTGCTGGGCGGGATCATCACAAACCCCGTTCCCGACGACCCGCCGACAGGCGGCCCGCGCGCCGCATGCCGTGGCGTGTGAGGAGTCCGCCCTCGCCGTCCAAACGGCACCGCGATCACCGTCCCCATCGAAGCGGCCATCCCCGACTACGAGGATCGCCTAGCGCGGGTGCGCGCGGCGTGACCCACTTCCATGCGGATGACGAGGCCGAAACGATCGTCGTCATCCGTGTCGTCTGGGCCGACTAGCTAGGCGCATTCCTCGTTCTTCAGGCGATTATCAGACTACTTACCAGGCGATGCCGTACACGCTGGACTTTCCGCTCCATACGGGGGTCTGCGGCAGGTTGAGCGGGGTGGCGTCGCCGGGATACGAGGCGGCGCGCGGCGTGGGCCTCGGGGTGCCGGCTGGAGGGCGCAGGTCGACGCGGAACACCTGGTACGGCGGGGCGTTCCCGCAGGCGGGCTCCGGCGGGTCACCCACGAAGTGACCGGCCTTGTTGTCCACCGAGACCAGCAGATGGCGGCCGGACCGGTCGAGGGTGAAAGCGGCGAGGTTTCCGCACCCCGGGGCGAAGGCCGAGCCGATCGGCTTCTTCTCGGCCGGATCGACGACCACGAGCTGCTGATCCCAGATCCGTTCCACCCCGACCTGGGACATCACCATCCGGGTCTCGCCTGGAACGGTGAGCGCGGTCCCGTCCGCCAAGACGCCCATGGTCAGGAGTGTTCTGGCGGCGGACAGGTCGGTGCCCGGGCGGCGCGTGTCGAGCGCGACCAGCCGGGGCGAGTCCGCCTTCGGCGGGATCGCCCGGAAGACCAACGTGTCCGGGTCCCGCCAGTGCAGGCCGAGCCCTCCATCCCGGAACGTGCCGAGACCCTGGCTGCCTGCGGCCGACCATTCCCGGTGATCGTCCACCAGCCCGACGAACGTCCTGTCGATCTCGAGGAATTCGTCCCGCTTCCCCACTGCGCGCGAGTAGGCGATGCGGCCCTGCGTCGAGACGGCCAGGTCCTTGATGATGCCTTCGTAAGCACCGCCCACCCGCTCTCCGATCTCCGCGCCGCCGTCCCCGTGCACCGCGATCCGATAGATCCGCGAGGACCGATCTCCCCAGGCGCCGTTCCCGGCGGTGCTGACCGCTGCCAGGTACCGGCCCGGGGCGGTGTCCCGCACGACCGCGGTGAACTGGTAGAACCTGTCGTCCGGAGCGTCGACCCTGTCCGGCTCGCCGCCGCCCTCGACCAGGTCCAGTACGGCCAGGCGGTGGCCCGTCAGCACCAGCGCGTGGTGCGGCGTCCCGTCCACCGCGACGGCAGGCGGCGGCTTCGGGGTGAGCCGTACGATCACCACGCCCACGGCGACCAGCAGGGCCGTGACGACCGCGACCAGCGCGATGGGCCGCCACGGCAACGGGCGACGACGCGCTGGCCGGTTCGGTGCCCGCATGCCCGCCCAGGCCCCGATCATGATGAAGACCGCGGGAGCGAATATCCAGCAGACGTATTCCAAGGGAAAAGCGTTGAACGTCGCGGGGTCCACCGAGCAGGTGGCCTCCTCCGGCATCTGGTTCAGCAGTGCCAGCGCCCGCGTCAACCCATAATCCAGACAGACCAGGCTGACACCGGTGAAAGCAGTCCATTTGTGTACGCGAGGACGGCCGGCACCCCGGCGGGCGATCAACCAGATGCACAGCACCATGGTGACGGGAATCGCCGGCGACACGAACACGTCGATCTGCCACAGCCGGGCGGTCAACTCCTCCTTCCATGCGGGCTCGTCGTCGTAGGTCGTCCAGCCGCACATGACGCTCTCGCTCGCCAACACCGAGGGAACGAGCAGGGCCAACCACTTCAGAACGAATTCCCAGACGGTCAGCAGAGCCGCCGACCACCACCAGAAAAGGGAGTAGGACTGGCGAACCGGTAAAACGGCTGCATGAAGGGACATGCGGGTCTTCCCATGGTCGGTCGGCACGGGCATTTGCCGGGAAAATCCTGACGTTCCATTCTCACTTGGTCAAACCGCAAAAACTCCGGATGTCCGGCTTCTTATCCCTTCGCGGCGGGGCGGGCCCGTACGTGCAGCCGCTCGCCCTGCGGGCCGAACAGGCTGATGAACTCGACCGGCTGCGGTCCGGCGTTGCCGAACCCGTGCGGCACGCGGGTGTCGAACTCGGCGGCCTCTCCGGCGGTGAGGACGAGATCGTGCTCGCCGAGGGCCAGCCGCAGCCGGCCGGACAGGACGTACAGCCACTCATATCCAGGAGAAGATCGGGGACGCCCGGGGAGGCACCGGCGTCCGGTATGGCCCGGGCCCTCGCTTTCCCGGTTGACATCAACGTCGAGGAAGAAGGCGTAACCGGCCGGACAGTTCCGATGCGACGTTAT
>NZ_BOOG01000094.1 GCF_016863115.1 Sphaerimonospora thailandensis
GGAGCAGCCGCTTGACCGCGGTGTTCACGGCGCCGAGCCTGCGCTGCACCGAGCGCGGGCCGCGCAGGCTCCACACGGTGGCGGCCACGTGCACCGCCACGATCGCGGCGATGATGGCCAGGGACAGCCAGAACGCGAGCGTCAGGTTCCGGGCCTCCCCGAAGATCATGTGAGCGTTGAGGCGCGGCCAGCCCCAGAACCCGACCATCATCAGGTGCACGACCGTGAAGGCGAGGAACGCGAGCAGGCCGAGGTAGTGCAGGCTGCGCGCCGCCTGCCGGCCGCCGAACATCCGCACGTACCACGGGAACCGCGCCTCGATCGCCGGTACCTGCGCCAGCCCGGTGAGGATCTCGAACGGCGCCAGCAGGAAGATCACCGCGGCGTAGCTCAGCTTCTGCAGCGCGTCGAACGGCTCACCCGGAATCATCGGCGGCAGCCGGAACTCGGTGTAGGTCACGATGTCGCGCCACGCCTCAGGCAAGATGTCCCACGAGGTCGGCAGGTAGCGCCGCCACTGGCCGGTCGCGAACAGCAGGACCACGTACGAGATGCCGAGCAGGAGCCAGCCGATCACGGTGAAGAAGTGCCAGTGCCGGCCCATCCCGAGCTTCTTGTGCCCGGGCAGCGACACGATCGCGGAATACGACTCCTCCTCGTCCAGCGTGTCGTAGAGCTTGTCCTTCGGCATGGTCTTGCGGGTGAACCTCGCCCACTCCGTGCCCGGCCTGCTGTGGTCGCGCCAGTAGAGCTTCGGGTGGGCGGCGAGGATCTCGATCCCGCTGCGGATGAGCAGGGTGACGAACAGCACGTTCAGCCAGTGCTCGATCCGCAGCCAGACCGGAAAGTCGTTCTGCATCGTGGTGGCCCTCCTGCGCAGACTCCCTTGTGCGGCTTCCACCAGCGGGTCCGGCCAGTAGTGCTCTCTGGTTTGACCTGCTGATGCATGGGCAGTGCCCGCATCGAGGAGGGGAAACCATGGCTGACAAGGCCCATGCGAAGCAGGCCTCCCACCGTTGAATGTGGCACCCCACCTTCAGGCCGGCGGCGTTCCGCCGCAGGCCGTCCGCCAGGTCCGCGACACCGGACCCTGGCGGGACCCTGAGGAGGCGATGTGATGGTGCTGAATTCGCTTTCAAAGTCCGTGGTCGTCGTTACCGGTGCGTCCAGCGGGATCGGACGCGCCACAGCCCTCGCGTTCGCGGATCAGGGCAGCGCCGTGGTGGTCGCGGCGCGGCGGAAAGAGCCACTGGACGAGTTGGTCGAGGAATGCCGGCAGCGGGGTACCGCGGCGATCCCCGTGCCGACCGACGTCGTCGACGAGGAGGCCGTACGGCAGCTCGCCCGCACGGCCGTCGATCGGTTGGGCCGGATCGACGTGTGGGTCAACAACGCCGCGGTGACGCTGTTCGCACGGATCGAGGACGCGCCGATGGACGCCTTCCGTCGCGTCATCGACACCAACCTGTTCGGGTACCTGCACGGTGCCCGGGCCGTACTCCCGATCTTCGCCGCTCACGCTCCTCGGCGTCGACGCTGTCGATGCGCCGGCCGGGGATCGACTCGTGCCAGCCGCTGAAAATGCACAGGCCGGTGCGCAGCGGTGTGGGCAGCAGGTTCGCCAACGCCACCGAGATCTTGAGCATCGGGTTGAGCCCGAGCGCGGGAAAGTCGCGGCCACGCAGGTAGTGGGCCGTGACGCGCACCATGGCGCTGGTCGAGTCGAAGTTCGCGATGAACTCAGGAGCCGGACGCCCACCCGCCTCACCTCCCCACCCGTCGGCTATCCCAGATCGGGTTCGGACTCCTGGGAGCGCAGATCGCCGAGCCCGAACAGGCCCACCAGGGTGCCGTCGGCCTTGGTCACGACCACGTGCTGGAGTTCGGCCCGGTCCATGCGCTTGGTCAGCAGCGCCGCCCCCTCACTCGGACGCACCGTGGGAGCGTCGACGCGCATGGCGTCTTCGGCCGTGGCCGCCGAGTCGGTGCCCTCCAGTTCGGGTGCGCCGATGACCCCCTGGACGACGTCGTCTTCGTCGACCACCACCGCCAGCCCCGCCGGATCCGCGATGATCCTGTCGGCGACCTCCTCCAGCGGGTCGTTCAGGTAGGCGGTCACCGGATCACGTCGCATCCTCCGGACGACCAGGTCGGCGTTCCCCTCATAGGGCAGATCGGCGCTGAGCCAGTCCAGCTTGCCGGCGACGTAGTCGTAGGCCTCCTCGAACCCCAGGCGTTCCAGCCGGTGCGCGGCACGCGAGCTCATGTCGCACAGCCAGTCATGGCAGTAGACGATGACCGGACGTGAGCGGTCCAGCCCGGCCGCCGACGCCGCCAACTCCGGCAACGGCACGTTGACCGCGCCGGGCAGATGCGCCCACTCGTACTGCTCGGGCGGCAGCACCTCGATCAACTGCGCCTGCCGAGTGGCGTGAAGGTCCTGTACGGCCTCCCGATCGATGACATGCACCATAGGTCAGCCGTACCCACCTCTCATCGAATATTCCTGGCACCAGCCACCGGTGCCGACCTCCGCGGCCTGAGGGACCGGTCGCCTTGGGCGAGGAGCACGTGGACGACGTCGCCTGGTCCTATCCCGACCCCTTGGAGAAGCGGCGGGACACCTCTGCTTCGCACACGAGCGGCTCACGGTCGAGGAGCTCCTCGTATGACCATGGCGGCCTCCTGGATCCCGCGCCCCCGTTTCAGGGCCAGCCGACGGGTGGCGCCGGCGAGGTCGGCGTGATGATGCGCAGCCGTTCGAGCAGCGTGACGAACGTCGACGCGTACGGCGACGGCGCCACGATGGCGGTGACCCGGTCCCAGTCCACCTGCTCCCGCATCGCGCGGATCACCGGCAGCAGCGATCCGTAGTCACAGCTGTGCTCCGACAATGGCAGGATCCAGGAGACCACCAGGTCGGTGGCCTCGAGCACGGGGAGGCTGATCGCCGCCGTGGTGATCGGCTGTGCCCGCGCGATCAGCTCCTCGGTGACCGGCCGCTCGGCGATCGAGAAGATCATGTCGACGAGCACGCCCTCCCCGTTGTACGCCTTGACCAGCCAGTCCTCTGGCGGCTTGACGATTTGGAAGCCGAGCCCGTCGAGGGCCTTGAGGGCGAGTGGGACGTCCTCCTCCACGAGCGCGAAGTCGACGTCGTGAAGCGACGGCGCGGCGCCTCTGGCATACCCGGCACAGCCTCCCGCCAGGGCGAACCGCACTCCCGCCTCCTTGAGACCGGCGCCGGCATGCTTCAGCGTCTCCAGGATGGCGTCGGTGACCGCATGATTGTGGCTACCCATTTATCACGTTTGCCCTCGCATGCCCGGCGCAAACAATCGCGACGAGGAGGCGATGGACGGGGGTGTGGTGTCCAGCAGAGCCCGCACGCCCGGGATGACGGTCGCACGGAACGCGGCATCCAACTCGGCCGGGGTGGCGGTGATCTCTCCGTCCACCCATGAGCGCACGAGCGCCGCGAACGCCCCGACGACGCAGGTCACCACGAGATCGAGTGAGGCCGAGGCACGTGCGCCGCGGCCGAGCAGCTCGTCGCGGACGACCTCGGCCAGCATCCGCTCCCCGTGCGCCATGACCACCCCGCCGCCGCCACGCCGCCCGACCAGGGCCCGCACCAGCCGGTGCCGCTCCCGCACGTGTTCCAACATCGGCAGGCTGAACGCGAACAGTTCCCCCTCGGCCGCCGGCGCCGGATGCATGAAGGCGAGCTCGTCCAGGAGGCCGAACAGCACCGACTGCTTGTCCGCGAAGTGCGCGTAGAACGTCGAACGGCCCACATCGGCGCGGTCGATGATGTCGCTGACGGTCACCGCCTGGTAGCCACGCTCCAGGATCAGCTCCGTCAACGCGTCCCGGATCGCCCGCCGGGTCCGCCGCACCCGTCGATCTCCTGTATTACCGGACAACTTCCCCGATCCTGTTCGATACGGCACAGCAGGGCAGAACTGGTTGTTGACCGGCATCGCCGACCCCTGCAGGCTAGCGTACAGATCATCCGTAAACGAACACTATGTTCAACAAAGGGAGATAGCGATGGGACTGGGCAAGCTGCTTCATGATCATGCCGAGCACGCCGAGGAGGGCGGGACGATCGATCATCCCCGGGCCTACGATGTCTTCGCGTCCATCGGCTTCGCCGGCCGACGGCGAGAGGTCTTCACCCGCCTGGCGGCCTTGTCGGGCGTCCGCCCTGGTCACAGGATCCTGGACGTCGGCTGCGGCACCGGCTATCTGACCCGGATCCTGGCACCGGTCGTCGGTCCCGCCGGGCAGGTGACCGGCATTGACCCGGCACAGACGATGATCGAGTACGCCCGCCGGCGTGCGCCCAAGAACTGCTTCTACCTGGTCGGAGACGGGCAGACGATGAACCTGCCCGATGAGTCGTTCGACGTGGTGGTCTCCAGCCTGGCGATCCACCACATGCCCGTCGACGCGCGCGGCAGTGCCGTACGGCAGATGTTCCGCGTGCTGCGGCCCGGTGGCCGCCTGCTGATCGCCGAATTCCGACCGCCCACCAATCCGCTGGCGGCCCGCCTGGTCGGCCTGCTGTCCGGACCCGCGATGCGGCACAGCCCCCGCGAGTTGCTCGGCGACCTGATCCCCGAAGCGGGATTCCAGCTCGTGGACGACGGGACGCTCAAGCCCTTCTTCTACTACGTGCGCGCGGTACGGCCACAGGAGTGAGGCCCGCCTACGCGGTCAGATCCTCCCTTGACGGGGGTGGTCGTCTCGGGTCTAATGACGGATTGTGTCGCGTGTCACCGAACAGGTGGACGTCGGTGGCATGGAGACACCTTTACATCCGGGGAGTGCATTGTGAGTCCACACATCACGCGCCTCGTCTGACACCGCCGTAGGCTGCGTGACCGTCTCGCCACGCTCTCGGCATCGTCGCTGCTTCCGTTGACGCTCACGCGTCCCGGGGCGTGCCTCCCTTGTTCCTGGTTGCCGCTTCTCGCGCGGATTTCCGTACGTCCGCATGCGGCGCATCGGCGCGCCCGCCACGAAGAGATCCAACAGAGCCGTCGAAGAGACCGTCAGGATCTCGCGTTCGAAACCGTGCGCCAAGGAGAAATCCGGCTTGTCACAGGCCCAGAACCAGCCCCAACACCCGTACATGCGGCCCGAACCGCACATCAGTGAGTTCAACCGTCCGATCGTCGAGGAGTTCCGCGCCAACGGCGGACGCGTCGGCGGGCTCTTCGAAGGGGGTGATCTGCTGCTGCTGACCACGGTGGGGGCGAAGTCAGGCAGGGAGCACACGACTCCCCTCGGTTACGTCCGTGACGGTGACCGGCTGCTCGTCGTCGCCTCGGCCGGCGGCTCACCCCGCCACCCTGCCTGGTATCACAACCTGCTCGAACATCCCATGGTGGAGGTGGAGGTCGGCACCGAGACCTTCGGCGCGATCGCCGTCCCGGCCGAAGGCGCCGAGCGCGACCGGCTGTTCGAGGAGATCGTGCGGGTGGCGCCCGGCTACGCGGACTACCAGGTCGGCGTCGAGCGACGGCTGCCGGTGGTGGCGCTGGAGCGCTCCTTCACCGAGGCCGGCCCCGATGAGATCGCCAACCTCGCCGACAAACTCGTCGAGATCCACCGGTGGCTGCGTGACCAGCTTCGCCGCGTCCGCGCCGAGGCGGATGCGTACTTCGCCGAGAGAGAGGCCGGTGATGTCCGTCCGGTCGGCCTCAACCTCCAGCTCAGGCAGCACTGCCTGGCCTTCTGCGAGTCCCTTCACTTCCACCACACGGGTGAGGACGCGCAGCTGCTGCCCGAGATGGAGCGGCGGCATCCGCACCTGCGTGCGGCGATCGGGCGACTGCGCGCCGAGCATCGCACCGTGGACCGGATCCGGGGCGAGCTCGAGAGACTGCTCGCCGACGTGACCACCGCCCACCCCGACCGGTTCCGGGCCGAGCTGGACCGGATGACCGGCGAACTGGAGGCGCACCTGGACTTCGAGGAGGAGTCACTCATCCCCGTCCTCGCCGCCATCCCCTTCCCGCCGGGTCCGCCCGGCGTCTGAACCACTCCCCAGGTCTGGGCGCTCGGGCAAAGGGGGCGGGCCGCGAGGGCGGGATGCGTGAGAACGGGGGTCTCCCCCTGACGCGCCGGCGGCGGCCCGCCCCGGGTCGCGCCGCTGGTCGCGTCGAGGATGCGTGTCGTCAGGTCGGCTGGGCCGTACCGCGTTGATCGATGCCTGCGAAGATCAGTGGGTGGAGGGCGGTATGGGCGAGGCGGGCGGCGAACGATGCCGTGATCCCGTGCAGGGCCACCACGACGAGCAGGCCCAGTGCCGCCCCGGTGAGCAGACCGGCCGCCGCGTCCAACGGGTAGTGCACCCCGACATAGACGCGACCGAACGCCACAAGCACGGCCAGTACGGTGGCCAGCACGCCCAGTTTGCGGTCCAGGAGGAAAAGCCCGGCGGCGAAGGCCCCGGCGATGACGCTGTGGTCGCTGGGCATCGAGAAATCATGGCCGCAGCGGAGCAGCACCAACGCGTGGTGGACCGCGTTGCACGGGCGGACCCGTGAGATGAGAGGCGAGATCAACTCCTGGTTCACCTCGAGGGCCACCACAGTGGACAGACCGGTGAGGACCGCGGTCGCGACCGCGCCAGGCGGGTAGAAGCGCTGACGGGCTCGCCACCATCCGATGAGCAGGAGCAGCGTGAGCGCGGTCAGCCCGCCCCACCAGGCGTAGGCGGACATGGCGCCCTGAAGCCAAGGGGTGGACCGGGCAAATCCGTTGATCTTGAGGTATATGGTCGTATCGACGTCCATGGTTATTGGGTTTCCCGCCGTAGCTTCCGGTCTCGCCCTGCCACGGGCTTCGGGTCGGTCAGGAACTCCTCGAGGTGGGTGCGCCGGGTGATGACGCCGAGGGGTGGGTCGATCGGCATGCGCCGGCCCGTTCCTGACTGCACTTAGGTGCGTGTGTTAGCGTTGGTACATGTCGATGAAGAGGACGAACGTCTACGCCGATCCCGAAGACCTCGCTCTCATCAAGGAAGCCGCCCGACGTCGGGGTGTTTCCGAGGCGGAAATCATCCGTGAGGGGATCCATCTGGCCGCCATGGCGAATCGGGTGTGGGACGAGCCCTTGGAGTGGCCGACTTTCAAGGGAGGTGGCAAGCCGGTCGGCGGTGACGAGGTCACGGCTGTGATCGCCGGAGAGGTTGGGGCCGATGATTGTCATCGGTGACACCTCCGGCATCATCGCCGCGTCTGATGAGGACGCGGCTGAGAGCATCGATTGTCAGCGTGTGCTTCGCGAGGCTGGAACCGTCGTCATCTCTCCCCTGGTGTTGGCAGAAGTCGACCATTTGGCGAAGGCCCGTTTCGGATCAGCGGCGAGGACGCAGATCATCGCGTTCCTCCTTGCCAATGCTCGCCAACTGCGATTTCAGATCCCCGAGCTGACCACGGAGATCCTCGAATCGGCCACGGCGGTGCGGCGACGCTACGACAGTCTGGACTTGGACCTCGCTGACGCGGTGAATGTCGTCTTGGCCGCGGACTACCGTACAGACGCGGTCCTCACTCTCGATCGCCGTGATTTCCGGGTGATCCGGCCCCTCACACCCCACAAGGCGTACCGGCTGTTGCCCGACGATATGTGAGCACGCCCGGTGTGGGTCCCGGGCATGCCCACATCGATGGCGCGTCAGCCCATGGTCTTCTGACCATCGATGGCCTCTCGGAGGATGTCGGCATGCCCAGCGTGCTGGGCGGTCTCCGCAATGATGTGCAGCAGCGCCCGGCGCACCGACCAGCTCGCCCCAGGCTCGAACCACGGGGCCTCCGGCAGCGGGTGGGCGGCGTCCAGATCAAGGGTGCGCGCCAGCTCGTCGGTGCGTCCGGCGACCTTCTCGTACTCGGCCAGCAGACCGGCCAGGGTGTCGCCGGGCTCCATCCGGAACCCGCCGGCCCAGTCCCCGTCATCCTCGGTGAACATCGCCTCGGCGCCCCCTTCGGCGAAGCGGGCCCACTGCTCCTCGGCGCGAGTCACATGCTTGATCAGGCCACCCAGGCACAGCTCGCTGGCGGTCGGCCGCTGCGCGGCCTGCTCGTCGCTGAGTCCCCGTACCGTGTAGCGCAGGAAGCTCCGGTGCTTGTCGAGAGTAGCGAGCAGGTCCGCACGCTCCACGCTCAGATTCGCGGTGTCCGTCATCGGGTCCCCCATCTCCAGGTGTCGTACCCGACGTTATCGAGGCCGACTGACATTCAGCTCCGATCGCGGAGGCCACCGGCCC
>NZ_BOOG01000095.1 GCF_016863115.1 Sphaerimonospora thailandensis
TGGGACCGGTGGTGGGACCGGTGGTGGGACCGATGGGACCGGTGGTGGAGTCGAAGGGGGCGATGGGGGCGGCGGAGGGCTGCGAGACCGCCCGACCGTCCAGGGAGCGCGGCGCGATCGGCGATCGTCCCGACCAGTCCGGCTCGCCCAGCTGGCTCGGCTGGCTCGGCTGGGGACTCCACGCGGGGGCGAAGGCGCCGACGTGGGTCGGGGGCTGGTAGGCGGGCCGGCTCATCAGCACCTCCGGCAGCAGGACCATCGCCGTCAGGCCTCCGCCGTCATGCGGTCTGAGCTGCACCCTGATGCCGTTGCGCAGCGCGAGCCGACCGACCACGAAAAGTCCCATGCGCCGGGAGACCGACACGTCCACGACGGGAGGATTGGACAGGCGGTGGTTCGCCTGGGAGATCTCCTCGGTGGTCATGCCGATGCCGGAGTCCGTTACGGAGATCATCGCGCCGCCGCCGTCGATGCTGTTTCCGGACACCGTCACGCGGGTGTCCCTGGAGGAGAACGCCAGCGCGTTCTCGATGAGCTCGGCGAGCAGATGGATGACGTCGTTGACGGCCTGGCCGACGATCGCCACATCGCCGGGGATGTTGAGCGCCACCCGCTCGTATCCCTCGACCTCGGACAGGGACGCTCGGAGCACATCGGTGATCTCGACCGGGCGGCTCCATCGGCGGGCGGGTTCCTGGCCGGCGAGGACCAGGAGGTTCTCACTGTTGCGCCGCATGCGGGTGGCGAGGTGGTCGAGCTTGAACAGGTCGCCCAGCCGCCGCTCGTCCTGCTCGCCCTGCTCCAGACCGTCGATGAGGGTGATCTGCCGCTCGACCAGCGTCTGCGAGCGCCGCGACAGGTTCACGAACATCGCGTTGATGTTGCTGCGCAGTTGTGCCTCGTCGCCCGCCAGCCGTACGGCCTCGCGGTGGACCTCGTCGAACGCCCGTGCGACTTCGCCGATCTCGTCGGCGGACTGCACCCCGATCGGCTGCACGTCCTGTCGTCCGCGCCCGCCGTCGGTTTCGCGCAGCCGCTGCACGAGTTCGGGCAGGCGCCGCCCGGCAACCTCCAGCGCCTCTCTTCGCAGCCGCCGCAGCGGCTGCACCAGTGAGCGGGCCATGACGGCGGTGATGAGCAGGACCAGCAGCAGGACCGCGGCGATCAACGTGGCGTTGAACACGGCCACGTTCCGTTCGCTCCCCTGCAGGTCGATGCTCCTGTCGACGGCGGACCTGTTGATCGTCTCGGCGACCTCCCGCATCAGGTCGGCCTGTCTGCTGATCGCGTCGAACCATCGCTCCTCATCGGAGCCACCCCTGCGATCGAGATTGCGGATCGGCAGCCCGGCCGCGTCGAGATAACGCGCCCGGCTGATGAAGAACCTCGCGCGGTCGACCAGTTGGTCGGTCACGGTGTCGCTGTAGAGCTGGTGCTGGGCGATCGTCGCCTCGGCGTTGAACGAGGTCAGCTCGCTCCGCTCGCCGGCGGTCGCGGCGGCGAAGGCGTCGAGTTCGTCCTGCTCGAACCCCTGCCGGGCCAGAGCGATCGCGAGCAGCGCACGCTGCTGCGAGACGGCCTCCTGAGCGCGAGCCAGGGCGCCGAGCGCCTTGATGCTCGCGGCGAGTGCCTCGTCCGGCACTCCCTGACCGGCGGCGTCGTAAACTCGCAGCAGGTCGGCGGTGACGAGCCGATACTTCTCCATGGTGGGCAGCGGCGGGAGCCGGCTCTCAAACACGATCTTGCGCAGTGCGGGCAGGTCCGTCAGCCGGCCCATGGCACGGGAAAGATCCGCTCTGCCGATCTCACCGAGGGTGTCGCCGTCGGATGCGGCCTTGGCCAGCACCTGCTCCACCGCGGCGTCGACGGCCTCGTGCTGCCTGTTGATCAGCGCGAGGACCTCGCCTCCCCGTCGGCCTCCCGCGACATACCTCACCGAAAGGTCACGTTCCAGCTGGATCTCGTGGGTCAGCGCGCCGATGCCTGCGACGAACTCGACCGCCTCGCGTACGCGCTGGTACTCGGCGGCGCTGCCGATCGAGGTGATCACTCGTAGACCGCCGAGCAGGACCGCGACGAACGTCGGCAGCACAATCAGCGCCAGGAGACGGTTGCGTACGCGCCAGTTCTTCAGCGCCATCGAGTTCCCGGTCCCGCCTCCCGTCGAGGTCTCGGCCCGGGGCCCGGCAGGCCGTCGCACGTTCGCGGGGGTCGTGCCGCCGGCGCTCGCCACGCCGGACGGCTCGAGATCGGCGCGGCGACCACTCTCGATCGTTGCTGTCCTCACTGGTCGCAACCTCTCGCGCTGGTCCTGAGGAAAGAGTTTCGCGGTGGGTCCGTACGGGAAACCCCACAAGTCATCGGCAATTTGAGCATAAAAGGACGAGATAGACCAAGACCTCAAATATTTTAGGAACGTTCCAAAGCATACCGAATATGATTCGAAATCAATCAGAAGCGAGATGTCCAGCAAGGACTGGAGGACCGCACGACAGGCCCCAAATAGGGTTACACCCTAATATCGGTCCAAACCTCCAAAGACTCAGATATCTGGACATAGTGGACTTCTTGGCAAGTTTAGTGACATAGACGGCCGAATGCTGTTGATTCGTTTTGACTCCGGTACGCTTCTCGCCCGTCACCCGTCTTCACTTGATCACCTGACCAGTCGGGCGACATCTCCCCCCTGCTAAGGAGACCCAATGAGGCTTATGGGGCGAACCTTCGCCATAGGTGTCGCGGCCGTGCTGGCCTTGACCGCTTGCAGCAACTCCGAGACGACGTCCTCCTCCGCCGGTGGCACCGGGTTGGAGAAGACCACGCTGGTCGTGGGCACGATCCCCGTTCCGGACAGCGCCCCGCTGCAGGTCGCCATCGACAGGGGCTTCTTCAAGGATGAGGGCCTGGAAGTCAAGCCCGAGGTCGTCGCCGGCGGCGCGGTCGGCGTGCAGAAACTGCTCGGCGGGAGCATCGATCTGACGCTCGGCGCCTACATCGGCACGTTCCTCGCGCAAGACAAGGGGGCCGGAAAGTTCAAGTACGTCGCGGACAGTTACGGCGCGGCACCCGGCGCCTTCGTGATCATGGTCAAGAAGGACTCCCCCATCAAGACCGTGGCCGACCTCAAGGGGAAGAAGATCGCGGTCAACACGTTCCAGAGCGTCATGCAACTCACTGCGGAAGTGCAGATGAAGGTGGCCGGAGTGGCCGCGACACCGGACCAGTTCGTGGAGAAACCGTTCCCCGACATGCCCGCGGCCCTGGAAAACGGACAGGTCGATGCGGCAGCTATGGTCGAACCGTTTATCACCGTTGAGTCCAAGGCCGGCGGCAGAATCATCACCGATGAGATGACCGGTCCCACCGAGGATCTCCCCGTCGCCGGCTGGTTCACCACGGAAGACACCGCGAACAAGTACCCGAAGACGATGGCGGCCTTCCAGCGCGCGCTCGGCAAGGCGCAGGAGCTCGTGGCGAACGACCGCAAGATCGTGGAAGAGACCCTGCCCAAGTACACCAAGATCGACGCCGCCACGGCGGCCGTCATCTCCCTGGGCTCCTACCCGACCTCGCTGAGCGAGACACGGCTCCAGCGGGTGATCGACCTGATGAAGGAGTACGGCTACCTGAAGACGGATCTCGACGCGAAGTCGATGATCCTGCCGCCGCCGGCGAGCTGATGGAGGCCACCGCACGATCATGACCAGATCATGAACCATGTCCGAGTGCTCCGCGGCGTCGTCGGCGCCGCGGGGTTCGCCGTCGCGGTCGAGGCCGTCGGCCTGAGCGGGTTGGTCGACGAACGGTTCCTGCCCCGCATGTCGACGATCCTCGTCGGTGCGGCGGGCCTGATCGTCGACCCCGAGTTCCTCGCCGACGTCGTCGCCACGCTGACCGCCTGGGCCCTGGGACTCCTGCTCACCGTGGCAGTGGCCGTACCGGCCGGGCTGACGCTCGGCGCGCTGCCCGCCGCCGAGCGCGCGGTCCGTCCGCTGATCGAGTTCCTCCGGCCGATCCCGTCAGTCGCGATCATCCCCCTCGCGATCCTGCTCTTCAGCGACAACCTGCACCTGAAGCTGGCCGTCATCGTTTACGCCTCGTCCTGGCCGGTGCTGATCAACGCCATTTACGGCCTCAGAGACGTCGATCCGCTCGCCAAGGAGACCCTGCGCGGCTTCGGGTTCGGACCGATGTCCGTACTCGCCCGGGTCGCGCTGCCCAGTGCGGCGCCGTTCATCGCGACCGGGGTACGGGTCGCCTCCGGCATCGCGATCATCCTGACGGTCAGCGCCGAGTTGCTGGCCGGCGGCTCGGAAGGGATCGGGATCTTCATCACCGAGGCCGCGGGCGGAAACCGGATCGATCTGATGCTGGCGGCGACCCTGTGGGCCGGCCTGTTCGGCGTCCTTTCCAACGCCGTCCTGGTCGCAGTGGAACGCCGGCTCTTCCGATGGCACCACGCGAGATCGGAGGCCGCCCGGTGACCCACGTGGCCACGCATTCCGTCCGATCGGTCATCCGGGCCCTCGGCCGGCTCTGGCTGGTGCCCGTCACGTTGGTGGTCTGGGAGATCGCCACACGCTCCGCGGCTCAGCCGTTCTTCCCGCCTCCCTCGGCGATCCTCGCACGCATGCACGAGATCTGGTTCTCCGGCCCGGCATCCCATCTCCTGCTGACGGACAAGGCTCTCGACGACTTCGGCCCCAGCCTCGCGAGGCTGTTCGGCGGCTGGCTGGCCGCCGCGGCCCTCGGCGTGCTCATCGGGACCGCCATCGGCTGCTCATCCCGCCTGGCCGACTACCTGGACCCGCTGATCGAACTCGGCCGGGCCGTACCGCCGCCACTGCTGGTGCCGTTCTTCCTGGCCCTGCTGAAACTGGGCACTCCGGCGCAGTTGGCCACGATCGTGTTCGGGGTGATCTGGCCGATCCTGCTCAACACCATCGACGGCACGCGCGGTGTGGACCGTCAGCATCTGGAGACCGCGCGCATCTTCGGGTTCTCCACGGCACAGCGCCTCCGGCAGGTCATCCTCCCCGCCGCCATGCCGAAAATCTTCGCCGGCCTGCGGCTCGCACTCTCCCTCGCGCTGATCCTCCTGGTGATCGCCGAGATCTTCGGGGGCACCGGAGGGATCGGCTACCAGCTTCTCTACGCGCAACGCAGCTACCTCTACCCCGACATGTGGGGCTGCCTGGTGATGCTGGGCCTTCTCGGCTACCTGCTCAACTCCGCGTTCCTGCTGCTGGAGCGGCGCGTGCTCGCCTGGCATCGGGGTGCCAGGCAGACCAACTAGCAGACCGATCAGGAGGATCCGGTGCTCGAGATCACCGAACTGGTCCACTCGTACGGCTCGCACCGCGTGCTCGACGGGGTGAGCCTGTCCGTCGCCGAAGGCGAACTGGTCAGCGTCGTCGGCCCATCGGGATGCGGGAAGTCCACCCTGCTGCGGTCGATCGCCGGGCTCATCAGGCCGTCCGGCGGGCAGATCCTGCTCGGTGGCCGTCCGGTGGATCAGATTCCGGACAATCTGGCGATCGTGTTCCAGGACTACAGCCGTTCCCTCTTCCCATGGATGACAGCGGCGAACAACGTCGCGCTACCGCTGCGGCGCAGGGGGCTGGACCGCAGGCGCCGCCGCGAGGCCGCGATGGCGGCCCTGGACCAGGTGGGTCTGGCCGACGCCGGGGGGAAGTATCCCTGGGAGATGTCCGGTGGCATGCAGCAGCGGGTCTCGATCGCCCGCGCCCTCGCCTACCGCCCGTCGCTGCTCCTCATGGACGAGCCGTTCGGGTCGGTGGACGCCCAGACTCGCGAGGATCTGGAGGACCTGGTGCTGCGGGTCTGCGCACACCACGGGATGACGATCCTGCTGATCACCCATGACATCGACGAGAGCGTGTACGTCGGAGACCGCGTCATCGTCCTCACCAGGTCGCCCGCGCGCGTCTCGGCCGATCTCAAGGTCGACCTGGGCGCCTCCCGCGACCAGATCGCCACCCGGCAGCTCGACGAGTTCGTCCGGCTGCGCGCCGAAGTCGGCCGCCTCGTCCGAGGCGGTTCCACCACTGCGACCACTGTTCTGGAGCAGCATTGATCGACTCGAACGACCCCATCTGGAACGCCATCATCGGCATCACGCGGCTGGGCGCCATGGCCACCATGGCCGAGCTGGGCTGCGCCGACCACCTGGCGGGCGGACCGATGAGCGTCACTGAACTGGCCGGCGCGTGCGGAGCGCACGCCCCCTCTCTCGGACGGGTGATGCGCGAGCTCGCGGCCATCGGGATCGTCCGCACGGTCGGCCCCGATGTCTACGAGCTGACCGAAAACGGCCAGGCCCTGCGGGGTGACGTCCCAGGTAGCATGCGGGGCGCCCTGCGGGTGATGGTGGAGCCCGGCTACTGGTACGCCATGGGGTCCATTCCCGAGACCGTACGCCGGGGCCGCTCCATGTTCGCGGAACGCTTCGGGTCGTTCTACGACTACCTGGCGGAACGGCCCGAGTTCGAGCGGAACTTCAACGATTACATGCGGGTCCGGGCCGCCTCGATCTCGTCGGCGCTGCCCACCGCCTACGATTTCTCGGGCTTCGGGACGCTCGTGGACGTGGCCGGGGGAAGGGGGCATCTGCTCGCGGCGGTGCTCGAGGCGAACCCGCGGCTGCGGGGCGTGCTCTTCGACCGCGAGGGCGTGGTGGAGCACGCGCGCGAGGCGCTCGGCGGGCGTGGCTTCGACGACCGATGCGAGTTCGTGGGCGGCGACTTCTTCCGGGGGGTTCCGGACGGGGCGGACGCCTACCTGCTGGCGAGCATCATTCACAACTGGGACGACGACGACGGGCTGCGCATCCTCGACAACGTGCGCGCCGCGATGGCCGACAACGGCCGAGTGCTGCTGCTTGAGACGGTGCT
Organism: Sphaerimonospora thailandensis; assembly: GCF_016863115.1. GTDB lineage: Bacteria > Actinomycetota > Actinomycetes > Streptosporangiales > Streptosporangiaceae > Sphaerimonospora > Sphaerimonospora cavernae. The sequence continues at coordinate 6,915 of NZ_BOOG01000095.1, forward strand.
CCCCGATGACGATTCGCCACATATCGGCAAAGAGTTCGACCTGCGGATGCTCGCCCTCTTCGGCAGCGGCAAGGAACGGACCCGGGACGAGTACGCGGCGTTGCTCGGCAAGTCGGGTTTCACGCTCTCGCGCGTCCTGCCGCTCCCCGTCGGGGCGAGCCTGATCGAGGCGATCCCCGTTCAATGACCGCGATGCCCGCGGGGGCGAAGCGGGAAGGGGTGGGAGGGAGCGAGGACCGGAGGTTTCCTCCCGGCGCGGCCCCCTGCGCCATCAGGTCAGGGGCGTCAGGTCAGGAACGGCTCCATCCGGGTGCGGCG
>NZ_BOOG01000096.1 GCF_016863115.1 Sphaerimonospora thailandensis
GGTCAACAGGGTGAAGACGGGCCCGGTCCAGCCATCAGGCTGGGCCGGGCCTCTTCGCGTCGTACGAGGAGGCTGCCGGGGCTCTGACAGACGGGGTCAGGAAAGCTTCGGTTTGGGTCTTGTGGGGCTGCCGTCCATGGGGCTACGATCCGACTAACTCTTAGGAAACTTTCCTAAAAGAAAGGCTGACCGGAGCCGAACCATGGCCCTCCAACAACCGAAGCCCTCCGTCCGCGTCTCGTCACCGGGCGCCCCCTGATCGCCGTACGGCCGGCGCCGTTCCTATCCGGCCGCCTCGGTTAGGCGCCGGCCGTACGGATTCCATGACCGCGACCACCCCCCTCCACCCCCCAACCCCCCGCGTGATCTTGCGAATACTCGCACGCAGTCGGCCCGACCGGCGGAAAGATCAACCGCGATCTTGCAGAATCTCGCAGCCATGCCCGCCGAGCCGGCGAAATACCGTCCGTGATCTTGCACTCCTTCCCCAACTGCGAGATCACGGAGTGTGCAGGCGCGACTCATGGCCGTTTGTCATAAATTCTGCAAGATCATGATGAGTGTCAGGCCAGGTCATCGACCTCGCCTGCGAGATTTCGCAAGATCACGGTGAAAGTGAGACGAATGTGTCCGTGCGAAATCTGGCGGCGATAGCCGTACTGGCGCTGGGGGCGACCGGCCTGTGGGCCGGGACCGCATCGGCCGCCAACATCGTCGCCAATCCGGGATTCGAGTCCGGCCTCGACGGCTGGACCTGCTCGGCGGCCTCCGGCGCCCAGACCGTGTCCAGCCCGGTGCACGGCGGGACGAAGGCCCTGTCGGCCATCCCCGCAGGGAGCGACTACGCCCGCTGCCAGCAGACGATCAGCGTGCGGCCGTCCACGTCGTACGCGCTGTCGGCCTGGGTCCAGGGCAACTACGTGTTCCTCGGCGCGACCGGCACCGGCACCACGGACGCGCAGACCTGGGCCTCTCCCGGCTCGACGTGGAAGCAGGTCACCACCTCGTTCACGACGGGATCCTCGACGAACAGCGTGACGATCTACGTCAACGGCTGGTACGGCCAGGGCGCCTACTACGCGGACGACATCGTGCTCGACGGCCCCGGCGGCTCCACCCCCAGCCCGAGCCCGACCCCCACGCCCAGTCCTAAGCCGACGCCGACACCGACTCCCAGTCCTAAGCCGACGCCGACACCGACTCCCAGTCCTAAGCCGACGCCGACGCCGACGCCGAGTCCTAAGCCGACGCCCACCCCGACACCGACGCCCATGCCACCGCCGCCGAACGGCAAGCGACTGCTGGTGGGCTACCTGCACGCGTCGTTCGCCAACGGCTCCGGTTACGTCCGGATGGCCGATGTGCCGAACGACTGGGACATCATCGATCTCGCCTTCGGCGAGCCGACGTCGGTCACGTCCGGTGACATCCGGTTCGAGCGTTGCCCGGTCGCCGAGTGTCCCAACGTGGAGAGCGACGCGGACTTCATCGCGGGGATCCGCGCCAAGCAGGCGGCCGGCAAGAAGGTGCTCATCTCGATCGGCGGCCAGAACGGCCAGGTGCAGCTCACCACCACCGCGGCCCGGGACAAGTTCGTCCAGTCCGTCAGCGCGATCATCGACAAATACGGCCTGGACGGCCTCGACATCGACTTCGAGGGTCACTCGCTGTCGCTGAACAAGGGCGACACCGACTTCAGGAACCCGACCACCCCCGTCGTCGTGAACCTGATCTCCGCCATCAAGACGCTCAAGGCGAAGTACGGCTCGAAGTTCGTGCTGACGATGGCGCCGGAGACGTTCTTCGTCCAGCTCGGCTACCAGTTCTACGGCGCCGGCACGAACGGCACGGCCGACCCGCGCGCCGGGGCGTACCTGCCGGTGATCCACGCCCTGCGTGACGATCTGACGCTGCTGCACGTCCAGGACTACAACTCCGGGCCGATCATGGGCCTTGACAACCAGTACCACACGATGGGCGTGGCCGACTTCCACATCGCCATGACCGACATGCTGCTCACCGGCTTCCCCGTGGCCGGCGGCGCCACCTTCCCTCCGCTCCGTCCCGACCAGGTGGCGATCGGCCTACCGGCCGCGCCGTGGGCCGGGAACGGCTTCACCACGGTGGCCCAGGTGCAGAGCGCCTTCAGCTGCCTGGCGAAGGGGACCGGCTGCGGCTCCTACCGGCCGCACGGCGTCTTCTCTGGCCTACGAGGCCTGATGACGTGGTCCATCAACTGGGACAAGTACAACGGTTTCGAGTTCTCCCGCAACCATCGGGCGTACCTCAACGGCCTCGGTTGATCTCTCCCCGCTCGATAACACCCCCCATCCCCTCCCCAGAAGGACAGTCATGAGAGCAAGTCGCACAATCACAGCGACTCTCGCGGCGCTGACACTGTCGGTGGCCGGCGTCGCGGCCACCGCTCCGGTCGCGTACGGCGAGGCCGCCGCGACCACCAGCGTGACGGCCGCCGCCTCGGCCTGGCAGGCGTGGACCGCCTACAAGACCGGCGACCGGGTGACCTACAACGGCGTCGAGTACGAGTGCATCCAGGGCCACACCTCCCTGCCCGGGTGGGAGCCGTCGAACGTCCCGGCCCTGTGGAAGGTCACCGGCGGAGGCGGCGGAACGCCCAGCCCGAGCCCCAGCCCGACCTCCAAGCCTCCGGCGGGAGTGCCGGGCACGCCGGGCACGCCGAGCGTCACCGGGACGACCAACAACTCGATCTCGCTGCGCTGGGGTGCCTCCTCGGGCACCGTGACCGGCTACCGCGTGTACGAGGGCACGACCGTGGCCGCGACCGCCGGCGGGACCAGCGCCACCATCTCCGGACTCGGTGTCTGCACGACGCACACCTACACCGTCAAGGCGTACAACTCGAGCGGCGAGTCGGTGGCGAGCTCGGCGGTGACCGCGACCACGGCAGGCTGCGGCGGCGGTGGTGGTGGTGGCGGCAAGATGCCGGGGGCGCCGTACCTCTACACGGGCTGGGGTAGCCCGCCCAGCCCGGTCACGGTCATGAACGCCACCGGGATCAAGGAATTCACCATGGCGTTCATGCTCGCCAGCGGCGGATGCAACCCCGCCTGGGATGGTCAGCGTCCGCTGCTGGGCGGCCAGGACGCTGCGGCGATCTCCCAGATCAAGGGCGCGGGCGGTAACGTGCAGATCTCCTTCGGCGGCTGGTCGGGCAACAAGCTCGGCCCGAACTGCTCCACGCCGGCCGCCTATGCGGACGCGGTTCAGAAGGTCATCGACGCCCACAAGCCGGCCGCGGTGGACTTCGACATCGAGAACTCCGACGAGTTCGAGAACACCACGGTGCAGGACCGCATCCTCAACGCTCTGAAGATCGTCAGGCAGAAGAACCCGAACGTCAAGATCATTGTTACGTTCGGCACCGCCACCACCGGGCCGACGTACTACGGCACCCGGCTGATCAACCAGGCGAAGGCCCTCGGCGTCGACATCGACAACTACACGATCATGCCGTTCGACTTCGGCGGCGGCGCCGACATGTACGGGAACACGGTCAGCGCGGCGGAGGGGCTCAAGAACGCGCTCAAGTCCGCCTGGGGCTGGTCCGACACGACCGCGTACGCCCACATGGGCATCTCGGGCATGAACGGCCTGTCCGACCAGCGTGAGCTGACCTCCCTGGAGACCTGGACCAAGATCCGGGACTACGCCAAGTCGAAGGGGCTCGGCAGGCTCGCCTTCTGGTCCGTCAACCGTGACCGTCCCTGCCCCAACGGCGGCGTGTCCGAGAACTGCAGCGGGATCGCCCAGAACGACTGGGACTTCACCCGGGTGACCGCCGGCTTCTGATCCCGGCCTCCTCGGTGACCAGGGCCGGGTGGACCGGGGCAGCCCCCGTGCACTCCACCCGGCCGTGATCCGGCGGCCGGCGCGACAGGAACCACCCCCCTTTACCTGTCGTGCCGGCCGCCACTGCGCGTTGGAGCCAGCAGGCCGATGAGCATGCCCACGAAGGTCGCCACGGTGAGGGTGATCCACAGCCGCATCTTCATCGAGGTCTCCCCGTCTGTTACACAGAGTGATCAGAATACCGCGAATGGTGACAGAATGCGACCGTTGGTTCGGGAAATCTTCCATCGAGTCGCCTCTTTCGCCGGTTGTGGGGCACGCTTGGCATCGCCATGCATTACGCAATTCACACAGCCCTGGTTCTGATCGCCGGAGTCGTGATCGCCGTCGTCGCGGAGCGGAAAGGCTGGAAGCCCTCGCTCGCGGTGACCCTGGCGGTCGGCGTCGGTGTCCGCGCGCTGATCCTGGTGATCGCCGCCACGGACGGATGGCAGCCACCCGACTACGTCGGCAGCTTCAAGCCGGCCGGCGAGGCCATCCTCAACCATCGCGACCCGGTGCTGGAGAGCAACGGCGGGTGGCACTTCCTGCCGACGATCCCCTACATGTACGGCCTGCTGCTCTGGCTGGGCATCCCCTGGGAGGTCACCGGCAGGCTGGTGACCGTGGCCGCCGACATCGCGCTCATCCCGCTGGTCGGCAAGCTGGCCGGCGGCTCCGCCGTACGGCTGAGGGCGTTCCAGTACGCATGCAACCCGCTGGCGATCCTCGTCGCATCCGTGCACGGCCAGGTCGAGCCGGTCTCCCTGGTCTTCGCCGTGGGCGCGTACGTCGTGGCACGCGGGCCCGAAGGCTGGCGTCGCCCGCGGCCGCTGCCCTGGGCGCGGCCGAGTGAGTTGCTGCGCCGCCTCACGCACCCTCTGGAAGCGGACCGCGCGGCCACCGGCCGAGCGGTGTGGGCGGGCCTGCTGATGGGGCTCGCGCTGTGTGCCAAGAGTTGGCCGGTGATCCTCGTGCCGGCGTTGCTGATGCTGCTCCCGGGACTGCGCTCCCGCCTGGTCTCGCTGGTCGCGACCGGCGTCCCGCCCATCCTGTTCTTGCTGTCGCTGCCGATCGGCGGCTGGACCCGATGGAGCGAGTTGGCCGACGTGCTCAACGCCATCGGGCTGCGGCCGAGCGACGTGCGGCCGATCACGGGCGACTGGGGCTGGACGGCCCTGCTCAGCGGGGGAGAGTGGAATCTCGATCCGACTCCGGCCAGGATCGGCCAGTACCTGATCTACGCCTCGCTGATCGCCTGTCTGATCTGGTGGCGCAAGGCCCACCCGGTCGACGTCACGATCGCGATCCTGCTGGCATTCATGATCTTCACGCCGCGGCTCGGTGCGCAGTATCTGCTGTGGTTCATGCCGTTCCTGATCGCCCGCCCCACCCGCTGGGCCTGGCCCGCGATCCTGGGATCCTGCCTGTGGGCGGCCGTGGGATACCTCGTGCTCACCCAGTTCCCCGGCGAAGCCTGGTACGAGTTGCACAAGCCCTGGGCGATGAGCTCCATCGTGCTGTTCCCGCTGATCATCGCGGCCATTCCGTGGAGCCGCAGACAGGCGCCGGAGGCTCCCGTGGACGCCGCGCGTGACCAACCCGGGGTACGAAAGGAGATCACGTGACGATCAGCCGGACAAGATGGCCATGACTCCCAAAGCCGGGTGAGTCGCCGTCCAGGACACCCGTGACGCACTCGAACACGCCGGGCTCGCGCTGCCGTACGAAGAAGACGGCCTCGGCGATCGCCGACAGGAGCCGGACCACGTCGCGGTGCACGTGGACGCCCTCCCGATCGCCGGCGAGCGAGACGGTGACCTCATAGACGCCGTCCTCCAGCAGGCGCTCGCCGGTCAGCAGCCACTCCGTTCCGCAGGCGCGACGCAGGTGGGGGAGCAGGTGCTCGTCCGGCTCTTCAGCGACCCAGCCGTCCCGCCGCATCGCGTCGAGAAGCCCGCGGACCTCCGGCTCCATGGCGGAACCGTCGGCTATTCCGGTCTGCCGCTCGTCGATGTCCCATCGCCGCATGTTCCGACAGTACGCCGCGCGCTCGGCCGGTTTCAGGATGCGGCCTGTGGCGGGGCCGACTTCGGTGCCGGGCCGGACGGCTGCGGCGGTTCGGGTTCGGGCAAAGTGCCGGAGAGCAGGGCCGCTGCCCACTTGCTGGCCGGATCGCTGTCGATGAGCAGAGCGCGCACGAGCAGGCTCAGCGGGATCGCGAGAAGGGCGCCCAGTGGCCCCAGGACCCACGCCCAGACGATCAACGACAGGAACGTCGTGGTGGTCGACAGACCGACTGCGTCGCCGAGGAACTTGGGCTGGATGAACGACTGGATGACCACGTTGATCGCGAGATACGCGACGATCACGAGCAGCATGGTCTTCGGCCCGCCCTCCAACAGCCCGAGCAGCGCGGGCGGGATCAGGCCGAGGATGAACCCGATGTTCGGGATGTAGTTCGTGATCAGTGCGAGCACCCCCCACAGCAGCGGGAGGGGCACGCCCAGCGCGTAGAGCGCGGCGACGTCGAGAGCCGAGCAGATCAGGCCGAAGAACGTCGAGACGATCAGATAGCGGCGGGTCCGGTAACTGAAGGTCTTGAGAGCCAGCGCGAGGGCAGGGCGCTCGACGGCGGCCGCGTCGACGATCCGCGAGAAGACCGGGGCGTCCAGGCTCATGGCCAGGAGCAGCACCACGATCAGGAAGAGACTGGACATAACGCTCATCAGGCTGCTCAGCAGGCCCTGTGCCACCTCGATCACCTTGCCCGGGTCGAGCGAGGACAGCGCCTTGTTGAGCTGCTCGCTTCCGTAGCCGAGGCCGGCCGCCCAGTGCTGGAGGTCCGTCACCATCTCGTTGAACTGGGTGGCGTAGGTGGGTGCCAGGAGGGCGAGTTGCGCGGCGGCGAGACTGAGGACCGCGATCATGCCGAGCAGAACCAGCAGCACCACCGCGAGTGGGATGACGATCTGCATCCAGGTGGGGGCTCGATGCCGAGACAGCCAGCTGCGCAGCGGGGATACGGCGATCACCAGGGTCAGCGCCAGGACGACGGGCCCGAGGATCGATCCGACCGCCTGAATCCCGGCCAATGTGACCACGGCGGCCGCTGTTCCGAGCAGCACGACCAGGGCGCGTGGGAATCCCTGTTGAATCACAGCATCGTTTCTACCGCTTCCAAAAGATCTCGCAAGCCCGTTGGCGCGCTGTAGCCGGCCGATTTCGGAAGGCGAAGGCTGGTACGCCGGCAGGCGTGGGACGTGTCGGGCGCGGTCA
>NZ_BOOG01000097.1 GCF_016863115.1 Sphaerimonospora thailandensis
GGCCATTCGCCGGTCGCCGTTCCTCGGCAATTGGACGCCAAGCGTCACAGACGGGCTTGAGCCGGAGGAGTCGGTCTGCTGGGCTCCGCCTGGGTCGATGGCAGACGGGATGCGCGGGCTTCCACCTCAGCCACCGCGGCCCCGCGCTCTCCAGCTCAACGACACCCGGAGCCGGAGGCCCCCGCCGGAGGCATGGTCTTGATCAGCTCCGAACGAACGTCACCTGTCCCGCTCTGAGGTCCGGCGTGGCCAGATAGCCGACGCCGAGCCATACGGCTTGCGTGTGCTGGGGGTCGCTCCCCCACCAGGCTGAATGCTTGAAGGCACTGGCTGGGAGCTCCTCGCCGATGACGCGCGCCACGTCGGCGAAGGTCATTCGGACTCGCTCGCGTCCATCCTGCTGGAGATGGTGTGCCAGACGTTCGTACTGCTCTCGGGCGACCACGCCGCCAGTGTGAAGGCCAACTCGGCGCTTGTCACGAGCGGCCGGAGCCGCCGTCGGCCGGGACCGGCCCCCAGGCCGCACGCCCGGCCAGCGAGCGGGCGACGGCCCGCGAGGCGGCGCGCAGCGCCGCCCTTGATCCCTATGAGCACAATTCAGCAGTGCCACGAGACCACGAGAACCCGGGACCGGACCCCAGGCGTACCCGGGACGTCAGATGTCAGCAGCTCACGAGGACAGTACGGAGTACATGTCGATGTACCGGCGGCTGCGGGCGCTTACTTCCGGTACAGCGGTACCCCAGGTACATGAGCTCAGCGGTACGACAGCCGAAGTTCCCGTGGGATCCGTGTCGACCAACCACTACCGTGTCAACGGCCATTGCCCGCCAGAGCCTCGGCGAGCCGGTGGGGAAGTTGGCCGATGAGCGGCGCAGGCGCCGGGTGGCGGCGTCACGGCCGTCGGCATACCGCGAGCGCTCTTGGGAGCAAGCAGTAGAAACTCCTTCCATCGCAAGCTATCGTCCCTATCTATCGATCAAGGTCTAGAGAGTGGACGAAGATGGTCGCAGGCAGGGGTTACGCTGGTGGCCTGTCACGGCTGGGTGTGATTGGACAGCCTTTCGATCCGAGTTTCAACGATGTCACATCAGCGCTGGAAATGCTGGCCCATATGGGGCTCAGTAACCCATCGCAAGAATTGCGCAACGGGGTAGCAGTATCACTGGTGCATAGCTCTTATCTGTACGAGAACCGCGAGCGCCTACCAGGAGTCACGCAAGGCTTACTGAATGCATTAAATCGTCTGGGCGGAGAATTCATTCACAGACTAGCTACAATCGAGACGTACCGAGGACAAGCCGCTCCGACTTCAGCGTCGATAAGTAGGGGCGTTGCGCAAATTATCTCTACCCTACCCTCATGGGCGGCAAAAGAGGGTTGGCTGCGCAATTCGGCGGCGTTAGGGCGCGGCGCAGAGATGGAAGGTTTGAGCGGCAGGTCGGCCGCCCAGCTATGCCGGCAGCTTATAGGCGTCCTCGCTTTAGCTGGCGAAGGTGCGGTTGCGGCACGAATGGTGACTAAATTTATCTCGATAGTCAGCACTAAGCAGCTCGACAATGTCGACGATCCGAAAACCGTACTTCAGGAGCACTTGCCCGGCGGGCTACCTGAGATTCAGTACTTCCGTGATGGTCCGGACCATGACACTGCATTCCAGGCAGTCATAAAGGACTCCCGCGGACGTAGAGGAATAGGCACAGGAAAGAGTAAGAAACTTGCTTCCCAGCAGGCTGCGCTAGATTTCCTCCAGAAATATTACCCCGCCGCAATTGTCTCTCGAAATCGCACGGCAACACAAGACCGCGAGAGTGCCGTCAGACGCCCTCTCGAGATCCAGCACCCGAGACGACACGCGCTCTTGGTGGAGAGAGTTCAAAAGCTATTCGAGCTTCCTCAAGCGGCGCGACCTTTATTGTCGCAGGCACTTATTCACGCATCTTGGGCTTACGAGAATAAGTCTTCAATCAGTGCAGCAAATCAGCAAGATAATCAAGCTCTTGCCCGTATCGGGTCTATAGCGCTCTCTTATGAGCACGTCCTCGCCACTGTTCAAGGACTCATCACAGATCCTCCCGAAGAAATTAGTCTCCTCACTATCAGCAACGACGTCTATAATGAAGCGTTCCGCCAGGTGGGGTTGTCCAGCGGGCTGCTATTGGGAATAGGACAGGCTTCATTGGCGATCCCCATAGATATGGGGTCCAACACGTTCCAAGCATTGATTGCCGCCATCTATGTAGCCAAGGGGTTTCCGAGCACGTTGGCGGAGTGCTGGCCAAGAGAATGGCAGCCGATTTGGAGCCTGATCGCCCAAAGAGAACCATCGCTGGATCCAACCACGCTTCTTCAGCGGGCTACCGCCGCCATGAAGATGGAGACCGCCTACGACTTCCTCATGGCAGGCCCGGATCACCAAGGACGCTTCAAGGCTACCATCGCACTCTATAGTCCGACGTTGAACGTCCGAACCGCGCTAAGCGCAGAAGAAGTCATGGCCGGCGGCAAGACGAAAGCGAAGCACAATGCGGCGCTTCCCATTCTTGAGGTCTTGGAGAAGCTTGCGGATGAGCGTCCCGCACTTTCGATGGCGGGATGCAGCGAAAGCGAAAGGTCGCTCGCTCGCTTTCTGCTAGCGCATCAATTTTCCGTGCTTACAACGCCTCCCGCTCCGATACAGCGCTGGATTAATGCCAAATTCTTCGGCCTCCATCTCGCCTCGTCTCCAAAGAATCTCCTTAAGTGGGCGCTAGAGGTAGATCAACTACTCGGCCTACGAATTAACCTTCAGCCCAACAATTACCTTCGAGACGCTTTCAAGGGCGCTCTGGATAAATCCGACACCTCTACTGATGTTCTTGGGTCACTGTTAATACACACCCTGGACACCTTAGAGCAAGTAGATGAACCTGAGGATATAAGCAGTGGCACCCTAATGCAATTAGTGCAGCTATGCAACGTTTACCGCTGCCTAGGTACAGAAGACCCAAATATCAGCCTCAGTGACCTCATCACCGACTGGAGCTTTTTGTATCACAGGCGATTGCGCATAAAGAACCCTACGCCAGAACTGGAGGTCTCGGGGCGTGAGCGTGCAGTGCTTGACGCAGCGTTGACCGCGGCTCTGGACCACGGTGAAACAACAGAAGTCGAGGTGCTCAGTTTCCGTCCCTTCCACTTGCGCTTCCACATCAACACCCCTATAAAAGAATCCTCTCTTGAGCAGCTTTGCGCCTTGTGGTCAACCGTCAGCAAGACGACAAGAATGACCACAGCTGCCCGGAGTATAGATGTGATTATCGAACAGTTCGATCTGCCTGCTGAGCCGGGGCCAGTAACCCAGGCTGTCATCAACGCGTTGACCCCTCGGCCAGAGCAATATCCGGGTGCTGTGGCTGACCTCCTACATGACCTCAAGAACCAACTAGTTGCGGCGCGATCAGCTGCATCACAAACTGCGGAAAACCGCACTGCTCGGCTCCAGCGCCAACTCACCGCAAGCCGCCATCTGGACCAGGCTCATGCCCTTGCTCTACGTCTTAGAGCGACAAGGTCGATGTTGCGACCAGCTGGCAATGAGAGTCTGGAGCTCGGTACATTTTTGCGGCAATATGCAGCAAGTGTCCTTACCCGACTTCCTTCCGCGATTTCTCTATCCGTCCCCGAATCGAAATCTGTCGTGCGCGTCCCAATGGATGGGCGGGCTTTCACCGCGATTTTAGATAACCTGATCGGAAATGCGATTGAAGCACTGCCCGATGGGGGTTCCATCACTTTGGATTGGACAGCCGACGATTACGAGGCCGCAGTCGAAATAGCAGACAACGGTCCTGGGATTCCGCCCGAAGTTCTCGCAGCCTTCAGGTCAGGTGAGAGAATCCGTAGCACCAAGCCTGGAGGGAACGGACTTGGGCTGTTTGGAGTACGCGCATTGCTTAGTCTAGTCGGAGGACAATTAACTCCTGTTGCCGCAAACACCGGGACTGCTTGGCTTATCACGCTACCGATCACGGAGGAGACGGAATCGTGACGTACTCTTTGAGGAGTTTGCGCATTCTTGTGGCAGACGACCAAGGTGATGTCGCTCGCACTCTCTGTAATGCGCTAAAACGAGCTGGGGCTCACCTGAAATACGCGACTGACGGGCGTTCTGCTCTAGATCAAATATCTTCCAATGTCTTCGACCTTGTATTGATCGATATGAAGATGCCGCCTGATGAGTGGGGTGGCTTATGGCTACTTCAGCAGTTACAGAGTAATGGCTATCGTCTCCCAAGCCTGGTGCTTTCAGGTGAAGGGTCGAAGCAGCAGGTGATCGAGGCACTTCGGCTCGGCACCGCAGATTGGATTGTTAAAGACCAGGCGGGCGAGGAGCTACTCCCACGATGCGGAAAGCTACTTACAGATCGTCTCGCCGAAAGCTTAGACTATGCGTGCGGCTACCTGCCTACTCCTGTTGCATACCGTTTCGCTCGATACGTGCGAATGACGGACCCGGAAAAGAAGGTTATAGAGGGGTTGCATGCGCTAGAGTCCGTGCTCCGCTTCATCGCTATCCTCGGTCTTAGCACTACACCGGCAAGGCCTTTAAGAGCGATCACGGCGGGTCGGTTAGCGGCACCCAGTATGGGCACCTGGTTCGATATGTGCACGGCTCTTGCAGATAGTGCTACGGAAACAGCAGCTAGGTATGCCGCCGAACTACTTTCATGGGTGGCTCCTGAGCGGTCAGATCGCTCGGTTATACAAGACCTCGTCACCCTACGTAACAGTATTGCTCATGGCAGAGGAGAGCCTAGTTCCGCGCAAGCCGAATGCCTTGACGGCGTCTTGCGTAGATTCGCGCACCGCGCATCCTCACTGTGGCGAGCAGAGCTTATTGTTCCTACATCCATGACTTATGATGGTTCCAGCTACGATATCAATGTATGTACCCTTAGGGGTGTCGGCAAACCCGTACCAGGGACGATAAAGTTAACTGTTCCGGTCATCTCGGGCAATGTTTTCATTGTGTCCGAAGCATTCGTACCATTCTCCCTAGCTCCATGGTTGGTAATCGACATGAACGGGTTGGATGACCTTCGTTGTCTACAATTTGATGGCTTGCAGCGCGGCAAAGCTGGAATCGTTTCCGATACACCCTTCAAATACAGCGACACGGCTGGAGGGGATTACCTATCTCCTGTCGCACATCCGGAGGGTAGGTGGGAAACCTTGGCCCCGTGGGCAAATCATTAAAGCAACGACAGCGGTCTCGATAACAAATGAGGCTGTGAGCTCTCGATGCCAGCTTCATCAGCCGGTGGGTCGCGTCAACCTCGATGACTCAGCGGTTGGCCGAGCGCCGTGAAGCTCTCCGCTGGCCGGAGATTTCTAGCTGATCGTCCTGTTTATTCATCTGTGCGGCGTGGGGTGCCGCCCGAGGCGCTCGGGTGGGCGGCGGCTTCCATGGGTCCGCGGGGTGGTGCGCTTCGCTCCTTCCTGTCTCGTGGGGACGTGTTTTCCCTGGTCAGGTCGGCGCGGGCAGGGCGCACAGCCGCTGCCAGCAGATCAAGAACGCCTCCTTCCATGGCCAGGTGCCGCTGATCTTCAGGATGCGGCGGCGGGCGTGTTTCACGAGCCGGGCGGGCAGGTGCCACAGGCAGTACCGCATCGTCTGCGGCTCGGCCCTGGCCAACTCGCTGTCGTCGTACAGGCCGAGCAGCCGGGTCCAGGCGTCCAGGTCGGCGGCGATATTGGCCGCCAGCACCCACCCGACATTCACGTTCCAGGCCTTGGACAAATTACGCAAGCCCATGGCCTTGTTCGTGCGCACCCGGTCCTCCACTGCGGCGTGGGCGCGATGGAGCACGTCGATGAACTGCGCCTGGTGGCTGCCGGCCACACCCCGCATCCCTCGCGGGCCGAAGTTCGTCGCGATGATCGAGTACTTCCACCCGGTCTTCTTCTCCAACGCCGTCAGGTTGGCCTTGTGCCGGGCCGAGGGTTTGACCCGGCGGACCAGCAGGCGCACCTTCCACCCGGCGGCACGGGCGTTGACGCCGATCAACTCGGCAACGCCGGCCTGGGGATGCACGGTGCCGTCCTGGCGCAGCGCCGCATCCCAGGCGTCGGCGGGCAGCGCGGCGATCGCCGTCTCATCCACCTCGATGATCGTCTGGCCAATCGTCCACCCGACGGTGAAGCGGACCGTGCGCCGCGTGGTGTTCAGCTTCCGCAGGCGTTCCACCAGGTCGTGGGTGGCGCCCGCGCCGTCGACGCGGATCAGCAGCTTGGCCCGCCACCGGGCGGGGATCTGCTCGATCGCCGCGGCCAGCACTTCCAGGTGATCGGCGACCGTGTTCGACCCGGCCGACCCCGTCCGCAGCAGCATCGCCAGCGACTCCTGCGTATTAGTGCACCAGGCGGCCAGCGGATGAAACCCATACGTCCGCTTAAAAGTGGCCGCCGCGCCTTCCTTGGGCGAATGCGCGGTGATGAGCGTGGCGTCGATGTCGATGACGACCCATCCGGTCAGCACCTTCCCGGCCACGACCAGCCAGGGGAAACCCGCCTCGGTGGCCTCGATCAACGCCCAGACATGCGTGCGGACCTTCGCCCGCGCCCGCGCGATCCACCGGGCCAGCACCGCATCGGCCCCGATCGGTTCCAGCGTCCGGCGCACGGTGGAGTCCGACGGCGGCGCCCCGAACACCTCGGCCTGGTGGGCCAGCACGCTGATCTGCCGCATGCTGGTCGCGCCGAGCACGATCGCCACCGCGAGCTGGACCAGCACCATGCCCCGGTCCCACAGCGGACCGGCTCCCCGCCGGGCGAACACCGCCCCGAGTT
>NZ_BOOG01000098.1 GCF_016863115.1 Sphaerimonospora thailandensis
GTGCAGCGGGATCGCCACCGCGCCATAGGACACGGCCAAGATGACCAGGGCGGTGCGCCAGCCATAGTGCTCGACCAGCAGGCCGGTCAGCGGCAGGAAGATGGTGGAGGCGAACCCGGCGACGATGGTGAGGGCCAGCAGCGCGTTCGCCCGCCCTCGCTCGTCGCCGTGGAACCAGCCGACGATGACGGCGAAGGCGGGCTCGTACAACACCATCGCCGAGGCGATCCCGGCCGCCAGAAAGACGCCGTACAGCTGGGCCAGGCTGGTGACCTGGGACCAGGCCAGCACCGCCAGCGTGCCGAGCACCGACCCGGCGCTCATCAGCGCCCGGCCTCCCGTGCGCGTCCAGCCATCGTCCGACCCACGGCGCGCACAGCGCGGTGGTCAGCACTGCCAGCGTGAGCGCGGCGGCCACCTGCGGACCGCTGGCGCCCAGATCGCGCCGCATGGGGACGAGGAAGACGGAGAAGGCGTAATACAGCACGCCGTAGCCGATGGTCTGGGTGACGGCCAGGGCGGCCACGATCCGCCAGCCCGGACCGAGATCGCGGACCCGGCGGCGGCCGCCGCCCCCGATCGCGGGAGCGGCGGCTTGACCGTTGCGGACGGCAGGGTTCACGAGGTGGCTCTCCTGTATGCGTTCACCATGCGGGTTCGGATCGATGGTCAGCCGCAGCAGCCGCCCTCCGTGGATGTGGAGGCGGAGACGCCGGCCAGCGGCAGCGGAGTGGACAGCAGCCCGCCGCTGATGCCTGTGGCCAAACCGACCCGCTGCCCGGCCCGCTGTTCCTGTGCCTCGGTCAGGCTGGAGGAGCACACGCCGGTCTCGGGAAGGTCGAGCTGGACGTCGCGGGCTGCCTCCCAGTCGCCGGCCAGCGCCGCGACCACCGAGCGGGCCTGCTCATAGCCGGTGGCCATGAGGAAGGTCGGGGCGCGTCCGTAGCTTTTGACGCCGATGGCGTAGTAGCCGGGCTCGGGGTGGGCCAGCTCGTCCACGCCGTGCGCGGGGACGGTGCCGCAGGAGTGCGCGTTCGGGTCGATCAGCGGGGCCAGCGCGCGGGTGGAGCCGAGGATCGGGTCCAGGTCCAGGCGCAGTTCCGCGGCGATCGAGTGGTCGGTCCGGTATCCGGTGGCGGCGACGATCCGGTCGACGGTCACGCTCTACTCGGCACCAGAGGGGCCCCGGCTGATCACTCGTACCCGCTCGCCGTCCCGCTCGATCTCGTGGGTGAAGAAGCCGGACAGCAGCTGGATCCGGCCGGATTCGACCAGGGCGTGCAGGCGGGTGCCCAGGGCGCCGCGGGCGGGCAGCGCGTCCGCGTCCCCTCCGCCGTAGGCGCGGGTGGCGGTGCCCGCGCGGATCGCCCCGGCCGGCGGTGCGGACCCGGTCGTAGCCCAGGCGGCTGATCGCGCTCACGCTGGCGCCGGTGAGCAGCCGCTCGCCCAGCAGCGCTGCCAGCGGCGCGAGGTAGTCCTCGACGAGTTCGGCACCGGTGGGCAGCCACTCGGGGTCGGGTTCGTGCCATCCGGCGGCCTGGAGCAGGCGGCGGGCGGCGGCGTCGATGTTGTACTTCCACGGGCTGAAGACCCGCACGTGTCCCCACCGCGCGACCGACGCCCGGGCCCGCTCCCCCGCCTCCAGGACGAGGAAGTCCAGGCCGCGCTCGGCCAGGTGGGCGGCGGCGGCCAGCCCGACCGGGCCCGCGCCGATCACCACGACCGGTAGTTCCTCCAGGCGTGCCGTCGGCACGCTCAGCTCCAGCTCGACGGTGGTAGGGCCGCAGCATCCACTCATGACGGTTCTCCTTGCGATCGCACGGGTCGCCACCCGCTCCTGTTTTTACGTCTATCGAAGTAGCCGGATAGCGGGATGCTCCATGTGTTAGAGAACTATCAAATTAGAGCTACATCTAATCAGCCTCCGTGGTGGCGCTGGGCTCGATGTGCAGGTGAAGGGCGAGCTTGCCGATCAGGTGGCGGGCGTCGGCTCCGACGCCGCGCAGGGTGTTGGAGGAGGGTGTCCGCTGCCATTCCAGCCCGAGGTAGCCGAGCCCCGCGTGCGTGCGCGACACTCCCCCGCGCTGGGATGGCCGGCCGTCGGCGGCCAGCGCGCCGAGGCCAGCCAGGTAGTCCAGGTTGGGCCGGTAGCCGGTGGCCAGCAGCACCGCGTCGATGCGCTCGCGTTGGCCATCGGCCCATTCGGCGTGGTCGCCGTCCAGCCGGATGAACATCGGGCGGCGGTCGAACCGTCCCTGGAGCAGCGCCTGGCGGTAGCGGCCCTCGTCGAGCACCGGCGCGGTCAGCGGGCGATCGGCGCGGTGCAGGGGAAGCCGGTCGAATCGGGTCAGGTGAAGCCAGAAGTGCAGGTCCCGCCCGAGTGGACGCTGGGCCACGAACCGGATCGGGGCGCGGCTGGCCACGGTGACACGCGCGTGTGCGGACAGCTCGTAAGCGATCTGGATCGCCGAGTTGCCCGCTCCGACCACCACTATGCGCTGGCCGGACAGCGACGCCGGGGAACGGTAGCCGGCGGCGTGCAGGACCTGGCCGGTGAAGCCGTCCAGTCCCGGCAGGGCGGGCCGGTGCGGACGGGCGAAGGAGCCGCTGGCCGCGATGATGATGCGCGCGGACATCACCTCACCACTGTCCAGCCGTACCGAAAAACCACCCGCATCCGATGCCTCCACCGCCGTCACGCGGGCACCGGTGCGGATCTCGGCACCATGCCCGACCAGGCCGGCGGCGTAGCGCTCCAGATAGTCGACCACCTCATCGCGGCGCGGATACCGCTCGCCGTCACCACCGAAGGCCAGGCCGGGCAGCGAACTGTAGCGGGCGGGCGAGAACAGCCGCAGGCTGTCGTAATAGTGCGGCCAGGACCCGACCGCTCGATCGGAAGCCTCCAGCACCAGCGGACGCCACCCCGCCCGCAGCGCGGCATGCGCCGCGGCCAGGCCCGACTGCCCGCCCCCAACGATGACCACGGAGTCCATGTGAGAATCCATGGCCGAGAACATATCGTCATCTTCTAATATGTCAACGTGACGATGCGAGCGGTAGGGTGCGGATTCAGGAGGATGTGAGATGCCCGAAACGACTATGCGACATGGCACAGTCAGCCGTGCGGAAAACGCCACTCCCGGTAAGACGCAAGCGGCCGGGTCAGACTGCGGTACCGGCGACCCATGTGCGGTGCCGGAACTCAGCCAGGCCGTCCATGACTTCCTCAAGGCGCTGGCCGGCCCAGGCCGCCAGCAGATCATGCTGCTGTTCGCACACGGTGCGGAGCTATCGGTCGGTCAGGTCGCCGAACGCGCCGGCATCGGCCAGTCCACCGCCTCCCAGCAACTCGCCCTGCTGCGCCGCGGCGGCATCGTCACCTCCCGCCGCGACGGCAAGGAAGTGCTGTATCGCGGCGATCGCGAACGCGTCACGCGCACCCTCGCCGACCTGCACACCTACCTGAACTTCTGCTGCTGAGGGATGCCCCGAGAAGGCAAAACGCTGCCTATGTCAGCCCTCAGCCAACTTCGGCCGATGCTGGAACCCAGGGCTTACCACCGCAGACGGCCGGGCCAACGTGAACCAAGTTGGCAGTGGCTAGAAGCGGAGTCAGCGACCGCTCAGGATGTACGACGACTTACGACTTGCCTCAGGGTCTCTTGCGTCTCGGAAGTCGGTTCGAGATCGAGGCTGGCGAGGTGGGCGTTGAGGTGCTGGGCGCGCAGGCGTGCCTCATCTCGGCGGCCCTGTCGAGCGCGGCGGCCTTGGTCTCCGAGTCGGTGGCCTTTCGAGCGTCGGCGAGAGCGCTCCGGAACTCCCAGAGGTCGATCCAGACGCGCTCGCGGGTGATCCAGTAGGTCCCGTTTTCCGCTTCGATGAAGCTCGTCAGCTTCCGGGTCGATCCCGTTACGGCCCACAGTCGCTTGCGCAGGTCGCTGAGCGCGGCGTGGAAGCGGTAGCCGGCCTGGGGTTGCTCAACGTCGGGCCAGAACGTGGCGCAGATCTCTTCCCGCGTCTGCCTTGCGGGGTGGACCGCGAGGAAGACGAACATCTCCAATCCCTTGGCGGTCGGAATATCGATCGAGTCGCCGTCGACCTCGATGCGTACTTCGCCGAGCAGGAGCAGGCGGACGCGGGCGGTGTTCGATGCGTTCTCAACCCCTGGTACCTCAACTTCCGCGGCCTCGACCTTCGGAGCCTCGATCTCAGGGGCGTCGGCGGGTTCCTCTGCGGATTCTGTGGCAGGCTCCTCGTAACCGTGCTGGATGGCGATCCGGCGGAGGAAGGCGATCGCCTCCTGGCGTGGGAGATGGAACAGGTCCACGCTGTCCAGGTCGCCATCAGTGACGGCTCTGAAGTCTGTTTCGACCTCGCACCTGACCCCGGCGAGCCGGTCACCGAGCACCATCGCGCCGATTCCGAAGCTCAGTGCATGCCCCATGAACGACTCAAGGTATGACGGGTCCCGTCCGATCAGCCGGCCGACCATCACCAGTGCCGGGACCAGCTCGTCTGGCCTGCTGGCCCGCAACTCGGTCAGATCTCTTGATCTTAGAGGCGGCCGTTAGCATGCGCGAGATCACTCAGCGTGAACGATCTCGAACTACTGCTGTCGTATGAGGCAGGTCGAAACAGACAGTTTCTCTTCCGCGAGCTTCACCGAGTTCTCCAGCGAATCGAGCAGGGGCTCCGGCAGCGTCCCGGATCCCAGACCAGAGCCGGACACCAGCGCGGACAGCGCCTCGCGGTGCTCACCCGTCAGTCCTGTCAGCGTGCTGCGGTAGCCGAGCACGTCGCGGGCGGCGTATCCGTCGCCGGCCTCGATGGCTTCAGCGGCGACCTGGGCGAGCACGTGCGGAGCGACCGCCCACATTGGCGGCGTGCAGCGTGAACCCAATGGCCGGTGCCCCGTAGTACAGCCCGGCGTGCGCGCCGGCGTCGATCGGCCCAGCCACCACCTTCCGGATGTGCGCGTCCGCGATCTCCCAGCCCGCCGAGCCAGTCAGGGCTTTCTCGACGTGGAGGAGCGCGGCCCCGGCCGTGCCGGTGGCCAGGGATTGACGCGTCGCTTCCTCAACGGTGAGCGTCGCCGTGCTGGTGCTCACAGGGCACCTACCAGGGCCAGGCGGCGTAGCGCCGCCGCGCGGGCGAGGCGGCCGGTCGTCTTCTCGAAGGCCGGGTCGATGCCGAGGGCCCGTACGTGATGCTCGTGCAGCAGAGCGGGCAGCACCGTGGCGGGGTCGCGCTGCTCGGCGAGTGCTCGGTGGTAGGCGGCCAGGGCGATATCCCGGGCTTGCCATGCGGTAGCCACCGCCTCGCCGCCCGGCAGGGAGCGCAGCGCGTGGAAGCCACCGGCGGGGTCGGCCAGGTGGAGCGCGTGTGACCGGCGCCCTAGATCGGGTCACACGTTTCACATCCACCCGGCCCGCACCGGCCGGGCTCTCGGCATGCCCTTCCACGGGATCACCGAACACTTACGGTCAATCACGGTCGCCGGATAGTCAAAGCCTTCCCCGGTGGGAATTTAGGTGATGTCGCCGACCAGCTTGGTACCCGGCCGATGGTAGTGAAGTCCCGCCGCACCAGACCGAGGGCGCCCTGGTAGGACCGTCCGGCGGCGTGGCGGCCGGCCGCCACGACCGATGCCGCCCGGGCCGCAGACCCAGTTCCCGCTTCAGATACCGGACCAACTCGTCGCTCACCGACTCGCCCTAGCGAGCCAGGGCAGCGTGCCCCCGCCGATAGCCATACGTTCGGTGACTGTCTTCGAATATCGCCTCAATCTTCCTCTTAAAGCATTCGCGAAGCTCGGCGGCCACTGACAACGGGTGCCCACGCCACTCGTAATAACCGGATCGGGAAATGCCCAACCACATGTGCATG
>NZ_BOOG01000099.1 GCF_016863115.1 Sphaerimonospora thailandensis
TCCGGTGGTGATCAGGGTGTGGTCGATGTCCCACAGGACCAGCGTCTTCTCGGCACTCACCGTTCGAGCCTAACGATCGAGAACGCCCAGGACATCCCACTCAGACGTGGACGACTCTGCCTGGTCCGGCTCGATGACGTCATTCTTAACTATTGTCACGAAATATTTACTGATCGACAATCGTGGCGTCGAGGACATCGGCATACGCCTGTGATTGGAGATCGCGTGCGTAGAACCGTTCCACTGCTCGCCGTCGCCCTGGCGGCTCTCATGGCGTTATCCCTGTTAGCACCCGCAGGGGCCACGGCCGTAGCTCCAGCGGCGCCGGCCGTGACGATCAGCTGGACACCGTGTCCGCGCTACCCCTTCGCCGAGTGCGGCAAGCTCGCCGTTCCGGTGGACTGGAAGGACCCGGGCGGACCGACGATTGAGCTGGCCGTGGCCAGGCGCAGGGCCACCGATTCCGCGGCCAGGATCGGCACGCTGATCCTCCATCCCGGAGGGCCCGGCACCTCCGGGGTGAGCTATGCGCTGTCCCTGAACAACTTCAGTCCGGAGCTCAAGCGCCGGTTCGACATCGTGGGATTCGACCCCCGCGGCGTGGGGGACAGCTCCCCCATCAGGTGCTCTCTCGCGCTGGTTCTCCAGTTCCCCGACCCGCTCATCAAGAGTCAGGCGGAGTTCGACGCCTGGCTCGACTACAGCAAGCGGCTGCGCGCCGACTGCCGTGCCCGGACAGGGCCGGTTTTCGACCACATCGACAGCGTGAGCGCGGCCCGCGACATCGACGCGATCCGCAGCGCGCTCGGCGAGGAGAAGGTCACCTTCTACGGCCTCTCGTACGGCACGCTGGCCGGCCAGATGTACGCCGAGCTGTTCCCCGACCGGATCCGCGCCCTCGCCCTGGACAGCAACCTGGATCACAGCCTGGGCACCGGCCCCTACCTTTACAGTTGGGCCGCGTTCGCTCAGGACAGCTTCAACGAGTTCGTGAAGTGGTGCGACAGGGAGACCCGGTGCGCGCTGCACGGCAAGGACGTGCGAGCGTTCTGGACCCGCCTGCTGGACCGCGCCGACCGCGGTGAGATCCACCACCCCGGCAGCCCCGCCAGACCGCTCACCAGGGAGAACGTGATCCGCTACGCCTTCCGGGCGGGCTACGTGCCCACGTGGTACGAACTCGCCGAACTGCTCGTGGCCCTCGACGCGGGCGCGCAGGAGCCGCCCGCCTCGGCGGCCCGGCTGCTGGGCGCGACGGCGGATCAGCCGCGGGCGTCGGCAGCGGCCGATCCGGAGATCTCCGACCCTCTCCAGCTCTTCTGCGCGGATTTCCGCTGGCCGATCCGCGACTACCGGGAGTACGCCAGGCACCTCCGTCTCGCCAGGGCCATCGCACCGGACATGGGGATCGTCCCGACCAGCCTGACGCTCACCGCCGAGTGCCTGGGCTGGCCGGACCCGATCCCGAACCCCCAGCACCGCCTGCGGGTGAAGGGCAGCCCGCCGTTGCTGCTCGTCAACGGGCTGCACGACCCGGCCACCGGCTACGCCTGGGCGGCCCACGCCGCCGTCCAGATCGGGAGGGAGGCACGACTGCTCACCTACGAGGGCTGGGGGCATGGCGTCTACGGCCGTGGCGACTGTGCCACGAACGCGATCGACGACTACCTGATCTCGCTGAAACTGCCCGCGCGCGGAACCCGGTGCCCGGCCGTACCGGTACCGCAGCCCGACGCGGCCGACCAACCCGCACCATCGGCCCTGCTGTCGGATATGCAGGACATGCCGGGCTGGGCGGCACCACATCACTGATCCACGTTGATCGCGCGGGACCATGGGTGCGCCTGGCCACCGTGATGGCCGACCTCCGCCCGTCGGGCCGGCCCCCGGTCGCTGTCGACTGCGGGTGGACTGAGAGCTTGCGATACCTCAGCGATCAGAAGGTGCTCAGGTAGCTGCGGAACTCCTCGGCGGGCGCGCGGGCGGGCAGGCGGCGCCCGAACGCCTGCAGGCGGTCGATGACCCTGGTGGAATCCAGGCCGCTCGCGGTCTCGGCGGCGCGGCGCGCGGTGTCGATCGCGCCGTCCAAATCACGCTGGTCCAGCTGGGCCTCGGCAATGGCGGCCAGCCCGAGCGCGGTGTCGCGTGCGTAATCGGCACTGCGTTCGGCCATGCCTTCCTCCAGCAGCCGGACCGCGGTTCCGGGATGGCCGATGGCCACCAGGCCCATGCCGACCTCGATCGTGGTCGAGGGGCGGGCCATCCAGTAGATCCACGGCGGGTCTTCCTCAACGTCGCGCCTCTCCCAGTGCGCATCGGCGCGGGCGAGGATTCGCAACGCCTGACGCGGCTCTCCGGCGACGGCGTGCGCACGGACCTGCCAGGCGTCCAGCATCGCGTGTACCGTGCGGGAGGCACCGGCACCGATCCGGTCGCGGGCCACGTCCAGGAGGTTGACGGCGGTAGGGCCGTCGCCGGCGTAGGTGTGCTGCATGGCCATCTGCGACAGGATGTAGGCACCGGTCAGGGCATCGTCACCGGCTGCGGCAGCACGCAGGCCCGCGTGCCAGTAGCGCTCGGCTGCGGCGTGCCGGTCGGCGTCGAAGGCGGCCCACCCGGAAAACCGCAGCAGCTCACCGGCCGCGCGGTACAGGCGCTGTTCGATGTCGCTGCGGGAGCGACCGCGTCTCAGCAGTCGGATTACCAACCGCAGGTCGGCTCGGGCTTGGTTCAGGCAGTATTCGCCGCCGATCAGGTCGTCCAGGTGCCACAGCTGAGCCAGGCGGTTTTCGATCCAGGTGACGACCTCGGCGTCTGTGGTACCGCCACCAGCGGCATGGGCGAACTTGGCCGCTGGGACGGCGGCCCAGGCACGCGCCAGGGTAAGAGCGACATCGCCCGACAGCGTCAGAAACGCCCGCCGATCCATCTCCGGTCCGATCTCCATGCACTCCGCCATGGCGTCAGCGGCTGTCTGCGGCGTCCAGGCCGCGTCGATCGCCGGTGGTGCGTCGAGCACAGTGAGCCAGGACGGCCAAGGACGATACAACACCGTCTGGGCGTCGATTCCCAGCTCCGCTGCAAGGGCGAATTGTGCTGCCTGCTCGGGCACCGCACGGCCGTTTTCCCACCGCCAAACCTTTTCGCGGCGGGTGGCCATGTTCAGACCGGAGCGTCGTCTTACCAGGTCAGCTACATCGCTCAAGCTCCATCCGCGCAGATGGCGCACGTGGGTGAGCGGGTGGCGCAGCAGCGGGGCATCGGTCATCGGCTGGTCCATCGGGGCGGGGAGACTACGGCGAGACTACGCCGTCATGCCTTCCACCGGACGGGAACGCGCTCTTAACTGAGAGGCGCCGCACCATCGCGCAGCGCGAGGAAACAGTCGGCAAGCCAGAACGAAGGGGGGCGGCGCGGCTAACCCGGAGGAGCCTGTCACCAGCCACCATCGACCAGTTGCCCATCACAACCAAGAAGAGGGGACTCACAACCTTGGCCACCGATAACGACGTCCAGGATCCCACGGCGCTGCGTACCGCCATGGTGCGCGAACTCCGCGACCAGGGGGCGATCCAGTCTGGGCGTGTGGAGGCAGCCTTCGCCATCGTGCCGCGACACCTGTTCACGCCCGGCGAACCGCTGGAGGTCGCCTACGCCCCGGACAACGCGCCGATTGTCAAAACCGACGACAACGGCATGAATCTCAGCGTCGTTTCCGCCGCTCACCTCCAGGCCACCATGCTGGAAGCGGCCGAGATCGAACCCGGCATGCGGGTGTGCGAGTACGGCAGCGGCGGTTACAACGCCGCGCTGATGGCCGAGCTCGTGGGCGACAGCGGACGCGTCACCACGGTGGACATCGACCCCGACATCGTCGAGCGGGCCCGCACGTGCCTCAACGAAGCCGGCTACCACCATGTCAAGGTGGTGGCAGCCGATGCGGAGGAGGGCGTCCCCGACGCCGCTCCGTTCGACAGGATCATCGTCACAGCCGGGAGCTGGGACATTCCGCCCGCGTGGATCGACCAGCTTGCCGACGACGGCCGGATCGTCGTCCCGCTCCGGCTGAAAGGGACGACCCGCTGGATCGCGTTCGACCGCGACAGCTCGGGCCTGGTCAGCCGCGGCTACGGCTTGTGCTTCTTCGTGCCGTTCCAGGGGGCGGGCTCCCACACCGAGCGGACCGTCAAGATCGTCGATGGGGTGGTGCTGCGTCTCGACGACGAGGACCTCGAGGTCGAGGTGGACGCGCTGCGCCGGGCGTTGCACCTGCCGAGGATTGAACGCTGGTCCGGAGCCGTGTTCGACATGCCTGATGAGCAGGCGCTGTTCCTGCTCACCAACGAGCCGAACATGGCGCTCCTGCACGCGAGCCAGGAGGCCATCGACCAGGAGCTGCTCGCGCGCCCGGCACTCAGGGGCGTGCCCGTCCTGATCGGCGGCGACAGCTTCGCCTACCGGGCCGCGCGGCCGAACTACGACATGGGCAGCGGATTCGAAAGCGGCGTCTACGCTCACGGGCCCTCGGCCGAGGACCTCGCCGACCGGTATGTGGAGCTGCTGCGCCAGTGGGCGGACAAGCACCACCGCCGTGGTGCCGCGTCCATCCAGTACGTCCCCAAGCCAGCCGACGTTCCGGCCATGTTGGCCGGGGTCCTGCCGAAACGGCACGGAACCGTCGTCGTCACCTGGCCCTAGACCGCCGGGCTCTTCGAGGAGGTCGAATGATCTGCCCGAGGAAGCACCGGGGAATCCCACCCAACCGCCCTAACGAAGGAGGGACCTTCATGACCGCCCGCTCTACCGGAGGTGCGGCAGTGCTCGCACCGCCCGCGCTCGGACTCCCGGACGCCGAAGGCTGGGACGCGGCCGACTGGCGCGACGAACTGGACGTGTCCATCGTCGAGTCCGGCGTGGCCGCCGAGCAGCTCATCCGCATGACCGACGACGGCTGCAATTCGACGTGCGGGACCGCGTGCGTCAGTTGCGGCACGTAGGCGTCCTGCTGGGTTCCGACTCCTGACCCGAGCGCCCGGCCGGCGCACCAGCCGGCCGGGCGCCCCCCGACTACGGGGAGGGTGAATCGGTAGCTCATCGGCCCCGTTGCGCGCGCACCCGTGCTAGGCGTTCCTCGTAGTCGGGGATGGCCGCTTCGATGGGGACGGTGATCGCGGTGCCGTTCAGGACCTCCTGCAAGGAAGCCTCATAGTCCGGGTCCGCAAGTGCGAGGGAGGACAACCACCACAGGTGCAGAACATCGTGCACTCGGTGGTATTCGCCGGGTTCGCGAGCGTCCTCCAGCGCCTTCCAGTACTGCGTGAGGAACTCCTGACGGTACTGCTCGGGAAGGGACTGCAGGATCGCCTTGGGGCTGTAGCGTAGATCGTGAACGGGCTGAGCGCTCATAGGACGAGCCTAGCCGCCAGCGACCGGACCCGCAGGTCAGTAGCCCCAGAAAGCCCAGGCGC
>NZ_BOOG01000100.1 GCF_016863115.1 Sphaerimonospora thailandensis
GTCTGGCGGGCATTTCGCGACGCCACCGGCCTCCGCACATCCCCGGCCTGCCGCCCGGCATATCGACGACTCCCTCGGCGGGCAGCGCCCGCCCACCCGGCCTGCGGCGACGTCCCGGCCGCTCACTCCCGGCACACTGATCCCTCATCGTTCCCAACGTATGCCCAGCGGAGACCCGCCACGCCGCTTTCCTGGACAAGGCCGGCCGCGCCGGCAGGCCGGCGAGGAAACCCGGAGATGAGCTAAGTCAGATCCAGGCCGCCGGGGCAGCCGCCGACCCGCCAAGACTGGGGACGACTGGCCACCCACCTTCGCGCCGCGTTGACCCACCGCATCGACGAACTGTTCACCCTGCTCGACGCGATGACGGTCTAGCAGCCTGACGGTTAGAGGTTCATCTACGAGAACAGTTCGCGAGGCTCAAGGTTGCAGGAGCACCGCCGCAGCGGCTGCACTCACAGGCCGAGCGACATCTGCCCTTCCCACAGTGACGACGGTAGGAAGATCGGGCCTACCACGGCCCGAGCTCCCGATGCATAGGCGAGCCATCTCACGTCATCGGCCTGAAAATTCGGCTCGTAATTCGAATCAATCCAGATCTGCGCAATAGACCCTCCAGCCGCTGTTACGTCCCACCATGACCATTGACGTGTTCCCGATGCGAACTCCCATAGCCAATCCTGCAGGTCCCAGGGCTCTTCACCACAGTGCTCGATGTACCGGCGGCGCCCTTCGAGAACTTCAGGCCATGAGTCCAAAGCCGGCGCCTTCTCTCGGCATGCGGCAGAGAACCAGACGGGGACGTTCGATTCGCTCAACTCCTCGGCGTCGGACTGCCCTTGAGCAGCGAACTCCACGCCTGCGGCCAGCGCTACGCGAATACGGCTGGCATACGCGTTCAGATTCCCGATCACTTCCACCACGAAGGATGACAGCCGGGAAGGCGTTCCCTCCCGGACCGGTCTCCCGTGCAAGCGTTCCATCTCGTCCCGCGACTGGAACCCGTCCACAACTCACCATCCTCAGGGCAGGAACCTCCGGTTCTACCGGTGCCCTGGACGGGCCCCGGATGGATTACGTCGGGTGCAACTCCGAGAATCAGCTTCTCGATGGCATCATGACCGACCCCGAGAGTCGCCAACCAGTCAGCGACCAGATATATCTCCTCGAACTGGTCGTTGCCAAGAAAGTAGTGATCGATGAGGTGGTCAGCGGGCGGACGAGCTGTCGGTACGGCGCGGATGACTGAGTGGCCCTTCACGCATACTCGTCTCTGAATCCACCAGTCCGACGGACCTCGGAATAAGCCGTATCGAGCACTGATTCCGCATGTTCGAGATCGACCCCGGTCGGACGGGCCCTCAGGAGGACCCTGGCGACCCGGAAACGCACAGCCGCACTCTCATCAGCGAGCAAGTCCGCGCATAACTCTGCGGTGCGCTCAGCGCTTTCCTCAACGCGGATCGCGGCTGCAGCCATCGCGGCGGCAAGATCAGCACGCACAGAAGGGTCGTTCTCAGAGGCGAGCCGTATGGAGAATCGTCGTATCACCTCCTCGGCCTCGCCCGCATCGCCCAGCAACTCGATACAGGAGCCGCGAATGTTAACCTCTCCAGCATGCTCGGCGAGCTCTGCGACCAAGCCGATCCCCTTCTGAATCGCCATCCTGCACGCATACTCAGCAGACGCTCCGCGAGGCGCTAGAGGTGGCGCGTATACTCCTCGGACGACCGCGACGCAATCGATGAACTGCACGACGTAATGTCGCCAGTGAAACGATTGGTCGGCGACCAGCGACCACAGGATCTGGATCGCCGGAGCCGTCGCGTCGACGACTTCAAGTCCCCCGTGGCAGAGCCTCTCGTTGAGCTCCCATGCCGACTCTGCGGCTTCGTCCCGCGTCGACGCAGATTGCAGTCTGGCGACTATCTGAGGAATATCTGACGCGCTCCCGATATTGTGACTCAATGAGCCCCAATCGATCCTTTCCTGTGTGAAGTTATCTCGATTCATCTGAACACCGCGACAGGAGCGTCCAGCGGGTCCTCGCCGTCGCTGTCGGGGAAGAGTGCCGCGATCTCGGCGTAGCGGGCGTTGGGGGCGATGACGGGGAGCCGCCCGTCCCCGATCGCCGCCAGCTCCGACTCGGCGAGCCCGCGCAGGTCGGTCTCGGATGTCGGGACGGCACGCGGCCGCGCCTCGCCGTACCGGGCCCTACCACAGTGCTCGATAACGGATTCAGCTCGAAAGCCTCGCGTGCCCCCGAGATGCCAGCACCGCCGAACTCGGAGAGGAACCGGGCGGCTGCGTCACGCATATCGAAGCCGGAAGCTTCGAGCGAAGCACGCCACCCACCGGTGCAGACCCTTCTGCCGGGCTGCCATCCCGCAGCCAGCAGAGCACGCTCCGTTTCCGCCACACTCATTCATTACCCGCTCGCCATTAGATTCAACACCTCTGCTCGATGCCGGCCGATTTCGCGAGACCCACCTCTGAGAACAGGTACGAGTTCGGTCCCGTCTCCCGACTCTCCAATCAGCAGATCAATGTCGCCGATTTGCGCCCTGATCTCTTCGTTGATGAACGTCTCCCCAGCACCTGCAGCCTCATCGAGAAATCCCGCCGAATTCAGCAGGTGATTGGAGCAGTAAGTGATGTTCAACCTGTCATCGGATACCAGATACGCGTACGAATAGAACATGGCGGCGACCGCATCGTACGCATAGGCGAATACCCCCGACGGTTCCTCCTCTTGCTGCAGTTCCGGGAAACCGGCTGCTATCTCTTGGCACCTGCGCCTTTCATCTCGCGGCAAACTCTGAAATTTCCAGAGACTTTCGAGCAGTTCCAAGAACTGGTCTGCGTCCGCCCTTCTAGTTTCATCAAGCGACATGGCCAGGAAGAATGCACCTGAGGCCCGCTCGACACAGCTTGCTGCAAAATATGTGAGCTGAGGACCGTCCGCCTCGTTGAGGAAGCGGGCAAGGCTCTGATCCACTGCTACCACTCAAAGGTCCTGATCATCGTTCCGCTCTCTCGCTGATAAACCTGCCCCGTGATTCGGCCACCCGTCGCGCGAATCAATGGGGCGCAGATCTCGGTGCATACACTACGCGAGGCTGCGCCCGCGACAGGAGTCCAACCCATGCAGTTGATGAACAGCAAAGCATTCTGCTCTGCGTGTTCCCAGGGAGGAGGCAACGCTGATGACCACCGGTCAACCGCTATATCAGTTGCCGGAAGGGATATAGCCCGGCCTGTCGGGGTCTGGATTCACTAAAGTAATGACGTCAGCTCGTACGTCGATCGTCACCCAGTAGTCCCGTCCACAGAAAGGGCACTCCACGTATCCTTCACCGCTGAGGTTTCCCTCTTCGGGGCGCCGCCGCGGAGAGCGATCTCCTGTGACGCCCCATTCTAGGTGATCACCGATTTCATACTCTCGGAACTCGAAGAGACCGAAACGAAATTCGGCACACACTGATCCCAACCTATCGCAGCGCGGACACATCAGCACTGCCTTGAGTAGGTTATATCCGCTCACTACGGCATCGCTCTCCGAACATCAGCATCCGGGATTCTGGCCGTCTGTGTAACGAAGTTGGTTAGTCGCTTCTCCATCGTTACCGCGGTTCTTCCACTAGCGGCACCGAACGCGATCAAGGCGACATCGCCCCGGCGATTCCATTGCCTTCCGTAGAGGGATTCGACCTTTTCGTCAGCGGAGCGTTGCTGAACAACTACCTCGTCGCACCTCCTTCGCTCAACTCACGGATCGAGGCGTGAATGACGTCTCGATGGCCTTCCAGGCCGTCCAACTGAAGTGCCTTCCCCAGGAAATACACCGATCGCCCCCTGAGCCTCTCATCTGAAAGTCCGCACGCGAGAATCAGATCAATGCAGGCGGTTCGAGAGTGAATACTCTTTCCAGCCTCAAGGATCTCGACATACATCGGGAAGCCTAGCCTTATTTCGCTAAGGCATTGCTCCTGACTTGTCGGTCCGTAAACAGTCGGATCTTCCTCATCGACAACGGCCACAGAGATATCCGAGAGCATGCCGAGAATCAGATCCTCGGCATGCTCGGACCGGCGCCACAGGCAGTGGACCAGAGTCGATGCCGCTGCAGCCGAGGCCTCGCAGAGCAATCCCTGCGCAAAGATCACTCTTTCCACACGGCGTGCAGCTTGGACTGCCTCATCTCGGTCGCCGGCTTGAGCAAGTGCGCGAAGGGCGGACTCAAGGGCACCGGCATCGCCTGACACTCCCTGGAGTGATCGCCATTCATGCCGCTTCAGTTCCAGTTCCAAGAGCTCGCCCCTCGGTCACACTTACCATTAGTCATCGAAAACCCTAAGCACGTCTGAATCGAATATTGTACCGGGCTCCTTGAATGGTTTACGCCCGAACTGACCTTCGCACGAGACGCAGATGTTTATGGATTGCCCGGTCCGCGGCCGGACAGCTGAGGTGAACACAATCTTCGAAGGGTCACCTCCGAGCTGGTTGACGACACAGACCTCTGCACAAACTCCCTTAGCTGATGCGCCTGCCGCATACTGCCCAGTTTCAACGTTGTAGCCAGCCGTAACTGTCGCAGGCCGCTTTCGATTCGATAGCTTTGCCATTTCGCCGGCGTACCCGTCTCGAAGGTCCTGGGCCCTCGACATGAGTTCTTCGGGAGTAAGGCCAGCGCCATCCTTTGGACCAGTACCGCAGTTGTGCACGAGGACCGGCGTGGCACTTGCGAGTACATAGTAGGTGTGGGTGTCGGCGATGGTGAGGTTGTGGACGCGCTGGTCGCTCTTGGTCCAGGTCTTGATTGCGGTGACCTGGACGTGGGTGCCGGCGCTGGTGCGCAGCCACATGCCGGGCTGGAGTTGGTCGGCCTTGAGCCAGGCGCGCGCGTTCTCGACCCAGAAGGGGTGGCCGTCGGTGGCGACGAGTTGGCCGGTGGCGGTGCCCTTGTCGCCGTCGGTGTCGACGGTGACGCCGACCAGGTGTTTGTCGCCGTCGCCGGTGATCAGTCCGACCACGGGTTCGGCTGCGGTCTGACCGGTTTCGGGATCGGTGGCGATCACGGTGTCGCCGAGGTCGACCTCTTCGATGGGTTTGGCCGTGCCGTCGGCCATCAGCACCAGCGTGCCGGGGACGAAGCTGTTGCCCGTCTTACAGCCCCTGGATGTGATGCGGGCCCTGGCATCGGCGATTTTCGCCTTGGTCGCGGCCTTGGCTTTGGCTGCTTGGGCTTTGGCGCGTTGGGCCGCTTCGGCGGCGTGGCC
>NZ_BOOG01000101.1 GCF_016863115.1 Sphaerimonospora thailandensis
ACTCGCCGCGGCGAGCAGGCTGCGGACCGGCATTCGATGACCACTGCCGCCACCCGTGGCACCGACTTGGGTGCTTGCGGTCCTCCAGACGCCTTCAGTGCCGGCTTTTACCCAGTTGAACCCTGAGGTTGCTCGCCGCAGTGGGAATATCGCTGACATCGAGGACGTCCGCGTATGTTTCCAGCAATGTCAGTTCTCGGTCTACGGCCTCTTGCGCGAGAATCGGATCAACTCCAGAGACACGATAGAGGGCAATGAATCGCTGCACCTCGTACGACTCGAGCACATGCTCAATGCGATACAGCAGATCATTGATCTTACGTAGGTTGCCGTCGCGGTTTCTGGCGGACAGCGGCACCCGCTCCATCAAAGCGATAGAGCCGTTCACATATTTATAGTTGAAGTTAACCTTGGTTTCCGCGGTTCGCCGTGATCCTCGAACCCGGATCAAGAAATCAGGCTCGCGTATTATTTCCCTATCGATCTCGGCTTTCACAAAGACCTGGTCGACCAGGACTTTGACGTCCTTACGCATATGCTCGCCGGCGCCCTGGAATTGGGAGAGCTCTGCTGTACGCACATCCACAAGGCTGCGGAAGAGTTGCTCAAGGGCTTCCCGGGGGCCGTCGTAGTCCAGTTCGTAAACGCCGCCCTCTTCGATGTAGAAACTATCGAGTGGACGTCGAGCCAATGTCTCCTGCACTCGGCTCCATGAGCCGCGATTCGCGTGATAGAGAAAGTATTTGACCCAGGCCTGATAACTCATGGGCTGCTGCACGACGTGAGCAGCCAGGGAGGGGTTCAGTTCACCGGACAAGGGGTCCTGGCCGAGAAAACGAGCGTACCCCGATTGCTCGTGAAGGAGGACAACTCCGACATTTCGTGGCTCACGGCGGTGCAGATCAGGCATATACTTGACGACGAACCATGGGGCCGACATCAGCTATCACCCGCCTCGCGTTTCCCACCGTCGAGCAGTGGCCAGACTTGCACCTTCTCGAACAGCTTCCGGCTCTTCTCAAGGTACGCTAGCAACCTGCCCTGACGGAACTCCAAAAATCTGATGACCTCGTCACGTTCTGTGGCGTTGATCAGCTTCAGGCGAAACGCCGTCCGCGCGACGTCCCTGATCAGGCCCTTGGGAACTGCGGCCATGCGCGCCGCCCACTCGTGCGCATGCTCAAGACTGCTCAGTTCGCTCACGAGACAGTGCCCGTCGAGGCACGGCTGATCTGCAGCCGTCCTGAGATCATCAGCAGCCTTCCCCCAACGCGAGCCCAGAAGAGCAAGGTCGTGATCGAAGATCACGCCACCGGATTCGGGGAGGTACCCGAGATTCCCGTCGTGTCTGTCGATGCCGTTTCGAATCCAGCAGTCGAACATGACGATGCCCATGCACAGCTGCGGGTCCTGCTCGGCCAACTCGGCGGGGATCACCGGCGGAAGGGTGCTGCCCTCCGGCCCGAACAACAGGCATACGTAACCGAGCTCGCGTGTCGACAACCTGACGATCTGCCCTGGTGGCACGGGGAGGCCCACGGCGGCAGCGACGCGTGCCGCGATGTACTCATTGGCAACGGCATAGGGGCGGTCAGGAGTGTTCAGTCGGCAAGCTGCTTGGAGACGGACATGCCTGACGTCACCGGTAGCACCATCGAGGGGAGCGCCCAGCGTCTCCAGCACGAAGTAGCCGGGAAGCATGCGTGGGGGGTTGGCCAATGCGCATACCTTCTCGTGATCGTTTGCGTCTGCCTTGATGACGTAGGAGGATTCCTTGATCCTCGAAGCTACAAGGATCCGTCGGCCCATGCACCCCCTGTCAGACGATCGAGCGGCTTGGCCTAGCAGAATGTCACCTCCGAGGAAACACGGAGGTTGCGGACATGATCGGCGGCATCCCGTTGGGAGAACGGGGTTGCTCACATGCTGCGCGAAGGCTTGCCGTACGCGTTGGTCACATCTGCCGGGTTAAGCCGGGTTCTGCAGCGTTCCGCCTACTCCGGCCGGGTGGGTGTGTCCATGCGGGCACGCCGTTGATCTCGCAACAACGCGGTGCCGTTCGTTGTAACAGATCCAGGCTCCCGAGAGCCCTCACGCGAGAGTTTGGGTACTACTACAGCATCCAGGCCATGTTGGAGGCCTGGGTCGGGTAGACGAACAGCGCGTGCTTCAGCGCGTCGGCGCGGACGTCCGCTCGGATGGCGAGAGCGAAGACGTTCGCGAGCTCGTCAGCCTCCGGGCCCAGGAGGTGAGCTCCGAGAATCTTGCCGCTGCCTTCCTCAACCAAGATCTTGTACATCGACGCCGGTTCGGCGACCCGCCGCGCCGAGTACCAGCCGGAGGTGTCCGCCTGGTTGACGGTGAAAGACAGGCCCTTGGCCTGAGCTTCCTGCTCGGTCATCCCCACCGCGCCCAGTGCGGGGATCGAATAGACCACACTCGCCATGCCGAGGTAGTCCGCCGTACGCTGGTTGCCCTCCAGGATGTTGTCGGCGACCAGGCCGCCCTCGTACTGAGCGAGAGGCGTCTCGGGCAGGCCTCCGCTGTCGGCCGCGTCACCCGCCGCGTACACCGCCGGGTTCGAGACGCTCTGCAGGTGGCCGTTGACCCGGACCCCGCGGCGATCGAACTCGACCCCTGCGGCGGACAGGTCGAGATCGTCCAACTCGGGTGCGCGACCAGCCGCATGGACGACCATGTCCGCCTCGAACACCTCAGACTCCGAATCGGTCAAGGCCGTGACCTTGAAGTTTCCCGGTGTTCCCTCGACACTCGTGACCTTGGTACCAGTCCGGACGTCGATGCCCACGTCACTGGTGCGCTCCAACAGCCGCGCCACGAGGTCCTGGTCGAAGTGTTTGAGCGGCTGAGCCCCCCGGTGCAAGATCGTGACTGTCGCCCCGGCCCTGGCCGCGATGTGGCTGAACTCGAAGGCGATGTAACCGCCTCCGACGAACACGATCCGTCGGGGCAACTCCGGCAGGTCGAGAAACTGGTCGCTGCGGGTGAGGTTGTTCTCGCCCTCGATGCCCAGCCTGGCCGGCCACGCGCCAACCGCTATGACCAGGTGGGCGCCGTCGAGCACGTCCTCGCCAACCTCGATCGAACGCGCGTCGAGAAAGCGTGCACGCCCGTGGAAGGTTTCCACCCCTGCTTGGACGAAGCCGTCCTCTCGATGCCGGGGAAAGGGGTCGGTGAACGTGCCCTTGAAACGGATCAGTTCGGGCCAGTCGATGCGCAGGTCCCCGGCGATGCCCCGGCCCTCCATGCGACGTTTCCGATCGATGATCTCGGCGGCTCCCACCAACACCTTCTTGGGGTCACAGCCGCGCAGCCCGCAGGTGCCGCCAAAGGGCCGGGAATCGACGATTGCCACCGTCCGGCCCGCCGCCCGGCACTGCATGGCCACCGCTGAGCCGGCTTCCCCTGTTCCGATCACGACGACGTCAAAGGACTTCTTCATGATCCACCCATCCTGGCTATCCGTTAGATCAGGCACTTATTCGTAGACGGCACCAATGATCTGACGCTGCTGCGCAACTGCCGCTCGCACGCGGACTGCCCGTGACCGTGCTGTGGGTCCTACCCGGGTCCACGAGTGGGACGCATCCGTCGACCAGGTCATGTACGGCCCGAGCCCCTGGCATCCAGAAAGATCAAAGTTGCATAGGGCCAGTTCGGGGCCAACATCGTCGCTACGGTTGCCGTTTGAAACAGGCCCTTGAGCACGTGTTCGGGAAGGACTGGCTTCATTGACCACGCATCGCCTCCGGTTCAGGGTCGCCCGTGAGAGGGCCATCGACATCGGAGCCATCGTCTGGGGCGCGGATCCGATCGACGCGCCCATTGCCGGAGGTGTCTCCGGAGAGACCCTGGCGGAGCTCCAAGACGAGGTCGAGGCGATAAAGCACTTCATCCTCGATCTACCCACCGATGTGCCCGTGGCTGTGGAGTACGTGTTCGAGCTCCCTGGAGTCTCCCCCCAAGGAGCTGATTAGCCAAAGGTAGCCGCTCGTGAGCACTCGAAAGGTCTCACGGGCCGCTATCCGGCTCCAGTCGCGCAAAGGGAACCATGCGCGACGCTCTCACCTCGCAGCGTCTGAGGAAGGAGACGTTTTCCAGTAGGTGAGCCAAAAGCTCATCCGGGTTCTCACGTACAGGTGATGCCACGACAGGCGATGCGTCGGCACCCGCGTCGATGAATACTGAGACACCCCTGCCCATGAGCTGTACATATTCGGGAGGCGTATCGCGCTCATACTTCAGGACAACATGCATTTCCCCGTCGGGCAGACATGGGAGTACAGCCCGCTCCGCATAGCCCACTTCCGGTCCAGCAATCATGAGCGTAACAGCGGGCATACCCGTGAACTTGTATAGCACGATTCGTCCCCTGGTCAAGCTGAAGACGAGCCGGTTCAACGCGCCCACAACCGTAACCACAAGTAGTGGCATAGCCAATCTCATTCCTCGTCCTCCCGGGGCTGAGAAGACTTCCAGCATAAGACGGCCGGGCTGAGGCTGGGCAGGCGAAATAAAACCGGTCCCGCCCTCTGACGTACTGAGCGGGCGGGAACCAGACGGCCGCTGACTTAACCGGGTAAGCCACGCGCCGAGGTGCCGACTGGACGGGCCTTTTGGCACGCACGGGCCGGGCCCTGACGGGTGGCCCGCCTGCCGCCACGGGGGTTGTACGGCAGGCGGGCCGTTTGACGGGACGGCCTTCCCCGGCGGGAAGGTGTTTCGTGGAAGGCCGCCCGCACCCTGCCGGTCACCGGCGCCAGCGACCAGCAGGGCGGCTCATCGGGCCTGCCACCCCGGGAAGCATCAGGTCGGGTACGGCCTGAGCCGTACGGCTTCCGGCTCTCGGGATGGCAAGACCGGTGATTGCGGTGAGCGTGCTACGCGGGCGGGGTCTCCATGACACCGAGAGCGGCCAGGCCGATGAGGTGCATTCCGGCGCTGCGGGCCTCGGCGATCGTCATCTCGATGACTGCGCGGTCGTCGATCTGGAGATGGATGCGGGGTTCG
>NZ_BOOG01000102.1 GCF_016863115.1 Sphaerimonospora thailandensis
GGCCGGCCCAGCCCCTTCCGGCCCAGCCCCAGCCTCCGCCGTCTCAGTCTCGGCCGTCTCAGTCTCGGCCGTCTCAGCCTCAGTGTCAGCCTCAGTGTCAGGTTCTTTACCGGCGCCGTGGCGATCCGTTCGATCGTCTTCCATGGAAGCCGCCTGCTCACCCTCAGCCGGGATCCGCAGCGCAGTGCCACCACCACCGAGGAACGGGCCGCCAGGGCATATCCCGGCGGAGGAGGCGCCACCGGCAGACGCAGCATCCGCCGCACCGTCCGGGAGCGCGGTGTCCAGGGATGTGCCAGGGATGGTGGTAAGCCAGTCGGGCCACTCAGACCAGAGTGGAGAACGGATCGAATCGCGCGAGGAGCGGCCGTTGGCGCGGGCTGTCGCCTCGGCCCTGACCTCGGCCCACCACTCCGGACCGAGCAATGGCGAAATCTGGGGGCGTGACAGGTCCGGATTGTGTAGCTTCGCCGGCTCCATCAGCCCCCCTTCCGGTCGCATCATTCGAACAGCTACACGAATTCTCTCATGGCAAAATCAGAGAAAGCAATAGCTCTCGCTAATAAATTGAAAAGAAGTATGAGAAAAAAATGCCGAGAGACGGCAAATGTTGGAGATGTCGGAAATGAGTGATCGTCAGCTCAACACCCGGTTTGCAACCCCTTGTTGATCGGATGTTGAACGGCTGGTCCCATGCTCTTGTCGAGCCCGGATCCGAGACTGGGGGTTTCGAGATCCGGGCTCGCCCAGGGAGTGTCTGACACGACCTGAGTCCGGCCGGCCGCATGACGAGGCGGTCGGCGCCATCCGGCGCTCCGGTGATTCGGGCCCCCAAAAGCCGGGTGGTGCCGGTGGTCGGCCGGACACCTGCTTGCTCCCGCTGCCGTACAGCGCGGCCGTACAGCGCGGCCGTACAGCGCGGCCGTACAGCGCGGCCGTACAGCGCTGCCGTACAGGGGCCGGCGGCGTGATCGGCGGGGAGCGAAGTTCCGGAGGGCGGCACCGGAGACGACAACGGAAGACGCCGAAGGGAGACGACAACGGGAGACGAGGAGCAGATGGGAGGGATCGCAACCGTTGGGAGATGAGTTCGCATGAGTGTGCATCACCGTGTGCGTGTGGCCTGCTGCCAGTACGGATTGCACACAGCCATTCGGTTACCGTTCCTGTACGATGCGTGACGTCGGGAAGTGGCGCCGGGTGTGCGTGGTGCCGGGTGTGCGGGGCACCTGCTCCGCCAGAGCGATGGTTCAGGGCCGCCCTGTCGCCCTTTGACCGCTCTCCGGCGGGTGGGCCGTCAGGGACGCCGCCCTTCCGGATCGGACCACGGACGTGATCCGCGTCGCCATCCGGTTGCGCAAGCGGCCGACCAGTGCGCCCAGCACGGTTCGGGGCGTGCGGCCGCGAATGTCACGCATACACAGTCTTGAGGAACGGTGTCAGGTCTGGATCTGGTCGAACTCCATGAGGAGCGCCCGGATGTCGTCGGCCTCCGGGGAGCCGAGCCTGCTGAAGATGTCGAGGGCCCTGGCCAGCGATTCCCCGCCGCGCCGGGTCTCCCCCATGCCGTGCAGGGCCTTCCCGAGCGCGGCCAGCGACTGGGCCTCGCCGTACGGGTGAGTGATCTCTCGACTGACCGTCAGCGCCTGCTCGGCGTGCCGCGCGGCCTCCGCGAACCGCCCGGCGGCGATGAAGGTCGCGGCGAGCCGGTAGCACACCCGCTGCTCCCATACCCGCTGCTTGCCGGCCCGGAAGAAGGCGAGGCACTCGGCGTGATGTGCGACGGCCTCGTTGAGGCGGCCGACGGTCGACAGCACGATGCCCAGGTGATAGCGCGCCCTGGCGAGCCCCGCACCACTGCCGATCTCCGTGAACATGGCCAGCCCGCGCTCGGACACGGAGATCGCCTCGTCGACGTGCCCGAGGCCGAGGTGGTCGCGGGCCGAGTAGCTCAGCGCCAGGGCCTGCCCCGCCGGGTTGCCGGTCTCGCGGTAGAGCTCGGTGGCCCGGTCGAACCATTCGAGGGCCTCGGTGTGGCGGCGCTGCCGCCCGGCGACGACGGCGAGCGCGTTGTACGTCTCGCCGAGCACGATGCGGTCACCGGTCTCCCCGGCGAGGGTCCGGGCGATGAGGAAGTGCCGTTCGGCATCGGCCAGCCGGTTGGCGCCGAAGAGCACCCGGCCCAGCACATAGCGGCAGCGCAGTTCGGCCCGTCGGTCGCCGATCCGGGATGCGGCGGCGAGCACCGAGCCGCTGCGCTGCTCGAACTCCCGTTGGTTGGTCCCCGACTCCACCAGTGGTTCCATCGCCAGCAACAGATTCGCCGCGGGGAGCAGATCCTCATTCGGGCCTTTATTCGGGCCGTTATTCGGGTCCTCGGTCAAGCACATGCTCAGCGGTACCGACGACGCGGCGGCCTGGGCGATGGCGGCGAACATGTTCTCGGCCTCGACCGACAGCCAGGCCACCGACTCGTCCGTCGAGGTGAAGGAATGCCCCTGCGGATGGCCGGTCGCGATGTCCGTCGCGATGCCTATTGCGGGGCCGTCGACCAGGTTGTCGGCGATCGCGCTGCCCTCGTACGCGAGACGATGGGCCGATCCGGCCGAGGCGAGGTAGAACCCGAGCAGCCGTCGCATGGCGAGCGCACGGGCGGCCGGCGCGTCGGTGTCCTCGCAGCGGCGGCGGGCGAAGAGCTTCAGCAGGTCGTGGAAGCGGTAACGGCCCGCCGCCGGCGCCTCCAGCAGGCTCGCGTCGACGAGCGACTCCATCAGGTCCTCCGCCTCGGCCAGGCCGAGATCGAGGACGGCCGCCGCGGCCGGGACCGAGATGTCCGGCCCGGTGGACAGCGACAGCAGGCGGAACGCCCGGGCCTGTCGGATTTCGAGTTGGCCATAGCCGAGGGAGAAGGTCGCGGAGACCGCGAGATTGCCGATCTTCATCTCGTCGAGCCTGCGGCGCTCGTCGGCCAGGCGTGGGACGAGCGAGGCGACCGTCCACGAGGGGCGGGCGGCGAGCCGGGCGGCCACGATGCGGACCGCCAGCGGCAGGAAGCCGCACGCGGCGACGACGTCC
Organism: Sphaerimonospora thailandensis; assembly: GCF_016863115.1. Classification (GTDB taxonomy): domain Bacteria; phylum Actinomycetota; class Actinomycetes; order Streptosporangiales; family Streptosporangiaceae; genus Sphaerimonospora; species Sphaerimonospora cavernae. The sequence goes on from NZ_BOOG01000102.1 coordinate 3,076, forward strand.
ATGGCGGCGGCATGCTCGGCGGCGACCCGCTCGGGCCCGGCGACCGCCGAGAACAGCGACAGCGCCTCTTCCGGCTCCATGACATCGAGGTCGATGAGCCGGGCGGCGGGCAGATCGGCCAGTTTCCCCCGGCTGGTGATGATCGCCGCACAGCCGGCGGTTCCGGGCAGCAGCGGCTCGACCTGGTCCGCGTCGCGGGCGTTGTCGAGCAGCACGAGCATGCGCCGGTCGGCGAGCATGGACCGGAAGAGCGCGGATCGTTCGGCGAGGCCTTCGGGGATGACGTCGGCCGGGATACCGAGGGCGCGCAGGAAGGCGCCGAGTGCGGTTTCTGGCTGCGTCGGCTCGGTGCCGTACCCGCGCAGGTCGGCATAGAGCTGGCCGTCCGGGAAAAGGCCCTCGGCGAGGTGGGCCACGTGAACGGCGAGCGTGGTCTTGCCAACGCCGCCGATGCCGGACATCGCCGCGATCGGCATAACCTCGGCCGCGCCGACCGCATCGGCCGCGCGGGGAGCACGGGGCGTGCCGGGAGAGCCGGGAGAGCCGGGAGAGCCGGGAGTGACGCCCCGGGTGCCCTCGTCCGCTTGGCCCGGCTTGGCCGTCGTGCTCAGTCCGGCCGTCGTGCTCAGTCCGGCCGTCGTGTTCGGATCGGCGTCAGCGGCGCCGCCGAGCATCGCGAGCAGCCGCCGTACCGGCTCGACCCGGCCGGTGAAGTCGGCGACGGCAGCCGGAAGCTGGGCGGGTTTGGGCATCTCGACGATCGGACTGTCGCGGTCGACCTCGCTGCCGGGGGAGGCGGGCCGTACGGCATCGCGGGCTCGCGGCGGAGCGGGCGGGCCGGCGAGCGTGGGGGGGCCGGTGAGCGTGGGGGGGCCGGCCAGCGTGGGATCGGCGGCGAGAACGCGGCGGTGCAGCTCGGCCAGCTCGGCGCCGGGCTCGATGCCGAGTTCGTCGACGAGCGCCCGCCGGGTCTCGGCGAAGACCGACAGGGCCTCGGCCTGTCGCCCGCACCGGTAGTACGCCAGCATGAGCTGGGCGCGCAACCGCTCCCGCAGCGGGTGCTCTGCGGTGAGCGAGATCAGCTCGGGGACGACCTCGGCGTGCCGGCCGAGCTCCAGGTCGAGCGTCATCAGCGTCTCGACGGTGCCGATCCGCCGTTCGACGAGCCGGCCGCGCTGGTGCTCGGCGTACGGCCCGATCGCGCCGCCGAGGGGCTCCCCCGACCACAGGGCGAGCGCGTCGCGCAGGAGATCCGCCGATTCCCCGATCCTGCCGTCCCGGCGGGCCGTCTCGGCCGCCGCGAAGGTCCGCTCGAAGACGCGGAGGTCGAGCCGGGCGGGATCGATACGCAGCGCGTAGCCGCTGCCGACCGACCTGAGCACTTCGGGCGGGGTCCTGGGGGATCGTCCGGGTTCCAGCACTGTACGAAGGCGGGACACGTACGTCCGCAGCGCGCCGAGCGCCCGCGGTGGCGCGTCCTCTCCCCAGACCTCGTCGATCATCTCGCTCGGGGTGGCCGTCCGTCCCTCCCGCAGCAGCAGTGTCGCGACGATGGAGCGTTGCAGCGGCGTCCCGAGGTCGAGCTCGACGCCGTCACGCCAGGCCAGGATCGGTCCCAGTACGGCGAAGCGCAGGCCTTGCTCGGCGGCGTCACCAGGCATGTGCCCTTGTCTCCCGTTAGAAAGTTTTCCAAGGAAATGATAGATCCCGCGGCGCTTGTCCAATAGGCAGTGCCGAGCGCTCGTCTGTGCACTCGTCGGCACTGTGCACTCGTCGGCACTTTGAAAGCGTGATCGCTTCGCTGCCTGTTGCTCCTGCTCCCTCCTCCTCGCCATGCCGGCGCGGCCCGTCCTATAGGGACGGGCC
>NZ_BOOG01000103.1 GCF_016863115.1 Sphaerimonospora thailandensis
CGCCGAGGGCAGCAACCCCGGCGGCGGCAAGCCGGCCAGCCCGACCTGTGATGGCAGCACGGTTGCGGGGGTCGGCATCCGGAAGGCCGGCCAGATATTCATGGGCGGCCTGAACCTCAAGACCACGCCGTGGACACACGCCAAGGCGCGCGCCGCGACCGTCCGGGTGGCGGCGATGTCCTACGCCAGAAGCTGTGTGGAGTTGAGGGCCGTCAAGGCCGCGTGGTCGGCGATCAATGTGCCGGCGGCCGCGGGGGAGCCGGTGTGCGAGTGGACGGAAGGAGTCAGGTACGTCGCGGGCGACCTGGTGAGGTACCTCGGCCACGTCTACCGGTGCCGGCAGGACCACCCCGCGCTGCGTGGCTGGGAGCCGCCCGCGGTGCCCGCGCTCTGGGAACTGCAGAGCTGATCGACTCGGCGCAGGTGGCAGTTGTACGCACAGCAGCGCCGAGCCATGTGTCGCGACCGCCGACTTGAAACTCGGACCGGCGGAGAGAGCGAGAGGAGTTGATCACGAGGAGGCGTTTGTCTTCCATGTCAGGGTCTGTGGATCCCAGATTCCAGAGCTGACCCGCCCGGATAGAACTGGATCGACCAGCGCCTTGGCCACGACCAGCGCGTCGGGAAGCGATCGTTCCGCGATCCAGGGAAGGTCGGCGACCACGCCGGCGTATCCGGCTGTCCACATCGCTTCATCCGGCACGTCGAGACTGGCGCGGTGAAGCAGTTTGCGTCGGTGTGCCTCCGAGGTGAACGCGGTGCTGAGGTGCTCCGCGCGTAGCGATCGCGACCTGGCGATGAGAACCAGGTCGACAAGGTCGCGAAAGCGCGTGCTCGGCCTGCCATTGTGGTCTTTCAGCATTGCCATGACCTTGTCGGAGACGGTGTCGACCAGTGGATAGAGCCGGTACGAGGGCCGGACCAGTCCCGGGATGTCGAGTGCGAGAATCGGCGGGGACACCTCTGGCTCGCCCGTGACGACAGCGCCGGTGACCAGATCGACTCCGAATCTCTCGAAGCGACGGGGACCCAGCCAGGCTTCCACACCCACCCGGATGCCCTCGACTCCCTGTATGAGGGACCGCGGGCGGTCGAAGCGGAAGGTGAAGAAATCCCCCAGTTCGGTCTCAGTAACTTTGCACAGTGCTGCGAATCCCGCCTCCGGCGAATCGGCAATGGCCATAACGTCGACATCGGCGGAGTGACGGGCCACGGAGAGGCGGGCCAGCAGGGCCACGCCACCCTTGAGAATCCAGCCGTTCTCATCGCTCGTGAAGAGGCGAGCGAGTAACCGGTCGTACGCGAACTGGCGACGACGTTGACTGGTCGAGTACGGCGAATCGCCAGAGGTCCTCTTGAGGCGATCCATGATGGCGGCGCCGAAAGCGTGGGGAGTGGCGTAGGGGAAGGTCTCGCCGGTGGGCTGCATGTGAATGCCGCTCGTCCTTATCGATGGGTCAGGTGCTCCAGGAACTCCTGACCGGTCGCGTCGGGCAGTCCGTAGGCCGTGGCATAGGGCGCCAGGGCCGTAGCGAGATCGTCGGGCTGGGCCAGATCCCGCTCCAGCATGTCCGCGACGACGAGGCCCAGATGGCCGCCGTCGAATCGGATCGATGCCAGGTCGATCACTGTCCGGCGTGGCGTGGTCACGAGGAGTCCGTCGAGCCATTCGACATCATCGCCGGCGAGTCGCGCACGGTGAATGGCCACATCCTGTCGCCGGGTTCGGAAACGACGCGGTGGCGGGATGATGAATTCCCACCGCAGGGGATCGAGAAGTCCTACGTCGTATACAAAAGCTGCACTGCTGTGCGAGACGACACCGTGAGTGCTTCCTCGCTCGTCCGCCTGAAGGTCCGGGGCGAGTTGGAGCCAGGCGGCACGCAGCTCCTCAAGACTGGGACGGGGAGCGCCCGCCACCCGGTAGACGCCGTGGGCCACATGCTCGAGGGCCCCGGCCTGGACCAGGCGGCTCAGATCGCGTCGGTGAGCGCCGTGGTTTTCCGCCTGTCGGGTCGTCACCAAGCCGTGTTGCGCCTCCGCAAGGGGCGACAGCCTACTGAGCGCACTACCGAGACCCATGGCACGATTGTCTCATTACTGAGACAGTCGTGCCAGGCCGCCGCCTCGTGCAAGTGTGGTCATCCCGATGACTTCGACGGTATGGGGCACCTGCGATCAACGATGGCGGCAGCGAAGCCCCCCGTCAGATGATCAACGAGATCGACCAGGTGAGCGGGGTGTGTTCACGGGAGACTTTGGTCTCACAGCGTTTCTCTGCCGGAGTGCGCACCCAAGGAAACCGCCTGACTGTTCCTGTCGACGCTCCAGTCGAGCAACCTGGAGGTGGTGAGGGGATGGACTATCGGGGGGATCAGGTCAGGTCGTCGAACTCGCCGTCCTTCACGCCTTGAATGAAGGTGTGCCACTCGGTGGCGGTGAAGATGAGTGCTGGGCCAGTCGGGTCCTTGCTGTCGCGGACGCCTCGGCGTCCCTGGGACAGCGTGGCTACCTCGACACAGTTGCCGCCCTCAGGCCCCGACCTAGTGGACTTACGCCAGGCCGCAGTCCGAAGTTCCTTGGTCAACTCGTCCATCGCTTCATCGTCTCCTCAATCAGCTTCAAGGACTCACGTTGCGGCAGGGCCTCGGCGCGGATCCCCTCGAACCTGAACATCAGGTTTCTGACGTCCTCTGGGCTTTCGGTCGCTTGGCTCATGTTTCCTGGGGATTCGACAAATGCAGTATCACAAACTCCCTGCGTTTGCGCGATGGCGAATGCTCCAGAGAGACCAGTGGTGGAGTAGGCGATGAGGGGGAGGACCTGGATGGTGATTCTGGGGGTCTGGCCGGCTTCGACAAGGTGGGTGAGCTGGGTCGCCATGACAGCGGGGCTGCCGATCGGGCGGTGCATGACTCCCTCGTCGATGACCACCCACAGCATCGGCGGCTTGGGCCGCTTGAGAATCGCCTGCCGTTCCATGCGGGCGACCACGTGCTTTTCGATCTCCTCGACGGTGACTCCGGGCTCGCCGCTCAGGATGGCCCTGGCATAGTCCTCGGTCTGCAGCAACCCCGGCACGAGGAGCGGTTCCCAGGTGCGGATCGCTTCGGCGGTCGCTTCCACGTCCAGCCACGGCCGAAACCATGGCGGGGCCGAGGCGTGGCTGACCATCGGCCATAGCCGCATGAGAGCGCCGTCCGCCTCCAGCGCCTCATCGCAGTGCCGGGCGAACTCCTCCGACGGAGACCGCTTCGCGGTCTCGATCATGCTGATCGTCCCGACCGAGTACGGCACGGCACGGGCCAGCCGCAGTTGGGACCAGCCGCGGGCCTTACGGTGTCGCCGCAGCTCGAAGCCGAATAACGCGGTGGGGGAGTCGGTGGGGTTGAGCACGCTCTCCGGTGGCATCCGGCCCTCCTCGTCCGCATTGCTGCATTTCAGCGGAGCTTTCACCGAAACCGTTGATAGCTCGTTGAAGTCATTCGACTACGAACTGTAGCTGAGACCTGCGAAGGTCGGAAGGCAGATCGGAACTCACGTCTGACAGGTGGGTGAAGTCATGAAAACGGCGAACGCGCTGCCGGGGATCCACCACGAGATCCGCCTTCCGGGCGATCCCGCCTCCGTCTCCCACGCGCGCTCCGAGGTACGGCGTCTGCTCGGCCACGAGCATCCGGCGGTGGATGACGTCACGCTGGTGACGTCCGAGCTCGTGACGAACGCCATCAAGCATTCCGGCTGTCAAGCCGGCGACTTCATCCGTTTCACGCTGGTCGCGTCGGACGGGGTTGTCCGTGTCGAGGTGCACGACCCGGGATCGGCACCCGCCGAACCTCGCCTCCGGCTGGATCCGGACGCGGAAGATGGTCGCGGCCTGCTGATCGTCGATGAGATCTCCACCGAATGGGGGATCTGTGAGCGCGACGACGGCCCGGGCCGTACGGTCTGGTGCGCCATCCGCTTCGCGCACGCCCCTGATAGCTCGTCCGTCCCCGAGGTCGTGTCCGGATAGGGAGGCGGACGACGGCCCGCCCCGCGATTGCGCGCCGATCTCGGGGGCAAAGCGGGTCTCACGCCTTTCCGGAGAGAGGTGAGGCCCGTGAACGTGTCCGGCCGGGGCCTTCCCCCGTAGCTCCCGGCTGGGCACATCCTCTCGGACCTGATCGTCGGGAGGGGTCGGAGCGTAAGCACCTGCATGCAGGTCGCACTGCACACAAGCCCTCAATTTCGTCATGACTCTACGAGCTAGCCCCTGTGTCCGCATCTCCAATGCGGGGTAGGGTGGGACAGTGTTGATCAGATTCGGGGCCGCGAACCATCGCTCCATCCGAGAGTCCGTCGAGCTCTCGATGGTCGCGATTGACCTCGTGAATT
>NZ_BOOG01000104.1 GCF_016863115.1 Sphaerimonospora thailandensis
AGTGCCTCCAGTCGCACACCTCGCTGCCCGGCTGGGAGCCGCCGATCGTTCCCGCCCTCTGGCAGCGGCTGTAACCACCGAAATGTGACAGGGCGGGCGGCCATCCGGGGGGCCGCCCGCCCTCGTCCTTTCAGTCGTCAGAGTCGGCTTCTCAAAGTTGGCCGAGCAGCCAGCGGGGGCCGGTGACGAGCGCGCCGAGCGAGGCGACCCGTTGCCGCAACTCCCGGTCGGCGGTGACCACGAGGACCTTCTCCCACGGCCGTCTGCCGCGTACGGCGTCCACGATCGCGTCGTCGCCGCTGCCCGGGGCCCGGATCACGGTCGTGTGCTCGTCCCGGACCCGGGAGTCGGCGCCGCGGGCCGCCGCACCCTCGAGCACGACGACGAGGCGGGGGAACCATCGGGCGAGACCGGGCAGACCCTCGGGCATACGGCGCAGCCCGCCCGAGGTGAGCGGGGCCAGCTCGTCGAGCAGCCGGTCGGCCGCCCCGGCCCGGTCCCGCCACCAGCCGTGCTCGGCCCGGGCGCCGATGATGTTGGCGACGTCGAGGACGACGACGAGCGGGCTGAGCGCGGCCCGGATGCTGGGCCAGGTGTCGGCGAATCCCGGGTGGAGCTCCTGGGCGGTGACCTCGCCGACCGACATCCAGCGCATGTCGGTGCTCTCGCCGTTGGCGGGTTCCGCGTCGAGCAGGCCCTCCGCCTGGGCGATCACGGTCTGGTACGACCAGCCGCCGTGATCGTCGACGTACAGGCCCTGCACGCGGACGAGATCGGCCGTCAGCGCGGCCTCCTCGTGCGCCTCGCGCAGCGCCCCGCTGATCGCGTCCTCATGGCTGTCGCACGCGCCGCCCGGCAGCCCCCAGGTTCCGCCGTGATGGCTCCACCAGGCGCGCTTCTGCAGCAGGACGTACGGCATGCCGTCGAGCGTGTGATGGACGGCGAGCAGACCGGCCGCCCCGTGCAGACCCCAGTGCCGGTGCCCACGAGAACACAGGGCCCAGCCGTCTCCGTCCTTCGCCACCATGGCCCTATCTTGCCCTGCGAGCGCGGCGGGCGTGACGAACCTGATTGCCGATCGTTATGAATAGGTGAGCGGTTCCGCCGTTTGGCCGGCCCCGGGATCGTTAGGTTGTGACAACCTCACTCGTGATTCCCTCGTTTTCGGTGAATCAGGAGCTGTCATATGCGGCGACATGCGCCCGCCTCCTTCCGGCCGGAGGAGCGGGCGCTGTTCTTTTTCTCCGTTTCGCCCGGCCAGATGTACGGCGTGGCTGTACGGTGTGGCCCCGGCGGAGCCGGCGACGCGACTTCCGCCGGGGGCCGTACGCCTCATGCGCGCCGGGTGCGGACCACGCGAGTCAGCGACTACCGGCCTGTGACCGAGCGGCCTGTCCAACTGTTCTCGGAGACGATTCTCCAATGCGGGGCCTGCCACTGTTCGACCCGCCGACCCGCCTCGGCGAACTGACCCGTCTCGGTGATCTGGGCCGGTCGGGCTTCGCCGCCGGTGATCTCCTGGTCCACCCTGGCCTTGATCCGGGGCCTACGCGGCTGCGGCCGAGGAGTCACTTCGGTGACGCGGGCCACGGCCACGCCGACGGGTCCGCTCCTGGCTCCCGTCGGAACGGTCGCGATGACGGTGTTGGCGGCGGTGCCGATGACCGTCACGTTGTCGGACGCGAAGTCGGTGACGTACGCGCGGGCGCCGTCCGGGGTGACCGCCACGTCCAGCGGGGCGGTCCCGACGGGGACGGTGGCGATGACGGTGTCGGTGGCCGTGTCGATCACCGACACGTTGTTCGAGTCGTTGTTCGCCACGTAGACGCGGCCGCCGTTCGGTGTGATCGCCAGCCCTTTGGGATCGGCCCCGACGGGGACGGTGGTGGTCACGGTGTCGGTGGCCGTGTCGATGACCGACACGCTGTTCTTGCCGACGTCGGTGACGTAGGCGCGGGCGCCGTCGGGCGTGATCGCCACATCGACCGGAATGGTTCCGGGGCCGATCGGGATGGTGCCGGTCGCGGTGTTGGTGGCCGTGTCGATCACGGAGACGGTGCTCGCACCGGAGTCGGCGACGTAGGCACGTGTGCCGTCCGGCGTGATCGCCACCCCCTCGGGATTGGTCCCGGCCCCGAGCGGGATGGTGGCGGCGACGGTGTTGGCCGCCGTGTCGATGGCCGACACGTTGTCGGACGCGAAGTTGGTGACGTACGCGCGGGCGCCGTCCGGTGTGATCGCGATCTTGAACGGGTTGTTTCCGACGGGGATGGTGGCGATGACGGCGTCGGTCCGGGTGTTGATCACCGAGACGTCGTCCGAGTCGCTGTTCGCGACGTAGGCGCGGGTGCCGTCGGGCGAGACCGCCACCCCGTCGGGGCTGGTCCCGACGGGGATGGTGGTGGTCACGGTGTTGGTGGCGACGTCGATGACCGCCACGTTGCTCGCGTTCGAGTCGGCTACGTAGGCGATCTGCCGTGTCCGCTGCGCCGCGGTTTCGGCACCGGTTTCGGCGCCGGCGGGCAGGGGTGCCAGCTGCGCCAGGCCGAGCACGATGGCCGCCGTGGTGGCCGCTGCCCGCCACCTCCGCCTCCGCTGCAGGTCCGCCGCTTCTGTCAGTTCGGGGCCGGCGATATTCGTGGATTTTCTCGTCCAGCGGGTAAGCAAGGGGACCTCCCATAGAGCTGTCAGGGTCCCGTTCTACGTCCGAAGGGCGGCTTCTCCCGGAATCGGCACACCGATTTGGTGCTCTCGGCTGCTCCCTTGATGCATTCCTGGTCATCACTCAGGATGAATCGCCACGTAATTCGCGGGCACGGCACTTGGTCTTTCGGGCTCACATCCGGAGAAGTACGGCATAAGCCGACAAGAACGTGCGGAAAGTTCTCTTCAGTCGGAAATGCCGGAGGCCCCGGTTCGGCGGTGTGAAAGATGGCAGGTCCTGTTCTATGTCTGGAAGGTGGCATGTTCCGGGATCGGCGCAGAGATTTGGCACTCCCGGCTGATCGCTTGATTGATTCGTGGTCATCATTCCGGCCTTCGGCATAGAACGGTGACTGTCGTGCCATTTCGCTTGCATCACGTTCTCGTACGGAAGTTCCGTACGAGAATGGTGGGAATCTCGATGTGGCCGGAAACGCCGGAGGCCCCCGGCGGAAGTCGACGATGCGAATTCCGCCGGGGCCCCTGTTTCGGCTGCCCCGTGTTCACGGGTGTTCGGTGCGGCCTACCGACCAGACCCTGGTCGGCGTCCCCGGCTCAGCTCAGTCCATGCTCTGGTCTATCTCGGCATCGATTCCGGCAGCGGCGGCGCGTGCTTCCTGGCCGCTGACGCGCGCCACGGCCACCCCGGTGGGACGGGTCCCGACGGGCACCGTAGCGATGACGGCGTTGGTGTTCGTGTTGATCACCGACACGTTGTTGGCGGTGGAGTCGGTGACGTACACACGGTTGCCGCGGGGTGTGACGGCCACCCCGATGGGGCCGGTCCCGACGGGCACGGTGGTGACGAAGGTGTCGTTGTCCGCGTCGATCACCGTCACATTGTTGGAGCCGAAGTTGGCGACGTAGGCGAAATTGTCGGGTGTGATCGCCACCCCATCGGGGTTGGTCCCGACGGGAACGGTGGCCACGACGGTGTTGTTGAACGTGTTGATCACCGACACGCTGTTGGAGTCGAAGTTGGTCACGAAGGCGAAGTCGCCGTTGGGCATGGTGAACGCGACCTGCCGCGGATGGGTCCCGACGGGGATGGTGGTCACGACGGTGTTGGTGGCCGTGTTGATCACCGAGACGTTGTTGGAGCCGGTGTTGGCGACGTAGGCGAAAGTGCCGTCGGGCGTGACCGCCACACCGAAGGGAAGGGTCCCGACGGGGATGGTGGTCACGACGGTGTTGGTGGCCGTGTTGATCACCGACACGTTGTTGTTGGCCTGGTTGGTGACGTAGGCGAAAGTGCCGTCGGGCGTGACCGCCACACCGAAGGGATTGACCCCGACCGGGATGGTCGCGATGACGGTGTTGGTAGCCGTGTTGATCACCGACACGTTGTTGGAGAAGATGTTGGTGACGTAGACGCGGTTGCCGTCGGGCGTGACCGCCACTCCGTTGGGGGCGATCCCGACGGGGATGGTCGCGATGACGGTGTTGGTGCGTGTGTTGATGGCGGACACGGTGCCTTCGCTGTTGTTGGCCACGTAGGCGACCGTGCGGGCCTGCTGGGCCGCCGCGGCCGGCAGCGCCGCCGCGGGCGCCAGGCCCACGGCCAGGGCGACTGCCGCCACGGTCGCCTTGACACGGGCC
>NZ_BOOG01000105.1 GCF_016863115.1 Sphaerimonospora thailandensis
CCGTGTCCCTGGGGTGTGTTCCAAAAGTCATGCCCCTGCCATGAGCCGGGCACGGGTACCTCGAATCTTTTGGACGGATTGTGGCGACACGCTCGATAAGAGTGCCGGGGTGGTGGCAATGTGAACGCGGACCGGATACGGTCCCACCGTGAGCCCCGTCCGCAGCTGTTCCCGTACCGCCTGCAGGCAGCCTGCCGTCTTCACACTCACGTATGTCTACGCCGACTCCACCGCTGTCCTCGGCCCGCTGGCGACGTACGTAGAGCCTCACTGTTACGACCTGTGCGCGGAGCATGCGGAGCGGCTCACCGCACCGCGGGGATGGGAGGTCGTACGACTTCCGTCGGAGGCGGTCTCGCCGAGCGGTGACGATCTGGAGGCGCTGGCCAACGCGGTGCGCGAGGCCGCCCGTCCCGCCCCGGCGGCGGGGGAGCCGGTCGGTCAGGCGGTCGAGGTGGGGCGGCGGGGGCACCTGCGGGTGCTGAAGTCGGCACAGCCGAACCGGGAGCGGTGACCTCGCGTCATGACGGCGCTATAGGCTCGACTGCGAAGACGTCACGACTTTTAGGGGCTATGCGGTGGCCGACCTCACCAAGATCTTCAAAGCGTACGACGTGCGCGGCGTGGTGCCGGACGAGCTCAACGAGGAGATCGCGCAGGCCGTCGGGGCGGCCTTCGTGGAGGTGACCGGCGCCGGGTCGGTGGTGATGGCGCACGACATGCGGACCTCCTCCGGTCCGCTGGCCGCGGCCTTCGCCCGGGGTGCGACATCCCGGGGCGCCGACGTGGTCAACGCGGGCCTGGGCTCGACCGACATGCTCTACTACGCCAGCGGCAGCCTCGGCCTGCCCGGCGTGATGTTCACCGCCAGCCACAACCCCGCCCAGTACAACGGCATGAAGATGTGCCGCGCCGGGGCAGTGCCCATCGGCACGGACACCGGCCTGATCGAGATCCGGGATCGCGCGGCCGAACTGATCGGCAGCGGTGGAACCAGCGCGGCCGGCGAGGGCACGGTGACCGAGCAGAGCCTCCTCGGCGGCTACGCCACCCACCTCAAGACCCTGGTCGACCTGGCGGAGATCCGGCCGCTCAAGGTCGTGGTCGACGCGGGCAACGGCATGGGGGGATACACCGTCCCCGAAGTCTTCACCGGCCTGCCGATCGAGCTGACCCCGCTCTACTTCGAACTCGACGGCGGCTTCCCCAACCACGAGGCCAACCCGATCGAGCCGGAGAACCTGCGCGACCTGCAGAAGGCGGTCGTCGAGCACGGCGCCGACATCGGCATCGCGTTCGACGGCGACGCGGACCGGTGCTGGGTGATCGACGAGCGGGGCGAGTCGGTCTCACCGTCCACGATCACCGCGCTGGTCGCGGTCCGTGAGCTGGCCAAGCACCCGGGTGCGACGGTCATCCACAATCTGATCACCTCCCTGGGCGTGCCGGAGATCGTACGAGAGCACGGCGGCGTCCCGGTCCGCACCCGCGTCGGGCATTCGTTCATCAAGGCGGAGATGGCCCGCACGGGGGCGGTCTTCGGGGGCGAGCACTCCGCCCACTACTACTTCCGCGACTTCTGGTTCGCCGACTCCGGCATGCTGGCGGCCCTCCACGTGCTCGCCGCGCTGGGTGAGCAGGACCGGCCGCTGTCGGAGGTCCTGTCGCGCTACTCGCGGTACGCGTCCTCCGGGGAGATCAACAGCAGGGTGGCCGACCAGGCCGCGGCCCTCGCCAGGGTGCGCGAGACCTTCGCCGGCCGTGAGGGAGTGACCCTCGATGAACTGGACGGTCTCACCGTCAGTGGCACCGGTTGGTGGTTCAACCTGCGGCCGTCCAACACCGAACCGCTGCTGCGGCTCAACGCGGAGGCGGCGGACGAGACGATGATGGCGGCCGTGCGCGACGAGGCGCTCGCCGTCGTGAGGAGCTGACAAGTTGAAGATCGATGACTGGTTGCTGGACATCCTGGCCTGCCCGGCGTGCAAGTCCCCGCTCCGCGTCGCCGCGGACGCCGATGCGGACGAGTTGTCGTGCACGTCCGACACGTGCGGGCTCATCTATCCGGTGCGCGACGACATCCCGGTTCTCCTCGTCGACGAGGCCCGCAAGGTATGAGCGGCGCCGGAGGGGCGCCCGGCCGGAGTTTCGAGCCTGACCGGCTCGACGACCAGTCCTGCCTTGCGGAGGGCGACCCCTCCGGCATGCTCAGGGTCGTCGCGTCGTCGGCCGCCCAGGTCCGCATGGCGTACCGCTCCGCGCGGGAGGCGGAGGTGGCGCGCGTCGCCGCGGACGGCAGGCCGCGGGCGATCGTGGTGGCCGGGGTGGGGTCCTCGGCGCTCGCCGGCGAGGTGCTCGAGGCCGTCTGCGCGAACGGCGCGCCGCTGCCGATCGTGACAGCGCGTGGCTACCGGTTGCCGGGCTGGGTCGGCGCCGCCGACCTGGTCTGCGCCGTCTCGCACTCGGGCCGTACCGAGGAGACGCTCGCGCTGGCCGCCGAGTCCGTACGACGCGGCTGCCGGATGATCGGGGTCGGCCCGGTGGGCACGCCGCTTCGCGATCTCGTCGTCCGGGCCGGCGGGCCGTACGTGCCGGTCTCCGGATCGCCGGGTCCTTCGCGTACGGCACTGTGGGAGCTGACGGTCCCCCTGGTCGTCGCCGCGGCCTCGCTGGGCCTGGTGGAGGCGGGGGAGGACGTGTTCGAGTCGGTGGCCCGGCGGCTCGAGGACATCGCCCACCGGTGCCGGCCGTCGAGCGAGTCGTTCATCAATCCCGGCAAGACGCTGGCCGTGGAGCTGGCCGGCAGCGTCCCGATGATCTGGGGCACCTCGCCGCTGGCGCGGGTGGCCGCGCACCGGCTCGCCCGTCAGCTCAGTGAGAACGCGAAATATCCCGCAGTGTGGGGTGAGATTCCCGATGCGAGCCATGACCAGCTCGCCGTGCTCGACGGGCCGCTGGCCGGGCGGGACCTCTTCCACGATCCGTTCGCCGACGAGCCGGGCGAGTCCGGCGGAGCGGGTGCCCGGCTGCGGCTGTTCCTGCTGCGTGACGCCGAGGAGCTTCCGCAGGTCGTCAAGTGCCGGACGGCGTCCGTACGGCTCGCCGAGAACCGCGGTGTGCCGGTGTCCGAGATCCTCGCCGAGGGCGCCCACCCGCTGGAGCGTCTGGCCACGCTGGTCGGCTTGGGAGACTACGGCAGCGTTTATCTCGCCATGGGATATGGCATCGACCCGACCAGCGTGCCCGCCGTGATGGAACTCCAGGCTCGGGTTTCCCCATAAGATCTTCCGTGGCCGAGTTTGTGAGGAGTTCCACGTGAGTGCGGGTGGCGGTACCAAGGCGATCATCGCGGCGCTGGCCGCGAACCTGGCGATCGCGGTGGCGAAGTTCGTGGCGTTCGCCTTCACCGGGTCGTCGTCGATGCTCGCGGAGTCCGTGCACTCCGTGGCCGACTCGGGCAACCAGGCGCTGCTGATCGTAGGGGGCAAGCGCGCGGCCCGTAATCGCACCCGCGAGCACCCCTTCGGCTACGGGCGGGAGCGTTACTTCTACGCCTTCGTGGTGGCCGTGGTGCTGTTCACGATCGGCGCGCTGTTCTCGCTGTACGAGGGCTGGCACAAGATCTCCGACCCGCATCCCGTGGACTCGCCGCAGTGGGCCTTCGGCGTGCTGATCTTCGCGATCGTGGCGGAGGCCTTCTCGTTCCGGACCGCGATCAAGGAGTCGCGGCACCTCAAGGGTGACAAGTCGTGGGTGTCGTTCGTCCGCCGGGCCAAGGCCCCCGAACTGCCGGTCGTGCTGCTGGAGGACCTGGGCGCGCTGCTCGGCCTCATTTTCGCGCTGTTCGGCGTGACGATGGCGGTGATCACCGGTGACGGCGTGTGGGACGGCGTCGGCACCATCGCCATCGGCGTCCTGCTCGCGATCATCGCGATCATCCTGGCCGTGGAGACCAAGTCGCTCCTGATCGGCGAGAGCGCGGCGCCCGAAGTCGAGGAGCGCATCTGCGCGGCAGCGGAAGAGGCCTCGGAGATCGACAAGGTCATCCATCTGCGGACGCTGCACCTGGGGCCGGAAGAGCTCCTGGTCGCGGCGAAGATCGCGGTGAGGCACGACGAGACGGCGGCAGAAGTGGCCCGGGGGATCGACGAGGCCGAACGGCGCATTCGCGCGGCCGTACCGATCGCCCGAGTCATCTACCTTGAGCCCGATCTGTACCGCGCGAACGCCCCTGATCCGGACCGGGTCTGATCACGCGTCTTCGCCGGGCCGTACGCAGCCGGTCTC
>NZ_BOOG01000106.1 GCF_016863115.1 Sphaerimonospora thailandensis
CAGCGGCGAGGTGATCCTCGACCTGCCGGCCGCCGTCGTGTCCCGGTACACCCACGACGGACTCGTCGAGGAACTCGGCCCGAACCGCTGCCGCCTCGTCCTGGGCTCATGGTCCTGGGCCGCTTTGGCCGCCGCCATCGGCAGGTTCGACGCCGACTTCGAGGTGGTCGGCCCGCCCGAGCTCAAGGACGCCTTCGAGCACCTCGCCCGGCGCTACGCCGCCGCGACCGGCCTATGCCTGCCCCGAACCGGGTGAGAAACCGCCGCAGGACTACTCAGGACCTGCCCGCCTGTGGCGAGGCGGTCAAGACCACGGCGGCGAGGTCAACTCCCCTGCGAGCCGGAGGGCCGACCACCCAGGGTGGTCTTTGTCCACTGCTGGAAGGCGGTCAGCGGTATCCCCAAGTTTGCCGCGAATTCGGGACGCGCCGGTGCGGGATGAGCGCTCATATACCGCTGCGCCAGGAAGAGCTCGGTCACGAGGCCGTTCGCGCGAGCGTGTTCCGGGCCGGCCGGAAGCTCGATGGTCGTCCCGAGGACCTCGGACAGGACCCGTACGGCGGTGCGGAAGCTCAGAACGTCACCGGCCAGTTCGAGTTCGACGCCGTGAAAACGCCGAGGTTCCGCAAATGCCGCGGCAGCGGCCGCTCCGATGTCGTCGACTGCGACGAAGGGAAGCCGGACATCGGGATCGACCGCGACGAGGAGCCGATCCGAAGTCATGTCCGCGAAGTAGAACGACGGACGGATGAAGTTCTCCATGAACGTGGCCGGTCGCAGGATCGTCCACTGGGGGAAGCCGGCGGCGCGCACGAGGTCCTCGATCGCGGCCTTGCTGCGCCAGTAGTGCAGCATGTGCATGCCCCAGCGCTGCTCGTCGAAGCGTTCGACGTCGACGGTGCCCGCGCCCGACACCGAGGTGTGCACGAAGTGCTCGGCGCCCGCCGCCCGGGCGGTCTCGACGAGGTTTCGCCCGCGTCGGACTTCGGAGGCGCCCACCAGGTCAGTGGCATCAGGTGTCTGCACCGAGAACACCGCACGGGCACCGTCGAGCGCCGCCGTCAGCGAGGCCACGTCGTCGAGGTCGCCGCGCACAAGGACGGCACCCAGAGCGCCGAGGGCGGCGGCGCTCTCGGCGCCGGGGTCTCGCACCAGCGCGTGGACCGGGACGCCGGAGCGCAGCAGCGCGCGGGCCACGGCGCCTCCCTGCTTGCCGGTCGCTCCGACGACCAGCACGAACGATGACGATTCAGGCACAGCGATCCTCCGCAACTCGAAATGGGGTCACACCCCACTTAATGTCCCGCTACGATATGGGGGCCCACTCCGTTTGTCAATGAGAGGTCGTACCAATGGCGAACCCCAAGGCCGGGCCGCAGCGGTCGGACTGGCAACGCAACCATGAGCGGCTCGTCGCGACGGCCGCGGCCCTCGTCGCCCGCGACGGAGCCCAGGTCTCCCTCGAGGAGATCGCCCGCGAAGCCGGTGTGGGCTCCGCCACCTTGCACCGGCACTTCGCCTCCCGCCAGGCGTTGCTCGAGGAGGTATTCCGCGATGAGGTCGAGCGTCTTCGTCGGCGGGCCGGCGAACTGGCCGGTGGTGACCCCCGGACGGGACTCGTGACCTGGCTGGAAGAACTGACGACCGCCGCGGCGAACACCCGTGGCCTGCCCGCTTCGCTGGCCGCCGGGGCGGACGTCGATGCGCCCGACGGTGACACCTGTCATGACATCGTGCGGGAGGCGACCGTGGTCCTGGTGAGTCGTGCCCTCGCGGTGGCCGCCGTCCGTCCCGAAGTCTCCCCGGACGATCTGCTCACCCTGGTAGAGGCGGTCTCTCGGGTCACCGAAGGTGATCCGCTGACGGCACACCGCTTGCTCCGCCTCGTCCTCGACGGCATATGTCCCTAAGCGTCCCGGCGGGGCCCCGGTGCGAAGGACGACGAAAGAGTTCGTGGCACAGGCCGTACGGGTGTACCTCAAGGTCCGCCAGGCACCAGGTGTCGAGCTGAAGTTCGGTCTGGGTCGCGGTCATGCCCCTGTCCCTTTCGAGAGTTTTCCTTTCGCTCATGACGCCTGATTTCGTCCGTCGGTGCGCCGTAAGCCCGGTAATTTAGGGGTTTCGCGTGAGAGGGAGTGGTGTTTCGTGCCGGGTACGGCCCGCGAGCGACTGGCTGAGCTGCTCGGTGAGCCTGGGAAGCCGGGGGAGCTGGAGGAGCAGGCCGCGTGGAGCGTCTACCAGAAGCTCTTCATGTCCGACCTGTCGGTGACGGTCGACGGAGTCGGCCCGCTCCGATTCCCCGTCTCCGAGGAGCAGTCCGCCCGGCTGCGCGAGCTCGGCCGCCGGGCACGGTTCGGACGCGGCGAGGAGACCCTGACCGACCCGGAGATCCGTGACACCTGGGAGATCCCCACGGAGCTGGTGCACATCGAGTGGGCCGCCCGGTTCGGGGCCGTCCTGGCGGCGATGCGCGACGAACTGGGACTGCCATCCCATTGCGAGCTCACGGCGGACCTGCATTCCATGCTCCTGTACGAAACCGGCCAGTTCTTCGTCACCCACCAAGACTCCGAGAAGGACGACACCATGGTCGCCACCTTGGTCGTGACGCTGCCGTCCGACCACACCGGCGGCGAGCTCGTCATCGAACACCTCGGCCGGCGGAAGGAACACCGCGGATCGAAGGTCGCGGTCTCGCTGGTCGCCTTCTACGCCGACTGCCACCACCAGGTCCTCCCCGTGACAGCGGGGAACCGGATCACCCTCACCTACAACCTGCTCCTGACCGGAGACAGCGGTGGCGCCGCAGCCCAGGACACCGCAGCCCAGGACACGCTGACAGGTGAACTCGCGGCCTGCCTCGACGAACACTTCGCCACCCCGATCACCCTCTCCTACGGCAGAGGCCAGGCCGACCCGCCGATCCGGCTGGCGTACCTGCTCGACCACGAGTACACCGCCCGGGGACTGAGCTGGCAGCGGCTGAAGGGCTCCGACGCCGCCCGGGCCGCGCTGCTGCGGGCCGCAGCCGACCGCGCGGACTGTGAGATAACGCTGGCCCTCGCGGAGATTCAGGAAACCTGGAACGCCTACGGCTCCGACGGCGAGGATTCCTGGCACTACGACCACTACGACCACTACGACGACGAAGACGACGACGACGACGCGGAGGACGAGCGGTACGTCCTGCAGGACCTGATCGACTCCTCCATCACCCTCGCCCACTGGGTCAGCCCGGAAGGCGGACGGCCCGAGGAGATCTCGCTGACCGTCAGCGACACGGCGGTGGCCGCGACGACCCCGACGGCCGACCTCACGCCCCACGCCTCGCAGTACGAGGGCTACATGGGCAACTACGGCAACACCCTGGACCGCTGGTACCGCCGGGCGGCACTGGTCATCTGGCCCCGCAGCCGCGACTTCACCAGCCGAGCCCAGGCCTCCTCGACCTGGGCGATGAACGCCCTCAACGAGATGATCCGTACCGGAGAGGTCACCAAGGCCCGCGAGGCGGCACGGTCACTGGAACCGTTCTGGAACGCCTCGGTCCGCTCCACCCCGCACAGCGAACTCCTCGGCAAAGCGTTGGAAACCGCCAAAGGGCTGGACGACGCGGAGACGGCGGCCATGCTCCTGCGTCCGTTCCAGCTGGAGCAACTGGCCCCCGGCCACGCCCCCGCGCTCGCCGCCCTGGCCGCGCAGTACGGCGACACCTGGACCACCGGCCTGCTCGCCGACTGGTCCGCCGCATGGCGAGCGGGAGGCTACGGCCATACCCCGGAACGGCTGGAATGGCTCACGGGTCTTCCCCGGTTGTGCGCGGCGTTGTCAGCCGCAGGGAGCGAAGGAAACGCGACCGCCCACCACATCGTGGACCTGTCCTGGACATGGCTGGCCGACGGGGTCCGTCCCATGCTCACCGGGCCGTCCACCAGCAGACTGGACACCTGGCTGACCGGCCTCGGCGGACCGCTCGCCGGGATCACCGCCGCCGCCGCCCAGACCGGATCGACCGGCCTGCTGGCCGATGTCGCCAAGCTCGCGCAGACCGGCGGCGATCAGGCGATCTCACTGGTGATGGCCGCGCTGCGAGCCGCGGAACCACATAGCGAAGGCTTCGGCGAGCTTGCCCTCGGCTGCGCAGAACGGATCCGAGAGACCCTCGCCCGTCCGCAGCGTGTGTTCGACGACTGGTCGATCGCATTGCCCACCGGTTGCGCGTGCGATCTGTGCGGGACGCTCGGCACGTTCCTCCAGGACCCGCAGCGGCGTGCTTTCGAGTG
>NZ_BOOG01000107.1 GCF_016863115.1 Sphaerimonospora thailandensis
GCGCTCACCGGGATGCTCATCGACGTGGGCGTCCATACACCACGGCGGACACGACCGATCCCGGATCGGCCGACTCGGAACCCGTCGATCACCGGTGCGGCCGGGCACGTCACGTACGTCTCGGCCGAACTCGCTGTCGTGCCCGCCACCGTTCACATCGGGCACAGCCTCGTGGTCGTCGATCCGGAGCCCGACCTCGTTCCCGATCATTGGGTCACCGTCATCTCGGCGAGGCTCTCCTGCGCGGCGATCGCCTGACACAGCGCGCGCAGGTCGTCGCCATCCACCGTCCGGTAGGCGCCGGCCCGCTCGGCCTCCGGAGAGAACGGCCGCTCCCGGCTGGCCCACAGCCGCCCCTCATCACTCCTCATGATCCGCCACCCGGCGAACTCCGCACCGGCCGCGGCAGCTTTATCGTGTGACACGGTCAGGAACCTCCGTTTCCTGATCAGGACCCGTCGGCGGTGTGCAGTACCTCCGGCGGGTCCGTTTTTGATCTCTAGCGCTTTGCTCGAAGGGGTCTTCGTTGTCCTTTGGCAAAGGCAGATTTATAGTGTTCTAGAGCACCTGTAATGTCAAGCAAAACTCTAGAGTGCTCTAGAACAGGAGGATGATTATGGAGATCCCAAAGGCCCTTGCGCCCTATCGACGGATCGCCGCGCAGATCAAGGCCCGGATCGAGCGGGGAGAGCTGCAGCCTGGTGATCAAATCCCGTCGGTCCGGGAGATCATGCGAACTGAGGGCGTCTCGACCGCCACGGCCACGCGCGTCGCGGCAGTTCTGCGGGCCGAGGGCTACGCCGAGTCAGTGCCCGGCATCGGAACCATCGTCACCAGGCGACGCAAGCTGACCAGTGGCCCGGACCGGCTTCAGATGCTTCGCGCCACCGGCGACGGTCTACGTCCCGGCGAGCGTACCGAGATCCTCGGAGCCGACCTGGTCCCGGCTCCGAGCCACGTCGCGGACGCGCTCGGTATCGACGAAGGGGACAACGTCGTACGCCGCCGGCGCGCCTACTACGACGAGCAGGGAGTGGTCGCGCTCTCCACGTCATGGCTTCCTGGCCAACTTGCCGATGCCGCACCGGAGCTGCTGCTGAGCCGGCCGCTACCGAAAATGACGTTCGGGCTCGTCGAGGAGCGAACCGGACGGCGAGCGGCCAAGCGTCGAGACATCGTCGCGATCAAGCCTGTCCCCGATGATGTGGCCGCCGCACTGGGCGTCGACCCTGGGACGCCGACGTTGACCATGACCAACTGCTATTGGGATCACCAGGGCGAGGTCACCGAGTACGCCGAGGACTACCTCGGCCACGGCCGCGAACTGTCAGCGGACTTCGACCTCAGCTGACCTGGCGCCGATTTCGCTCATGGACCGCGCTGCCGATGCAAGCCGCCCTGATCCGGTTCTTGCCTCCGGCTGTCAGTCGCTGTCTATAGGCTCAGAGACAGGGAGAAGGGGCAGGAGCATGACGGCACAGCATCAGGAACCGGGAAGCATCGGGCGTACGCCGCAGCAGATTCGCACATCGCTTCGCGATGATCGCAGTCCGCGTGCCATCCGCGCCGCACTCCCCATCGAGGATCTGGACGCATTCGACCGGCAGTACCGCAAGGCCCTGCGAACCGCCGCGGACGATCTGGACCTGACACCACTACACGAGTGCGTGGAGTCCTGGTGGCGGCACGCGGTTCTCCGAGCCGATCCCGTGGCCTACCAGGACATGATTGACCAGGCCGAGGAGGTCCAGCGGCGGGTGGAATCCGGCGAGCCCACCGGCGGGATGGCCTGGGAAGAGGCAGAGGCTCGACTGCGTCGCAGGATCTCGGCGGGACAGTAGGTGTACACCGTCGATTTCGACCCGATAGCCCAGCAGCAGGCCGACGCCCTCCCGACGGAAGCGATCAACCCGTTCCTCGAACTGCGGGCCACGCTTGAGATAGATCCCTGGAGCGGTGAACCGCTAAATCCAGACAACCCGAAGGCCAACATCCTCACCCAGGCATTCGGCGGCTTGGGGTTGATCGTGTACCTCGTCCTCGACGAACACCGACTCGTACACATCCTCCGGATCGACTGGCTCGGCTGACCGCGCCGTCAGACCTCGGACACCGGCGAAAGCGACCGGCAGGGCGGCTCTCGGGCCCGTCACGTCGGGGAGCGTCACGTCGGGGAGCGTCAAGTCGGGTACGGCCTGAGCCGTACGGCTTCCGGCTCCCGGGACGGCGAGGGCGGCCGGCCGATGAGGTGCATTCCGGCGCTGCGGGCCTCGGAGATCGTCATCTCGATGACGGCGCGGTCGTCGATCTGGAGATGGACACGGGGTTCGCTTGGAACACGCCCTTGAGCACGTGTTCGGGAAGGACTGGCTTCAGTGACCACGCATCGCCTCCGGTTCAAAGTCACCCGTGAGAGGGCCATCGACACCGGAGCCATCATCTGGGGCGCGGTTCCGATCGATGCGCCCATTGCCGGAGGTGTCTCTGGAGAGACCCTGGCGGAGCTCCGGGAAGAAGTCGAGGCGGTAAAGCACTTCATCCTCGATCTCCCCTCCGACGTGCCCGTGGCTGTGGAGTATGTGTTCGAGCTCCTTGGGGTCCCCACCAAGGAGCTGACCACCTACCGGGAGACGATCAGTCACCTGAGCAGGCAACTGCGGGAAGCAGGCCTTTCGGACGAGGACAGCGCAGCCTTGCTGGGCACTCCTGGCGCGCTCGCGCAATCCCTGCCGCCGCTCGGCGCCTTCAGCGAAGCGGGAGTGCCCGAACGCGGATGCCGGTGGTGGTGAACGCCGCGATCGCGCCTTCCTGGAGATGCGGTTGGAGGATGTCGAGATGCGAAAGGATGATGTTCACCAGGTCAGGCGGCCGGAGTTCTAGAAGTTCACGGACGAGGATGACTGATGGTTCGGTGGCGCGTGCCTGAGCCAGGAGCGCGCCGAAGTCAGTGTCGGCGGAAACGATGACCCGGCCGCTCGCCACGGCAAGCGCCATGATCGTGGTGTCCGGTGCGCCTTTGGCTTGGAGATCGCGGACGTGCACCGCATCGTGATCGGCTTTGGTGAGCAGTTCAGCGACTCGGGGTGAGAGATTCTCGTCGACCAGGAAGTTCACGCCGACTCTCGAAGGCGGTAGAAGTGGACGTTCGTCGACGCCGCCGCGTACTCGAGAGCCTGCTTGATGTCGTCCCGTTCGAGATCTGGGTAGTCCGACAGGATCTCGTCGAAGGACCAGCCGGCGGCAACGAGTCGGACCACGGTCTCGACGGTGATGCGCAGGCCGCGGATGGTGGGCTTGCCTTCGAGCTTGTCGGGCTCGACGGCGATGCGGTCGAAGTTCATAGTGTCTCCCCTCGCTCCTGATACTGCCAGGTTGGCCACGAGCGGGCGAGCGTCATCGAACCCGCGCTGTCAGCTTGGAAAGCTGGCCCGCCTGCCGTCACGGGGGGTGTACGGCAGGCGGGCCGTTTGACGGGGCGGCCTTCCTCGGCGGGAAGGTGTTCGGGGAAGGCCGCCCGCACCCTGCCGTCACCGGCGAAAGCGATCGGCAGGGCGGCTCATCAGACCTGTCACGCCGGGGAGCGTCAGGCCGGGCGGTGATTGCGGCGAGCGTGCTATGCGGGCGGGGTCTCCATGACGGCGAGGGCGGCCAGGCCGATGAGGTGCATTCCGGCGCTGCGGGCCTCGGTGATCGTCATCTCGATGACTGCGCGGTCGTCAATCTGGAGGTGGATGCGGGGTTCA
>NZ_BOOG01000108.1 GCF_016863115.1 Sphaerimonospora thailandensis
TGGTTGCCGCCCAGGATGGAGGAGCGGCCCGAGGTGCGGTTGTCCCCGGCGCGCACGGCGCCGCCGTGCCTGCCGTGCCCACCGACGGTCGCCCCGCCCCGGCAACCCGCCGTGGCGTCGCCGAAGATCGCGACGGAGTTGCCGCACAGGTTGATGGGGGCGGTGATCGGAGCCACCACCTGGTTGCCGCCGAGGATGCTGTGCCGCCCGGAGGTCCGGTTGCCGCCGGCGTCGACCGCGGCGCCCCGCCGGGAGCCCTTGACCGCCGCGCCGCCCTTGCAGCCCGCCTCGGACTCGCCGAACAGCGAGATCGCGTTGCCGCAGACGTTGATCGGGGCGGTGATCGGAGCGACCACCTGGTTGCCGCCGAGGATGCTGTGCCGCCCGGAGGTCCGGTTGCCGCCGGCGTCGACCGCGGCACCCCGCGGGGAACCCAGGACGGACGCGCCGCCCTGGGACGAGGCGTTCGACTCCCCGGCCACGGCCACGGCGTTCCCGCTGATGTCGATCGGCAGGGTTATCGGGATGTTGATCTGGTTGCCGCCGCCGATCGAGCCCGTGCCGTCGGTGTCGGCGTAAGCCGTACCGCTGCCAAGAGCCAGGACGCCGACGGCGAGAAACGCCGCGGAAGTTGAGCCCTTCGCCCACGTTCGCATGATGGATGCTCCTAGTGGTTCTTATTTAGGGGGTTACCTGACAGCTCGCGACAGATGTCCACGCCGAAGACACAGCGGGGCAGTGGACGGTCACGAGATTGGAGAGTCCGCGTCACCCGCGGAGACCGCCGTACGAGATGCGTGACGGGTGTTTGAGATGCCCACGCCCGGATTACCTGGATCCGTACGGCATGCCCGACACGCGCGGCAGGCTCCGGCCCCGGTCCCAAGACGAGGGACCGGCGACAATGGCGGGATCAGTCAGGAGAGAAGGAAGGATCGTCCGCCGCTGTGCGGACCACTGGGGGAACGACTGCCGCCACCGGGGCGGGCAGCTTCGTGAAGCGCGGCTCGAACGTGCTCCGCGCGATGTCCCCGAACACCATCGACTCACCGCTCGTCTGCGGAACCAGACCGTGGTCACCCACGTGGTCCTCCGCGGAGGACGATGGGAGCAGGGGCTTCGACTGACTGGTGAGCCCGTCGACTGTCCGTCCTGCCATCGCCTCGGCGTTGGCCGAGGCGTTCTTCGTCGCCGTGGGGAATCCGCCGACCCTCCCTGACCTCTCCTTGGCCTTCCCGCCGGAGCTCGATGCGAGCGAGCTGCCCGATATGGGCGAACTGCTCGATGTGAGCGAGTTGGCGGAACCGGCCGTGGAGAGAGCGTCGGGGAGCATCGACCCGGCGACACCTTGTGCGGAGGGCTGCGCTGGCATTCCGACCACGGACATGGCCGGGCCAAACACGCCGTATATAACGCCGAGCAGCCATCCGGCGGTGATCAGTCCACCGATGACCAGAAGACGACCCAGCGGGAAGCCGGCCGCGAACCGCGCCATCCGACCTCCCCGGGCGGGCCCGGAAGACACCACGGACACGCCCGGGCAGGCGGCGGACGGCTGTGCCCTCCGCTGCTCTTCCGGCATGTACGTCACGTGGCCTCCCGAGTCCGCTGGGACCGCCTGGTGCGGAGCCAGCCCTCTACGAAGAGTCACTGTAGCGGTACGCCACGTGATCGCAACAGCTTTCTCAGCAGTAACCGAGGAAATGGTCAAGCACGCGGACCCCAAATCGGAGCGAATCCACCGGAACTCGCTCGTCAACGCCATGGAACATCCCAGAAAAGTCCAAGCCCGGGGGGAGCCGGAGGGGCGCGAAGCCGTACCCGCGCATGCCCAGACGGCTGAACGCCTTGAGGTCCGTGCCGCCGCTCAGTGTGTACGGCACCGCCTTCGCCCCGGGGTCCTCCGCGTGCAACGCGTCGGCCATCGCCTTGACCAGCGGCCCCTTGAACGCGGTTTCGACCGCCACGTCGTGGTTGACGAACTCCCTTGTCACGTTCGGCCCGAGCAACTCGTCGACCGTCTGGAAGAACTCGTCCTCGTAGCCGGGCAGGAACCGGCCGTCCACCTCCGCCACGGCGGCCTGCGGAATGACGTTCGTCTTGTATCCCGCCCGCAGCATGGTCGGGTTGACCGTGTTGCGCAGTGTGGCGCCGATCATCCGCGCCAGCGGGCCGAGCGCGGCGACGGCGGCCTCGGCGTCCTCCGCCTTGACCTCGACCTCGAAGACCTCCTCGAAGAACGCCTGCACGGTCGGGGTGAGCCGTACCGGCCACTTGTGGCGGCCCAGGCGGCCCACCGCCTCGGCGAGCTCGGTCACCGCGTTGTCGTCGTTGAGCATCGAGCCGTGCCCGGCCCGCCCCTTCGCGGTCAGCCGCATCCAGGCGATGCCCTTCTCCGCGGCCTCGATCAGGTAAAGGCGGCCCTTCCCCTCGACGGTCACGCTGAAGCCGCCGACCTCACCGATCGCCTCGGTGCAGCCGTCGAAGACCTCCGGATGCTTGTCGACGAGCCAGTGCGCGCCGTAAAGACCGCCGGCCTCCTCGTCCGCGGTGAACGCCAGGACCACGTCCCTCGGCGGGCGGCGCCCGGCGTTGAGGCGCTGCCGTACGACCGCGAGGATCATCGCGTCCATGTTCTTCATGTCCACCGCGCCGCGGCCCCATACGCAGCCGTCGGCGATCTCGCCGCTCAGCGGGTGATGCCGCCAATCGGCCGCGTCGAACGGCACGACGTCCAGGTGACCGTGCAGCAGCAGAGCGTCCCGGTTCGGGTCGGTCCCCTCGATGCGGGCGATCACACTGGCTCGCTTGGTGTCGGACTCGAGGATCCGCGGTTCCAGGCCGACGTCGGCGAGTTTGGCCGCCACGTACTCGGCCGCGGCGCGCTCGCCGGGGCCCGCGTTGTCCCCCGCGTTCGTCGAGTCGATGCGGATCAGGTCGCGGCACAGTTCCACGACCTCGTCCTCCCCGTTCAGCAGGGTCATTTCGCCTCCTCACATGCTGCCGATCCACAACATCGTGGTCACCGGTCCCTCGGCGGGTTCCCGTACGGCTCGCGCCTCCATCCTGCCTGTTTCGGGGCGTAAGGGGTCAACCCTGGGCCATGGTCCGTACGGCACCGCGTCGGCGGTATGACGCAATGCTGAGAGAGTGCTAACCTGTAGCAGCCGACGCGAGATGAACGTCCCGCGTGTGGCACACGTCCGGGTGGCGGAATAGGCAGACGCGCTAGCTTGAGGTGCTAGTGCCCAGTGATGGGCATGGGGGTTCAAGTCCCCCCTCGGACACGCACTCTGGTACATGT
>NZ_BOOG01000109.1 GCF_016863115.1 Sphaerimonospora thailandensis
TTTCGGGTGTTTGGTGGTGGGGTGGGCTGGTTGTTCTGTTTGTTGTTTGTGAATTGCATAGTGGACGCGAGCATCTTTGTGGCCAAGTTGTTTAGGGCACACGGTGGATGCCTTGGCATCAGGAGCCGATGAAGGACGTGGGAGGCTGCGTTAAGCCTCGGGGAGTCGCCAACCTGACGTTGATCCGGGGATGTCCGAATGGGGAAACCTAGCACCAGTCATGTGGTGTTGCCGCCGTCTGAATGTATAGGGCGGTTGGTGGTGACGCGGGGAAGTGAAACATCTCAGTACCCGTAGGAGAAGAAAACAATAGTGATTCCGTGAGTAGTGGTGAGCGAAAGCGGAGGAGGCTAAACCGTGCGCGTGTGATAGCCGGCGGGTGTTGCGTGTGCGGGGTTGTGGGAGTCCCTGGAGGAGGCCGCTGTCTCCTCAAGCAGTGATAAATCGGTGTGGTAGTCGAACGTTCTGGGAAGGGCGGCCGGAGACCGTGAGAGCCGGGTAGGTGAAACTGCATCGACTGCTGGGGGTTGTCCCGAGTAGCACGGGGCTCGAGGAATCCTGTGTGAATCTGCCAGGACCACCTGGTAAGCCTGAATACTTCCTGATGACCGATAGTGAACGAGTACCGTGAGGGAAAGGTGAAAAGCGCCCCGGTGAGGGGTCGTGAAATAGTACCTGAAACCGTGTGCCTACAAGCCGTGGGAGCGTAGGCCGGAGCTTTGGTTCTGGTCTGTGATGTGACTGCGTGCCTTTTGAAGAATGAGCCTGCGAGTCGTGGTGTGTGGCGAGGTTAACCCGGGTGGGGGAGCCGTAGCGAAAGCGAGTCTGAATAGGGCGTTTGAGTCGCATGCTGTGGACCCGAAGCGGGGTGATCTACGCATGGGCAGGGTGAAGCTCAGGTAAGACTGGGTGGAGGCCCGAACCCACCAGGGTTGAAAACCTGGGGGATGATCTGTGTGTAGGGGTGAAAGGCCAATCAAACTCCGTGATAGCTGGTTCTCCCCGAAATGCATTTAGGTGCAGCGTTGCGTGGTGCTTGCCGGAGGTAGGGCTCTGGTTGGCTGATGGGCCCGACAAGGTTACTGACGTCAGCCAAACTTCGAATGCCGGTAAGTTGAGCGTGGCAGTGAGACTGCGGGGGATAAGCTCCGTGGTCGAGAGGGAAACAGCCCAGATCGTCGACTAAGGCCCCTAAGCGTGTGCTGAGTGGGAAAGGATGTGGAGTCGCAGTGACAACCAGGAGGTTGGCTTAGAAGCAGCCATCCTTGAAAGAGTGCGTAATAGCTCACTGGTCAAGTGATTTCGCGCCGATAATGTAGCGGGGCTCAAGCATACCGCCGAAGTCGCGGCACCTGCGCCTTTGTGGTGTGGGTGGGTAGGGGAGCGTCGTACACGCCGGTGAAGCTGCCGAGTGATCGTGTGGTGGAGGGTGTGCGAGTGAGAATGCAGGCATGAGTAGCGAGTCAGAAGTGAGAAACTTCTGCGCCGGATGACCAAGGGTTCCTGGGGCAGGTTGATCCGCCCAGGGTTAGTCGGGGCCTAAGGCGAGGCCGACAGGCGTAGTCGATGGATGACGGGTTGATATTCCCGTACCCGCTGTGGTGCGCCCATACTGAACCTGGTGATACTAAGAGTCCTTAGCCCCCTGTTGCCTTCGGGTGGCGGGTGAGGGTGAACGCTCGGCCTGATCTGGTAGTAGGTAAGCGATGGGGTGACGCAGGAAGGTAGCCCATCCCGGGCGGTGGTTGTCCCGGGGTAAGCATGTAGGGCGAGGGGTAGGTAAATCCGCTCCTCATGTGCCTGAGGTGTGATGCCGAGCCGATTGTGGTGAAGTGGGTGATCCTATGCTGCCGAGAAAAGCCTCTAGTGAGTGCCGTGGCGGCCCGTACCCTAAACCGACTCAGGTGGTCAGGTAGAGAATACCGAGGCGGTCGGGTGAACTGTGGTTAAGGAACTCGGCAAATTGCCCCCGTAACTTCGGGAGAAGGGGGGCCTCTGCTGGTGATCGACCGTGCGTTGTGAGCTGGTGGGGGTCGCAGTGGCCAGGGGGAAGCGACTGTTTACTAAAAACACAGGTCCGTGCGAAGTCGTAAGACGATGTATACGGACTGACGCCTGCCCGGTGCCGGAACGTTAAGGGGACCGCTTAGCCTGCCCTTGTGGTGGGCGAAGGTGAGAACTTAAGCGCCGGTAAACGGCGGTGGTAACTATAACCATCCTAAGGTAGCGAAATTCCTTGTCGGGTAAGTTCCGACCTGCACGAATGGCGTAACGACTTCCCCGCTGTCTCAACCACAGGCCCGGTGAAATTGCAGTACGAGTAAAGATGCTCGTTTCGCGCAGCAGGACGGAAAGACCCCGGGACCTTCACTGCAGCTTGACATTGGTGTTTGGGGCGGCTTGTGTAGGATAGGTGGGAGACGGTGAAGCGGTGACGCTAGTCATTGTGGAGTCATTGGTGAAATACCACTCTGGTCGTTTTGGATGTCTAACCCGCGCCCGTGGATCCGGGTGGGGGACAGTGTCTGGTGGGTAGTTTAACTGGGGCGGTTGCCTCCTAAAGGGTAACGGAGGCGCCCAAAGGTTCCCTCAGCCTGGTTGGTAATCAGGTGGTGAGTGTAAGTGCACAAGGGGGCTTGACTGTGAGACTGACGGGTCGAGCAGGAGCGAAAGCTGGGACTAGTGATCCGGCGCCGGCGTGTGGAAGCGGTGTCGCTCAACGGCTAAAAGGTACCCCGGGGATAACAGGCTGATCTTCCCCAAGAGTCCATATCGACGGGATGGTTTGGCACCTCGATGTCGGCTCGTCGCATCCTGGGGCTGGAGTAGGTCCCAAGGGTTGGGCTGTTCGCCCATTAAAGCGGTACGCGAGCTGGGTTTAGAACGTCGCGAGACAGTTCGGTCCCTATCCGCTGCGCGCGCAGGAGACTTGCGAGGGGCTGTCCCTAGTACGAGAGGACCGGGACGGACGAACCTCTGGTGTGCCAGTTGTTCCGCCAGGAGCATGGCTGGTTGGCTACGTTCGGTAGGGATAACCGCTGAAAGCATCTAAGCGGGAAGCTTGCCTTTAGATGAGGTCTCCCACCCGTGAGGGTTAAGGCCCCCTAGAGATGATGGGGTTGATAGGCTGGGAGTGGAAGCGCGGTAACGTGTGGAGCTGACCGGTACTAATAGGCCGAGGACTTGACCACAAGGCTTTTTTGCTTGCGTCCACTGTGTGATTTTCGAACAGCAACCAG
>NZ_BOOG01000110.1 GCF_016863115.1 Sphaerimonospora thailandensis
TGCCGTGTGAGTGATGCTCTTCTCATTCCGCCGATGTGGAGAGGAGAGCGTCATGGGGCGTGTGGCGTCATCAGCAGAGGGCTCCGGGCTGGAGCAGTACGCGGACGGGTTCGTCGCAGAACTCGGCCGGCTGGGGTATTCGCCGCGGACCTGCGAGGCGCAGGTCGCGCTGCTCCGGCATCTGGCGCGCTGGCTCGCGGAGCAGGGCGTGCCGCTGTCGGGGCTGAACAGCGAGGTGGCCGGCGAGTACATCGCCGTCCGCCGGGGACGGTCGCAGCTGCGGTCCGGGCGGGCGCTCCGGCCGCTGCTGGGCTACCTGCGCGGGCTCGGGGTCGTTCCGTCGGCCACGGTCTTGGTGCCGCAGGCTCCCGTGGATGTGCTGTTGACACGGTTCGGCGAATGGCTGTCGGGCGAGCGGGGCCTGGCCCCGGCCACGGTCTCCAGTTACCTGCATCAGTCGCGCCCGTTCGCCGTCGCCTGCGCCGGGCAGCTGCCCTCGCTGACAGCTGCGCAGGTCGCGGACCTCGCGGCGGGGGGCGCTGTCGGGCTGCGCCCGCGGTCGGCCCAGGTCCGGGCTAATGCTGTGCGGGCGCTGCTCCGCTTCTTGTGGCTGGAAGGCATGACCGCGGTCCCGCTGGCGGACGCGGTCGGCTCCTTCGCCGCCCCGGCTGGCGCGGATCCGCCGAAAGGGCTCAGTCCTGGCCAGGCCGACGATCTTCTCGCGTTCGTGCGGGCAAGCCCGGGCGGGATGCGGAACGAGCCGATGATTGCGCTGATGCTGCGGCTGGCGCTGCGGGCAGGAGAGGCCGCTTCGCTGCTGCTGGACGATATCGCCTGGCGTCAGGGGATCTTGAGGGTGCGGGGCAAGAGAAACCGCGTTGACGAGATTCCACTGCCGGCCGATGTCGGCGCGCCGCTGGCCCGTTACCTGAGCGACGGGCGGCCGACCGGGACGGCGCACCGGCAGGTGTTCCTGGCGCTCGACGCGCCGCACGGGCCACTGACGGGCCCGGCGGTGACGAGCGTCGCGGCCCGCGCGCTGATTGCTGCCGGGATCAGCGGCGAGGGCGCCGCGCACCGGCTCCGGCACACCGCGGCATGCGGTGTGCTCGCGGCCGGCGGCGGGCTCGTCGAGGCGGGCCAGCTGTTGCGCCATGCCGGCCCGCAGGTGACTGCCGTCTATGCCAGGTCCGACATCACCGCGCTCCGCTCGATCGCGCGGCCATGGCCGGAAGAGGCGCCGGCGTGAGCCCGGGTCTGCGCGCGGCTATCCCGGTCTACCTGGCCGGGCGCCGCGCCCGGGGCTACCGCCTCGACCGTCACGAGCAGCTGCTGGAGGCCTTCCTGGACAGCCTGGAAGCCCGTGGGGAAACCCGCATCACGGTTCCCGCCGCGGTCGCCTTCGCGACTGCCTCGCCCGGGACCCGGGTCTGGCATGCCCAGCGGCTCGCGGCCGTGCGCTCGTTCGCCGGCTACGTCCACGGCCGCGATCCGGCCGCCGCCGACCCGGTCCCGGACGGGCTCATCCCCGCCAGGCCCGTGCGCCGTATTCCTTATCTGTATTCCGGTGAGGAGACCGTCCGGCTCATGGCGGCGGCCGCCGCGCTGTCCCCGGCGATGCTGGCAGCCAGCATGCGCACGCTCATCGGGCTGCTGGCCAGCACCGGCATCCGCAGCGGCGAGGCCGGCGCCCTGGACACCAAGGATCTCGATATCGCAGGGCAGGTGCTGGCCGTGACCGGCAAACACGGCAGGACCCGGCTCATCGCGCTGCATCCCACCACGGCCGCCGCGCTCGCGGGATACCTGCAGATCTGGGCAGGCCATGCAGCGCCGGGAACCAGCGCGCTGCTCATCGGGCAAGCAGGACGCCGCCTCAACCTCAACACGGCCCGCGCGATCTTCCGGTCGCTGGCCACCGGGTGCAGCCTGGCGCCCCAGCCCGGATGCGGGTTCCCCCAGCTGCATGACTTTCGCCACGCCTTCGCGGTGAGCACCCTCATCAACGCGCACAGCCAGGGCCGGGACGTTGACGCGTGCATCGCGACGCTGGCCACCCACCTCGGCCATGTCAGCCCGGCCCATACCTACTGGTACCTGACCGTCACGCCCGCGCTCGCGGACGCCGTCTCCGAACGCGCAGCCCTGTATTACCAGGGAGGAAACCGCCGATGACCGCCCTCGCGCCTGCCGTCGAGTCCTTCTTCACCGAGTATCTGATCGCCCAGCGGGGCGCGAGCCCGCACACCATCGCGTCCTACCGTGACACGCTCCGACTCCTGTTCGCCTACGTCCGCGAGCAGTCCGGCATCCGGCCGTCCGACCTCGACTTCGCCGACCTCGACGCCACGACGGTCAGCGGCTTCCTCGCCATGCTCGGGCAGGAACGGCATAACACCGGCAGGACCCGCAGCCAGCGGCTTGCCGCCATCCACTCGCTGTTCCGCCACGCGGCCCTGCGTCACCCCGAGCACGCCGCGGTGATCGCCCGGGTCCTGGCCATCCAGCCGCGGAAAGCATCACAAAAGACGGTCGCCTACCTGACCCAGGACGAGGCCGACGCGCTCTTGGCCAGCCCGGACCGCGCGACCTGGACCGGCCGCCGCGACCACCTCCTGATGCTGATCATGATCACCAGTGGCCCGCGGGTATCCGAGATAACGGCGCTCACCTGGGCCGACGTCGTACTGGCAAGGCCCGGTGCCCGCGTGCTCTGGCACGGCAAGGGCCGCAAGGAACGGATCTCCCCGCTCCAGGCGCCCGCCGTCGCCGCGCTGCGGCTTTGGCAGCGCGAGAACACCGCACCCCCCGGTGCCTTCGTGTTCACCGCCCGCGGCACCGCCAGGAAGATGAGCACAGACGCCGTCGCGGAACGCATCAAGATCCACGCCGCCGCGGCGGCAGCCGCCGCATGCCCTAGCATCGCCGCCAAGAACGTCACCCCGCACGTCCTGCGGCACACCTTCGCGATGCGCCTGCAGGCTGCCGGAGTCGGCAGCCCCGCCATCGCGCTCCTGCTCGGCCACGAGTCCCCGGCCTCGACACGCCCCTACCTGCACGCCGACCTCGAACTCAAGCAGCGGGCACTCGACCGGACAGCCCCGCCGCACACCCGCCGGGGCCGCTACGCCGCCCCCGACAAACTCCTCGCCTTCCTCGAAAGCCTGTGAC
>NZ_BOOG01000111.1 GCF_016863115.1 Sphaerimonospora thailandensis
AAGCCGGTGGCCTTGCCGTAGCTCAGCGGTAGAGCTCCCGGCTCTGGGACCGGGTGGACGCCGGTTCGAGCCCGGCCGGCGGCGCCACCCACGATCAACGGGGCGACCCTGCCGAAACCCAGCGGCAGGAGGATCACCCCGTACGACGAGGTGCGGTGAGACGAGGCAGACGTGGCCGACACCTTATTCGTGGCGGGCGAGACCGCACTCGTGGTCGCCGTGCCCGAATCCGAACCGGTCGTCGGCCGCTGGCGGGAGCGCTTCGACTCCTCCGCCGCCTGTGGCGTATCTGCGCACGTGACCGTCCTGTACCCGTTCCTTCCCGCCGACCGGATAGACGACCGGCTCCTGGCCGAACTGCGGGAGCTGTTCGCCGCGCACGCCCCCTTCGAGGTGCGGTTCGACCGCTGCGGACGCTTTCCCGCCGTGCTGTACCTGGCCCCCGAGCCCGCCATGCCGTTCACGAAGCTGACCGAGGCCGTCGTAGCACGCTGGCCCGAGGCTCCGCCCTACGGCGGGCAGTTCGACCAGATCATCCCCCACCTGACCGTCGCCGAGACCGCGGACCCCCGCATCGGGGATGAAATCGAAGCCGATCTCCTCCCCCGGCTGCCCATCAACACACACGCCGACGCGGTCACACTGCTGGTCTGCGACGGCCTCCGATGGCGAGCGGCAACCACGTTCCCGTTGGGCCGCTGAAGTAGCGTTGCAGGGCCAGGAAAGTCGGCCGATCAGCCCAACTCCCATCGGGAGCGCGCCCCGCTCCGCCTGCGCTCGCTCTACTCCCGCACCCCACTTTTCCGGCCATAATCACCTTCGTTGAGATGCTGCAGTCCCGGGCAGACCGTGAGATCGTGGCGGTCATGGCGATGGAAGATGCCCTGGGATGTCGTGCTCGATGTCGGGGGTGCCGTACCGGCCCTCGTGCGCAACGCGGCGCGGGCGCTCGCCGACAGCGTCGAGCGCTACGTGTTCATGTCCACGATCTCGGCCTACCGCGACTGGCCCCACCAGCCCGTCGACGAGTCCTCGCCGATGTGGGACGGCGACCCCGACCTCGACCCAGGCACGCGGCGCTGGGACCCCGACGCGTACGGTCCACTCAAGGTGGGCTGTGAGCTCGGGGAGGAAGCCCGAAACTATCGGTGAGCGGCTCCGCCGGGCGAAGGCCGGGCGCAGCCGCCGCAGATAGGTAATCCCGCGGATCGACTGGACCTCGCTCAACCGGGTGAGCGTCGCCCGTGCCGCCGCCACGGCCGGCTCCATCTCGCCGCTCAGCAGGTGCGCCTTCGTCAGAAACGCGCCGTGCAGCAGTGGGCTCGTCGACCGGAGGGCTTGGTGTGACGGCAGATCTCAGACAGCGGATGTTGAAGGGGAAGTCCGAGCTTCCGCACATGGGCCGCGTAGTCAGGACGGCTGGCGTGTTTCCGCCCTACGTCGTCCTCGCGGATGATGGCACCGAGATCGAACCGATCACGGAGTACCTGAAAGATCTCGCGCCCAGCGACGCTGAGCGTACTGTCTCCTCGGAGCTACGGCTATGACTGCGGGTACGGCCAGGTCGCACGCGCGCGCGGCGGCACCACGTCCGAACCGCTCTGCGCCACCTGCACCCGCCCCGCAGTTCTGGCGCAGCTGCCCGACCTGCGGTCAGAGCGGCCGAATCAACGCCGGTCGGTGCGCTCGCTGCAGCATCGACCAGCGGCTACGCGATCTGCTGGGCGATACCGCCGCGATCGGGGCCGTTGCGCATCGGCTGGACACCGCCATCGAGGAGGGCCGGGGACCTGACCTCGATGAGCGGCGTCCTGGCCGGCGCCGCCTACCGTCTGCTGCCGGCCTGACGGCCCGGCCTCACTTCAGGTGCCGGCCGAAGAACCGGGCCGCATCCTCCCCCGCGAACTGCGGAACGCCGGTGTGCCCGCCCATGTTGGCGTGCAGCGTCTTCTCCTTGGAGCCGAAGGCGTCGAACAGGTCCAGGGCCGCCTGCCGGTCGTTGCCTTCGTCGTCCCACTGCAGCAGAACGTGCAGCGGAATGGTGACCTGCCGGGCCTCCTCGAACAGGGCGCGAGGCACGAAACTCCCAGCGAACAGAACGGCGGCCGAGATGCGCGGCTCGACCACCGCCAGCCGGATCCCGATGGAGATCACTCCCCCCGAGTACCCGACCGGGCCGCCGATCTCAGGCAGCGAAAGGAGGGCGTCCAGGACGGCCTGCCATTCCGGGACCGCCTTGTCGACCAGCGGGAGGACGAGCCGATCCACGACCTCCTCGTCGACCGGCTCACCGGCCTCCAGCGCCCGGCGCAGATCGGCGCGGGCCTGCTCGGCGGCGGCCGAACGGGGCCGGTCACCGCTCCCGGTGAGCTCGATGGTGGCCGCGGCGAAGCCCTCCGCCGCCGACTGCCGGGCCCGGGCCACCAGCCGGGGATACATCTTGTGCAGTCCGCCGGGGTGGCCGAGCAGGATCAGCGGCGCCGGTGCGGATGCGGATGCGGGTGTCCACAGGATGCCGGGGATCTCGCCGAGGGTGAATTCGCGTTCGAGGACGCCGTCGTCGAGGCGCTGCTCGGAGGTGAATCGCATGGTCGTGCCTTTCGGGAGTGCTCTTGAACGGCGCTCCCGGACGACCTATCGCCCGACCGCGACCCCGGAGGGGAGCACCCATGTCGATACTGCGTTCACGGGTACCACCTCCTCGTTCTCTGGCACGGCCTCCGGAAAAGTAGCAGTGGTCGCCGTGGTCCGCCAACAGGTTTTTGCGGAGGATCCGGGACCCGCCGCGAAAGCGGTCACGCTCAGCCAGCAAGATCCAACGGATTCACAGTGCAGAGACAAGACACCTTCTCCATCGGCGTATCGCAGGAAGAGGCGACCGTTTTCGTCGAGGACGATTGC
>NZ_BOOG01000112.1 GCF_016863115.1 Sphaerimonospora thailandensis
GTCCGCCGAGCGAGAGAGCATCGCTGCTTCATCCTCTGTCATGTTCTGAACCTCGCGATCAGGGCTCCGTCCAGAAGGGGGCTAAGCGTTGGACAGGTCCATCGAAAGTGTCGTACGACACTAGACCTTACAGCGGTCCCAGCCGCGCAGTCCAGAAAATGGCCTACGACACTTGGCTAGGATGGTGGGGTGCATGCAGACCCACACTCGCCGGCCCGCCGCATCGTGGCCGACCTGAGAGACGACATCACCGCCGGTCGCCTGCCCGCAGGGGCGAAGCTGCCCTCAGTCCGGGACCTCGCCGACCGCTACAGCGTGTCCCGCAGCACCGCAAGCAAGGCATTGATCCTGCTCAAGACCGAGGGGCTCGTGAGCACTCGGCACGGCTCCGGCGCCTACGTGCGCGAGCCGTACCCGGTCCGACGCCTCGGCCCAGATCGGTACGCGCGCAGTCGCTGGCAGGTCACGGTGGTCGAGGCGTACGAGAACGAGCATGCGGATGCCGCGGCCACCCGGCAGCAGGGCCACCAGACGCAGGAGATCAGTCTCGTCGAGGCCGACGAACACGTTGCCGCCGCGCTCGGACTACAGCCCGGCACCATCGTGTA
Organism: Sphaerimonospora thailandensis; assembly: GCF_016863115.1. GTDB lineage: Bacteria > Actinomycetota > Actinomycetes > Streptosporangiales > Streptosporangiaceae > Sphaerimonospora > Sphaerimonospora cavernae. The sequence continues at coordinate 609 of NZ_BOOG01000112.1, forward strand.
CGAGCGGGCGCGTGTGATGACCCGTGACAGCGTCCCCACTCACACCATGACCAGCTACTACCGTGTGGAGGACGTCGAGGGCACTCCCCTGGTCGACCCCTCACCAGGAATCGCCGGACCGGGCGGCGGCTTCCAAGTGCTCGCCGACCGGGGTCTTCCACCGCAGGAGATCACCGAAGACCTCAACGCCAGGGTGCCTACCGCTGACGAGACCCTGCTCCTGGAACTTCCACCGGGCGAAGCTGTCGTCGAGGTCCGCCGCACCACCCGAACCGCCGAGGGCCGGGCAATCGAGTATGCCCGAGGCGTACACGCCGCCAGCCGGTTCATGTGGTCGTACACCTTCGCCGTCCCCGACTGAGATCGGCTTGGGTCGGACCTTCCGTAGGAGGAAGCCGCACCGGAGGTCATCACACCAAAGCGCTTGGCGGCGCCGTCTACAGGCCGTGTACTTGCAGTGGTCGGCGACGGGTCCAGGGGACCTCTTCCCGGGGCACCGGGATAGCCGACCTCATTCATGCCGTATGTCATGGGCGTTGGAACTGGCAGGTCCTGACCGTCCACACGTGTCCGTTGACACGCGTAATAGGCATTGACTAAGGCGGAACAGCGCGAAGGCCGGGCACCCGATTCCATCGGTAGTCCCGGCCTCACTTCCAACACCCACCGGGGGTGCGGAACTCCCAAGTGTGCCTTACCAAGAGTGGTGAGGCAAGTGCGTTCGGTCATGGATCCGAAGTGCCTGGGCCTACCGGTTGCCGTACGGGAGCCCGGCGTACGAAAAGGCCGCATCGAGCCCCGCCGGTCGCGGCCAACTGCGACCGGCGGGGCAGGCGGCGGGCAAGCCCGCCACGATCAGTTCTTCATGACCTCGGTGACTCTGCCCCGCAGTTTCGTGGCCGATGACGAGACAGACACGAACTCCTCGGACTGGTATTCGATCTGCTCGTCATGCAGCGTGAACGAGTTGATCTGCGGGCCGTCCTCACCGCCTCGCACCTCGTAGACGACCTGCCATTCGATGTCCTCTGAGTAACCGGGACCGACGTACGTCGGCGAGATCCGGTAGGTGATGTTGCAGCCGGCGCTACCGAAGCACTTCTTTTTCAAGATCTTGATATCGATCTTGATATCCCTTGGCTTCGGAGTCACCTCCGCGGGCTCTGGTTCCGGCTCAGGTTCAGCGGATGCCGACTGATCTACGGCGATGGCATCCGGAGCGTTGCGCGTCGGCGTGGTGGTCACCTGCGAGGAGGTGTCACCGGCGACGGCCACGATCGCGGCGCAACCACCGAACAGGAGCAGGAGGGTGCCGCCAACGATGGCGAGGATCATCCCCGTGTTGGACTTCTTGGGCGGCTTGGGGAACGGATAGCCCGCCCCAGGAGGCGGGTTGTAAGGAGATGGGCCGGGGGGACCTTGCTGATGGGCCATCGTCGGAACTCCGAGAGACGTGACACTTGGACACAAGCAAGACGCTTATGACTCGTGAATGGAGTACACGCTAGTGCCGTTTAATCTGCCACTCCGTGGCGCAACAGCCCGCTTGCCGTCACGGGGGAAGTGCGGCAGGCGGGCGGCTCAGGTGGCTCAACTTGCCGGGCAGCGGTAGTCGGCGTCCCGGTTCGGCGAGCAGCAGACGACGGCGCAGGAGACGAAGCGCCCGGAGCGCAGCCAGATCCCCCACTGCACGTCCACGCCAGCGTGCAGTGATTCACGTACGCGATCCAGCCGGAAGTCCAGGCCGATCCGCACCTCGTCGCCGGGGTGGAGGAAGGACGGCTCAGCCGCCCGGTACCGCTCGGCCAGCCAGTCCATCGCCTCGTCCACGCTGGCCGGGGTGGCGTCGATGCGGCGGGCCGGCTTGAGTAGCCAGTCGCAGGTCCGCATCGGCGGCAGCAGCGAGGCCAGGAACGGCCCGGGGTCGGCCGGCGGCAGCGGCGGACGCCGTTCGGCCTCGCGGCGTCGGTCGTCGCCGGTGCCGGTCCAGGAGTAGCAGTGCAGGTGCAACCGGGATCTCCCTACAGTGGCGGGCTCTCCTACATTGGGTGGGGTGCGGCCCCTGCCTGATTGCGCCGGGCAGGGACCGCACGCTTAATCACGGCCGGGTGCTACCGGGTCGCAGTCTTACCGCGCTGGTCACAGCGCGGCGGTGGCGAGGCCA
>NZ_BOOG01000113.1 GCF_016863115.1 Sphaerimonospora thailandensis
CCGAAACGGTGCTGGGTGTCCTGCGTGAGCGCGGCAGACGAGGCCTGCCGCTGGAGGAACTGTATCGGCAGATGTTCAACCCGCAGTTGTATCTGCTGGCCTACGGGCGCATCTACGCCAACAAGGGCGCGATGACGCCGGGGGCCACGCAGGAGACCGTGGACGGCATGTCGATGGGAAGGATCGAGGGCATCATCGAGGCCCTGCGCCACGAGCGCTACCGCTTCGCCCCCGTGCGCCGAGTGCACATCCCCAAGAAACAGAGCGGGAAGACCCGGCCACTCGGCCTGCCCACCTGGTCGGACAAGCTCGTCGGAGAGGTGGTCCGCCTCCTGCTGGAGGCGTACTACGAGCCGACGTTCTCCGACCGGTCCCACGGGTTCCGGCCCGGTCGCGGCTGTCACACCGCATTACGCGAGGTGGCCAACACCTGGACCGGGACCGCTTGGTTCATCGAGGGAGACATCTCCGACTGCTTCGGATCGTTCGACCACGAGGTCATGCTCACGATCCTGTCGGAAAAGATCCACGACAACCGGTTCCTGCGGCTGATGCGTAACATGCTGAACGCCGGATACCTGGAGGAATGGACGTGGCATGCCACGTTGAGCGGGGTCCCGCAAGGCGGAATCGCGTCCCCCGTCCTCTCCAATATCTACCTGCACAAACTGGACGTCTTCGTGGACACGGTCCTCATCCCGGAATACACCCGAGGCCGCACCCGGGTCCGGAACCTCCCCTATCGCAAGGTCGAATGGGCGATCGAGAAGGCCCGCCGGGCAGGTGACCGCACCCAGGTGCGGTTCCTCCTGCGGCGGCTGCACAGCCTGCCGAGCGGACAGCCGGACGACCCCGGCTACCGACGGCTGCGCTACTGCCGATACGCCGATGACACCCTGCTGGGGTTCGCCGGGCCCAAAGCCGAAGCCGAAGAGATCAAGGATCGTCTGGCGGTGTTCTTGCGCGAGGAACTCAAGCTGGAACTCTCACCCACCAAGACCTTGATCACCCACGCCCGCACCCAGCGGGCGCGTTTCCTCGGCTATGAGATCTCTGTCGCGAGCAGCGACCGCAGGACACTGCGACGCTCAGTGCGCGCTCGGCGCAACAGCCGGACGCTCAACGGGGCGATCGCGCTGCACGTGCCCGCGTCGGTGGTCAAGGCCAAGAGTGCCCCGTACTTGTCACGCGGCATACCCGAATGCCGCAACCCGATGATCAAAGAGTCCGACCACACCATCGTCGGCCGATTCGGGGCCGAGTACCGGGGCCTTGTCCAGTACTACCTGCTCGCCGGTGACGTCTTTCGGCTGCACCGGCTGCGATGGGTCATGGAAACCTCCATGCTCAAGACCCTGGCCTGCAAGCACCGCTCGTCGGTGTCGAAGATGGCGGCCCGCTTCAAGGCCAAGATCCTCACACCGCACGGCCCGCGGACCTGCTTCGAGGCCCGGATCGAACGTGAAGGCAGGGAACCACTGGTAGCGCGCTTCGGAGGCATCCCACTCAAACGGCAGAAACGAGCGGTCCTCACCGACCGTGCGAACCCCGGCTCGCGATACCCGACCAAAGAGATCACCAAGCGCCTCCATCGAGGTGTCTGCGAACTCTGCGGACGGTTGCAGGACATTGAAGTCCACCACGTCGGCCGCATGGCCGAACTCGACGGGATCGGGGAAAACCCGCCCGCCTGGGCTTCGATCATGAAATCGAAACGCCGCAAATCCCTGGTGGCCTGCGGCCGATGCCATGACGAGATCCACGGGCGGTCCCTCGCCGCAACGCTCACGTAGTAGTCACTGGAGAGCCGGATGCCCGGAAACGGGCACGTCCGGTTCGGAGGGAGGCCACGGGGAAAAGGACCAGCTCAGGCTGGTACCTCGCCGCGTGGCCGACCCTACCCCGCCACCTGATCGGCGACCGCCTCGACATCACCGGCGCCCGCTGGGGCCTGGCCGGAGCCGAAGCCATCCTGAAACTCCGCGCGCTGATCTCCTGCGGAGATTTCGCGGCCTACTGGCGTTATCACCTCGCCCGCGAGCACCAACGCGTCCATCAAACCCATTACCAGGACCGATACACCCTCACCGCCTGACCGATCAGCTCACTGCAGAAGAGCTGCACCCGATTCAGTGTCCTGCTCTCGCGCAGCGCCTGGGCCTTCGGATCGGGCCTGTCCCGCCTGGGCATAATGCCTCCCGGACCGCCTTGTCCAGGAGATTATGTCCAAAAGTGTTAGCGGTGTCGCCGTGACACGCCGACGGTAGGCCCATAGCAGCAGGCAGACCATCATCGCCCACCAGAGCGGGCCAGCCGCCATCGACGCGATCGACATAATCGCCGTGACACTCACGGCGTAATCCGCTTGACACTCTGCGGCGCCGCCGAGAACTGTCCGGTGCTGATCTGCGCGATCAGGTCGGCGAGCTTCAGCAGGTCATCCGTCCGGAACGCCGCACGCCCATCAGCCATGACGACGAACGGGTCCTCGGCGATGACGTCGGTCCACTCGGCCGGCAATGAGACCAGCTCACCGCACGTGTCGTAGACATACACGCGATCATCGTTGCCGTAGTTGTTACGGCGCTTGACGAACTCCAGCACCTGGCCGAACAGCGGATGGAACCGATGCGTCACCCGGACACGAGACGGGTACTGCGCATCATCCGAACCACGCGCAGTCGACGGCGAGGTCCAACAACTCCAGTGAGCAGGCGCTCAAGGGTCCTAAACGCCATCAAGCGGTCTCCGGCT
>NZ_BOOG01000114.1 GCF_016863115.1 Sphaerimonospora thailandensis
TGTCAACACCGCCTCAAAACTGACCCCTTTCCAACGGCTGAAATCTGACCCCTCCGTCGTTGGTCATGGTTACTGTGTGTCGTGATTGGCTGCGGGAGTGCGGCCGAGGTCGCGGTTCTTCAGCCGGTAGCTGTCTCCCTTGAGGGAGATCACCTCGGCGTGGTGAACGAGGCGGTCGATCATGGCAGCGGCGACGGTGTCGTCGCCGAAGACCTCGCCCCAGCGTCCGAAGGGCTTGTTGCTGGTGACGATGAGGCTGGCGCGTTCGTAGCGGGCGGAGACCAGTTGGAAGAACAGGTTGGCGGCCTGGGCTTCGAACGGGATGTAGCCGATCTCATCGATGATCAACAGGGGGTAGCGGCCGAGGCGGGTGAGCTCCTCGTGCAGGCGTCCGTTGTTGTGGGCGTCGGCCAGGCGGGCGACCCATTCGGCGGCGGTGGCGAACAGGACGCGGTGCCCGGCCTGACATGCCCTGATTCCGATTCCTATCGCTATGTGCGTTTTGCCGGTTCCGGGTGGTCCGAGGAGGACGGCGTTGTCCTTGGCCAGGATGAAGTCGAGGGCGGCCAGGTGCGTGACGATCTCCCGTTTGACCGACCGCTGGTGATCGAAGTCGAAGTCCTCGACGGTCTTGTGGGCGGGGAAGCCGGCGGACTTGACGCGGGACTGAGCGCCGTGGGCGTCGCGGGAGGCGACCTCGCGCTGCAGGCAGGCGGCCAGGAACTCCTCGTGCGTCCAGCCCTGATCGCGGGCCTGGTCGGCCAGACGGGCGACGGCATCGCGCAGCGTGGGGGCTTTCAGCACCCGAGTGAGGTAGGCGATCTCAGAGGTGACGTCGCGACCGGTTTTGACTGTCATGGCTGCCTGGCCTCCACTGTCTCGTGGCGGGGCGCGAAGCCGGGGTGATCGAGTTCGGTCGCCCACCGCCAGCCCGGCGGCAGGAGCGGCGGCGGATCGGCAGCCGGGATTGTGCAGGCCAGCTCGCCGTCAGGGCCCATGGCAAGGGCTCCGCCCTGGCCATGGATCGATACCTTCACCTCGGCGTAGGCGATGACCGGAACGCCGGCGGCCGTGCCGTTGACCTCCAGCCAGCAGCAGGGGCGTGCGGGCGTGTCGCGGCGCAGGACACGGCTGCCCAACACGGTCGCCAACGCGGACAGCGCGGCGATGCCGGCTGCGGGACCGGCGCCGGCGGCGAGCCTGCCAAGGCCGCTCACCTGGATGCTGATCCGCGCGTCGTCGCAGGTCACCGAGACGCCGCTGACACCGGCCCGTTCCAGCAGATCAGCCGCGGCACGCATCGCCGTCGCCGTCACACTGGGTGAGCCCACCATGGGAAAGAGGCCGCCGCTGGGAGTGGGATGGGTGTTCATGAGGCCTCCCGCCGGTTGGTCAGGTCGTCATAGACCGCGAGCGGCCGCTGTTCGACCTCGATGTCGGCGGCACCCGCGGCGGCACCGGCCCCATTGACGGCGGCACCCGCGGCACCCGCGGCGCCGGCGGCGGGATGGGCGGCCAGCTTGGCCCGCGCGGCCTCGGCCCGCAGCAGCCGGCCGGCCTCGGCGTGCACCGGGTCGGTGATGGTCTGATGAGGAGCCCAGGAGCGGGCGTGCTCGGCGACCAGATGGCCCCCGCAGCGGACGGTGACACGTTCCAGGTCGGCGTACACGTTCACCTTCCGCCCGATCACATGCGGATCGACGGAGTAATCGCAGGTGTCCAACCGGACCCAGTGATCGCGCGGTAGCCGGATCTGGTTGTGCCAGCCCAGCTGTCCGGCCTCGATCGGCGGCAACTCCAGCATCGCGGCCCGGTCGGCGGCGATCCGATCGGCGGGCGCGCACTGAAGGTGCCGTTTGCGCCGGGCGTTGACCAGCGCGAACCACGCCCCCAGCTGGGCGTTGAAGTCGGCCGGGCCGCTGAACGTGCGCCCCGGCAGGAACGAGGTCTCCAGGTACTGATTGGTCCGCTCGACGATGCCCTTCGATTCGGGATCACGCGGCGGAAGGATGACCACCCTGGTGGCCAGCAGCCCGCGCAGCGCGTTGAACTGCGCCGACAGCACCGGTGGACGGCCGCCGCGCCGGTACTTGCCGACCCCGCCCTCGTTGTCCCACACCAGCGCCTTGGGAACAGCGCCCAACTCGGCCAGCAACACCCAGGTCGCCAAGACCAGGTCCTCGGCGTGCCGGGAGGGAATCATCCGCCCCACCGACCAGCGTGAATACCCCGACACCATCACCAGCACCGGCGGCACATCGGCCAGGCCGGGCAGCGTGATCGGCGGGAACCACAGATCGCACTGTGCCAGCTCCCCGGGCTCGTAGGTGGTCCGTGACACCGGGTCCACCGGCAGGTACACCGGACGCAGGTCACGGACCCGGTCCCGCAGCACCGTGATCGAGTTCACCCAGCCGATCCGCTCGGCGATCGTCGTCGCGGGCATCTTGGGGTCCAGCTTGAGCTGAGCACGGATCGCCGGCTCGAACGCGTCCACGATCGATCCGGTCGCCGCCCGCTCATACCGCGGCACCTCGGTGGCGCGGATCGCCCGCCGCACCGTGTTCTTCGAGATCCCCATCGTCCGGGCGATCACCTTGATCGGCATCTTCTCGGCCCGGTGCAGACGGCGGATCTCCGCCCAGTCATCCACTGTGATCACATCCCTTTCTGTCACCTCTGGGCGACGAAGGGGGTCAGTTTTCACGCGTTGCCTGGGGGTCAGTATTCAAGGCTCGTCGACAG
>NZ_BOOG01000115.1 GCF_016863115.1 Sphaerimonospora thailandensis
GACGGGAGGCGTAGAAGGCGTCGATGTCGGCGGCTGCGGCCTGGGCGAGCTGTTCTACCTGCCGTTTTGCCACGTTCACCCCGGTGGCCCGCAGTATCGCCGCGCCGGCGTCGTCGAACGAGCCCCGCGCCGATTCGATCGCCGCCAGCTTGCGCAGCCCGTGCGAATGCTTCTCGGCCGGCAGGTTCAAGGCCGCGTCGGTCCGGCAGCGGACGCAGCGGCTCGCGGCGGGCCAGTTCGGCCACGCTCACCTTGCCGCCGTCGATCTTACGGATGCGGATGTCCCCACGCTTGCGGCACCACACGTCCAGCCGCTCCTGGGCCTGGGCGGGCGAGACATCATCGCCCAGCGTGCGCCACCAGCGTTGCGCGGCGGCGTGGTTGGCCTTCTCCACACTGCCCTTGCGCCAGGAACGGCCGCTCGGGCAGACACGCACGTTCACCCCGTAATACTTGGCCACCGCCGCGAACGACGCGGTCACCTCTCCCGTGGCGGGATGGCAGACGGTCGCCATCCGGTCGAACCGCCACTCGGCGCTGAGGCCACCCAGCCGTGCACACACCCCGTGCAGCGCCTCGATCAGGTGCGGCTGGTCTTCGGACTCGGCCAGCACCCCGCGCCAGATCCCGGAGTACGGCAGCGAGCCGACCAGCAGGTGCGCGCTCGCGCCCCACCCCCACGAAGCGGGCGCCTGCGGCAACTCCAGCCAGTCCCATTGAGTCTCAGCCCCCGGCCGGTGCGTGATACGGACGTACTCGGCCGGTCCGCCCGCGTGCGCGCACTTCTCGCATGCCGGGCGCAGCTCCCGCACCCGCAACGCCCGAGTGAAGGTCGAGTAGCCACTCCGATAGCCCAGCTCCACCAACTCGTCGAACAACGTCGTGGCCCACAGGTGCGGATCCCCGGTGTCGGCATCCAGCCGCAGCCGGCAGTACTCGGCGAACGGCTCGAACGGATCGGCGAGGCTGCGCCGCCGCTGCCCCGGTACACGCTCCCCGTTCAGATACGCCCGGATCGTCGCCCGGCTACGGCCCAGATGCCGCGCGATCGCCGAGATCGACCAGCCACGTTTGCGCAAAGCCTGCGCTTCCACGTCTTCCCCCTGTGTGAGCATCGGATGCGGCTCCCCCCGACTCGCTTCGAACATTGATCATCCGAAGCATCGTGGGGAGCCACCTGGGACGAGAAGGATCTCTCCCGGCGAGTCGCTCACCTGGCAAATTTCAGAGAGCAGGTCTGGTCAAGTTCACCTGAGCGCCATCAGTCCCGCCAGGCCGATCCCGTGCTCTTCGTCGAAGGCTGCATGCGTCTTGCTGGGGGCGTGAAACAATCGCACGTGAGAGGTGTCCTATCGGGCGGGCTGCTGGAAGCATCATTCAGGAAACTTCAGTCAGATTTCGGCCCGTGGATCCAGGCTCAGCCACCGTCCCTTCGCCAATAACATCCCGTGGGGCTACCGTATCTCTGGTCCGAGCATGTCGCCTCATGAAGGAGAGACGTGTTCACTGGGCTGAGATCGACGACGGAGAGCATGTCGACGTAGGCATTTCCTTGACAGCCCATTTTGTTGACCCAGGCAGAATAGTAGCGACCATCGGTTTGATCCCAGAGTTTGCGGTAATCCCACCATTGAGATGAGGCGTTCAGCCAATCATACTGGTCAGGGAATCCGCAATAGCCGTTTCCGTATTGTTGATCTGCGAAACCCAGCCATTTACGACTGTTGTTATTCATCAGCCTGTAGTAGCCGTCGCTGAGTGTGAAGTCAGACCAAAGTTGATTAGCTGAGTTATAGATCGGCCACGTGATGACTCTACCCTTGTTAGCGGTAGAGCTTTGATAGACCTCCAGATAGTGCCTGTTGTATTCGTTCTGCCACTTGTAAGTACCGTCCGCGTACGCGGGAACTGAAATGTAATCCTTTTCACTCCATACCACATCTTTTCAGGAGGCAGGGGACCCAAGACAGACCACGCACAATCGCTAAGCTTCGAAACTCAAAAGCGGGCCCACTTCCCATGCGGGCTCAGGTTAATTTACAACAAGTTAACACCCTCAATTCCAAGCTGATTATGCACATAAAGTTATTATTTGACAATACAACTCAACAGAGTGTGATGTACATCACAATACGCCGCGCCGACGAGCTGTTCGAATTGTTGATTCGGCCAGCCCGAAACGTCTTGGAGTGCCTTCCTCAACCCGTCTGAGGGTGTCCATTCACG
>NZ_BOOG01000116.1 GCF_016863115.1 Sphaerimonospora thailandensis
CCCCGTCCTTGACCCCGCTAACGAAGGCGTCCCACTCACTCGGGGTGAAGGCCAGCACCGGGCCGTCGGGGTCCTTGGAGTCACGCACCAGGAAGAGCCGCTCAGCATCCGCCTTGTGCTCGACCTCCGCCTGACCGGCATCAATGGTCGTGACCTCGACGCAATCGGAGCCGTTGGCACTGCGCCGACTCTTACGCCAGGCAATGCTGGACAGGTCCACTTTAGTGCTCCTTGTCTTTTCTGTCGGAAAACGGGTGATTCTCAGCCGACTTCCTTGATCAAGCCTGCGATCAGTTCCTTCGACTCATCGGGACCAAGCGCCATCGCCCGGAGGTGGTCGAACGCAAGCGAATATTGGTATACCTCGGCATCACTCTCCACATACAGGCTACTCGTCATGGTTTCGACGTACACCACGTCCGGATCGTAAGGTTCGCGAAACTCCACGATTGCGAAGGATCCAGCGGTCGCCGGATGGGCGCCGTTGACAGCGGGCAGCACCTGGATCGTCACGTTGTCCCGGTCCGCGAACTCAAGGAGCTTCGCGTACTGCTCACGCATGACCGCGGCGGAGCCGACCCTGCGCGTGAGCGCCGCCTCATCGATCACACTCCAGAACCGGAGCGGATTCTCCTCCCGGAGCAGGAGGTTCTGCCGGGTCATGCGAACCTCGACACGCCGCTCGGTTTCGACTGGAGAAGCCAGGCCCATCAACCCGGAGCGTGTGATCTCGCGCGCGTAGCCCTCTGTCTGCAGCAGGCCGTGCATGATCATCCCACTGTAGCCGCGGATGAAGGAGGCGTCCGATTCGAGCTGGATATACGTCGCGTAATCGCTTGGCAGCGACTCGGCGTAGGCGTCCCACCATCCGCGGGTGCGGGCTGTCCTGGCCAATGACTGCAGGCCGGCCCGCTTGTCCGGGTCCAGCCCGTACAGGTCGAGCATCCGCGTGAGGTCCGCTGCGGCGATGCCGACGCGGGCCGTTTCGATCCGCGAGACCTTCGCCGCCGACCAGGCCAGACGCTCGCCGACCTCCTCGATCGTCATCTCGCTGCGCTCACGCAGCCTGCGCAGTTCGCTGGCCAGCCGCCTGCGCCGGACTGTAGGGCCACGCCGGACCGTCACGGAAACCTCCTGAGATCGTCACGCACAGTGTGCCGCGGGTGGTCCGTATGCGCAGGTGAATTCCGCAAACAGAAGTTGCCAGCAAATTTGCAGATTCACTTGCGAAGGCGACCCGCATCGTTGACCATCGAGGCAACGCCACTCACACAGAGTCATGACACCAGGACTCTCCGCAGTGAAGTCAGGTCAAGTTGGGCGAAAGGATCAGGTATCGGAGATGCGCATGCGCGACGTCGGAGCGGAGGCCGGCCATCTGATCCGGCTGGCCGGGGAGTTGCATGATCTCGGGCTGGACTCGGTCGTACGGCTTCCGCCGCACCACGAGCCGAGCATGGAGATCTCCCTCGCCGACGACACGGCAACCGGGCCGGCCATGGCACGGATGCGGATCACGGCCACGCGGCGACGCCGTACCTGGATGTTCGCCTGGGGCCGCGGCCGTCGCAGGCGCGTCCTGGCCACGGCGCCCGACGCCGCCCGGCGGATCGCCGCCGCCGTCCACGCCACCCGGACTGCACACGCCGCCCAGCGCGCCGTCGCCGCCGAGGCCGCGCAGGTCGCGAGGGCGGCAAAGTCCCTGCCGGACGCCGGTGACGTGCAGATCGCCCACACCGCTCAGGCCGTACCGGGCGTCCGGGTCTTCTGGAGGGCCCGATGAAGGCCCTGGGCCTGCTGGGACGGATCGACCTGCCCGGCGAGACCGCCTCCGTGCCCAAGGCGCGGCGCTATCTGCGCGTCCTGCTGGCCGCCACCGGCCACCCCCACTGTGACGACGCCCTGCTGCTCACCACCGAACTGGTCGCCAACGCCGTGAGGCATACCGACTCCGCCCGGCCCGGCGGCCAGG
>NZ_BOOG01000117.1 GCF_016863115.1 Sphaerimonospora thailandensis
TTTCGGGGATCACCGCCCGGATGTGCGCTGTCTCGCCGGTCTCCGCACACGATGGTCCCGCGTGAACAACCCGAGCCGCACTGATGGTAACTGAGAGACGTCGAAAAACGACGTTTCTCAGTTACCATCAGTGCATGGAGCCGGATGAGCTTGACGCCGTACTCGCTATCGTGGGCGACGGCATCCCCGCCGACGCTTTGGAAACCGAGGTCCTGGACTTCAAGCTCGTAGCCGAATCACCGAAGGCGACCTTCAACCTGCTCGCCGACGCCCTCGTCTGCTTCGTCAATGCCCGCGGCGGGACCGTGGTCCTGGGAGTGGACGACAAAGCCAAGACCCGCGCGGACGCCCTGCGGGGCGTGCCCGGCGTCTACTCGATCGACCAGATCCGCAAGGGCGTCTTCGATCGGACGCATCCGCCGATCACGCCGTTCGTGACCGAGAAGATCGTGGACGGCGTACGACTGGTCGCGATCACGGTCCCCCAAGGGGTTATCCCCCACAGCAACGCCTCGGGACTCGCCACGCGTCGCCTCGGCAAGGAATGCCTGCCGTTCCCACCTGCCCAGCAGCGCGAGGTCATGATCGCGCGAGGGCAGGTCGACTGGTCGGCGGAGGCATCGAGGGTGCGGATCGAGGACCTGAGCGCCGTGGAGCTCGCCAGGCTTCGAGATCTTCTCACGACCGGCGGCCGGGACCATCTCGCCGAGCTGGGCGATCGGGCCATGCTCGAAGCCCTGCGGCTGGTCACCGCGGCGGGAGACGTCACCAACGCCGGCGTCCTGCTGCTCGCCGACGAACGAACCCTGCACAGCATCGTTCCGGCGTACGGATACTCGTACCAGTTCCGCCCGACCCTGGGAAGCGAGGCGACGGGCCGGGCCCGGGGCAACCGTCCCCTGCTCGCCGCGATCGAGGCCATGACGGACGCGGTCGCCACACGGCGGGAGATCCACCCGCTCAACATCTCGGGCGGCGTCCAGCTCCAGCTCACCGACTACCCGCATGACGCCGTACGCGAACTCATCGTGAACGCCTTCATCCACCGCTCCTACGAGACCGGCGGCACGGTGGACATCGAGCACTCCCCCGAACGACTGGTGATCACCAGCCCCGGGGGCCTCGTGGCGGGCGTCACGCCGGACAACATCCTCACGCACCCGTCAACGCCCCGGAACCGTCTGCTGACCGAGACCATCGCCGCCCTGCAACTCGCGGAGCGCACCGGCCAGGGGATCGACCGCGCCTACCGGGAGATGCTGCGGGCAGGCAAGGAGCCTCCCGCGTTCGAGGACAGCGGCACCCTGGTGCGCGCGACACTGTCCGGCGGGATCGGGAACGACGCGTTCGTTCGTTTCGTCGGTGAACTGCCGGCGAGGGCAGGGCGCGACGTCAATGTCCTGCTCGCGCTGTCCTACCTGCGGGGGAGGAGCACGATCGACGCGACCCGGCTCGCAGCCGTGATCCAACGCCCGGTCGCCGAGACCCAGGTCGTCCTGTCGGCGTTGGCCGATGCCTGCGGCCTCCTGGAGGCGACCCGGCGAACGGCCAGGAAGTCCTTCCCCACCTATCGGCTGCGGCCGGAGACCGTCACGGCGATGTCCCGCGCGGTGAGTTATCGGTCTCGGAGCGTGGACGGCATGGACCAGAAGGTCATCGACCACGTCCGCGAGTACGGCTTCGTCACCAACCGCACGATCCAACGGCTCTTCGACATCCAGGTGTACGCCGCCCGCGATCTACTCAACGACCTTCGCAAACGCCAGATCCTGGAGAAGATCGGGGACGCCCGGGGAGGCACCGGCGTCCGGTACGGCCCGGGCCCTCGCTTTCCCGGTTGACATCAACCTCAAGGAAGAAGGCGTAACCGACCGGACAGTTCCGATGCGGCGTCAC
>NZ_BOOG01000118.1 GCF_016863115.1 Sphaerimonospora thailandensis
GTAGCACTCTGGAATGGACCCACCGCAGCACTCTGATCCGGCCCCACCAGGGGGCGGTCACGGTGGGGATGTAGCACTCTGATTTGGCCCCACCTGCGGGTGGCGGAGGAATCTGCCGAGGCGGGTGTGGGTAAGAAGGCCTCTTGCGTCTTGTGATACGGATCGTGTTCGTCTGACTACGCTTGGGGCCGGGGATGGGGTCGAAAGTGGAACTGTTCGCCGCGATCCGCTGGGATGAGAAACAACTGGGCTTGTCCATCCGTGAACTCGCGACCAAGTACGGGGTGCATCGCCGGACCGTGCGCCAGGCGCTGGCCTGTCCGATCCCGCCCGAACGCAAGGACCCGGCCCGCAGTGCCCCGGTGCGTGAGAGCATCGCCCATCTCATCGATCAGATCTTGAAAGCGGACTGTCTGGCGCCGCCCAAGCAGCGTCATACCGCCCGGCGGATCTGGGAGCGGCTGATCGACGAGCACCACCTGAGCGTGTCGTATTCGTATGTGGCCAAGTACGTGCACTGGCGGCGGGGTGAGATCAACGCCGAGCACGCCCAGCGCACCGGCGTTGTGGCGGGGTTCGTGCCGCAACTCCACGAGCCGGGCAAGGACGCCGAGGTCGACTTCGCCGACTGCTATGTGAAGCTCGCCGGCACAGTGACCAAGTGTTTCCTGTTCAGCTTCCGGCTGTCGCACTCGGGGGCGGGGGTGCACCGGGTGTTCGCCTCCCAGGGCCAGGAGGCGTTCCTGGAAGGTCATGTGATCGCGTTCGAGGCGATCGGCGGGGTGCCTACGGGGCAGATCCGCTACGACAACCTGCGCAGCGCGGTGCAGCGGGTGCTGTTCGGCCGTAACCGGACCGAATCGGCCCGCTGGACCGCCTTCCGCTCGTTCTACGCTTTCGCCGCGTTCTACTGCGTCCCCGGAGCCGGCGGCGCGCACGAAAAGGGCGGGGTGGAGGGCGACGGCGGGCGCTTCCGGCGCACGCATTTGACCCCCATGCCCGTGGTGGACTCGCTGCAGGAGCTGAACGCCCGTCTGGCCGAGGCCGACCGCGCTGACCTGGCACGCCATATCGAGTTCCGCCCTCGCACGGTTGGCGAAGACCTGGCCGCCGAGCAGGAGGTGCTGGCACCGCTGCCGGCCGAGCCGTTCGACTGCGCCCTGGAGTTGACGCCGCGGGTGGACCGCTACGGGCGGATCACGGTCCGCCAATGCCGCTACTCGGTGCCGGCCTACCTGATCGGCTCACGGGTCCGGGTACGGTTGTCGGCCTCCCAACTGGAGGTCTACGACGGCAGGCGGCGGGTGGCCGTCCACGCGCGGCTGATCGGCCGGGGCGGTGAGCATCTGGTGCTGGACCACTACCTGGAAATTTTGAAGGGAAAGCCGGGGGCGATGCCCGGCTCGGCGGCGTTGGCGACCGCCCGCGCCGAGGGCCTGTTCACGCCCGATCATGAGGCGTTCTGGGCGCGGGCCCGGGCGTTGCACGGCGAACCGGCCGCGACCAAAGCGCTGATCGAGGTTTTGTTGCTGCATCGCCGCCTCAGCGCCGCTCAGGTGATCGCGGGTGTCCGCGCCGCGCTCGCGCAAGGCACCGTCAACCCTGATCTGGTCGCGATCGAGGCCCGCAAGGCCGCGCCACCCGCCGCGACCACCGATGCCGCCGCACCCGCACCCGCTACTGCACCCGCCGCCGCCCATCACGCCGGCGACAATAGGCCTGGCACCCCGGGCCGCCTTTCACCGGGTGTGCTGATCACCTTGCCCGCCCGTCGCACCGGCACCCCGGCCGCCGATCTGCCGGCCGACCAG
>NZ_BOOG01000119.1 GCF_016863115.1 Sphaerimonospora thailandensis
CAGGGCGACTTCGAAGTCGAATGCGGAGCGTAGTTTTAGCTGCTCACGTGGGCGGGCAGAGTTCTCGTGCTCGGCTGTTCGAGTTTTGATGATCTCGGCTGGGTCACGGCAGGGCATCAGGACTATGTCATCAGGCCGAGCAGGATCAGCGGGCGGCGGTAGGGGTCACGGCCACAAGCGCGGAGCTGTCGGCTGATGCGGGTGATCCCGCGCAGGTGGAGCACACCGATCACCAGGTTGCGAAGGGCGGCCATGGCCCGGATGGCGCGTTTTTGACGGCTGTCGTCCTCGCCAAGCACCCGATCACGTAGCCAGTGCAGGGATTCAATTGACCAGTGGCCGCGGACATAGGCGAGGATCGCGGCACCGTCGGCTTGGTCGGCGGTCAGGCTGGTGATGCCCAGGACCGCAACTGCCCCCACGGGCGTGCCGTCGGTGGTGTAAATGTAGCGCTCCAGCAGGAACGCCTGAGCGGCGTGCGGGAACAGTCCGGCGATGCGCTCGGTGACGGGCAGGGTCCGGATGGTGCGGATCTCGATCCGGCCGTGCCCCCGGTCGACGGTAGCGTGTTCGACGGCGATCTGCCGCCAGGGCAGCGCGTCCAGGGCCGCGAACAGGCGTTTTTGGTTGCCGCCCACGGTGAACACGTAGAACGCGTCGCGCCGGTGCAGGTAGGTGGCATGTCCCCGCTGGGTGTGGAGTTGGTCGGCGGTGACGACGGTCCCGGCCAGCTCGGCGTCGCCGAGTTGGTCCAGCAGCGGCGCGAACACGGTGATCTCGTTGGTCTTGTCCGTGGCGACCGGGCGTTGGGCGGCGACGGTGCCGTCGTCACGGCGGGCCGCCAGCAGCATCGGCGCACTCCCGCCGCGCGGTGCGGCGCCTTTCTGGGATTTGCCGTCGATGTGCAGGCGGGGCAGCAGCGGGCCGCGAGCGTGCCGGTGCCGGTGTTGGTGCTGGTCGCGGGCCAGGGCGCCGGTCCAGGCGCATAATGCCCGGTCGTAGCCGTCGGCGTGCTCGGCCAGGGCCTCGGTGATGGCCTTGACGTCCGGGCGGCGGGCCACCCCGGCATCGTCGAGCGGGGCGCCCAAAGCGAGCAGCAGATCTTCCGGCGCGTCGGCGACCCACTCGCCGATGCCGGCCAGTTGAACCTCGTGAGCCGTCATCGCCACGATCGGCAGTGCCAGAAGGTAGGGCAGCGGGTAGCGGACGCCGCGCCGATCCCGCTGGTCAGGAACCTGTGCCAGGAAGCCGAGCAGGCGTGCGCAGGCGGCCTTGTCGATGACTGATCCATCCGCGCCGGCCGCCTCTGGCGTGCGGCGACTGGTCTGCGAGGCGCGTTGCCGGCGTTCGGCGGCCAAGGCCGCTGCCACTTCCTGGACCGAACGCGGAGCCAGGCCGGCAGGCATCTGCGGGGGCAACGTCACGGGGTCTCCACCCAGCATGGCGGGGACGTGCTGGTCGTAGGGCGTCGTCTCTATCACCGCAGGGAGCGACTCGGGGAGATCGTCGATGGTCAACCGGCGGTCGGAGATGGCACACTGGGCAGTCACGGGGTTTCCTGTCGGTCGGCGTTTGTCGTAGATCACCGATCTTTGGGGAACCCCGTCTTTGTGTCCAATCCCCGTCCTGGAGAGCCGTCCCGCCCCGTCAGCGGGGGACGGCGAGACGGTGCGGTGACCCGGCCGCGATCACAGTGTGATCAAAGGCGCGGCCCTCCGCGGTTCCGCCAATGACGACACGTCCACGACCAGCAGAGACACCCGACCCGGCCCGCGATCAAGCGACTTTGAAGTCACCCTG
>NZ_BOOG01000120.1 GCF_016863115.1 Sphaerimonospora thailandensis
CGCCAGGCACCGAGTGATCGTCACGTAGCGTTACATATGGCTGGAGGTACCGCCCCGAACTGGGATGATCTGGATTGTCGAGATCAAAATCCCCCAGTAGGCCGGTACCTCCAAGATGAAGAATAAGACCCCCGCCAGGTTGCTCAAAAAGATCAAACGTGCTAGATCCGAGCGTCGGCGCCGCAAGCTGGAGAAACGCACGTCAGCCTGGTCGAAATCGCTGGAGATGACCGACGGCGCGTCCGGGCTCATCCCGGCCGCGGGCGTACCGCTCCTGCGGCTGCTCGCCGAGACGTCCGGGCTGCGCGGGCATGCCTCCGCGGCGCTCACCGTTCCCGGCTTCCACCCCGGCCATGATCGCGGGCAAGTCCTGATCGATGTCGCGATCGGGCTCGCGATGGGCGCGACATCGGCCCGCGCCGCGATGGACACCGTCGCATCAGCAGCCCCGGCGACCGGCCCGATCGCCTCGCCGGTCACCGCGTGGCGGCTGTTCGGCGAGGAACTCGACGCCGCCACGCTGGAACGACTCACCCGGGCCCGGGCCGCGCACCGGCGGCACATGTGGAGTCTGCTCGCGGCCCGCCCGCAGGGCTTCCCGTGGCTGAGCGTCGCCGGGCACACCTGGGACGGCTGGACTGTTGTGGACGTCGACGCGTCCCTGGTGGAATCCCACAGCGAGAAGGAGGGCGCGGCCCCGACGTACAAAAAGCACGTCTTCGGCCTGCATCCGATCCTGGTGACCTGCGCCAACACCGGCGAGATCCTCGCGATCCTGCTCCGCCCCGGCAACGCCGGCTCCAACACCACCGACGACCACATCACCGTCTTAACCGAGGCGATCGCCCAAATCCCGGCCCGCTACCGCCGCAAAATCATCTTCCGTAGTGACGGGGCGGGCGCCACCAAGGGCCTGCTCGCGTGGATCAAGAAGACCGCCGCCGAAAACGGCTACACCTGGCACTACAGCGTGGGCTTCGACGTGACCGAGCCGATCCGCACGGCGATCACCGAGGTTCCGGCCACAGCGTGGTCGTGTGCGATCACCCCCGAGGGAAAGGTCCGCGACCGCGCCTACGTCGCCGACCTGACCGGCCTGCTCGACCTGGCCCGAGACGAGGACGGCTGGCCCGGCGGCATGCGCGTGCACGCCCGCCTCGAACCGCTGCACCCCAAACACCGCAAGAACGCCAGCGACATCGAAAAGCGGCGCGGCCAGCGGTTCCAGGCCATCGCCCATGACCTGCCCGGCCATCATCATCCCCGCCAGGACGCCTTCCACCGCGACCACGCCGACGTCGAATCCGTGATCAAAGAGGGGAAGAACCTCGGTCTTCGACGGCTTCCGTTCTACGCGATGGCCGCCAACCAGGCCTGGTGCCACGCGGTCGCGCTCGCCACCGACCTTTTGGCCTGGCTGCGCCTGCTCATCATCGACCACCACCCGGTGCTGGCCACAGCCACTCCCGCCACCCTGCGGCGACTGCTGTTCCACGTCCCGGCCCGCCTGGTCCGAAGCGCACGAAAACGCCTCATCCGCCTGTGCGCCGACCACCCACACACCATCGACCTGATCAACGCCTGGCACAAGACCCGCGCCCTGGCCGTTCCTCCGTGAGCACCATCCCACCCGTCCCGTCGAGCAGAAAGGCCCCGACTCATCGGCCCGCCAGGGGAGACCAAGGGCCACACCCGGCGACATCCGGGCCCCCGGCATGCCCGGACACCAAAACCCTCACCCACATCAAGATCGTTTCAGAGGAGCGCGGCAATCACCATGATCGTGAAAGATCTGGG
>NZ_BOOG01000122.1 GCF_016863115.1 Sphaerimonospora thailandensis
AATTGAGCGGATGTAAGTGGAATGCGGAACCAGGTCGGGCCGAGGTGGCCGACGTGGTTTAGCGCTTTACCCCGGCTTTACGGTATTTCCGCTGATCAATGATGCCCTTAAAGGATCTTGGTGACGCTGTGCGATGGACCGGTACAACCACCTGTGTGACATAAATCACACAGGTTCGGCGAAACTGGAGGCGCTCGCGGTCACGTCCAACGGGTCAACAGTCGACCGACGGGGCTCGGTGACCGCGCCACGTCGGATCTGGAAACCCCTGGTGTGAAGGCGATGGACGGCTCCTTGGGGGGTCGAGAGCGCGGGCTCGGGGGAGTGCGGACGCCAAGCGCGGCCTCGCCCTCGGCGGGCGGGCGGCCGCCACTGCGGGTGACCGGACAGGCGGTCGCGTGCCGAGTCTTCTGGTGGCCTTCTGAGCGATCCCGGGGTGCCGTTTCTTCAATCACACGACATTCAACGCCGGGTAAAGTCGCCGCGAGGGAAATGAAACATGAAAAGGGCCCGGCTGGATGCCGGGCCCTTTCCTTTACTTCAAGAGTTCGCCCAGAGATCAGACGATCTTGCCGGACCAGTTCTTCTCGGCGATCTTGTAGACGGCCAGCGTCTCACCGTCGAAGTGCGGGGAGAGGCTGTGGTCGACCCGGTCGTTGCCGTCGGTGTCGGCCAGCGCGGTGGTGACACCGTTGAGGTAGCCGAGCCGCTTGGCGTTGCTGTAGCGGTACAGCCACGGCGAACCGATGGAGCCCTCACCCGTGAAGGAGGACTTGAGGGCCACCAGCTCCTCGCCCTTGATCTTCGAGACGGCCGGCGCCTTGGCGGTCTTGCCGTACGCCCACTTGAGGGTCTGGCCCGTGAAGGCGTAGTTGCCGTCCGGGTGCGAACCGCTCGGGTAGCCGAACATGAAGACCGCGGTGCCGACCTTCTGGTTGTAGGCCAGGCCCTGCCCGCCCACGTTGTCGCCCAGACGGCCGACGTCCTTCAGGACGAGCGTCACGCGCGGCCTGCGGTGGTCCCGACCGCGGTCGTGGTCCCGACCGTGGCCGTGGCCGTCGCGGTAGGACTTCGCCCAGAAGGTCCGCTTGTAGTACTTGTACCGCGGCTTGTCGTTGTGGTCGCCGTCCCAGTCGCCGGGATGCCGAGGCTTCGGGGACTTGGACGTCGTGGGGGACGGGGTGGGCGTGGGGGACGGGGTGGGCGTGGGAGACGCCTCCGAGGCGGGGGTCGGGGAGGGGGTGCCCGCGAGGGCCGTCAGCTCGTCGCTGGCCGCGGTGATGCCGGGGCCGGGCCCGATGTCGTTCTTGCCGTCCCGGTGACCCCAGTCGCCCCGGACCTTCTTCCTGAAGTAGAGGGCCGTGCCGTTGTCGCCGACGTACCAGTCGCCGCGGCTGTCCTCGTACCTGTTGCCGCTGATCTCCTGGGTCACGACGCTCGTGCCCTTGGCCCAGGGGCCGTTGCCCTTGAGGTCCCGGTTCCCGTTCAGGCGCTGGAACTCGCGAACGCTGATCTGACGGGCCTTCGAGTGGTCGTCGTGGCCGCGACCCTTGCGGTCCCAGTCCCGGTCGTGGTCACGGCCCTTGTCGTGATCGCGACCCTTTTCGTGATCGCGGCCCTTGCGGTCCCAGTCCCTGTCGTGGTCACGGCCCTTGTCGTGGTCACGGCCCTTGTCGTGACGGTGGCCCTTGCTGCCGTGGCCCCAGTCGTAGTCACGACCGTTGTACTTGACGTCGGTGACCTGGACACCGTTGTAGACGGTC
>NZ_BOOG01000123.1 GCF_016863115.1 Sphaerimonospora thailandensis
AGCGCCTCCCGCACCACGCCCCCAGGGCCACCGAAGAGACCGAAGGAGACATCGGCGTGACCTACGATCCACCGGCCGTCACCCGGGCCGAGCTGCGCCGGCGGCCGGGCGGCGAGCGAGCCGCGGCGTGATCCGATGACCGTTCTCGACCTCCGGGCGCTCAACCGCGCGACGCTCGCCCGGCAGTTGCTGCTCGATCGCGCCGGCATACCGGTCCTCGATGCCGTCGCGCATCTGTGCGGCCTGCAGGCGCAGGAACCGCAGGAACCGTTCGTGGGGCTCTGGTCACGGGTGCGTGGGTTCGATCCAGCGGTGCTGTCGGACCTGCTGATCCGGCGGAGTGTAGTGCGTACACACCTGATGCGCCGTACCGTCCACCTCCTGGCCGCCGAGGACGTCCTGGCCTGGCGGGCGCGCCACGACACCATGCTGCGCCAGCGCGTGCTCGGGACCTACCGTCGTGAGCTCTCCGGGGTTGACCTCGACGAACTCGCGGAGGTGGGCCGGGCGGTGATGGCCGACGGCGAGCCCCGTTCGATGGCCGAACTGGCGCGGGCGCTGGCCGGGCGCTGGCCGGAGCCGGGCCCGCGGGCGCTGGGCGAGATGCTGGTCGCCGCCCTCGTCCCGATGGCACAGCTGCCTCCGCGCGGCCTGTGGCGCAGAAAGGCGGGGGTGCGCAACGTTCCGCTCTCCGCCTGGCTGGGCCGCGAGATCGACCCGCCCTCCCCGGACGGCTCAGACCCGGTCGGCAAGGCGCTGGTACGGCGCTACCTGGCCGCGTTCGGCCCCGCCGCCACATCTGACCTGCGCGCCTGGTGCGGTCTGGCCGGGTTGCCGGCCGCGGTCGCCGCGATCCGGGACGAGCTGGTCAGTTTCCGCGACGAGCGAGGCCGGCAGCTGCTGGACCTCCCCGACGCGCCGCGCCCTGACCCCGGCACCCCCGCCCCGGTACGGTTCCTACCGGCCTTCGACAACGTCGTCCTCGGCTACCACGACCGCACCCGCATTATCGACGACGCCCACCGCGGCCTGTCGGTCACCGGCGCCCGCGTCGTACTGGTCGACGGCCGGGTCGCCGCGACCTGGAACGTCGAGGGTGCCACCGTGCTGGTCAGCCAGCTGCGCCGTCTCTCGCGAGCCGAGCGCGACAGCGTGGCCGAGCAGGGGCAGGCACTGGCGTCGTTCCTGTCCGGCGGAGACAGCAAGCGCGTGGAACTCACCGATGCTCCCTGAGATCAAGCCACCTTGAGGTTTCAGCGTGACCTCCTGATCGCCGGCCGGCCTGCATCCTCGGCGGGCGCCCGCACCGCGCCCAAGGCCGGCGAGGAGCGCCTGCTCGCCCTCGCCTACGCCATGCTCACCTTTGGAGAGATGCTCAAGCAGGCCTCCCAGGGCGTGGTCACTCAGGCCCGACACGGCTGACCAACGAAGAGCCATACCTTCCGGGTCTGCCGTGCTCGTTGGACCTGCCCGATGCGCGTCATGAACTGCACCGAGCAGGGGTCGGAAGAACTCGGCAGGCGTGGTTCAGGCCGGAGCGGCTGCTTGCTGTGTATGGCCGGATCAGAGGGGAACCTTCCAGTTCTTCGTGAGCCAGGCCAGGTCCGCTTGGCCGCGTTCGCGGGTGAGGCGCTCTCGTTCGAAGAGGGCCTCGGTCTTGGTCAGCACCAGGGTGTACGGCCGGCCCTGTCGTCTGGTCTCGTGGCGGACCGGCAACT
>NZ_BOOG01000124.1 GCF_016863115.1 Sphaerimonospora thailandensis
GCTTAGTGGTCGCGCCCGTAAATCCCTCGGGGGTTGACGATCAGCCGGTGGGTGTGCTGCTGGTGATCAGGAGTCGGTGTTGGTCACGTAGAGGTCGCAGACCAGGTCGAGGGCCTCTTGTGGGCTGCCGGTGAACCAGATGGCGTCCTCATAGCCGCCTGTGCTGGGCGTGTGGATGGCCAGCCCCCACCGGTGCGCCGATCCGCCATAGCGCAGTCGCATCAGCGGCACCCGCTCACCACCGGTGAGCTCGCCCTCGACATAGCCGAACTGGCCGCGGTAACGCACGTGAACGTCGATCAGCTGAGGCCAGTGCTGCCTGGCGTGCAAGAACAGCCGCTGAGCCAGGGAGGTCTTGGTCGATGCGGGAATGGCGGGCATGACGGCAATCTTGCCGCCCCGGCGCGTCATTCGCCTGCTTCCGGCGTGAATACCGGCATTGTCGTACGGGCCCGATAGAGATCACCGAGAAGTGAGTCCCGCCTCGTGCCCGCCCCCCGCGCACGCCAGATCGTGCTGACCCCCTCCGAGCGGCGCCGGCTCAAGCAGCTGGCCTACTCCCACACCGCCCCCTACCAGCAGGTCGTCCGCGCCAGAATCGTGCTGGACGCCGCTCGCGGCTACTCCAACGCGAAGATCTCCCGCCGCCAGGGCGTGACCGTGGACACCGTACGACTGTGGCGCGGCCGCTACGCCGATGAAGGCGCCCAAGGGCTGGCCGACCGGCCCCGCTCCGGACGCCCTCCGACGTTCACCCCACTGCAGGTGGCCGAGGTCAAAGCACTGGCCTGCCAGCTACCGGCCGAGACCGGCCTGCCGCTGTCACGCTGGAGCTGCCCGGACCTGGCCGGCGAAGTCGTCGGCCGGGGCATCGCCCCGGCGATCTCCGCCTCCACCGTCCGGCGGATCCTGGCCGCCGACGCGCTCAAGCCCTGGCAGTACCAGTCCTGGCTGTTCATCCGCGACCCGGACTTCGCCGCCAAGGCCGCCCGGGTCCTCGACTTGTACGCCCGCATCTGGGACGGAATTCCACTCGACGACGACGAGTACGTCATCTCCGCCGACGAGAAGACCTCCATCCAGGCCCGCTGCCGCTGCCACCCCACTCTGCCCCCGGGCGCCGCCCGGGCCATGCGGGTCAATCACGAATACGACCGCGGCGGCGCGCTGGCCTATCTGGCCGCCTACGACGTCCACCGCGCCCACGTGATCGGGAACTGCGCGGCCACCACCGGCATCGTCCCGTTCATGACCCTGGCCGAGCAGGTCATGACCCAAGAGCCCTACGCCTCAGCCAAGCGGGTGTTCTGGGTCGTCGACAACGGCTCCTCCCACCGGGGCAAGGCCGCCATCGACCGCCTGACCCAGCGTTTCCCGAACGCGGTCATGGTGCACACACCCGTCCACGCCTCGTGGTTGAATCAAGTGGAGATCTTCTTCTCCATCGTGCAGCGCAAAGTCCTCACGCCCAACGACTTCACTAGCCTTGACCAGGTCGAAGACCGGCTCATCGCCTTCGAGCAGCGTTACAACGAGACCGCCCGGCCGTTCAGATGGAAGTTCACCCCGGCCGACCTCGAGGACCTGCTGGCCCGGATCGAGCGGCACGAACAGAAGGAGTCCAACCTCCAGCAGCATCCCGGCTGCGACCACCAGCCTGCCGTACTCGACCTCGTCGCATAACCCCCGAGGGATTTACGGGCGCGACCACTTAG
>NZ_BOOG01000125.1 GCF_016863115.1 Sphaerimonospora thailandensis
ACACCCGAACACACTCGGACACCCGAACACCCGACGCGGACACGCGGACACGCGGACACGCCGGCTTCCGTACGACGAGGTCGACGGCAGTCACGCCGTGTCACGCTCGGCGCCACGACTGTCGCACAGGCTCCTGCCCTCCGTGCCGGTCGGCCGTTCGCGATCGGCTGACCTTCTCCCGTGCCGCGTGGTCAATCACAAGATTGCCGACTCTTGAGGTGTTCCCGCCCAGAACGATGATTGCCCGCTGTGTAGCGTGACAGCGGTCACAACACGTGACGTCGATCGAACAGGAGGTAACGATGATTCGTCGACTGCTTCTGGCGGGCTCGGCCTGCGCCGCCACCCTCGCCTTCCTGGCGCCCCTCGCCACCTCGGCGGAGGCCGCCGTGCCGCAGCAGGACTCGGCCGCGGTCGCGCAGGCGAACCTGCCCAGCCACGGCCGTGACTGGGGACATGGTTCCTGGGGGCGTCCGGGCGGCAGCTGGGGTCACCCGGGCGGTTACTGGGGTCACCGGGGTGGTTACTGGGGTCACCCGCGCGGTTACTGGGGACGGCCGGTGAGCTACCTGGGCACCCCCGTGGTTCTCACGGGCGGCGACCTCTACTGCGACTACTACGGCACCCTCTGCTACTGACACGAGGCAGGCCGGGTCCTCCATGAGAGCCCGCCGCTGAGGATCGGAAGCTCAGGTCGAGCACGCACTCGGCCAGGCAGTTGACCACCCCGGATTGTCAGCAGAAATCGCTGACAATCCGGGGTGGGATCAAGAGTAGGTCGCTACTATTCGTGGTCATCTCGTCTCCGAAGGTGGCAGGGCGGGATTTTCTCAGATCTGGAGGACGTGATGGATGACCACGAAATACCTCGCCCACGCCGTGCCGGGCGAGCCCCCTATGGCCTCCGTGGTCCTCGCCTTGCGGCGCCGCCGTCGTCGTACGCGTCCTTGGCCCCTGAGGAGCTCGACCGGGCCGGCGGGGCGCTTCTCAACCGGTACGAGCCGAAGCCGGCCCCTTTCCGGGCGCCATCGGTGGGGCGGCATCGCGCTCGGCGTCGAAACACGCTGGTCCGTCGGGTGGTCATGGCCGGGTTCACGGTCCTGGCGATCGGCGTCCTCTCGTCAGGCACACAATCCAGCGGTCCCGCCCGTCCCGCCTCGCCCCCGCCTCTGGACATGGTGACCATCACGATCCGGCCCCCATCCATGGAATCGGCGGGATCGTCCTCCCCAAGCACACGCGGGCAGCGGTCGTCACAGCCGACGAGATCCACCTCGTCGCGGTCAGAGCACCGGTCAGAGCACCGATCAGGGCAGACGGAGGAGGCCGTGCCCATGCGGGCTCATCGGCATCATGGCCGCTCGCATTCGTCCAGTCGCACGCGCTCGTCCACCCGCTTACGACCTCCAGCCCCCCGAGCCCGTCCCCTGCGACACAAGCGCGATCTCTGCGGCCTTCCCCAGTCCCGCCGGAGGCCGAGTTGCCGATCGCTGCCACTCTCTTGAGCCTGGCCGCGATCTGACAGCGCCCGGACCGGGGGCGACGAGCGGAGCGTCCCCTGTCAAGCCTGACGCATTCCCCTCCCACATCGGGACCATCGCGGGCGGTTCACCCGCCGTCGACCTCGTCGTACGGAAGCCGGAGCGCTCCA
>NZ_BOOG01000126.1 GCF_016863115.1 Sphaerimonospora thailandensis
GGTGCATCCAGTCGCACACCTCGCTGCCCGGCTGGGAGCCGCCGATCGTTCCCGCCCTGTGGGGCCGGCTGTAACAACCGTGACCAGCGAATCTGATCGATGAACGGGCGGGCGGCCATCCAGGCCGCCCGCCCAGGTTGTGAACGGACACGCCGCCATAGCGCCCGCTACATACCGGGCTTCGATATTTAGCGCAGGGTTTCGTACCTGTTGGTGTTTTTCGACAGGTTGATCCATATCTCGAAGATATGGAAAATTGGAGGGTTTCCTGACAGGTGATCTTGAGGTCTGCTTGGGGGCTGGTCCGACTGTTCGGACCTTTCACCCCCCATGCAGAGGAGTCACCAAGAGTGAATCCCACGATGAGGTCGGGGGCCGTCGCGGTGCTGGCCGCGGTCACCCTGACCACCGCCTCGCTGACGGCGGTGCCCGCCGCCTCGGCGGCGACCGGCGCCAAGGCCGCCGGTGCTCAGGCCACCGCTCCCACGCCGCCGGCCTTCGCTCCGCCGGACGCTCAGGAGCGCAGGAACGCCCGGGCCAGCGCCGACAACGCCCTGTCCGCGAACCCGTCCAAGCTGCTACGCAAGTCGGGCAACGACAAGTTCAAGCTGCTGCGCAGCGTCGCGGGCACCCGCGGCCTGCAGTACCTGACCTACCAGCGCACCCACCGCGGCCTGCCGGTCTACGGCGGTGACGTGATCGTGGCCACCGACAAGACCGGCCAGAGCGTCGACACCGTCGTCACCGGCCAGCAGGCCACGGTGGACGTCGACACCAAGGCCGCGGTGACCGCCGCGGCGGCGACGGCCACCGCCCGTGCGCAGCTGGCCTCCGTGGAGGAGGCGGCCACGCCCGCCCTGCTCGTGCACGCGACGACCGACACCCCCGCCTGGCCTGGGAGGTCGTGGTCACCGGCACCTCCAAGCAGGGCGGCCCCAGCGTGCTGCACGTGTACGTGGACGCCCAGGACGGGTCGGTGATCGACACCGTCGACGACGTCCGCGAGGGCACCGGCAACGGCAAGTACAACGGCCGGGTGACGATCGACACCTCCGGGTCCGGCAGCTCGTACTCGATGACCGACCCCAAGCGGCCGGGACTGCGCTGTGGCGGGCAGAACGGCGCCGCCTACACCAAGAGCAGCGACAGCTGGGGCAACGGCTCGGGCACCGACCTGGAGACCGCCTGCGTCGACGCGATGTACGCCGCGCAGACCGAGTGGAACATGCTGCGCGACTGGCTGGGCCGCAACGGCACGAACGGCTCGGGCAGCTCGTTCCCGGCGCGGGTGGGCCTGACCGACGTCAACGCCTACTGGAACGGCTCCTACACCAACTTCGGCCGCAACCAGGCCAACAACGGTCAGGCGACCTCGATGGACGTGGTCGGCCATGAGTACGGCCACGCGATCTTCCAGTTCTCCGGCTCGGGCGGCGCCGGCAGCGGCAACGAGGCCGGCGGGCTGAACGAGTCCACCGGTGACATCTTCGGCGCGCTGACCGAGCACTACGCCAACAACCCCAACGACCCGCCGGACTACCTGGTGGGCGAGTCGGTCAACCTCGCCGGGCGCGGTCCGATCCGCAACATGTACAACCCGGGCGCGCTGGGCGACCCCAACTGCTACAGCTCCTCCATCCCCAG
>NZ_BOOG01000127.1 GCF_016863115.1 Sphaerimonospora thailandensis
ATTCGGTCGATCACCGGGTGTGGTCGTCGGTCTGTGCGAGGTGGATCGTGCAGGCGCAGTCGAGCGCCTCGTTGGGCGTGCCCACAGGGCGGCCGTTCAACAGCACCGACTCCTGGTAGCTGTCGCTGCTGGGCTGGTAGATCGCGAACGTCCACATCTCAGGGGAGCCGAGGTATTCGATGCGGGCCAGCGGGAAGCCGGTGTCATCTTCGTCGTCGTCCCAGTGCCCGGTCAGATAGCCGTAGGAGCCGCGCCAGCGGACGGTGACCTCGCCCAACTGCGGCCAGTGCTTGTAGGCGTGGGAGTCGACCTCGTCCTCGACGAGGGACTTCAGCTGCTTGGGCGGTACCGGCATGCCCTGATTGTCGCCGACCGATCGGCGTGTCGTCCCCCTCGACTCCCCGATACCGGGCATTGTCGGGCGATTGGAACAGATCACCCGACAAAGGAGAGGGGTGGGGCGATGGCCGGTCCGGTCAGCGCGACGGTCATCAAGGTCGGCCACCGGCGCCGCCACAGGCTCGAGAAGATCGTCAACCGGCCGTCCAGTCCGCAGGTCATGGTGGTCCGGGCCCGGATCGTGCTGCTGGTCGCCGACGGCTGGCCGCTGGCACGGATCGCCGCCACGCTGCGGGTCACTGAGACGACCGTGCGGAAATGGCGTGATCGGTTCGCCGAGCGCGGTATCCGGGGCCTGCTGGATCTGCCCCGGCCAGGCAGGCCGGAACTGTACGGGCCCGAAGTCCGCCTGCGGGTGATCGCCTGCGCGACCAGCGCGCCACCTGCGGGGCAGGCCGCCTGGACGCACACGCTGATCGCCGAGCGCCTGGCCGACACCGGGATCTCCCTCGCCTCGGTCGGGCGGATCCTGACCGAGGCCGATCTGCGGCCGCACAAGGTGCGGGGCTGGCTGAACCGGCTCGATGACGAGCAGTTCTGGCATCTGGCCGCGGCGGTGTGCGATCTGTACCTGCGTCCGCCTGATGACGGCGTGCTGGTCAGCGTGGATGAAAAGACCGGCATTCAGGCCAAGTCCCGCAAGTACCCCGAGCTGGCCGCCGAGCCCGGGCGGGCCGCACGCCGGGAGTTCGAGTACGTGCGGCACGGCACCGTGTCCATCCTGGCCGCCATGAACGTGCTCAGCGGTGAAGTCCTGGCCGAACAGATCGACCGCAACGACTCGGCGACCTTCATCGCCTTCCTGACGATGCTGGACCAGATGATCGACCCGCGCCTGAACATTTATCTGATCATGGATAACGGGGCCAGTCACACCTCGCGGGCCACCCGGGCGTGGCTGGCCGCCCATCCCCGGTTCAAGGTCACCTACACGCCCAAGCACGCCAGCTGGCTCAACGTCATCGAGATGTGGTTCTCGGTGCTCACCCGCCGCCTGCTCCGCCGCGGGGAGTTCACCTCCCGCCAGGACCTGATGACCCAGATCGAGGAGTTCACCATCCGCCACAACACCACCGCCCGGCCCTACCGCTGGCGCTACGACGCCCGCACCGAGCACGCCCGCTATCTGTCCCGACGCGACCGTGAACGCGCCCAGGCCCCTGCCCTCGAGGACGCCGCATAAAGGTCACCGACCGTAACGAACTGAA
>NZ_BOOG01000128.1 GCF_016863115.1 Sphaerimonospora thailandensis
TTGATCGGGATCGCGAAGAGGCACGTCCGGCGCCGCTGCTCGGAGAGAGCCTCCTGCATGTTGCGGCGGTGTACGGGCCAAATGCCTCAGGAAAGTCAAATGTTATAGCCGCGCTCTCCTGGCTGCGCGACGCGGTTCAGCATTCTCTTCGTATTTGGGAGGATGAGATCCCGGTCGAACCGTTTGCCTTTGGTGATGGCCCTGCCTCCGCAACTGAACTCAGCATCGAGATCGCGATCAATGGTGTCCGGTTTGAATACATGCTCGAAGCGGATCGTGAGCATGTGATCTACGAAGGGCTCTTTCATTACCCCGAGAAGAAGCGCAGGCGAGTATTTGAAAGAGAAGAATTGGAGCTGAAGCTGCAAAGGGGGCTTGGTGGACTATCCGGGACCCGCGAACTCCTGACGCACAGGACGCTGGCCCTCTCAATTGCTCGGCGATTTGACGAGCCACTGGTGTCCAACTTCACTCGCGAGCTCCTGGGCATACAGAACATCGGCCGCACGCTCAGGCGCAGGACGAGCTTCCCGTCAGGAGCACTTCGAAGCTCTTTTTCTCGCCCCACTGTTCGCTGGTTCGAAGAAGCGAACGACCAACTCGCTCTTTTCGACGAAGGCGACTTTGGCGCCAGAATTATCGGGACTCGACAGCAGGCACTGGCGCTGTTGCGTCTAGCCGACCTTGGCATCGAAGACGTAATTATAGATAGACAAGAGGTCGGCTACCCCGACTCTGAGGTGCGTACCCAACGTAGAATTCGGCTGGTCCATAAGACCTCGGAGGAGAGCGTACCGTTCGACTGGCACGCTGAGTCCGAGGGAACGAGAACATGGTTTGCTCTCATTGGCCCGGTGCTAACCGCTCTTCAGCAGGGATCGGTTGTTCTCTTCGATGAGCTGGACGCGAGTCTGCATCCGACCCTGTCAGCGGAGTTGCTTCGCATCTTTCACAACCCTGTCACCAACCCTCGTGGCGCTCAACTGATCTTCACGTCTCACGATACAAGTCTCCTGAACTATCTGAACAGAGATGAAGTATGGCTCACCGAAAAGCGGGCCGACGGCTCCACCCGCCTCGGCGCACTGGCCGAGTTCGCCGGAGAGCGCGTGCGGAAATCCCAGAACCTTGAGAACGCCTACCTTCACGGCAGATTCGGTGCTCTGCCTCAAGTGGATCAAACTTCCCTGTTGCGTGCTCTTGGATTGATCGGCTGATGGTCTCGGGTAGGCGCCAACGAGGCGGAAGACCGCTGAGAAGAACCGCCGAAAAGCGGCCCGAACTCCGCACAATGATGGTATTTTGCGAAGGGCAGAACTCGGAGCCTGATTATGTAAATGGACTGAGGAGACTCCCGCACATAGCCGAGAACACGGCACTGAATATACAAATTCATCCCGACCAGGGGGTGCCGCTCACGCTGGTTAGAAAAGCGATAGAGTGTAAGTCTGACCCCGAGATCGATGAATGCTGGTGCATTTTTGACGTAGAATGGCCGAAAAATCACCCGAATCTGGCACAGGCGATTGATCTCGCGCGGACACATGAGA
>NZ_BOOG01000129.1 GCF_016863115.1 Sphaerimonospora thailandensis
CACCACCACCATCCCCGGCGTCCCCTCCCCCACCGGGGTGGCGATCACACCCGACGGCAACCGCGCCTACGTCACCAACTTCTTCACCGGCAACGTCTCGGTCATCAACACCGCCACCAACACCGTCACCACCACCGTGCCCGTCGGCGCCGGCCCCGCCGGGGTGGCGATCACACCCGGCGGCAACCGCGCCTACGTCACCAACTTCGGCTCCAACAACGTCTCAGTCATCAACACCGCCACCAACACCGTCACCACCACCGTGCCCGTCGGGAACCGTCCCCTCGGTGTGGCCGTGGCGCGCATCCGCACCACGCCGCCTCAGCCGCCCATCTCCCGCAGGCCGACCAAGATCAAGGCAACGGTGGACAACATCATGTGAGGTTCCCGTCCTGACGCCTGAGGATGATGACACCGGAGCAGGTCCATGAGAATGGGCCATGCCCGGTCGAGCATGCTCGCGGAACATGAGCCCGAAGACCGTCGGCGGACTTCACATCGTGAGCTTCCGCCGGTGGCCTTCGGGCATTTCCGGCCATAGCACACGAAAGCCACCATCCCATGTACAGTGATCAACACCCGTACCAACCGGGTCATCGCCACCGTCGCCGTCGGGACCACCCCCGACGCGGTGGCGGTCACACCGGACAGTGAGTTCGTCTACGTCGCCAACTTCGGCTCCAACAACGTCACGGTGATCGACGCGGACAACAACACCTTCGTCACCAACATCCCCGTCGGCGCCGCTCCCGTCGGGGTGGCGGTGGCGGCCATGCGGAACGGCCCCTTCGTCTACGTCACCAACAACCTCGCGAACAACGTCTCGGCGATCAACGCCAACACCGTCATCGCCACCATCCCGGTGGGCGCCCTGCCCACCGATGTGGCCGTCGCGTTCATCTCCAGAGAGGAACAGGGCGGCGCCGCCGCCGCCGGCGTAGACGGCGTCGTGGAGAACAGCATGGGCCGAGCGGGAGCACCGAGCGCGGCCCGCCTTCTCGCCCACCATCACTCCGGTGTCGCAACGCACCGCCACAAGGCGCACAAGACCTACCACGCCAAGCGGCCCGCTGTGACGAAGGTCGCCGGCCCAGGCCGGTGAGCATGACCACAGCCCGGTAGACCGTACCGGGCGCACGTGGGCACAGCGCATCTGGAACAGCGGCCCCCGGCGGAGATCGCATCGCATGACTTCCGCCGGGGGCCTTAGCTGTTTCCGGCCGTACCCGAAGCGCTCAGCAGTCTTGTACGGCCGTGCCACACAAGAACCAACTCGGGAAATATCGTTAATTCCGTTCTGCGGGGCTTCGCGTCGGACCAACGGCTGGGAGTCAGCCGAGCAGCCAGCCGGGAGTGCCAAATATCGCGGCGCTTGCGGTCCCGACGCCCCCAGAAGCCGGATCGCCAAATGTCGCATTAGCGCATTCTGTGGCAATCAGTCGGCGCTCTCGCCAGGAATACACCAAGTGATCAGCTCAGAGCGCCAAATCATCGCGTCGCTTCCGACCGGCGTCGCCGTCCACG
>NZ_BOOG01000130.1 GCF_016863115.1 Sphaerimonospora thailandensis
TACGACAGCCGTACTTTGTGATCTGGTCCTCCGCTTCCACGAGCAGCATCTGATGCTGTGAGCTGGGGTTATGCCGCTGCGAGGCGTTTGCGGTGGTGGTACCAGCGGGCGCGGGCCTGGTGGCGGCGTCGCCACTCGCTCCAGCGCAGTTCGAACTCGCGTCGCAGGGCGGCCATCCGTGGTGTCACGACGGTGCTGACCTGGGTGAACACGGTGAGCAGGCGGCGAATCTCGGGCACGGTCAGCGCGATGAGCCCGTAGTCGTCGGGTGGGGCGTCGGTGCTGGTCCGTGGCACGACGGGGGCGGGGTGGCTGCGACGCTCGACCGCGACGACGACGGCCAGGACCGCGAGCGCGGCCATCGCCAAGATGACGTGCCGCCGCCAGGAGCGGTACCGGCGGACCTGGGTGTGGTCGAGGCCGACCTGCCCCTTGGACTGCTGGAAATCCTCCTCCACCGCCCACCGGACTCCTGCGATCTTGGCCAGGATCGGTAACGTCAACGGGCGGCCCTCGGGCACGTGGCAGTAGAAGAACGCCAGCTCAGAAGGCTTGCTGACCGAACGCCGGATCAACAGCACATGGCGGGGGCTGCTCGTGGCGACCATTGCCCAGTCATAGACGCGCGGCCCCTTGGATCCCGCGCCGCACGAGCGCCGCTCCCACGCCTGAGCGGGGATGAGTTTGGCCAGGTAGTCGGCGCGGTGCGGGCCGGCCGCCGTGGGCACGCGGAAGTCGACACCGACCGCCAGCACATACCCGGCCTGCCGCTGTTCCAGGAAGGCACGCAGCTTGGGGTCGCGGCCGTACACCTCATCGCCTGCCACCCAGGACAGTTGCACACCCGCGGCTAGTACGCGGGCCGCGATCCGCTGCGCGAGCTGGGGTTTCGTCGCGAAGGCCCAGTCGTCGGGCAGGCCCATCGCCTCCCGCGTCGCCGGTTGGCCGGCGTACGTGCGCTGCACGTACAGTTCGGTGTCGATCAGGGCGTGGCCGTGAGGGCTGGCGTAGGTGGCGTAGACGGCGACGATGCAGTTGGTGACCTTGCCGGCGGTGCCGGTGTATTGGCGACCGACTCCGCAGGTGGCGGTGCCTTTCTTCTCCTGGCCGGTCTCGTCGAGAACCAGTACCGCATCGGGGTCTGCCAGGTGGTCGATCACGTAGCGGCGGACCGCGTCGCGGACGGCGTCCTCGTCCCACACGGCGCGTGCCAGCAGCCGCTGCATCACGTCCGGCGTCTCGTATCCGGCGTGTTTGCCCAGGTCCCAGCAGGTTTTACGGGGGATCTCCGACAGCAGGCCGCGTAGGTAGCCGGTCGCGGCCTTGCGGGTTTCGACCCGTCCGAATGTGCCCGCGATCGCGCTGGTCAGCTCGGTGAACTTCCGTTCCAGCAGTTCGGGGTCTACGATTGCGGCTGCGGCCGTCTCTTGATCATGGTTTGTCACAAGATCTTGATCTTAGAGGCGGCCGTTCGCATGCGCGATATCACTCAGCGTGAACGATCTCGAACTACTGCTGTCGTA
>NZ_BOOG01000131.1 GCF_016863115.1 Sphaerimonospora thailandensis
CTTTCGCGCTTTTTCTTGATCGTTTGAGGTGTCTCTTTTGTGGTGATCGGCGCGGTTTCGTTGAGGTTGCTCCTGGTTGGCCGGGACACTCCCGAGCTGCGGGCATACCGGTGTTGAGCGCATAAAAAGAGGAGCATCGGCGCTGTTGAAACCCCCGGATGCCGGAGACGCCGATGCCCTCGTCTGCGACTGTAGCGTTACCGCCCTCGCTTGCAGGCCTGTTCGAGCGATTTCGTCCCTGCTTCACCGCGCCCACGTTCGAGACGTTCTGCATGCTGATGGCCGGGTTCATCGCGTGTGCGGGGACGCGGACGGTGTGCGGCATGCTGAGTGGGGCCGGGCTGGCCCGGGTATGGCCGCACGACCGGGCGCACGCGTTCTTCGCCCGCCGCCGCTGGAACGCCGAGCACCTCGGCCTGACCCTGGCGCGGCTGGTGGCCGATCTGCTGATCGGCGAGGGAGCTCCGGTGCTGGTCGCGGTCGATGACACGCTGTTTCGCCGGCGGGGGAAGAAGGTGTGGGCGGCCTCGTGGTTCCACGACGGCTCCGCACCTGAGGCGCACGCGACCGGGTACGGCAACAACTGGGTGATCTGCGCCATCGTGGTGCGGTTGCCGTTCATGACCCGCCCGGTGGCGCTGCCGGTGCTGGCCGGGCTGGTGAAGAAGGGCACGGTGTCGGCCTCGCGGCTGGAGGTGGCCCGCCGCCTGGTCACCGCACTGGCCGAGGCCCTGCCCGGCCGGAAGATCGACGTGGTCGGGGATGCCGCCTACGTCGGCGGCGTGCTGAAGAAGCTGCCCGAGACGGTGTCGTGGACCTCCCGGCTGCGCAAGGACGCCGCCCTGTACGCCCTGCCCCCAGCGCCGGCCCCGCGCCGGCGGGGACGTCCCGCGCTGAAGGGGGCGCGTCTGCCCGCGCTGGTCCAGCTCGCCGCGTCCCTGTCCTTCACGGAGGTGGTCGTGACCCGGTACCGCCGTACCGAGACCGTCCGCGCCGCGAGCCTGGTCTGCCTGTGGTACGGCGTGTTCGGCACCCGCCCGGTCCAGGTCGTCGTGATCCAATCTCCCAGTGGCGCGCTGGAGGTCGCCCTGGTCAGCACCGACCTTGACGCGACGATCGGGCAGGTGATCGAACGGTACGCCGCCCGCTGGTCCATCGAAGTCGCGATCTTAGAGGCCAAGCAGATCTTCGGGGTCGGCCAAGCCCGCAACCGCACCGCCCGCGCCGTCCAGCGCACCGTGCCCTTCGGCCTGGCCGCTCAGACCCTCACCATCTGCTGGTACGCCCTGCACGGCCAGCACGACCGCGACCTGGCCGCCCACCGCAGCGCCCGCCCTTGGTACACCAGCAAGACCACCATCTCCATCGCCGACGCCCACGCCGCCCTCCGCCGTGCCCTCATCGCCACCAAATATCGGATGGG
>NZ_BOOG01000132.1 GCF_016863115.1 Sphaerimonospora thailandensis
GAAGCCGGGCCGTTGGTCAGGGCGGGAGGCGGGGTGAGCGAGCACGCCAGGAAAGTGATGGGGCATCTGATCGGCGATTGGCTGGTGCCGGTGTCGCGGGTGGCGGCCGCGGCGGGGGTGGCCTGGCACACCGGCCACGATGGCTTCGTGTCGGTGGCCGCCGATGCTCAGATCGTGGTCACCGACATCGCCACCAGTACGGACACCGGCGCGGACACCAGTACGGAGACCAGCGCTGGTCATGGTGGGGAGCCCGGATCGGCTGCGGTCGTGGAGCTGGCTGAACGGGCGGTCCGTTCCGTGACGGGACTGCTGCCGCCGGTACAGGTACTGGGCATTGATGATCACCGGCGGGGCAGGCCGCTGTACCACCGGGACCCGGCGTCGGGAAAGTGGGTGGCCGATGCCGACCGCTGGCAGAGCATATTCGTTGATTCCGCCGGTGGGCACGGGCTGCTCGGGCAGGTCGAGGGCCGTGCCGGCCGGGATGTGACCGCCTGGCTGTCCGCCCAGGACCCGGCCTGGCGCGCGGCGGTCCGCTGGGTGACCATCGACATGTCGACGGTGTACAAGTCGGCGGTCACCACCAGCGGCCTGCTCCCCAACGCCCACCTGATCGTTGATCTGTTCCATGTGGTCCAGCTGGCCAACAAGGTGATCGGCGACGTGCGCCGACGGGTCACCTTCGAACGGTACGGGCGGCGCGGCCGGGCCACCGACCTCGAGTACGTGATCAAGGGGCTGCTGGTCCGCGGCCAGGAGAAGCTGTCCGAGCGCGCCCGGGGCAAACTTCTGTGCGCCCTGGCCGACCTCAGTGACGGCGGCCGTCAGATCGGCGCGGCCTGGCGAGCCAAAGAACTCCTGCGCGACCTGGTGAAACTCTCCCCGAACCAGACCGGCCTGGCCCCGGCCCGCCCGCAGATCGCCGCAGCCCTGGAGGCGTTCTTCGTCTTCTGCGGCACGGTCGGCGCATCGGTTCCCGAACTCCAGACCCTCGCCGAGACAATCTCGCTGTGGCGGGCCGAGATCGCCCGAGCCGTGGCCACCGGCTACTCCAACGCCGCCGCGGAGGGCGTGAACCGCCTGGTCAAGCTGGTGTATCGAACCGGTTTCGGTTTCCGTAACGTCACCAACCAGCAACGCCGGTCCCGCTACGCCGCCTCCCGCGGCACCCGGGCTGTCTGGCTCTCGCCGGCCTGGCTCCAGGAGACCGCCTGGCAGGGCGAACCATCCGCGATACCCACATCAACGGTCCTCCCGCTGCGCGCACGCCGCTCGTGCCAGGTCGATCTCCTCGTCGAGGCCGACGACCGGCGATCACACACCGTCACCACTACTGGGACACAACGAGTAGCCGCCTGATCACGGCATCTGTTCAGCCGCGAAGAGCCGGTTTA
>NZ_BOOG01000133.1 GCF_016863115.1 Sphaerimonospora thailandensis
TTGGGAAACCCGTCAGAGAATGCCAGCGGCAGACCGTCCGAGGACACCACCACCGCATGGGCCACACCGGGCACATTGTTCACAAAATCCGTGATCAACCAGTTGACGCCGCGCGCGGCCTGGCTCATCTCCCTCATCAGTCCTCCTTCTCAGTCTCCTGGGCAGAAAGATCGCCCAGCGGCGCCGCCCCAGGGTATGTCTGGTCCTCGTCGGCCTCCCCACGCGCCACCGCGCGGCCCTGCCGTACACCCTGCTGGAAGCTGGCGAGCCTGCTGCGTACCCGCTCGGGCGAAAGGGCGGGCGGCGGTGGCGGGGTCGCGGCGGCGGCACTCGCCTGCTCGGCGGGGACGGGAGCGGAGGCCGGGGCCGTGGCGGAGCCGGGGACCAGGTTGGCCTTGGGCACCCGCTTCGGCAATCCGGAGGCGGTGACCCCACCGAGCGCGGGCTCGGCCGCGGCCTTCGCCGCCTGCCAGCCGGCGTCCGCCGGGGACGACCACGCCTTGGCGGCCGGGGTGTCGTCGGAGTCGATCTTCTCGTCGGGGAGATCGACCTTCTTGAACCAGTCTGACTCAACGGCAGCGAAGATCGGCAAGAACTCCTCCTCCGCCTCCATCGGCGACGTGCGGACCACGGGGAGCGGACCGGTGTGATCGATGTCGCCCTCGAACGCCCCTCGTCCGGGCCATCCCGGCCACTCGCCCCCGGTGCTGCTCTCGATGCCGCTCTCGACGCCGCTCTCAACGCCGATCCGGTCCTGAGCGGGCAGACCGGGCCAGGATGTGCTGCCCGGAGGGGGGAGGTGC
Organism: Sphaerimonospora thailandensis; assembly: GCF_016863115.1. GTDB lineage: Bacteria > Actinomycetota > Actinomycetes > Streptosporangiales > Streptosporangiaceae > Sphaerimonospora > Sphaerimonospora cavernae. The sequence continues at coordinate 804 of NZ_BOOG01000133.1, forward strand.
CCCGGCCAGGGCGTGTCCAGGGGAGCCTCCCCGATCTGGCCGCGAGCGAAGGGGTTGGTGTCGAACGGGCTGCTGTCGGCAGGACTCACATCGAAGTCGAACTTCGTCGTCTCGAACGGATCGTTCGACGGGGAGACCGGGCCAGTGGAGCTCGAAGCGCCGGAGCTCCGTCCCGAGGGGCTGCTCCCGAAGGGGCTGCCGCCGAAGGGACCGGTCTCGAACGGACCACGCTCGAACGGCCCGCTCTCGAACGGACCGCTCTCGAACGGACCACGCTCGAAGGAGTCGCCACGTGGGGTCCCCGGCCCGGCGGTGCCCACGCCGGGGGTGTTCAGGCCGGGCGCGTCGGCTCCGAACATCGGCGGCCGCGACGCGGGCTCGAAGGGGCTCGGGGCGGTCGGCTCCGGCATGTCCGTCTGTTCAGGGATCCCTGGCTGTCCGGGCATGGCCAGTTGTCCGGGCATGGCCAGTTGTCCGGGCATGGCCAGTTGTCCGGGCATGGCCAGTTGTCCGGGCATGGCCAGTTGTCC
>NZ_BOOG01000134.1 GCF_016863115.1 Sphaerimonospora thailandensis
TTACCAGCGGTGTGTCCGACACCGACGGCAACAGCCGCATCGACACCAGCGTCTCGCCGCGCTTCGACGGTGAGACCCTGGCCGTCTACAAGGCCGCCGAGAAGAGCTGGTCCGGCAAGATCGTCTAACCCTTGGGCGATCCCATGAAGTAAGGAAAGGACCCGGCACCCAGCCGGGTCCTTTTTCCTTTTGTGCCCACGTTCTGTCCACTTCGTGCACGCGTCCTAACCGCCGTAGCGCGTACGGCACGGGCGCTCATTCACCCTCCCCCAACCGCGTTGTTCGGATGCGACCCGCGGTCGTCGGCCACATCGGCCGGGCCGACTTGGACGTGATCGAGAGGCCTTCTGGTTTCCCTCCGGCGGTGTGATTTACCTCACAAAGTTTCGGTAACCGGCTGATCGCACTCGGCAATGGAGATCATTTACGTAGGCCCACCATCAGCCCAAACATAGGTAAAGGTCAGGTAAAGCACAGAGGTGCCTTGGGCCGCCACAGCCCATGCGCACTCCAAGGTGGCCTGACATTCGGTCAAATCCTCCTATAGCTTTCTCATCGATCCTTCACTGACGGATGGGGCGCATGTGTCGCCTCACGACAGACCAAGGGAGAAAGCAATGAAGCGCACCCTCGCTCTCGGCGGTGCCGTGGCCGGCATGCTGGCCACTGCCGCCATCTCGGCCCCCGCGCACGCCGACTCGGTCCCGGCAGTCAACCTGGCGAACACCAACTTCGCGGCCAAGCAGGTCGTGCAGTACTGGATCGGCGAGGCCAAGGCCAACCTGGTCAACGCGACGCCGTACGCGGTGGAGACCGAGATCAACGCCCGTGGCGTCAAGTCCACCTCGCCGGTCTCCGCCAGCGACAAGCCCGGCACCGTCGGGTCGAGCGGCGACAAGAAGGCCGCCACCGCGAAGACGAAGAACATCAACCTGCCCCGGACCCTGGGCAAGGTGTTCTTCACCGGCGCCGACGGCAAGCCGCACTGGTGCTCGGCCACCTCGGTTCAGGGCTACTACAAGAACCTGGTGGCGACCGCGGGTCACTGCGTCTACGACACCAAGAGCAACAAGGAGACCCTGGACAACTGGATCTTCGTCCCCGGTTACTACCAGGGCAAGACCCCGTGGGGCCTCTACGTCGGTAAGACCGCGTACACCCACTCCGACTACTCGGTGTACGAGGACGGCGACCGCGACTACGCGTTCGTCACCGTCTACAACGGTGTCCAGGTGACCGGCGCCAGCTCCACCAAGGTGAAGAAGTGGATCGACAACAACGTCTTCGAGACCCTCGCCGAGGCTGAGAAGGCCAA
>NZ_BOOG01000135.1 GCF_016863115.1 Sphaerimonospora thailandensis
TTCTCACTGATCTCCCTCTCTGATTTCAACACGGTGCGATTGCACAGTGCGGACGGGCTGCGCCCGCCGATCGAGTTCGAGAACTTGGACGAGGTCGCCCAGTGTGCGATCCAGGCGCGGGTGCGTGACAGGCGACAGGCCGGTGCAGCACGCAGGGCCGCTGCGCGGCGGAAGAACGACGAGAAGGAGGCGGCATGCGCCGCCGCAGTCTGACGAAAGACAGACGTTCGGGCTGGGGGGGTGCGCCGCGCAAAGCGTACGGGGCCGGCTCTCTCCGACCTCAAGGGTCGCTTCGCGATCGCCTGCGGCCGCCCTTGACCTCGGAGCCTCTGCCGGTCTCGGGGGCAGGCCAGGGCCTGCCCCTTGCGGGGCGCGCGGTGCACCAGCAAGATCATAAAAGCACAAGATCACTAACTCGGACTGTCCACGGTTTGAGGGGATTGCCAGCCCCAGTCACCGGTGCGTCAGCGGGGACGAACTGAGGGAGATCACTATGATCGACAGTACGACCAGGTGGTCCCTTCCTCGTGGCAATCAGGTGGTCCCATCACCCTGGCAAGCGACATCACAGACCGCCTTGACGCCCGCCGAGTTGCTCGGCGAACAGGGCCCAGTTGCGCGCGTATCCCTGCGCGAGTCGCGCCACGGCGTTCACGCAATGCGGGGGCAGGCTGGCTGCGATGCTCTCCCTGTTCCTCACGAACGCGGCGCTGGCGTCGAGCAGACGGAGAATGGAGCGCCCTGTGTCGTTCAGATGTAGGGAGGGATCTCGCCGCAGCGTGTCCAGGATGGTCCCGATCTGCGCGGCAGGAGTGACATCAGCCGGTTCGCTCCGGCGTGCCGGCTGTCGCCGCTGAGGAGCACGCCGGGGGGCGGGGCATTCCAGCAGAGTCGGGCTTTCCCCTCGCGCCATACGGTCTCGTACGTCGGAGACGGTGGTGGGAGAGATGCCGGCTTCCTTCGCTACCTGCCAGACCAGACGTGCGGACTCCTCGGCCCGAGCCAGCGTGAGCTCCCGGATGTACAGGCCGACGACGGGGTGGGGCTCGGTCAGGGGATGGACGACCACGTGCACGACCCCGGGATGGGTCGTACTGCCGACGATTAACGACGCACACTCAGACGGCAGTGACACACCGGGGACGCGCGGCGCTAGATAAACATGGACCAGATAGGCGATCGAACTGCCCGCCGGCTGCACGTGTGAGCTGTGCGAAACGCTCAGCGCGTTCCTCCAGGACCCGGAACGGTGTGCCTTCGAGT
>NZ_BOOG01000136.1 GCF_016863115.1 Sphaerimonospora thailandensis
CGTCCCGCGCCCTCGGTCCTCCCCTACGACCAACTGCTCACCCAAGCCCGCCCGGCCCCGCAACCGGCCCCACAACCGGCGTCACCGACGGGAACGGAGGAGTGATGAGCGTGCGTAACCGTGATGAGCTGACCGACGCCGCCGCCGACGCCGCGATCGATCAGGCCTGCCGCATCCTGCGTCTGCCCACCATGCGCGCCCAGCACGCCGAACTGGCCGCCGCAGCCGCCCGCCAGCACATCTCCTACAAGGCGTTCCTGGTCGAACTGCTGTCCCTGGAATGCGACGAACGCGAGCAACGCCGCAAGGCCCGCCTCGTCCGCGAGGCCGGCTTCCCCCGCGTCAAACGCCTGGATGACTTCGATTTCACCGCCAACCCAGGCGTCCCCGCCCCGTTGATCCACACTCTGGCAGGCGCCGGCTGGGTCGCCCACGGCCAGCCGTTGTGTCTCATCGGTGACAGCGGCACCGGCAAATCCCACCTGCTCATCGGGCTGGGTATCGCGGCCGCCGAGGCCGGCTACCGCGTGCGCTACACCACCGCGGCCGCCCTGGTCAACGAACTGGCCGAAGCCGCCGACGACAAAGTCCTGTCCCGCACCATCGCCCGCTACGGCCGGGTCGACCTGCTGTGCCTGGACGAACTGGGCTACCTCGAACTCGACCGCCGCGGCGCCGAACTCCTGTTCCAGGTGTTCACCGAACGTGAGGAACGCGCGTCCATCGCGGTCGCGTCCAACGCCGCGTTCTCCGAATGGACGACCACCTTCACCGACCCGCGGCTATGCGCGGCCATCGTCGACCGGCTCACCTTCCAGGCCCACATCATCACCACCGGCACCGACTCCTACCGGCTCAAAAGCGCCACCGCCGCCCTCGCCGCCGCTACATGACACCCCGCCCCCGGGGTTGGGCGGGCGCGACCCGCTGCCAGGGACGCTGCTTACCAGGCCGTCCTTCTCCCGAGTCAAGGGCGCTTCGCGTCGGCTCCGCCGACGGCCCTAACGGGCCGCCCTTGACCCGCGAGCCTCCACGGCCCGGTCAGGACAGGATTCCCGGTCAGGCCCCAGCCTGCCCCTTCCGCCCAACGCGTCCCTTCCACCCCCGCAGTCCCAAACCTCCAAGAACCGAGCGTGGGGCCATTTCACAGGAGAACTCCACCCACCCTCCTCGTCCGTGGTGGGTCCAAATCAGGGGAGCCCAGTGGGGCCACTGCGGGTTGACACAGCCA
>NZ_BOOG01000137.1 GCF_016863115.1 Sphaerimonospora thailandensis
GTGTCCCCCTTGGCGAAGCATGCGGCGACCTGCTCGAACTGTTCAGGGGAGTAACCGATGGGCGATCTGATCAAGGGCGTGACCACCCGGTGGCGGCGGTGCTCGCCCTGGCCGCGGCGGCGACCGTGGCCGGGATGACGGGCTACCGCGCGATTACCGGCTGGATCGCGGATGTCCCCGCCGAGGTCCTGGCCAACCTCTACATGCGAGCAGGGGCAGCCCCGGCACCCGCGCCGGGCATGACCACGATCTGGCGAATACTCACCGACACCGACGCCGACATGCTGGACTCCGCGATCGGCACCTGGCTCACGACCAGCCTGTTGACCTGCATGAACACCAGCGACGAGACAGACGAACAGGGGACGCCGCTTGCCCATCTGAGGCTGGACGGCAAGACCGTCCGAGGCGCCAAGAACGACGACGGAACCCAACGGCATCTGCTCGCGGTCGTGATGGGACCGCCGGACAAGGCCGTGACAGCCGCGCAAGCCGAGGTGGACGGCGCCAAGCCCCGCGAGACCATCACCGCCCGCGACCTGCTGAAACGCCTGGACCTGACCGGCACGGTCACCACCGCCGACGCTCTGCACACCGTCAAGGCCACCGCCAAGGTGATCCGGGAGCGGGGCGGCCACTTCGTGCTGCCGGTCAAGGAGAACCGCGGCAAGCTGTTCGACGCCCTGGACGTATTGGCCTGGAAAGACGCCGAGATCGCCCACACCAGCACCGGCAAAGGGCACGGCCGGATCACCACCCGCACCATCCAGGTCCTGCCCGCCCCCGACGATCTTCCCTTCCCGCACGTCAGCCAGGTCTTCCTGATCGAACGGCATGTCACCGACCTGCACGGCAAGCCGATCTCCGCCGTCGCCCAACTCGGCGTCGCCAGCCCCGCCCCCGACCAGGCCACCCCCGCCCACCTGGCACGATACGTCCAAGATCAATGGGGTATCGAGGTGCTGCACTGGATCAGAGACACCCTCTATCGCGAAGACCACTCCCGTACCCGCACCCGCTCCGGCCCCCGAGTAATGGCCTCCCTGCGCAACCTCGCCGTCGGCGCCTTACGCCTCGCCGGCCGGACCGACATCACCGAAGCCACCCGCTGGGCCTGCCGCTATATGAGCAGGCCGTTCGCCATTCTCGGCCTCACTTCATGATCTTGGAACGGCCGT
>NZ_BOOG01000138.1 GCF_016863115.1 Sphaerimonospora thailandensis
GCGGCTCCGGAGGCGTTCGCGGATGCGGCGGATGTGCTCGGGGGTGGTACGGCAGCAGCCGCCGACGTGCGTGGCGCCGAGCGCGTGCCACCCCGCTGCGGCCTCGCCGTACTCGATCGGATCGGTGAGGCCGAGCCAGCGGCGCCGCGCCGCGTCCCAGGTTTCGCCGGAGTTGGGGTAGACGATCGTCGCGCCCTCGGAGATCAGGTCGGGGATGAAGCGGGGTGCCGTGCAGTTCACGCCCACGGCGACGACCTGCGGCAGGTCGGCGAAGACGGCGGCGCACTCGGTGAACGGCGTCCCGTCGCTGACGTGCCGCCCGTCCCGGCAGGAGAAGCTCACCCACGCCCGCACCCCGGGCGTCTCGCGCAGCAGGCGCGCGAGCGCCCGCGCCTCGGTGAGCGACGGGATCGTCTCGCAGGCGAGCAGGTCGGCCCCGGCCGTGGCGAGGATCTCGAAGCGCTCACGATGCCACTCGGCCAGGCCGTCCTCGTCGAGGTCGTAGTCGCCGGTGTACTCGGCGCCGTCGGCGAGGAACGCGCCGTACGGCCCCACGCTCGCGGCCACCAGCCCGGCGCCGTGCTCGTCCCTGGCCTGGACGGCGAGCGTGACCGACAGGCGGATCAGGTCGCGTGCCTCGCGCGGAGTGAGGCCACGCCGGACGAAGCCGGGGACGCTCGCCTGGTAGCTCGCCGTGGTCGCCACGTCCGCACCCGCCCGGAAATAGCCGAGGTGCGCCCGGCGAATCACATCGGGCTCTTCGACCAGCAGTTTCGCCGACCACAGTTCGTCATTGAGGTCGCAGCCGAGAGCCTCCAGCCGGGTGGCCAGGCCCCCATCCAGCACAACAGGACTGTCCGGGACGATGGAACTCACCCCGTAACCCTATGCGTTCGAGATATATGGGTATTAAAGGGCTCGTCAAGCGAGTGCTACGCCGCCGGTCGCCCGTTCCCGCCGGAGGGCGGGACGACCGGCCCGACACCGGAGGGGTACGGGAGCCGCGGCGGCCCGTCCCCACTCCGCCGTCCGACGTCCTCCGCCTACCCGAACCCGGCGGACGACCACAACATCCCCGCTGACATCCATGTCCTGCCGCACCGGCGGTGAGTCTCGTCAGGGACAGCCGCCGCGTGCGGCCCTCCGCATGCAGCGATCTTCAC
>NZ_BOOG01000139.1 GCF_016863115.1 Sphaerimonospora thailandensis
ATCCATTCTGTCCTTTATCATTATCTGAACTGATCGCTTGTCGCGGTTAAGGGTGTCGTGGCGGTCACCGTGGCTTTGCTGGGCGCGGCCCGGTTCGCGGGCTGATGGTGTGCGGGGCGATGTCGCGGAAGGTGGGCATGCCCAGCTCAGTGGGCCGGCGGCGGGCTGACTCCTCGATCTGGGCGATCTTGTTGTTGGCCGCGCTGAGGCTGACCTTGAGTCCGTCGACCTCGCCGAGCCATCCCTGCTGGCGAGCCTCGTCGATGCGAGCGAGGAGATTGTCGCGGATCTCGGTCAGTCGTGGCAGCTGTGTGGGGTCGGGGCGTAGAAGGGGACAGCGGAGGCAGGAGTGTTCATGGATGCAGCCGGTGCCGTAAGCACGTGCGCAGGAGCCCAGGGAGACCTTGCGGTGTTCGAAGTGGCCGAGGAGTTCCTCCCATTCCTCCTTGGTCGGGGCCCGGTATTCCGTGGAGGGGCGCAGGTCACGACGGCGGGCGAGGAACGCGCGGTGACCGTTGATGGCCTCTTCGGGGTAGACGGCCTTGTAGCCCATAGTGGTGTTGATGTTGGCGTGCCCCATGATCAGCTGGCAGATGTGCGGCGGCATCCCGTTCAGGATCGCTTCGGTGGCGAAGATTCGACGGAAGTCGTGGGGCTGGAAGGTAAGCAGGCGGCCGGAGGCGTCCCGCAGCCCGATGTGGTTGAGAGCGTTGGTGATCCAGCGGCGGATGGAAGCGGCGCTGATGGGGGCGGGCGTCCGCACCGACCCGGTGCTGGAACAGGATGGGCATCGCCGGGGTGAACTCATGCTCGTGGACGTCGTAGGGGATGACGAGCGGAACGGCGCCGGCCTGGTCGCGGACGCGGTGGATGATCGCGGCGAGCACGTCCGCGAGTTCGGGTGAGATGACCAGCAGCCGCTCGGTGTCGGTCTTGGACGGCACGATGTGCAGTAGCGGAATGAGCTCGCCGGTGGGCGGGTGAGGTCACGGCGGGCGCCTGTCTGGGGGTCCTCGGCCCAGATGCGTCGTGAGTCGATGCGCAGCACGGCCCGGCGCAGCGTCGTGTCGCCGCTGGTGAACAGCTCGCCGGACGGCGCCTCGCGGGCGGCGGCCAGCAACGCCGCCGCCCGGGTGCGT
>NZ_BOOG01000140.1 GCF_016863115.1 Sphaerimonospora thailandensis
GCCATCGCCAGCGCCGACAAGGCTCTTGCCGGGGACGCGGCGGCGCTGCGCAAGTCGGACGATGACGAGTTCAAGCTGGTACGGAGCATCGCCGGCACCCGCGGCCTGCAGTACCTGACCTACGAGCGCAGCTACCGCGGCCTGCCCGTCTACGGCGGCGACGTGATCGTCTCCACCGACAAGACCGGCCAGGTCGTCGACAACGTCGTCACCGGCCAGCAGGCCACGGTGGACGTCAACCCCAAGGCCACCGTCAAGGCGGACGCGGCGGCGGCCACGGCCCGCGCCGAGCTGGCCAAGGTGGAGGACACGAAGGCGCCGGAGCTGCTGGTCCACGCCACGACCAGGACGCCGCGCCTGGCGTGGGAGGTCGTGGTCACCGGCACCAGTAAGAAGAACGCCCCGAGCGTGCTGCACGTCTACGTCGACGCGCGCACCGGCAAGGTGATCGACTCCTGGGACGAGGTCCGGGCCGGCACCGGCCGGGGTGCCCTGGTCGGCCAGGTGAACATCGACACCGGCCGCTCCGGCAGCTCGTACACCATGGCCGACCCGAACCGGCCCGGCCTGCAGTGTGGCGGGCAGAACGGCGCCGCCTACACCAAGAGCAGCGACAGCTGGGGCAACGGCTCGGGCACCGACCTGGAGACCGCCTGCGTGGACGCGATGTACGCCGCGCAGAAGGAATGGGACATGCTGCGCGACTGGCTGGGCCGTAACGGCCACAGCGGTTCGGGCCGTTCCTTCTCGATGCGGGTCGGCCTCAACGCGGTCAACGCCTACTGGTACGGCAGCTACACCGCCTTCGGCTACAACCAGGCCCGCACCAACCAGCTGACCTCGATGGACGTGGTCGGCCACGAGCTCGGTCACGCGATCTTCCAGTACTCCGGCTCGGGTAACGGCAGCGGCAACGAGGAAGGCGGGCTGAACGAGTCCACCGGCGACATCTTCGGCGCGCTGACCGAGCACTACGCCAACAACCCCAGCGACCCGCCGGACTACCTCGTCGGGGAGGAGATCAACCTCGCCGGCCAGGGCCCGATCCGCAACATGTACAACCCGGGCGCCAAGGGCCACCCCAACTGCTACAGCTCCTCGATCCCCAA
>NZ_BOOG01000141.1 GCF_016863115.1 Sphaerimonospora thailandensis
ATGATTCCGTTTGTCCTTCTCGACCGACGATCACCGATCCGCACCGTCTCAACTGCCGGTCGTGCGCATCCCGGCAGCCCGGTCCGCACGCCGGTCGCCGGGATGCGTGTCGACCCGATGTCAAGCACACCTCACGGAAGGAATCGTCCCTTGACGATGAACAAAGCCCTCCTCACAGGGGCTCTCGCAGCCGCTGCCCTGGTCGCCCCCGCGGCGCTGGCCGCCCAGCCCGCGAGCGCGACGGTGACCAGCGGTGCTCACATGAGCGTCGCGCCCAAGGTCGCGACCGGCAACGTCAAAGCCGGTCACACCCGCAGGCCCGGGCCGGATCCGCGCGTTCACCGGTACGTCCACGGCGGGCGGACCTACATCCTGCCCAGCTGCCAGTCCATCATGAACGGTGGGATCTACGTCGCCCCCACCTGTGGGGCCGGCATGGCCAGGCCGGTCTACGTCGTCGAGAGCCGTACCATCGCCCTGCCGGGCACCTGGACCGCCCAGACCATCTCCGGGCTGCCCGGCCGTTGGTACGGCCTGCCCGGCTACGACCTCGCCCCCAGCGTCCACGAGTACGTCGTGGAGGGGACCACCTACACGCTCCCCAGCTGCCAGTACGTCGTCAACGGCGGGGTGTACGTCTCCCCGTCCTGCGGGTCCGGCTTCACCACCCCGGTCTACCTCTCGGGCGGCAGGTGGGCCCCGCTGCCCGGCTCCTGGTGCGAGCAGTCCTTCGTCACCGGCCTGCGCGGCCGCTGGTACGGCCTGCCCGGCCGCGGCTACTACAACCCCGGCCACAACTGGGGCGGCACCCGCTGGGGCGGCCACTGGGGCCGCGGCCACGGCCGTCCGGGTCACGGCTGGCCAGGCCGACCGGGCAACGGTAACCCCGGCACCCCGGGTCACAACTGGCCGGGTAACGGCGGTAATCACGGAGGCCACAACGGAGGCCACAACGGCGGCGGCTGGGGCAACGGCGGCGGCTGGGGCAACGGCGGCGGCTGGGGCAACGGCGGCCACAA
>NZ_BOOG01000142.1 GCF_016863115.1 Sphaerimonospora thailandensis
ATGACGGATAATCCAGTCGAAGCCGACTGCGGCGGCCGGGATGATGACGGGCATGACGTTCCACACGGACAAGGGCGGGGATGGTGATTCGTCCCGCCGGGAGATCCTCGTTGAGCTGCACGGCTCGCTGGATCGGCGCTACCGGCCCGAGGACGTGGCAGATCTGGTGCTGCAGGCGCTGGATGAACGGCTGTCGCGGCGCGAGCGGGTCGTGCTGGAACGCGCGGCCAAGCACTCCTCGCGCAGGCAGGGGTGGTTTTCCTCCATGTCCACCGACTACGCCCGCCCGGTCGGCGGTGCCCGGCAGGTCGCCGCCGCCACGCGCCTGTTCGATCACCGGGTGGAGGTCGACCCGGAGGATCCCGAATCGCTGCTGGAGTTCGCCGCGGCCGTGGGACGCGAGATCCAGTGGGCACCGGAGCGAGCCGACTTCCTGGCCGACCGCCTCAATCGCGACGCACGGGCGACGGCGGGGATAGAGCTGTCCAAGCGGCAGTACAACCGGCGGTTCCGCATGCTGGGCAGGATCGCCGCCAAGGCCGGCACGCTCCGCCTCGAACAGGACAAACGGCGCCTGCTCATGATCGGCGTCACCGGCTTCGGCACCGAAATCCCCCTCGATCGCTTCACCGCCGACATCGACGCGGCCTGCTTCGTGGCGTACTACACCGCTCGGCGCAAGACACGCCGGCAGTTCAGCCTGTCCGGGCGGGACAACCCGTTCGACGAGATCGCCCAGGTGCTGCTGGAGCGGTGCACCGACCACAGCGACTGGTGGATGATCGCACAGGTACGCACGACACCCGACGTGCTGCGGCACCTGAGCGACCGGGAACGGGGCCAGTTGCTCGGCCAGTGGTCGGCGGTAATGCGGCACAGCGCGGCGCTGCTGGCCGCCCGATGGAACCCCGCCACCGACCGCACCACGATGGTCGTCCAACGCGGTGACGACTCCACCACCTGGAACAACCTGGCGGTGGCCTACAACA
>NZ_BOOG01000143.1 GCF_016863115.1 Sphaerimonospora thailandensis
CGATAACCTTTGTCAGCATTTTTTGATGACATTGCGGGGTGGAACAGGTCGAGCATCGGCACGCCCGCCGCCGCCGCGATGGCCTCCGCGGTAGTGCGCCGGCAGGTCCCTCGTTTGAGCAGACCGTCGATGCACTGCCGGGAAAGCGCCGCCCGGCGGGCGAACTCGGCCACGCTCTGCGTGCGGCCGGCCATCAAAGCGCGCAAGAGTGCCACGCTCCGAAGGTGCATCTGCGCCTTTCCTGCCATGGCTGACCTCTCCGATGGAAATCCCATCATCAAATTCTGCTGACATCCCGACTGCAACCCGCACTGTAACCACCGGAAGTCGGGACGCGCAGCGGAACGAAAGATTTCTCCCAATCAATCTTTCAGTGAAGTCGTTTTATCGGCGCATCTTGTTGACAGGCTGGTCGTGATCGTTGTCGGGGTTCACCGCCTGTCGTCAGGATCTAGCGGGCATGATGGTGGGCGTTCGCGGTCACAGGACGACGAGGAGATGACAACCGAATGCCGTCGCAGCGTGCCACGCCCGGCCAGCCCCCCGCCCCGCTGAGCGACCGCATCCGTGATTACGTCGCGGACAAGCAGATCAGCATCCGGATGCTCGCGTTGCGGTCGGTCAGCACGGCCACGGGTCAGTGCCTTACCGCGCAGTGGATAACGGACGTGCTGAGCGGCCGGGTGTCCCGGATGCCGGATCTGTGGCGTCTGGAGGCGCTTGCGGCGGGGCTCGGCATGGATCCCGACAGCGTCAAGGCGCTGGCCGTCACGCAGTGGATCGGATGGGACATCGCCGATGTCCAGACCGGTGTTGGAGAACGTCTCATCTTCCGCGTGCCGAAGGGTTATACCTCAGAGCAGCGTGCGCGCCTCGCTGAGGAAATCACACAGATGATCGATGCGGTTCAGGCCGACACGGAAAGGGATGAAACGTGATTTTCCGGATGTG
>NZ_BOOG01000144.1 GCF_016863115.1 Sphaerimonospora thailandensis
CCTCCCGACGGAGCCGGCGACGCCTGCCGTACGAAGCCAAGGGGCGATCGTTCTTTAACAAGAATTAGAGTTAACACGGCTCGACACCGGGAGCGAAATGATGAATTTCGCGTACCCGTTGCATCACAGGTAACAAGAGCGTGCATTACCGGTCAACTTCAACTTGCCATCGTCTCGTATCATGCGAATTGAAACTACGTCGGCTGTGAATAAACGACCGCCGGCCCTTGGGGCGTAGTGCCGTCCGGACCGTCGATCCCGGGATGAGGTGGACTTGACCGCTCTGACGCTCCCGCTCACCGAGCATGGGCGACTGCACACGCATGACGCCGACGAGGCCAGCGCAGAGGTCGGGAAGGCTCTTGCTCCCCACAGGCTGCGCCTCGCGAAAGGGGCTCGGCTCGACGCCCGCTTGAACGGGATGATGTTCGAGCAGACCGGCCTGTTCTCCCTCGGCTACGGCGCCGAGGTGTCGATCGCGTTGGACGCGATGGAGAGTGCCTTCTTCGTCGAGATCCCGCTGACCGGTGTCGCCGAGGTGTCACACGGCCAGGAACAGATCGTGTCCACCACTGGGCTCGCCTCTGTGCTGTCACCGACAGAGCGCATGACGATGCACTGGGCGGCCGGGAACTCGCAGCTCATCGCGCGGTTCGACCGCCCCGCGCTGGAAACCCGCCTCAGCCAGATGCTCGGCCGGCAACTGCGCAGGCCGCTGGTCTTCTCCCTGGGCATGGATTTCACCCAGCCCGCCTGCCGCTCGTGGCTGTCGCTCATCGAGCTGCTCCGGGTAGAGGCAGAAAACCCGGGCGGCATGCTGAGCCAGCCGCTGGCCGTCAAGCAGTTGGAGGGGCTGCTGATGACGCAGCTGTTGCTGGCGCAGCCCAACACCTACACGCCCGCGCTGCTCGGAGAGCAACCGCGGGTCGCGCCGCCCGCT
>NZ_BOOG01000145.1 GCF_016863115.1 Sphaerimonospora thailandensis
CCATGATCGATGTGTGTGCAACGACATAAACACCCTCGCAACCGCACTCTATGTGAAGATCGACGACGCAGTGAAGGCCTGGCCGGATCTGGCTCCCTGGCGTCCCAAGGTCGGCATCGCGCCTACCCTCAGTGACGCCGAGCTGGTGACGCTGGCAGTGATGTCGGCGCTGCTGGGCTTCACCTCCGAGCGGCACTGGCTGCGCTACGCCCGCACCCACCTGACCGGCATGTTCCCCTACCTGCCTGGCCAGTCCGGCTACAACAAGCGGCTACGCAAGGCATCCACCCTGCTCAAACACATGATCAGAATGCTCGCCACCGACACCGGCCTGTGGAGCGACGACGTGTGGGTGGTCGACTCCACACCGGTGGAGTGCGGCCGATCCCGAGAGACGGCCAAGCGCAGCGCCCTGGCCGGCTGGGCCGAGTACGGCTACTGCGCCAGTCACTCACGGTATTTCTGGGGACTGCGGCTCCACCTGTTATGCACCCTGGGCGGCCTGCCGATCGCCTTCGCGCTCACCGGCGCCAAGGCCGACGAACGCGAAACCCTGCAAGGCATGCTGGACGATGCTCCCGAACTGCTGGCCGGCCACCCGAGGCAAACGATCATCGGAGACAAGAACTACTACGGTCGCGAGTTCGAGCAGAACCTCACCGACAGTGACGTCCGATTGCTGCGCCCGGCCCGCAAGGGCGAACCCGAACGAGCCGGAGCGCGGTTGTTCAAGCCGTTGCGGCAGACCATCGAGTCGATCAACCAGACCTTCAAGGGCCAGCTCGACCTGGAACGTCACGGCGGCCGTACACCTGAGGGAGTCGTCGCCCGCGTGCTGGCGCGGATCCTCGCGCTGACCGCCGCGATCTGGCACAACGACAAGACCGGCCAACCAATCAAGCGCTCACTGATCGCCTACGACCACTAAACGTGACCAGA
>NZ_BOOG01000146.1 GCF_016863115.1 Sphaerimonospora thailandensis
TCTCTCTGCGGATCGTCGATACCGTACGGCCGAAAGGCGATCATTATTTAACAAGAATCATGGATAACGGGGAGGTGCATAACCGGTCGACTTCAACGTGCCGTCTCCTCATATCATGCGAACTGAAACTACGGCCGGTGTAATAGACGACCACCGGCCCCGAGACGTAGTGCCGTCCGGCCGTGCGATCCCCACGGGGGTGGATATGACCGCTCAGTCGCTACCGTTCGCCGCGAGTGAGCGGTTCCACACGCATGACCTCGATGAGGCCCGTGCGAAGGCTGGAGATACCTTCGCTCCCCACGGGCTGCACATCACGGAGCGCGGGGCCCGACTCGATGTCCATCTGAACGGAGTGACCTGCGACCGGATCGGCCTCTACTACGTCGACTACGGGGCGGAGATCGTGCTCTCGTCAAGCGAGGTGGAGAGCGGCTTCCTTGTCGAGATCCCGCTGGCCGGCGCCGCGGAGGTGTCCTGCGGCCGGGAACAGATCGTGACCACGCCTGAGCGCGCCTCCGTGCTGTCGCCGATGCCGGTGCCGCTGTCCATGCGGTGGCGGGCCGGGACCCCGCAGCTCGCTACGTTGTTCGACCGTCCCGCGATCGAGGCCCACCTCAGCCAGATGCTGGGGCGGGAGTTACGCAGACCGCTCGTCTTCTCCCTGGGCATGGACCTGACCCGGCCTTCCGCGCGTTCCTGGCTGTCGGTGGTGTACATGCTCCGGCGGGAGGCGGAGACGAACGGCGCCATGCTGGCCCAGCCGCTGGCCGTCAAGCAGTTGGAGGAGTTGCTCATGACGCAGCTCCTGCTGGCCCAGCCCAACAATTACACGCCCGCGCTGCTCGCGGAGCAGCCTCGCGTCGCACCGCCCACC
>NZ_BOOG01000147.1 GCF_016863115.1 Sphaerimonospora thailandensis
GGGTGGCAACGAGGCGCCGGACATTCCGGTCGGCAACGTGACCGCGCACCTGAGCCAGCTGCAGTCGATCGCGACGAGCAACGGCGGCAACCGGGCCAGCGGCACCGCGGGCTACACGGCCTCGCTGAACTACATCAAGGGCAAGCTGGACGCCGCCGGATACCGGACGCAGGTCCAGAACTTCTCCTACAGCGGCAGGACCCACTCCAACCTGATCGCCGACTGGACGGGCGGGCCCAGCAGCCCGACCCTGATGCTCGGCGGCCACCTCGACAGCGTGTCCGTCGGCCCCGGCATCAACGACAACGGTTCGGGCTCCTCGGCCCTGCTGGAGGTCGCACTGACTCTGGCGGCCAAGAACCCGACCCTCACCAAGCACGTGCGGTTCGGCTGGTGGGCCGCCGAGGAGTCGGGCATGATCGGCTCGACGTACTACGTCCAGAACGGCGGGGCGTCCGGTGTCGAGTCGTACCTCAACTTCGACATGCTCGGATCGCCGAACCCCGGGTACTTCGTCTACAAGGACGACGTCGCCATCCAGAAGGTGTTCAACGACTACTTCGCCTCGATCAACGTGCCGACCGAGCCGGAGACCGGCGCCGACGGCCGTAGCGACCACGCACCGTTCAAGAACGCGGGCGTGCGCGTCGGCGGCCTGTTCTCCGGTGCCGAGGGGCGGATGACGGCGGCACAGGCCCAGAAGTGGGGCGGCACGGCCTACCAGGCGTATGACTCGTGCTACCACTCCTCCTGCGACCGCTACCCGAGCAACATCAACACCACGGCACTCGACCGCAACAGCGACGCCATCGCCAACGCGCTGTGGACGCTCGCCGTGGGAGGCGGGTCGCCGTCGCCGTCGCCCTCGCA
>NZ_BOOG01000148.1 GCF_016863115.1 Sphaerimonospora thailandensis
GAGTGACCACACCCGGGGCAACACGACCCAACTCCGGGCGCCGAGGTCACATGCACCGTCCATGAGCCGTCGGTTTCCCGCTCCACCGACTCGACCTGCACGCCCGAAAGACCCAAGAACTCCGCCGACACCATATTCTGTTGCACGCGCGCCTGCCCGTCCGTGATCGTTTGTCTTCGCAGCAAAGATCATCTCAGACGGCGGGCGCGCTTTCGTTTCACCACCAACCGACCCAGCGGTCACAGAACGCAACCATAAGCCGCTACTGAACGCACTCATCTGACTACGGAATCTACTTCAACGCGTAGGGCCAGTAAGGTCAGTTCTTTGGTGATCCCCAGTGCCGCCATGATGAACCCATAGTGAATGTTGGAAAATATGTCGTAATACACCATCTCCCCACCCGTAAGTGTTCGGTGATCCCGTGGAAGGGCATGCCGAGAGCCCGGCCGGTGCCGGCCGGGTGGACGTGGAGCGTGTGGCCCGATTTAGGGCGCCGGTCCGTTGATATCGGGAAGATCACCGGCGGCCACGCCCGGTGGATCGTGGTCGCGGCTGCCTGATGTGTCGCCGGGTGCCGGCAACCAGGGCAGGAAGGATTCCAGCGCGGGACCCTCGGGTGGTTTGCCGCCCGCCTTGGCGCAGGCGGTCAGGTAGGCGGTGAGGAAAGCCAGGGGTTCGCGGTGGTTACGTTCGGCGGTGGCGGTGATCGTCCAGACGGCGGCGGCCAGGTGCGCGGCCCATTCGGCCTGCGCCCCGTAGTAGTTCTTCCTCCCGATCACCGGGGTTCGCAGCGCCCTTTCGGCGGCATTGTTGTCCTTATCCGGAACTCGGCATAA
>NZ_BOOG01000149.1 GCF_016863115.1 Sphaerimonospora thailandensis
TGGCCTTTGGTGAGTCAGGTCCGGGAAAGTGCGCTGGCGTTGGCGTTGACCGCGGTGCCGGATTCGCCGCAGCAGTGTCTGGCTCAGATGGAGGAACTGGCGTTCGCGCGGGATCGGTTGGAGGCGGCGGTCGCGGCGCGGGTCGCGCGGGTGCACGCCGCCGGAGCCGCTCGGGAGCATGGGCATGCCTCCACCAGGACCTGGCTGCGGTCGGTGTGTGGGATGAGCCGTCGGGCGGCGAACCGGATCGTGACTCTGGGCGGCGAGCTGGCACGGTTGCCGGAGGTCCGGCAGCGCTATGCCACGGGGGGCTTGACGGAGGGGGTGGTGTCGGCGATCTGCGCGGCCACCGCGGGGTTGAGCGATGAGGACGCGGTCAAGGCCGAGGCGATTCTGTTGGAGTTGGCCGGTTCGGCCGGGCCGGAGGAGATCGTTAAGGCGGGGCGGTATCTGCGGGCGGTGTTGGATCCCGATGGGGAGATCAAGGACGCGAACGCCGACTACGACGCGCGGTTTCTGCTGTTGCGGGAGACCACCACGGGTGGGGTGGAGGGGGAGTTCCGCCTGCCGCGGGAGGCCGCCGCCCGGCTGCGGGCGCTGCTGGACGCCTATGCCAAGCCCAGGGCCAAGGGTGATGATCGGCCGCTTCGGGTGCGTAACGCCGACGCGTTGATCGCGCTGCTGGAGCAGCAGATCACCGCCGAGTTGCTGGTGGTTGTCAACGCCGACTCCCTGCCCGACGACCCTATTCCCGGCGATCACGCGCCCGACGATCCCACCCCCGACGATCACGCGCCCACAGACGACAC
>NZ_BOOG01000150.1 GCF_016863115.1 Sphaerimonospora thailandensis
ACGTGCGAGGTCAGGGCGTGCTCGACCAGGGTGATCAACGTGCTCTTCACCGACTCCCGATCACGCGCATCCGTACGCACGATCGGAATATGCGACCCCAGCGTCATCGCCTCCCGGATCTCCTCCTCACCATGCGGGAACCGCCCATCGAACCCGTTGATCCCCACCACGAACGGCAACCGCGCCTCCTCGAAATAATCCACCGCAGGGAAACTGTCGGCCAACCGCCGCGTATCCACCAGCACCACCGCACCGATCGCCCCACGCACCAGGTCATCCCACATGAACCAGAACCGATGCTGACCCGGCGTCCCGAACAAATACAAGATCAAATCACGGTCCAGCGACACCCGCCCGAAATCCATCGCCACCGTCGTCGTCGTCTTGTGCGGCACCAACCCCACATCGTCCACCCCCGCCGACGCATCGGTCATCACCGCCTCCGTCGTCAACGGAACGATCTCCGACACCGCCCCCACGAACGTCGTCTTCCCCACACCGAAACCACCCGCAACGACGATCTTCGTCGACGTCAGCCCCCGGCCGGAACCGGCCGCATCCCTAGAGCCTGCGAAGTCCACTGAGCACCCTCTCCAGCAAAGTCACATCCGGCTTGCCCGCATCCAACTGCGGCTGATGCACCTGCACCAACCCCTCCGCCGCCATGTCAGCGATCACCACACGCACCACACCCAGCGGCATCCGCAACAACGCCGACACCTCCGCCACCGACCGCACCT
>NZ_BOOG01000151.1 GCF_016863115.1 Sphaerimonospora thailandensis
GGTGATCTGCTGCTCCAGCAGCGCGATGAACGCGTCGGCGTTGCGGACCCGAAGCGGCCGGTCGTCGCCCTTGGCCTTGGGCTTGGCGTAGGCGTCGAGCAGGGTGCGCAGCCGGGCGGCGGCCTCCCGGGGCAGGCGGAACTCGCCCTCCATCCCGCCCGAGTCGGTCTCCCGCACCAGCAGGAACCGCGCGTCATGGTCGGCGTCGGCCTCTTTGATCACCCCGTCGGGATCGAGCACGGCCCGCAGGTACCGCCCCGCCTTGGCGATCTCCTCCGGGCCGGCCGTCTCGGCCAGCTCCAGCAAAATCACCTCGGCCTTGGCCGCGTCGGCGTCACTCAGCCCGGCGGTGGCCGCGCAGATCGCCGTCACCACCGCCTCACTCAGGCTCCCTGCGGCATACCCGGCCTTCACCTGCGGCAGGCGTTCCAACTCCATGCCCAGGCCCACCACCCGGTTGGCGACCCGCCGGCTCGTCCCGCACACCGACCGCAGCCAGGTCCTGGTCGAGGCATGCCCGCGCTCACGGGTGGCCCCGGCCGCATGCACCCGCTGGGCGCGCACCGCGATCGCCGCCTCCAGCCGATCCCGCGCGAAGATCAGCTCCTCCAGCTGGGCCAGACACTCCCCGGGCGCGTCCGGGACCGCAGTCAACGCCAGCGCCAGCGCGGACTCCCGCACCGCCGACACCAACGGCCACGACCCCGCCCCACTCTC
>NZ_BOOG01000152.1 GCF_016863115.1 Sphaerimonospora thailandensis
GGTCAGCCTCACGGATAGTCCCGGGGACGGCAGCGGAACCAACCACGCTGCCGTCGCCCACGCTGCCATCGCCCATGTCGGCGTCGCGCTCACTCGGACGCACACCGTTCGAGGTCACACCGTCCGGGAATGCGGCGTCTGAAAGCGCAGCGTTCGGCAGTACGGCGTTCGGGGACATGCGGGGGACGGCGGCAAGCCAGTCGGGCCAATCGGCCCACGATGCAGCGTCCACCGAACCGCTGCTCCAGGCGCGGGTGGCAGCACGCGCTTGCGCCTCGGCTTCCACAGCCACCCACCACTGCGGCCCCAGTAAGGGTTCGGCATGGGACCGTGGCACATCCGAGCCGAACCGTTTCTCGTCGAATCCTTCCCCGGGTTTCGTCTCCCACGCCGCAGGCATCGGCCCCTCCCCTCGCCCATGATATTTCGAACACCTGTCGCAATTCTTTCACAGGGAACTCGAAAATGACAACAACCCTGCCCGAGAAATTCAAAGAAATTACGAGAAGTAAATGGTATTCGTACGCCATCTACTTGATGTCACATAAACAGCATTCGTCCTGATCTGGGCGCAACCGCTCGGGCTATCAAGATCACTGCGTGTGAGACTACGTGTGGTGGGCAGCGTCGAATCGCCAGCGGGGAACCGACTGATGTAGCAATGGCAGGCCGGCCACCGTATCCGGCGGCGGGCCCCCGCCGCCG
>NZ_BOOG01000153.1 GCF_016863115.1 Sphaerimonospora thailandensis
TGGTTGCCGGCGAGGATGCCGTACCGGCCGGAGGTGATGTTGCCGCCTCCGCCGACGCTGCCCGTCACCGACGCGCCGCCCTTGCAGCCCCCCGCCGCCTCGCCGAGAACGGCGACCGCGTTGCCGCAGATGTTGATCGGCGCGGTGATCGGCGCCACCAACTGGTTGCCGCCCAGGATGGAGGAGCGGCCCGAGGTGCGGTTCCCGCCCGCGCCCCAGTAGCCGTGCCGTCCCCAGCTCCCCTTCACGGTGGCCCCGCCGCGGCAGCCCGCGAACGCGTCACCGGCGATCGCCACGGCGTTCCCGCAGACGTTGATCGGCACAGTGATCGGCGCGACCACCTGGTTGCCGCCCCCGATCGAGGAGGTGCCCGAAGTGCGGTTCCCGCCCGCGCCCCAGTTGCCCGGCCGGTCCCTCCTGATCGTCCTCGGCTTCTTGCCCGGCGTCACCACCCGGGTGCCGCTGCCCCCGGAGTATCGCCAGTCGGTGTCGTGACCACTCGAGCCGGGGTGGGTCCACTTACCGCCGCCGCGCCGCTCGCGGGCGGGCTTGTCGCGGCGTGGCCTGTGGCCGTGATCGTGGCCGCCGCCGACCGACGAGCCGCCGCGGCAGCCGGAGAACGCCTCGCCGAGCACGGCGACGGAGTTGCCGCAGACGTTGATCGGCGCGGTGATCGGCGCCACCACC
>NZ_BOOG01000154.1 GCF_016863115.1 Sphaerimonospora thailandensis
CGGTCGACGTCCCGGCGGACGGTACGCGCACTGATGTCCAGCCGTTCGGCCAGCAGTGCCCCCGGCCAGTCCCTGCGTGCCTGGAGCAGCGAGAGCAACGCCAGCAGTCGCGCGGAGGTCTTCGGCATGGCCCAATACTGCCGCAAGAAGCGGCCACAACCTGACCTCTTCCCCTGTGACTGTTGTCTCGCGCCGGACAACGGCGTCCAGAAACGACAATCAATGGTCAGGAGCCGAATATGGCCGTCAAGTCCGTGACTCATCTGAACTTCCGTGGCGACGCCCGCGCGGCGCTGGAGTTCTACCAGTCCGTTTTCGGTGGTGACCTCGCCGTCGTCACCTACAAGGACGCCGGGAGCGTGCAGGACCCCGCCGAGGCGGACCGGGTGATGTGGGGCCAGGTGCTCGCCGACAACGGCTTCCACGTGATGGCCTACGACGTGCCCTCGCAGATGCGGTGGAACCAGGGCGAGAACTCCTTCTTCCTCTCCCTGCGTGGCGAGAGCGCGCAGGAGATCACCGCGTACTGGGACAAGCTCTCCGAGGGCGCCACCGTCGTGCAGCCGCTGGGTCCCGCGCAGTGGGCCCCGCTCTACGGCATGCTCAGGGACCGCTTCGGCGTCGTCTGGGTCGTGGACGTCGTGAGCGAGTACAACGGCTGAACATCACACGTGGTGCGGGAG
>NZ_BOOG01000155.1 GCF_016863115.1 Sphaerimonospora thailandensis
CCCTCGGCCCTCGCCCTTGCTCCCCCGGCCCTCGCCTTTGCTCCGGCTGCCGATCCCGCTGCCCTCGTTCCGCTTCCCGCCACCGGTGCCGAGGTCCCCGTGCTCGCCCAGCCCGGTCGCGTCCGGCTCGGCAGCGTCCGGCTCGGCAGTGTCCGGCATGGTCGCGCCCGGCATGGTCGCGCCCGGCATGGTCGAACATGCCCCGGTTGCCTCCGGCCCGAAGCCCTCACGTCCGGCCTCGGGGCCGGGTCTGGCTTCGCCGGGTTCATCTTCCGCTCTGGCTTCCTGCCGGGCGGTCTCGCAGCCGTGTTCGGCCTGGTCGGGTGTTTCCCGGCCGACCTTCGCCCGCACGCTCTCCGTGTCGCGATCGTGGCGGTCGGTGTCCGAACCGGCGAGATGGCCGAGTCCCGTCTGGCTGGGTTCGGCCGGCATGTGCGTCTCGTGGCCTGATCCCTCCCGCCGGTGCTCTGCTGCCCGCGTAGGGTGCTCCCGAGCGTCTCGGCCGCACCCGGATTCCCGGCGGCCAGGCCCACCCCCGGCCTGCTCGTCACCGGTGCCGCCTGCTTGCGCATGCACCGACTCCATCAGACCGGCCTCGCCACGATTGGCCTCTGCACCCTCGGCTTCTACACCCTCGGCCTCGACATTCTCCTCACGCGACGGGTTACCCTCATCCACC
>NZ_BOOG01000156.1 GCF_016863115.1 Sphaerimonospora thailandensis
GCCCTTCACCGCCGGAGCGGCGGCCGCGAAGGTCTTGCCGTACGACCACTTGAGGGTCTTGCCGGTGAAGGCGTAGTTGCCGTCCGGGTGCGAACCGCTCGGGTAGCCGAACATGAAGACCGGCGTGCCGATCTTCTGGTTGTAGGCGATGCCCTGGCCGCCGACGTTGCCACCCAGGCTGCCGACGTCCTTCAGCTTCAGGTCCACGACGTGGCCCTTCAGCTTGTAGTCCAGGTCGTACCGCACCCAGTAGGTGGCCTTGTAGAAGCCGTTCTCCTTCTTGAAGTAGAAGGCCGTCCTGTCGCTCGACCACCAGCTGTCCTGGTCGACCTTGATGTACTCGTCCCTGGTGATGCGGGTGACGGTGACGCCGGCCCAACCGTGTTCGCCCTTCAGCTCCTGGCTTCCGCCACGAGCCAGCGCCTCAGCGTCGGCCTCGGTCTTTTCGGCCACCCAGCACTTCTGCCACGCGGCGATGGAGACGTACTTCTTGTACGACTCCCGCTTGTTCTTCGCGAGCTTGTCCGTCTCGACGGGCACGATCTTGCCCGACCAGCCGGTGGTCTTGAGCTCCAGGTCCTTCTTGGCCTTCTCAGCCTCGGCGAGGGTGTCGAAGGTGCGGTTGTCGAGGTAGTCCCGGACGTGGGTCACCGAGCCGCCCTCG
>NZ_BOOG01000157.1 GCF_016863115.1 Sphaerimonospora thailandensis
GGTGGAAAGCCGTCGGAATAGGCCAGCGGCAGACCGTCCGACGCCACCACCACCGCGTGCGCCACACCCGGAACCGAGCCGACGAAGTCGCTGATCAGCCAGTTGAGGCCCCGTGCGGCCTGACTCATCTCCATCATGCTTGCTCCCCTTCTCTCATCGGGTAGCCCTGGTCCTCGCTGATCTCCCCGCGCGCCACCGCGCGGCCCTGACGTACGCCCTGCTGGAGGCTCGACAGACGGCTCCGGGCGCGATCCGGCGACAGGACGGGCGGTGGTGCGGCCGGGGCCGCCACCGGATCGGCCGAGCCCGGCACCAGGTTGGCCTTGGGGACCCGCTTGGGCAGGCCGGAGGTGGTCTTGCCCTCGGAGGCAGGCTGCCGGGCGACGGCCGCGGCGGCCTGCCAGCCGGCGTCGACCGCGGTCGGCTGCTGCCATCCCGGTTCCGGCTCTGACGGGGTGGCCCGCCTGAACCATGCCGACTCGACGGAGGCGAAGATCGGTAAGAACTCCTCCTGAGGCTCTTCCAGCGGCGCGTTCCGCAGTACCGGCATCGGACCGGTCGCCGCCTCATCCGGGACGTCGTCGTAGCGGCGCGGTCGCGCCGGAGGAGCCGCCGGAGCGAAAA
>NZ_BOOG01000158.1 GCF_016863115.1 Sphaerimonospora thailandensis
CCGCGCCGAGCAGGGCATCGCGAGTGTCGTGGACGTCACCGCCCATGCCGTACGCCTTCCAGGTGCCCGGCATGAACTGCATCGGCCCCTCGGCACCCGTGTGGCTCGGCGACCGCACCCGGCCGAACTTGGTCTCGACGAACATCACCGCCGCCAGGACCTCCCACTCCACGCCGAACCGGCGCTCGGCCCGCCGGAAATGCTTGAGCAGCACATCCGCCGGCTCGGGAGGCTTGAGGCGGAACTTCGCCGTCCCGCTGACGGGGTGGGCCAGGGAGAGCAGGCCCCGCACGGCCGTCACGTTGTCCCGGGCCCGCCCGGCCAAACCCTTGGGCAGCTTGCCGTACGTCCGGGACGCGAGCTTCGGATGGCGGGCCAGGCGCCGGTAGACGCGCTGCTCGTACAGGGCCGGCAGGACCACCGACTCGGGCGCCTGTCCCTTGGCGGGGCCGCCCGTACGGACCCAGTCGTCGACGCCGTCACGCAACAGCGCGACCGTACGCGTCAGGGCGTCGGCCAGCCGCGCGGGATCCTTGGGGATCGCCGCGTCCGGCGCGGGCAGACCGGCCGCCGAAGGCCCCGGCGACGGCGCCGCCGAAGGCG
>NZ_BOOG01000159.1 GCF_016863115.1 Sphaerimonospora thailandensis
TACGACTGCCGTCCCGTCCCCCGCACCGCCGAGGGAATCATGACCAGGGGCGGGCAGAAGCCGCAGGAAGGGCCGGTCGCCACCGGCAAATGGCTGACCGCCTCGATCACCGAGTCCACCGCCGCTGTCATCGGCTCGGTCTTCGACGAAGCCGAGCGACGTGATCGGGAACACCAGCGTCCTTGGGTGGCCCTGGTCGACGGCAACAACCACCAGCTCGACGTCATCACCGCCGAGGCGGCCCGGCGCGAGGTGAACGTCACGATCGTGATCGACTTCATTCACGTGCTGACCTATTTATGGAAGGCTGCCTGGACCTTCTTCTACCCCGGCGACCCCGATGCCGAGGCCTGGGTCACCGACCAGGCCCGCAAGATCCTGGAAGGCAAGTCGGCGCAGGTCGCTTCCGGGATCCGCCGCCGCGCCACCCGTGGCGCCTTCTCCGCAGCCGAACGCAAGGGCGCCGATGCCTGCGCGGACTACCTGACCGCCAAGAAGCCCTACCTGGACTATCCCACCGCGCTGGCCAAGGGCTGGCCGATCGCCACCGGCGTCATCGAGGGCGCCT
>NZ_BOOG01000160.1 GCF_016863115.1 Sphaerimonospora thailandensis
TTACCAGCGGTGTGTCTGACACCGACGGCAACAGCCGCATCGACACCAGCGTCTCGCCGTACTTCGACGGTGAGACCCTGGCCGTCTACAAGGCCGCCGAGAAGAGCTGGTCCGGCAAGATCGTCTAACCCCTGGGCGATCCCATGAAGTAAGGAAAGGACCCGGCACCCAGCCGGGTCCTTTTCCGTTGTGCGGGCTTCACGCATCACTTTGTGCGTGCGGCATGAGTGAGTGGACATCGGACAGGACGGCCAACGGTGAGGTTTGCCCGGCCGCCCCGGGTGACACCGGCCGCGCCGGCGGAAGACGACTTTGACGTGATCGCGACGCCTTCCGGTTTCCTCCAGACGATGTGATTTGCATCACAAAATATCGTGACGGGCCGGACGCGAGGAGTAAGCGAGGCCGTTCACCTTCCACCGATGATCAGCGGAAACGCTGGTAAAGCGCCGGTAAAGCGAGAAGACGTGTCGACTACCGCGGCCAGAGCGGAGGGAGCACTCCCCTTACATCCGCCTAATTCCTCCTATAGCTTTCTCCTCGATCCTTCACTGACGGATGGGA
>NZ_BOOG01000161.1 GCF_016863115.1 Sphaerimonospora thailandensis
TCGGCACTCTGCATTTCGCATACCTCCCGAGTCTTGGTGTCCGAATCACCTGGGGTCCTTCGCCCTGCGGACGGGTTTCCCGTCCTCCTCGGCCGGGCGTTACTCCGGCGACTACTACGACCCCTCCGTCGCCATAGGGCTCGCGCCCCGTAGGCGATCCCACGTTCGTCGCTGCTGTACGTCCGAGCGTGAGGTAGGCGGCCCACTCATCTCCTTCAATGCCCTCGCTGGGCATCGCTCCGTGCCCCGAAGGGTGCCCTCGCCTGCATGCCACCAGCGGGGCAGGGCACGGCGCCGGTTCCGGATGTCTTTCCGGCGGACGCGAAGTTCCGTCAACTGGAGATTGGGCTTCAAGCAATCCAGCTTTCGCCATGTCACGCGGGTCCTCCCGCAGCCCCGTCCCTGACATCTGGACCCGGTCTGCGGTTTTCTGACGTGCTATGTTCCCCGTGCGCCTTTCGGCTTCGGGTAAGTCATCGGACCCATGAACCTCCCTTCGAGTTCATCCCGGTTGAGCCGGGGATACAGCAGCGCGCCTCGTGGCGCACC
>NZ_BOOG01000162.1 GCF_016863115.1 Sphaerimonospora thailandensis
CTCACGCGGGGTGAAGCGAGGTCCTGCGGGGGTGCGGGGGGTGATCCGGTCGACGCGGAAGGTGCGCCAGTCCTCGCGGTCGAGGTCCCAGGCGACGAGGTACCAGTGCCCGCCCCGGCTGACGAGGTGATGCGGCTGCACCCGGCGCGGCGGGGGCCACTCGCCGCCGTCGTCTCCTCTCTGCGGCGAGTAGTCGAAGCGCAGCACCTGGCGGGCGTGCACCGCGGCGCTGAGCTCCATGATCACACCGCTGTCGGTTTGCGGGTCCGTCCGGCTACCTGGCCGCTCGACGGTGGTGATCTGGAGGGTGTCGATCCGGTGGCGCAGCCGGGCAGGCATGACCTGCCGTACGGTGTTCAGCGCCCGTGCCGCGGCCTCCTCGATGCCGGCCCCCGACATGGTGGCGGTCTGGAGCGCGACGGCCAGGGCGACGGCCTGCTCGTCGTCGAACAACAGCGGGGGCAGGTCCGTGCCCGCCTCAAGCCGGTAGCCGCCGTCGGGGCCTTTGGTCGCCACGATGGGGTAACCAAGCTCGCGCAGG
>NZ_BOOG01000163.1 GCF_016863115.1 Sphaerimonospora thailandensis
AAGAGGAGACACTCCCCTGCGATCTGAACCAGGCACGGCGATGGCATGCCCATCTCCCACAAGAGGACGTCGTGTGGGTGGCCGACCAGAGCCCCGGCTGGGTCAAGATCTTCACCTTGTCCGGATCGTCCATGTGGTGGGCTCTCGACGCGCTCCCGCAGCCGGGCGGCCGGGCCTTCTACCTGTCCTATGACGCGTTGCTCGGCGAAGTCAGCGAACCGGTCTATGTCAACGAGGGCCGCTGGCAGGACATGACCCCGGACCACTTCGACCGCCCCATGGAGGAGGGGGCGCATCTCGTCGGTTCCTCTGACATCGCGCAGGAGATGAACCTGTTCCTTGCCCTGATGGGGTACACGACTGGCAGGTTCATCGACGACTCCTGGTTCACCACGCCGGGGTTGCTCTGCCGTATTCCGGAAGGGGCGTGGCCGCGTGAGTGACCAGTGGGAGCTCCGGCTCGGCGCGGAACTGGGGCGGGGATTCACCGGCGCCTGGGTCGAGTCGGGCGACGCCGATGCTGTGGCCGC
>NZ_BOOG01000164.1 GCF_016863115.1 Sphaerimonospora thailandensis
AAGCTGACGGGGACGGGGGTCCTGTTGGGTATGGCATCACCGGAGGAGAGGTGGCCGGTCATTGGCCGGTACGGCCGTGCGGCCGAGTGGCTGCGGATCTGGACGGATCTGGGGCGGGCACCACGGACGATCGACGCCTACGGGCGCGGGCTGGCCGAGTACCTGCTGGTCTGCGAGCGCGATGGCGTGGACCCGCTGACCGCGACTCGTGCCCAGATCGGTGTGTTACGTCCGCGCCGGGTCTGACAGGTACAACGCGACGGCGTCTGCCTTGAACTCAGACGAGTAGGCCTTCATGGCCACGAGGAACTCCTTGGTCTCCAGATCTCTATGATCCGGCACTCAAGGTGTCCACACCGCGGGGGGAGGCGCCTCTGCTGGTACGCCCTGCACGGCAAGCACGACCGCGACCTGGCCGCCCACCAAAACGCCCGCCCCTGGTACACCAGCAAGACCACCATCTCCATCGCCGACGCCCACGCCGCCCTCCGCCGCGCCCTCATCACCGCCAAATATCGGAGGGG
>NZ_BOOG01000165.1 GCF_016863115.1 Sphaerimonospora thailandensis
TTACCAGCGGCGTCTCCGACACCGACGGCAACAACCGCATCGACACCAGCGTCTCGCCGTACTTCGACGGTGAGGCCCTGGCCGTCTACCAGGCCGCCGCGAAGGGCTGGTCCGGCAAGATCGTCTGACGCCTGGGCGATCCGATGAAGTAAGGAAAGGACCCGGCACCCAGCCGGGTCCTTTTCCGTTATGTGGGCTGTACGCCACCGCTTTGTGCGTACGACACGGATGAGAGGACGTGCCCGGCGGGTGGGTTTACCCGACCCCTGGGTGACACCGGCCGCGCCGGCGGAAGGTGGCTTTGACGTGATCGCGACGCCTTCCGGTTTCCTCCAGATGATGTGATTTGCATCACAAAATATCGTGACGGGCCGGACGCGAGGAGTAAGCGAGGCCGTTCACCTTCCACCGATGATCAGCAGAAACGCTGGTAAAGCGCCGGTAAAGCGGGCACGCACGCCGGCCACCGCGGCCGGAGCTGAGGGAGCATTCCCCTTACATCAACGTAAAAG
>NZ_BOOG01000166.1 GCF_016863115.1 Sphaerimonospora thailandensis
TCAACCTCATGTTCCGCAACCGGCCCGAGCTCGCCGTGGAGATGTTGCGCGACCATCTCGGCGTCGAGGTGCCCGGCGGGCTTGCGGTCCAAGTGGTGGGCAACGAGCTCAACGATCGCCTGTCGAAGGACCGGTACGCCGACACGGTGATCACGATCGGCCCCCGGCATGCGCCCGAGCACGCCATCATCGTGGAGATCCAGCAGAAGAAGGACGAGGAGAAACGCAAGCAGATCCCCCGGTATGCCGCCACGCTGTGGCTGCAGCTGGACTGCCCGGTCACGGTGCTGGTGATCTGCACGGACGCGGGCACCGCCGAGTGGGCGGCCAAGCCGATCGACACCAAGCTGGCGGGCTACACGCTGAGGTGCGCGGTGATCGGCCCCGACCAGATCCCGCCGATCACCGATCCGGCGGAGGCCGCGGCGCATCCGGAGCTGGCCGCGTTGTCGGTGATGACCCACGGGGAGCAGCCGCCGGTGGCAGAGGCGTTCATAGCCGCGCT
>NZ_BOOG01000167.1 GCF_016863115.1 Sphaerimonospora thailandensis
GACCGGCAGCTCGGTGACCAAGGTCAAGAAGTGGATCGACAACCGCACCTTCAAGACCCGGGCCGAGGCCGAGAAGGCCAAGAAGGACCTCGAGCTCAAGACCACCGGCTGGTCCGGCGAGATCGTGTCCTTCGTGCCGAAGAACCCGGAGAACAGGAGCGTCGTCCGGAGCCGGCACGGCCGGGACTACCAGACGACCTACGTCAACGTCTTCGAGTGGCTCGCGGCTCAGAACGACTCCTTCCCCGCCGACACTCCCGAGGAAGCGCTGGCGCTGCTGAAGACGCTGCGTCGTGGCGACTCCACGGAGATCAAGACGTCGAAGGGCACCGGCGTCACCCAGACCCGGGTCTCCAAGGACGAGTTCTACTCGGCCCAGTACGGCGACGATCAGCTGCGGCTTTCGGCGGACCTGAAGTCGTTCTACATCGCGTACAACCACGGTTGGTACAAGTTCACCTTCTCCGTGAACTACGCGGTGAAGTACCGGCTGAAGGGCCA